>PLXW01000054.1 GCA_003151595.1 Myxococcales bacterium
CGGGGTCCTAATCGGATCAGTGCGTCGTCTGAATCGATTCAGAGTGGGGTCCTAATCGGATCAGTGCGTGGCCCTAATCGATCCAGAGGGCGGACTGGATCGATGTAGAGGCCGCCCTGATCGGGTTGCGCAACGCGTGCACCTCGGCGTTCGCGCGATGCACGACGCTCGTGCACAGCGTGCACTCCGTCGCCGCGATTCCGTGCTGTTCTAGGCATTTCTGGCGCTCTGCAGCAGTGGCGCGCACGTTGCGAAGAGCCCCGTCACATCAATGACGAACCGCTCCGCATTCCTCTCGCTCCTCCCCGCCACGCTCCTTCTCGGTCTCTCCGCGGGCTGCGCCGTGCAAACGTCGGAGGACGACGCGCACGCGACCGGCACCACGGAAGAAGCCATGGTCGTCTGCCGCCTGCCCCAGGTCACCCCCTCGGTCGTCGGAACGCTCGGCGTCCCGCCGCTCACGCCGCAAGGTCCCGGCCCCGGCGCGCCCGTTCTCGGTCAGTCGTCCCCCGGCTACCAGACCACGAACTGCCAGGGCACCTACGAGATCGAAGCCGAGATGCCGGCCAGCGAGCCGACGCCGCCGCAGACGGAGCTCGTGATCTTCCAGGTCGATACGTTGGAGCTCAACGCGCGAAGCGACTGCGCGACCGCGCTTCACATGTCGTACTCCATCCAGGGGATGCAGAACGGAACCTGGGTTCCGATCGAGAACGGCCTCGGAAAGACGTGGCTGGGGACCAACAGCTGCGAAATCAGCGGCTTCGCGTCGCTCACGCTGACGCAGGCCGAGGCGTACACGGGCTTCCGCCTGGCCGGGTCGGCGTACCTCAAGGAGGGCTCGGTCGTGACATACCTCCCCGTGTTCCTGGAGATTCAGCAAGACCCGACGTTCTGAAACCAAGGCGCCGACGCGCGCCGCGCTCGCTACTCGCGTCCGGCGATTTTGTGGCCCCTGCGGGGGTTGAACCCGCACGCTCTTGCGAGCCGAGGATTTTAAGTCCTCTGCGTATGCCATTCCGCCAAGGGGCCGCGCGTTCCCGCGCACCGCGACCCTACCGCGAACGGAAAAACGTGCCCACCGTTCGCGCGCGGGCCTCGATTCAGCTACGAGAGCGCCCCCCATGCCTGCCCTCGGCGCTCAGCACCTACGGAAGTCCTTCGGGACGCACGTCGTCCTCGAAGACGCCACGTTCACCCTCGCGCGCGGCGAGCGCGTCGCGCTCATCGGCGCGAACGGCGCAGGGAAGTCGACGTTCGCGAAGATCCTCGCCGGCGCCGAAGTGGCCGACGGCGGGACGGTCAGCGTGCGTCGCGGCCTCTCGATTCGCTACGTCGCACAAGAGCCGGAGCTCGATCCGGCCAAGAGCGCCAAGGAGGTCGTCGAAGACGCGCTCACCGCGTGGCGCACGGCCACCACCCGTCACGCCGAAGTGAGCGCGCTCCTCGGCGCGAGCGGCGGCGTCGCCGTCCCCGAGCACGACGCCTGGCTCGCCGAGCAAGCCGAGCTCGACGACTCCATCGTTCGCCTCGGCGGCTGGCACCGCGGACACGAAGCGATGGAGTTCCTCCACCAGCTCGGCGTCGAAGACGTCGATCGCCCGTGCGGCGAGCGAAGCGGCGGTGAGCGCCGGCGCATCGCGCTCGCGCAGCTCCTCGTGGCCAGCCCGGACATCGCCATCCTCGACGAGCCCACCAACCACCTCGACGCCGAGACGGCCGAGTGGCTCGAGAATCACCTCGCCAACGAGTACCAAGGCGCGCTCGTGCTCGTCACCCACGACCGGTACTTCCTCGACGCCATCGCGCAGCGGATCATCGAGCTCGAACGGGGCAAGCTCGTCTCGTACATCGGCACGTACTCCGACTACCTCGAGAAGAAGGCGGAGCTGATCGCGCAAGAAGACCGCGTGGAGCAGAACCGTCAGAACATCCTGCGCCGTGAACGCGAGTGGCTGTCGCGCGGACCGAAGGCGCGGACCACGAAGCAGAAGGCGCGCATCCATCGCGCGCACGCGCTCGAAGGGGAGACCGCGGCGAACGCCGGGCGACCGGGCGAGGTGACGCTCGCGTCCGCGGCGACGTCGCGGCAGGGCAAGACGATCCTCGAGCTGCACGGCGTGAGCGTCGGCGTGGGCGATCCGCCGCGGGCGTTGAACGCGCCGTTCGATCTCATCATGACCTCCGCCGATCGCATCGGCATCGTCGGTCCGAACGGCGTCGGCAAGACCACGCTCGTGCGATCGATCCTGGCGGCGGTCGAAGAGGTGCGCACCGGCAAGCGGCCGGAAGGGGCGCCGACCGTCGTCGAAGGGGCGATCGTCGCCGGGAAGAACACGAAGGTCGCGTACCTCGATCAGGCGCGCGCGGGGCTCGACGACGACAAGTCGATCTTCGACGACGTGCGCGGCGAGAGCGGCAGCACGGTGGTGAACCTTGGCGTGAAGGGGATGGAGGCGCTCGATCTCCGGAGCTACCTCGAGCTGTTCCTCTTCGATCCGCAGAAGCAGCGGCAGAAGGTGGGGGCGCTCTCCGGGGGAGAGCGGGCGCGCGTGGCGCTGGCGAAGACGCTGCGCCAGGGGGCGAACCTGCTGGTGTTCGACGAGCCGACCAACGATCTCGATCTGCCGACGCTCGCCGCGCTCGAAGAGATGCTCGACGGGTATCCGGGATCGGTGCTCGTCGTGACGCACGATCGCGCGTTCCTCGATCGGGTGGCGACGGCGATCCTGTCGTTCGAGATCGATCCCGCGGGCGGACTGGCGACGGTCGAGCGGCACGCGGGCGGGTACGAGGACTACGTCTCGCACAAGCGGGAGGAGCGGGCGCGGAAGAGCGCCGAAGCGAAGAAGGAAGCGAAGCGCGGGAAGAGCGAGGCGCCGCCGAAACCGAACGCGAATGGGAACGCGAACGCGAATGCGAATGCGAACGCGAACGCGAACGCGAACGCGAAACCCAAGCCGGTGAAGAGCACGCTCACCTACGCCGAACGCCTCGAGCTCGACGGGATCATGCCCGCCATCGACGCCGCCGAGACCGCGACGCGCACCCTCGAAGCCTCCCTCGCCGATCCCGCGCTCTACACCACGCGCGGCAGCGAGGTCGCCGGGCTCCAGGCGAAGCTCGACGCCTCCCGGCGCGAAGCGGCCCGCCTCGTCGCGCGCTGGGAGGCGCTCGAAGCGAAGAAGGGGACCGCGTAGCGCGCGCTCCCTTGCTTGCTTACCTGGCGCTCCGAGCGATCTTCGCTCCGAAGAACCGCGCGACCGACTCCGCGCCGTGCGCGCGCAGCTCGGCGCACGACGTCACGCTCTCCGCTTCCTCGGCCAGCGGGCGCGTCGTCCCCTCCACGTCGGCCAGGTGCGGCTGAAGGAACGACAGCTCCGCGTCGCGCTCGTCGGCGCTGCATGCGCCTTCCATCACGCGCGCGTACCGGCCGGCGAGCGGGCCCGGGAGCTTCGCGCGCGCCGCCTCCCAGTGCGCGTTCAGCCACGCGAAGAACGCGCGCGCGGCGTCGGGGCGCGTGAAGATCGACGCTTCGTACCGCGAGCCGAGCACGTAGCTGAAGTCCTGCATCTTCACCTCGTCGCTGAGGAGAAGATCGAACGTGTGACCGAGCACCTTCGGGTCCTCGAACGTCCCCAGGCCGCTCAAGGCCACGATGCGATCGAGCGGCGCCTTGGCGCTCTTCGCCGCCGCGCGCAGCTGATCCCATCGCGTCGCGTCGCCGCGAATCGAGGCCACGCGCACCGCCACCGGCGCCACGTCGGCGTCCACGCTGTTCGGATCGGCGATCCAGCGCGTCGCCAGCGCATCGGCCTCGCGGATCGTGATCGTGTCGTGCGCGAGATCGCCCAGCACCTGGAGCACGTGCGGGCGCACCTGGGCGCTCGCGTCGCTCTCGTTCGGCTTCGCCTGCCACCCGAGCCGCTTCTTGTGCCCCGCCATGCGCGCCGCCACGTACGAGCGGAACGCCGGGCGGGCCGCTTCGTGGACCAGCGCGTGATCGACCGCGTACAGCGTGTCGATGACCTGGCTGATCACGTACCCGTCGGTCTCGCCGTCGAACGACGGCAACACCTCGAGCAGCAGGCTCGGCGCGAGATCGCCGGCGCGGACCTGCGCCCACAGGTTCGAAACGACCCCGATGCGGCTCGCGGCGTCGAGGTGCTGCGCGTCGCGCGCGATGGCCCGCGCGTCGTGCTCGGAGACCGAGACGCGGTAGTACCCGGCCTCGCTCGCGTTCGGGTACGTCGTCGCGCCGCACGCCGCCTTCGTGTCGACGTGCGCGCTCGCGCCGGTGAGGAGCGTGCACTCGTCGGCGCCGCTCGCTTCGTGCACGCACACCGGCACGCGCCACGGTGACGTGTCGGTCGGCGCCGCTGCGCCGAGCGGGCGCCACGCCGACTGCGCGAAATCGAAGCTCGTCTTCCCGGCGTTGCACGACGACTTCACCGCCACCACCGGCACGCCCGGGCGATCGAGGAACGTCGCCGCCATCGCGCTCACGTCGCGCCCCGACGCGCGGTCGAGCGCGCCGAGGAGATCGTCGGCCGTGGCGTTCTTCCAGGCGTGCCCGCGGATGTAATCGCGCACGCCGCGCTGGAACGCCTCTTCGCCGATCCAGCGCTCGATCATCGCCAGGACGGCCGCGCCCTTCTGGTACGAGATCCCGTCGAACGCCTCTTCGATCTCGCCGTTCGTCCGCACCGGCTGCCGTACGGCGCGCGCGCTCGCGAGCGCGTCGGTGTCCATCACGTCCTTCGCGTCGCTCACCGCCTCGGTGTGCACCGTGTACTCCGGGCGCCAGGCGTCGGTGACCTTCGTCTCCATCCACGTCGCGAAGCCCTCGTTGAGCCAGACGTCGTTCCACCACTGCATCGTGACGAGATCGCCGAACCACATGTGCGCGAGCTCGTGCGCGATCGTGAGCGCCGCGTAGCGCTGCGCGCGAACGCTGGCGTGCTTCGAGTCTTGAAGCAGCAGCTCTTCGCGGAAGGTCACCAGGCCCGGGTTCTCCATCGCGCCGGCGCGGAAGTCCGGAACGGCGAGCACGTCGAGCTTCGCGAACGGGTAGGGGAGCGCGAAGTACTCGCCGAGCTTCTTCACGAGCCCCGCGGTCGCGTCGATCGCGAAGTCGCCGAGCGCCGCTTTCCCCTTCACCGTGATGAGGCGCACCGGCACCGGGCTCTTCGACCCTTCGCGCACGTCGAAGTCTCCGACCGCGAACGCCACCAGGTACGACGACAGCGGCGGCGTCGTCGCGAACTCGTAGCGCACCGCTCCCGCGTCGTCCTCGTGGGTGCGCTCGGGCGTGTTCGCCACGGCGAGCATCCCCTTGGGCGCGCGGATCGTGACGTCGTACGTCGCCTTGTACGCCGGCTCGTCGAAGCACGGGAACGCGCGGCGCGCGTCGGTCGACTCGAACTGCGTGAAGGCGTACCAGCGCTCGCCTTCTTTCACGCGGTACAGCCCCGAGAGATCGTCGGCGAACGGCGCGTCGTACGTGATCCTGATCGTGGCGCGCCCCGCGGGGAGCGGCTCGGGGAAGATGAGCACGAGCTCCTGCGGCTCCTGCCCTCCGTGCGCGGCGCGCACCGTCGACGTGCCGGCGAGCGCCTTGCTGCCGAACGTGGCGCCGACGTCGGTGACGTTCAGATCGTGCCCGTGAAGAACGACGTGCGCCGTCGGATGCGCGATCTCGAGATCGATCGCCGCCGTGCCGTGAAAGCGCGGCTGCGCAGGATCGATGTCGAGCGCGATGGCGTAGTGCGACGGCGTCGCGAGCGCGGGGAGCCTCCCGTCGTCACGCGGCGCGGGGGCCTCTTCGACGGGCGGAGTCGCGTGGGGCGTGGTCGCGCTGGTGACCGTCGCGATCGGCGCCGCCGGATCTTCGGCAGGCGGCGTGGACGCTTCGTGCGCGCACGCGATCACGGTGGACGAAGCAACGAGGACGACGAGCGCGGCGCGACGCATGCAATCTCCTTCGCGGACCGGGTGCCTCCCCGCGACCGCGAGCGCACGCTGGCCGCGACCGACGGGATCGTCAAGCCAATCGATCGCTGAAATCGGCGCGTGTCGCGCCGCGTCGAATCACCCCGAGCTCGAAGCGTGCGACGGCATCCGAGGGCGCGGCGGCGACAGTGCCGGAGTCGGGATTTTCGCGCGCCTCATCATCTGCGAATCGATCGGCGGCGAATGATCGTGAATCGTCTGGAGGTACTGCGACGAGCGGCCGAGCGTGAACGCCGTCGTGCGCGACGTCATCGCCATCGCCTCGGCCTCGCCGGCGTTCTCCGGCCGCCACAAGAGCGCGGACGCGCCCGGCGTCCACTCGTACGAGAGGCGCGATCGCTCGCTCCCTCCTTCGAGCCATCCCACGAGCCGCATCCCGACCAGCACGCTCGCGCGCGGCTTCTTCCGCGGATCGCTGCACGACACCTCGAAGCACACGCCGTCCCGGAAGCGGTAGATCGTGTTCCGGGTCTCGACCCAGCACTCGCCTTCGAACGAGGTTCGGTTCGCGGAGTCCCAGTCGGTCACCGACGCGAGCCTCTTGAGGAGGTCCCTGCGGGGTTCGTGTGCGCTCATGTCGCAGGATAGAGCACGCGCCGTGCCGCGCTTCCCGAAGTGTGTTTCCCCCGAGAATTCCGGTGGTTTCCCGGCGGAAAGGGGCATTCGGTCACGCCCCGTTGGCGGGCGGCATGTGATGCGCGCGATCCAGTCCTGCCGAGGAAACGGCGCGGCGAATCAGCGCTTCGCGGAGCGGTTCGACGGCGGGCGCGCGCTCGGCGACTTCGGCTTCGGCGGGGTGTACCCGGTCGTCGGCGTCCCGGCTTCGTCGCGCTGGAGCTTCGACAGCTCCATGACCGCCACGTTCAGCTCGAGCACGAGCTTCAACATCGCCTGCCGCTGCGCCTCGCTGGGCGCCGTCGTGATCCACCCTTTCGTCGTGCGTTCGTAGGCAAACGCCTTCGTTCGCAGCTCGCGCAGCTTGAGCAGCGTCGACTCGGTGGGGTGCAGATCGGCGAGGCGTTCGAGGATGTCGGAGATCGACTGCTCCACGATCGCGAGTCGCGTCGACTTGGCGGGGGCCATGAGTCGAGCGTATCAGAACGATCGTGCGCGGCGTGCCATCGCTCTCTTCCTTGGTCGGTTCGGGGTTCGTCCGCGCGTCGCGCGTCGCGCTCGTCGCGTTTGCCGCGTTTGCCGTGCTTTTCGCGCCGCCCGCGCGCGCCGGCGACCCCATCGCCCACGCGCCGCCGCTTCCCGTGAAGGTCGCGCACCTGGCCAACGGCCTCGAGGTGGTGATTCACGAGGACCGCCGGACGCCGATCGCCGCGGTGAACCTCTGGTACCACGTCGGCTCGAAGGACGAGGCGCCCGGCAAGAGCGGCTTCGCGCACCTCTTCGAGCACGTGATGTTTCAAGGGTCGAAGCACGTCCCCGAAGACACGTACGTGCGGTACCTCGAACGCGCCGGCGCGACCGACGCCAACGGCGCGACGCACACCGATCGCACCGCGTACTACGAGACCGTCCCGTCGAATCGACTCGAGCTCGCGCTGTGGCTGGAGAGCGATCGCATGGGGTTCCTGCTCGCGCACGTCGACGGGCAGACGTTCGCGGTGCAGCGCGACGTGGTGCGGAACGAGCGGCGCCAGAACTACGAGAGCGTGCCGTACGGACTCGTGGGATCGATCATTCGCGCGGCGATGTACCCGGTTGGGCACCCGTACCACGAGCCGGCGATCGGCAACGGGCGCGACCTCGACGCGGCGACGGTGAACGACGTGCGTCAGTTCTTCCGCGACTGGTATGTGCCACGGAACGCCGTGCTGGTGATCGCGGGCGACGTCGATCCGGAAAAGACGATGGCGCTGGTGCAGAAGTACTTCGCGCCGATCGCGTCGGGTGACGTGCCCGAGCGGCGCGTGGTGCCACCGATGGAAGCGCGGCAGGCCGAGACCCGTCTCGAGGTGCGCGCCGGCGTGTCGCAGTCGCGCGTGTACGTGACCTGGTCGACGCCGGCGTTTTTCGCGCCGGGCGACGGCGAGCTCGATCTGATCGCGCGCGCGCTCGCCGGGGGGAAATCGAGCCGGCTGTACCGACGCCTGGTGTACGAGCTCCGGATCGCGGAAGACGTGAGCGCGTCGCAAGCCTCGAGCGAGTTGGGGTCGATGTTCGAGATCGTGTCGACCGCGCAGCCGGGGCACACGCCCCGCGAGCTGCTGGCGGCGATCGACGCGGAGATGGAGAAGATCCGCGCGACGCCGATCGCGGACGACGAGCTGACGCGCGCGAAGACGTCGATGGTCTCGTCGCGGATCTTCTCGCTGGAGCGCGTGGCCTCGCAGGCCGAGCTGCTCAACTCGTACGCGCAGTACGAGCACGTCGGCGACGCGCTGAGCGACGCGCTCGGGAAAGATCTCGCGCGCTACGAGA
Source organism: Myxococcales bacterium (assembly GCA_003151595.1). The sequence continues at coordinate 8,443 of PLXW01000054.1, forward strand.
CCGCGACGGCGACGGCGCTTCGCGATGCGGCCGCGCGCCACCTGCCGGCGCACGCGCGCGTGGTGACGTTCGTGACGCCGACTCCGGGCGCGCCCGTCTGCGGCGAGCTGGTGGACGCGAACGGATCGAAGAAGGTGACGCCGTGAACGCCCGACGCTTCGTGGCGCCCTTTTGCCTGGTGCTCGGCACGGCCTGCGCGTCCGCGCCGAAGCTCCCGCCGGCGCCGCGCGCTCCCGCGCCCGTGCCGTGGCCCGATCCGCTCACGAGCGACAGCCCGCCGCGCGTGACGGTCGACGCGCCGTTTCGCGATCACGTCCCCGAGCCGGGGCCGCCGGTCGTCTTTCATCCGCCGCACATCGAGTCGTTCGCGCTGAAATGCGGCGCGCGCGTCCTCTTCACCGAGCGTCACGAGCTTCCGCTGGTGAGCCTGCGCGTCGTCGCGCGATCGGGGGCGGGGGACATGGGGCTGCGGCCGGGGGAAGCGGCGTTCCTGGGGGCGATGATCGAGCAGGGGACGGAGACGAAGAACGCGCTCGCGATCTCCGACGCGTTCCTGGCCATCGGCGCGCAGCACGCCACGTGGGTCGACTGGGACGCGGGGCAGATCACGATCGAGTCGCTGGTCTCGCAGATGGACGGCGCGATCGATCTCCTCGCCGATCTCGCCCAGCACGCGAGCTTCCCGCAGGAGGAGATCGATCGGCTGTCGGCGCGGTGGGTGGCGTCGATCCGCGCGTCGGTCTCCAGCGGGCCGGCCGAGGCGACGAACGCGGCGGCGGCGGCGATCTACGGGCGCGCGCATCCGTACGGCCACTCGCTGTACGGCAGGCCCGACGACGTGACGCACGCGACTCGCGACGAGCTGCTGAAGGCGTGGAGACGCGCGTTCAATCCGGCGAACGTGACGATCGTCGTCGCGGGCGACGTGACGAAGGACGCGCTGGCCGCGAAGTTGAACGCCGCCTTCGGATCGTGGGTCGTCCAAGAGAAGGCGTCGCACCCGGCGCTGCCGCCGCCCAAGCCGATCGCGGCGCGGTTGGTGGTCGTCGATCGCGCGGGGGCTCCGCAGTCGCAAGTGAGCATCGCCGAGCCGGGCGTCCCGTTCGCGGTGGCCGATCGCGACGCGATCTCGGTGATGAACGCGATCCTGGGCGGCATGTTCTCCAGCCACGTGAACCTGAACCTGCGCGAGGCGCACGCGTACACGTACGACGCGCGCACCCACTTCGAGCTGCGGCGCGGGCCCGGACCGTTCACCGCGGGGGGAGCGATCGCGGCGAAGGACACCGGGGCGGCGATCGGCGAGGTGCTGCGCGAGATCGCAGCCATGCAGACCACGAACGTCTCGCCCGACGAGCTGGCCGACGCGAAGGAGCTCCTCGCGCTGGGGCTCCCGGCGCGCTTCGAGACGCTGGGCGACGCGACGGGCGCGATCGCGGACCTCGCGATCTACGATCTGCCGCTCGACGAGTACGCGACGCGCGCGGCGCGGCTGGCGGCGGTGACCGCGGCCGACGTGCGGAAGGCGGCCGAGGCGCACCTGCATCCGGCGAAGATGAAGGTCATCGTCGCCGGCGACTTGCGCGTGATCATGCCCACGTTGCAATCGCAGAAGCTGGGAGAGGCGGCGGTGCTCGACGGCTTCGGAGATCCGGTCGCGCGTTAGCGTCCGCTGTGACTACGATGCGCGGATGATTCTTCGCGCGTCGCTCTCGTCGCTCGCTCTCGTCGCGCTCGTCGCCTGCGGCGCTCCCACGCCGTTGCCGAGCACGCCCGCCCTCGCGCCTCCGAGCGCGGCGCCCGTGGCACCGACGAAGGAGAAGCTCGACTTCCGGCCGCTGCTCGCCGCGCCCGATCGCTCGCAGGAAGATCGCGCGCTCGACGAAGGGCGTCGTCCGGCCGAGATGTTCGCCTTCGCCGGCGTGCAGCCCGGGATGCGCGTCGCGGAGATCGGCGCGTGGAAGGGGTACACCGCCGAGCTGCTCGCCCGCGCCGTCGCGCCGAACGGAACGGTCTACGCCGAGGACCCGCCGGAGTTCGACAAGTACACGAAGGACACGTGGGCCGAGCGCGCGAAGCGAGGGCCGTTCGCGCGCATCGTCAGGGTCGCGCGCCCGTACGACGATCCGCTTCCGCCCGAGACGGCGGGCACGCTCGACGCCGTCTTCGTGATCCTTTTTTACCACGACATGGTCTGGCTCAAGGTCGACCGCGCCAAGATGAACGCGGCGATCTTCCGCGCGTTGAAGCCGGGTGGAACGCTCGTCGTGGCCGATCACAGCGCGCGCCCGAACGAAGGGGTGACGGTGGCGAAGTCGCTGCATCGGATCGAAGAGAGCGTCGTGCGCGACGAGCTCACGAAGGCGGGCTTCGTTCTTACCGCCGAGACCGATCTCCTTCGCCACCCTGAGGACACGCACGACTGGAGCGCGTCGGACGAAGCGCCGGCCGACAAGCGCGGCAAGAGCGATCGCTTCGTGCTCCGCTTCAAGCGGCCCTGAGCGAGCGTCTTGCTCCCCTCGACAGACCTGAGCCAATCCCGCAGAGTCCCGTAGCCGTGCGCGCCGCGTCGCTCGTCCTGATCTCCACGATCGCCTCGTTCATGCTCGCGGGCGCGTGCAGCGCGGAGCATTTCCCGATCGAGTACGGCGGCGAGCCCGACGCCGGCGCGCCCATCGACAGCGGGTCGCTTCCACCGCTCGAGAGCGCTCCGCCGGCGATCCTGCAGCCGTCGGCGCGCCTCGACTCGGCGTCGTCACCGGTGGTCTTCGATCGCGCGCGCGGCGGTGTCTGGACGGCGAACGGCGACGTCGGCTCGGTGAGCTACGCGGACATCGATGCCTGGAAGCTCGTTCAGGAGATCGCCGTCGGCACCGACGTCCGCAGCGTCGCGCTCAGCCCCGACGGTCACTGGCTCGCGGCGGTCGATCGCGGCCGCGCCTCGGTCGCGCTCATCGACGCCGACGCGCGCGCGCTCGTTCGGACGATCCCGATCGGTGCTCACCCGCGCGCCGCGGTGTGGGACTCGGCGAACCCGCGCTGGCTCTACGTCGCGGTGGAAGACGACGACGCCGTGGCCGTCATCGATCGCACGCTCGGCGTTCTCTCCACCACGATCCCGGTCGGGCGGCTCGCTTCGGGCGTCGCCGTGTCGCGCAAGCGTCGCGAGCTCTACGTCACCCACCGCATCGACGGGAAGGTCACGATCGTCCCGCTCACCGACGACGCCGACGCCGGGCCACCGCCGATCGTCGAAGCGGGCGAGGGGGGCGAGGCGATCGATGACGCAAGCGGCGACGACAGCGGCTTCACTCCGCTGGCCTCACCGGATGACGTACCGCTCGCGTTCGAGATGGGCGACGGCACGCCGACGACGCCGCACGGGACGCCGTTCGGGCTCGAGTCGCTGGCGTGGAGCGCCGACGGCGACGTCGCGTGGATCCCGCACGAGCTCCTGGCGTCGACGCACCCGTTTCAATTTCAGACGACGCTCTTTCCGACGGTGAGCGTCGTCGACCTCGCGCGGCGCGCCGAGGTGCAGACCGATCCCGCCGATCCCAACGGCGTCATCGCCGGTCGCAAGAACCTCTTCGCGGCCATCACGCTCTTCGACGCCACGAACAACGAGATCGTCCTCTCGCAGCCGTGCGCCGCGGCGTTTCATCCGAACGGCGTGACGGCGTACGTGCTCGCCTGCGCCAGCGAGGACCTCCTCACGTTCGACACCACGCAAGGGATCGCGATCGACGTGCTGCGCGGTCTGCCGGGCGATCACCCCATCGGCCTCGCGCTCGACACGGCCGGCGCGCGCGCGTTCGTCCTCGACGACGAGTCGCAAGATCCGGCGTCGCCCGGAGCGGCACTTCACTCGAAGTCGCTCCACGTGATCGATCTCGGCGGCGGGAGCGTCCTCGCGCACGCGAAGGTCATCGGTACGCCGATCACGCTCGTGGCCAAGGATCCGGTCGCCCCCGATCTGCGCGCCGGCCTGCGCCTCTTCTTCCGCGCGAGCTCCGCCAAGGGGACGCTGGCGACGACGGGGAACGACTGGATGTCGTGCGGCGGGTGCCACCTCGACGGGTTCGTGTCGACCAACGAAGCGTTCTTCGAAGACCTGAAGAGCGGCGTCGACGTCATGGTCGACGCGCGCATCGGGCACACCGGGTTGAAGGACTTCTTCTCGACCGCGCCGCCGGCGAACGCTCCGGACGATCCGCCGTTCGATCCGCACGACGTGCTGGTGGCGTTCACCGAGATGGGGGGCCTCGCGCCCGATCGCACGGGGGCGGAGCGTGCAGGCGCGATCGACCCCTCGGCGCCGACGAGCGACGCGACGACGCTGGCCACGCAGATCGCGACCGTCATCGCGCGCGATCTCCCGCTGGGGCCCACATGGCTCCTCCCCGGGACCGGCAAGCCCGACCCGACGTACGACGGCGCGTGGTGCGGCACCTGCCACGCGAAGGAGCTCGCGGCGTGGCAGAAGAGCGTGCACGCGCACGCCGGCGTCGACCCGATGGTTCACTTCTGCGCGGGCATCGAGTCGACGACGAACGGCGCGCAGTACCCGCGGCTCTGCGCCGGCTGCCACGATCCGGTGAGCGCGCGCCTCGGCGACACGACGCTCTCCAGCGGCCGCGGCGTCACGTGCCTCGGCTGCCACGACGGCTCGCGATTGATTCGCGCCGGAGGGAACGCCGACCTCGAAGTGTCGACCAGCGACTGGACGCAAGACCACGCCGCGCGCGCCGCGGCGACGCTCCCCACGCTGCGCGATCCGAAGTTCTGCGGGACGTGCCACGAGCAGTTCGTCCCGGGCGTCGGCATCGAAGCGATCGACACGCTGCACGAGTACGAAGGGAGCTCGTTCGCAGGGGCGGACGACGCCGGAGCAACGAGCGCGGTGGTGCGGTGCGTCGACTGCCACGCGCCCAAGGACTCCACCGGCGTCGCCGATCACGCGATGGTCGGCGGCAACGTCTACGTCGCGACCGAGATCACGAAGGACCCGACGATGGTCGCGGCCGAGCAGGCGAACCTCTCGCTCGCGCTCGATCTCGCCGCGTCGCGTACCGGCAATGCCGTCACCGTCACCGTGAAGAACCACGCGGCCGGTCATGCGTTCCCGACCGGCGTCACCGACATCCGAGAGCCGTGGGTCGAGCTGCAAGCAGTCGACGCGCAGCAGAACGTCGTCGCGCATTACGGAGGCCCCGCGCCCGACGGGACCATCCCGCCCGAGGCCGCGCGCTTCGGTATGGACATCGCGAAGGCGGACGGCGGGCTCCTGTACCTGCACGAGCTGTCGCAGACGACGCGGATTCCGTTCGCGCGCTTCGTCCCGCCGCGCGGATCGGCCGATGTGATCCTCACCGCGCCGACCTCGCTTCCATCACCGGCGGTGGAGCTCGACGCGGTGCTCTACTATCGGAACGTGCGCACGACGTACTACCGAGCTGCGACGGGCGACGCCGGCGCGACGGCGCCCACGGTCGAAGTCTCGCGCGTGAAGGTGCAATGAGATGCGCGTGATACCGTCGTCGGTCCAAGTGGCGAACGCCAAGCTCGAGCCAAGACCAGGGATGGAGGGCCCGCTGCCGCCGCGCCTCGCGGAGATCGCGCGCGTCCTGTCCGATCGGTTCCTGGGCAAGGACGAGGTCATTCGCCTCCTGCTGATCGCCATCATCGCCGGCGAGCACGCGGTCATCGTCGGCCCGCCCGGCACGGCGAAGAGCGCGCTCGTGCGGACGTTCGCGCGGCTCATCGACGCGCAGTACTTCGAGTACCTCCTCACGCGCTTCACCGAGCCGAACGAGATCTTCGGACCGGTCGACATCGCGGCGTTCCGCGAAGGGCGCTACGAGCGGCGCATCGAAGGGATGCTGCCGACCGCCGAGGTGGTGTTCCTCGACGAGGTGTTCAAGAGCAACTCGGCGATCCTGAACGCGCTCCTCACGCTCCTCAACGAGCGTCGCTACACGAGCGGCGGCAGGGTCATCACCTGCCCGCTGCTCTCGTGCTTCGGCGCGTCGAACGAGGTCCCCACCGACGAGACGCTCGCGGCGATCTTCGATCGCTTCCTCCTCCGCATTCGGAGCGAGAACCTCGACGCCTACCACTTCCAGGATCTGCTCCAGGCGGGTATGGCCAACGAGGTCCAGGCGCTCGCGCAGGAGCAACCGACACCGCTCGCCTCGGCGCGTGAAGTGGCCGAGCTGCATCGCGCGTTCTCGCAGCGGATGCGGTTCAACGACGACTTCCTGGCGACGTACAAGGGGCTCGTCTTCCAGATTCGCGCCGAGGGGGTGAGCCTCAGTGACCGCCGCGTGGTGAAGCTCCTGAAGCTCTTCGCCGCCAGCGCGTACCTCGATGGGCGCGCCGAGGCCGATGCCGGCGACTTCTTCGTGCTGAAGCACATCTGGAACAACGAAGACCAGGCCGCGATCCTGGAGTCGATCGTGTCGCCGCTTCTCGAAGCGCACTTCCGCGAGCACCCGCAGGCGCGGCGCGTGGGGGCGGTGGGCGTGGGGCTCGAGGCGCTGGCGGCGGAGATCGATCGCGTGCGTCAGGTGCTCACCGGGAGCGGCGGGCTCAGCGACGTGCAGCTGTTCAGTCAGTTGAAGGCGCTGAACGAGATCAAGGCGGCGCTCGGCGCGTCGCCCGATCCGCGCGCGCCCGATCTCGCCAAGCGCGTCGATGCGCTCCTCGAAGCGGCGTTCCGTAGCGGGCGCTTCGCGCAGCTCTGAGCATGAGCACGACGGGAAGGCTCGCGGCCATCGACACGGCGACCGCGCTCGGGTCGATCGCGCTCTTCGAGGACGGCGCGCTCGTGGCGGAGGACTCGCAGCGCGTATCGAACGCGCACGGCGAGTCGCTCCTGCCGATGATCGACGCGCTCTTCGCGCGCGCCGGGTGGAAGCCGAAGGACGTCGCGCGTTGGGCGGTGGGCGTGGGGCCCGGCTCGTTCACGGGCGTGCGCATCGGCGTGGCCACGGCGAAGGGGATCGCGATCGCGACGGGAGCCGAGCTCGTCGGCGTGACGTCACTCGACGCGGTGGCGTACGGCGTGGAGGCGCGCGACGACGAGGCGATCGTGAGCGTGCTCGACGCGATGAAAGGGGAGGTCTACGTGCAGGCGCGCGTCGGCGGCGTGCTCGTGACCGCGCCGATCAACGTGGGCCTCGCGCACGTGACTTCGCTGCTGGCGAGCGTCGCGTGCGCACGGATGATCCTCGTGGGCGAAGCGGGAGGCGCGTTCGATGCGGCATCGCTCCCGTTCCCCACGACCCGCCTCCACGAACCGCCGCACGACGTCCCGCGCGCGTCGAGCGTCGGACGCATCGCGATGACGCGCGGTCCGGACGATCCGGACGCGGTCGAGCCTCTCTACGTTCGCGCCCCGGATATCACCAAGCCAAAACTCGCCCCATAGTCGGCCGATAGCTTCGCGCTGCCGGCGTCGTCTCGTTGCGGCGTACAGTCGTACGCCTCACTCGCCTCCTTGGCATCGCTCGCTCTCGACCGACTCTGGGACGAGTTTTCCGCGGGACTTCAGCCGCCGTCTTTCTTCTCGAGCTTCGCGCGCATCGAGGGGGGGAGCGGAGCGGCCGGCGGCGGGTTCGCCATCGAGGCGGGCGCCGTCGTCGTCGTCGTCGTCGTCGTCACCGGCGGGGGAGGGGGCGGCGGATGGGCCATGTTGTTCCCCATCGAGCACTCGCAGCCTGCGAACGCGATCGCCGCCGCGATGGCGCCGATTCCCGTGATTCCTTTTGCTGAGATACGCATGCGCGAGTCCTCCCTTGGTCGTCCTGGCGACGTGAGCGCGAAGCCTCACGCTTACCGTTGGACGTGGCTTTAGTCGAAATCTTCAATCTTCCAAAGTCCGTGCTCGCGAACGAGCTGCATCGTCCCCGCGCCGTAGGGGAGCGTCGCGTGGTCGCCCGTCTCCTCGATCTTCGCCGACGGGAGCGACTGCTTCAGCGACGAGAGCACCTGCTCCATCTCGTCCTTGTCGTGCCCCTCCCACGCGCTCTGGAGCTTGGCCGCGTCGAGCCCCTCCTTGTGCGCCTCGGGGACGTAGCGAAGGATCACGTCGTACCGCTTCCGGCCGAGCGCCCGCACGAACCCCTGCACCGCGCGTCGCGGCGTGTCCTGGGCGTACAGATCGATCGCCGTGGCATCGACCTTCCACGCGCCTTTCTCCAGGACGAGATCGAGCTCCTGCCCCGTCGGCCCCGTGACCTTCGCCGTCACCACCGGCGCCGACGTCGGCCGCTCGAGTGACTTGCCGATCTCGCGGACCTCCTCGGCGTCGTCCTTCACCATGCGGCGGAACGCTTCGAGCGACGTGCCGCGACGCGCGTCGTCGCTGAGCAATCGGTACGCGTCGTCGGCGCGCCCCTCTTCGAGCGCGCGCGCGTACGAGTGGAGCACGGCCGACGGATCCTTCGCGGCGTTGGCCCCGGCGCACGCCGAGAGCGCGAGCGCGAGCGCGAAGGAACACGAGACGCGAACGAGCATCGGCGAAAGAATTACCATGCCGCCGTGGACGACGCGATCCCGCTGGAACCGACCGTCTTCGAGCGGCTCTTTTCGCGCGGCGCCCCGGTGCTGTACGCGCGATGGGTCTTTCTCCGCGCGCTGGGCGGTATTTTCTTCTCGGCGTTCCTGTCGCTGGCCTGGACCATCCACGGGCTCATCGGACCTCACGGCATCTCGCCGGCGCAGGACCTCCTGGCCGACATCGCCATGCGCCTGGGCCCGGTCGAGCGCGTGTGGCGGGTGCCGACGTTCCTCTGGCTCGGCGCGGGCGACAGCGCGCTGACCGCGCTCGTCACGATCGGCTTTCTCGCCTCCACGCTGCTCATCGTGAACGTCGCGCCGCGCGCGATGATCGCCGTCGCCGGCCTCGCGTTCCTGTCGTTCATCACCGCCGCGCAAGAGTTCTCGATGTACCAGTCGGACGGAATGCTGCTCGAAGCGGCGTTCATCTCGCTGTTCTTCGCGCCGCGCGGCCTCCGCCCGGGGCTCGGTGAAGCGTCGCCGCCGTCGGCTGCGGCGCTCTTCCTCCTTCGATGGGAGTGGTTCCGGATCTACTTCGAGTCAGGCGTAGTGAAGATCCTGAGCCACGACGAGCAGTGGGCCGGCCTCACGGCCATGGACCACTATTACGAGAACGGCCCCCTCCCGACCTGGATCGGCTGGTACGCGCAGCACCTCCCGCACGGGTTCCACGCCGCGTCGGTGGTGCTCACGTTCGTGATGGAGCTCGGCGTCGTGTGGCTGGCGTGGATGGGGCGGCGCGCGCGGTTCGTCTGCTTCGCGCTCGTCACGCCGTTTCAGATCGGGATCATCCTCACGGCGAACTACGCCTTCCTGAACTACATCGTTCTGTTCCTGGGCGTGCTGCTGCTCGACGACGGACACGTGGGTTGGTTGATGCGACGGCTCCCACAGCGCACCCTCACCCCCGGCCCCTCTCCCGCAAGGGGAGAGGGGAGTGGAGACATCGCGCTCCCCCTCTCCCCTTGCGGGAGAGGGGGCTGGGGGGTGAGGGTGCGCGGCTACGGCGCGGCGTTCGTCCTCACGTGGGTCCTCTACGTCACCCTCGCCACCGGCTTCCGCGTCCCGCGCGACACGCTCCTCGCGCTCCCGGTGACGCTCATCGAGCCCGCGCGCATCGCCAACGCCTACGGCCTCTTCGCGGTCATGACGAAGGCCCGCTACGAGATCGAGCTCGAAGCCACGACCGACGGCGTCACCTGGGTCCCGTATCGCTACCGCTACAAGCCGCAAGACCTGAACGAAGCGCCCGGCATCTACGCGCCGTACCAGCCGCGCTTCGAGTGGAACCTCTGGTTCGCCTCGCTGGGGTGGTCGAGCGAAGAGTGGGTCATCGAGACCGAGCTCCGCCTGATGCAGCGGGAGCCGAGCGTGCTCGCCCTGTTTCGCGACGACCCGCTGCACGGCCAGGCGCCGCTCCGCATCCGCGCGATCAAGTGGCAGTACTGGTTCACCACGATGGACGAACACCGCCGGACCGGAGCGTGGTGGCGCCGGACGCTGCTCGGTCTGTACGCCCCCATGCTCGAGCGGAAACCGGACGGCACCATCGGCCTCGTCGAATCCGGTCGCAGCCCCTGATCAGCGCGCGAAGAGCGGTGGTATAGAACGATCGTGACCATCGATCCGCGATCCTCGGAGCTCGAGACGCTCCCCATCCTTCCGCTACGCAACAGCGTCGTCTTCCCGGCGAGCGTCGTCCCGATCAACGTGGGGCGCTCTCGAAGCGTGCGCCTCGTCGAGGACCTGCTCGGCCAGGACCGCCCGGTCGTCGGCATCGTGAGTCAGCGCGACTCCGAGGTCGACGAGCCCGGCTTCGGCGAGCTCTTCGAGGTGGGGACGGTCGCCCGCGTGGTGAAGGTGATTCGCCTCGGCCCGTCGAACTACTCGGTCGTGCTCCACGGCCTGTCGCGCCTCAAGATGGTGCAGCCCTCGGGGCTCGAGCCGTACATGCGCGCCAAGGTGAAGCGCATCCACGAAGACATCGAGCGCGACGCCGAGCTCGACGCGCTGGGCGCGAGCCTCCGCGAAGCGATGCGCGAAGTGCTCACGCTGATGCCGAGCCTCCCGCGCGAGACGAGCGGCATCCTCGACAACGTGCGCGAGAGCGGCGCCCTCGCCGACCTCGTCGCGTCGAACCTCACGCTCGACCAGGCCAGCGTCGCCGACAAGCAGAAGATCCTCGAGACCTTCGACGCCAAGGCTCGCGTGCGCGCCGTCGCCCAGATGGTGCAGCGGCAGCTCGAGCTGCTCCGCGTGCGCAAAGAAGTGTCGACGATGGTGGCCGACGAAGGGAAGAACCAGCGCGAGTCGATCCTCCGCCAGCAGATGCGGACGATCAAAGAGGAGCTCGGCGAAGGGGGCGAGGACGACGAGATCGAGGAGCTCCGCGAGCGCCTCCGCGCGGCGCAGCTCTCCGAGGAAGCGTCGAAGATCGCGAAGAAGCAGCTCGTGCGCCTCGCCGGGATGCAGCAGCAGTCGGCCGAGTTCAACGTCACGCGCACGTACCTCGAATGGCTCTCCGACCTGCCGTGGAGCAAGACCACGCCCGACAAGCTCGACGTCGAAGATTGCCGTCGCTGCCTCGACGAAGATCACTTCGGCCTGGAGAAGGTGAAGAAGCGCATCGTCGAGTACATCGCGGTGCGGAAGCTCCGCGCCGACAAGAAGGGGCCGATCTTGTGCTTCATCGGCCCGCCCGGCGTCGGCAAGACGTCGCTCGGGCGATCGATCGCGCGCTCGATGGGGCGTCGCTACCACCGCATCGCGCTCGGCGGCGTGCGTGACGAGGCCGAG
>PLXW01000117.1 GCA_003151595.1 Myxococcales bacterium
TCATCTTCAACGCGCTCATCATCATCGCCCTCATCCCGCTCGCGCTTCGTGGGATCGCCTACAAGGCGATCGGCGCATCGCTTCTCCTGCGTCGCAACCTGCTCGTCTACGGGCTCGGCGGCATCGTCATTCCGTTCGTCGGGATCAAGATCATCGACTTGATCTTGGTCGGACTCCACCTGGTCTGAGAGGTCAATCATGCTCGCTCAAATCCGCGCCGCGGTCGTCATGCTCGGAGCGCTGACGATCCTCACCGGCGTCGCCTATCCGCTCCTCATCACGGGGATCGCGCAGGCCGCGTTTCCACGGCAGGCCAACGGGAGCCTGATCATGAAGGACGGAAAGGCCGTCGGAAGCTCGCTCATTGGCCAGCCCTTCGACGCGCCGAAATACTTCTGGAGCCGTCCTTCGGGGACGACGCCCGCCTACAACGGACAGGCGTCGACCGGGTCCAACCTCGGACCGACCAACCCGGCGCTCACCGATGCCGTGAAGGCGCGAATCGACGCGCTTGGCGCCGCCGATCCGGACAACCACGATCCGGTGCCGGTCGATCTCGTGACTGCCTCTGGGAGCGGGCTCGATCCGCACATCTCACCGGCTGCGGCGGCGTACCAGATTCATCGAGTCGCGAAGGCTCGCTCGCTCGACGAAGCGAAGCTGCGCGACCTCATCGCACGGCACACGGACGGGCCGGAGCTCGGCGTCTTCGGCGAGCCGGGCGTCAATGTGCTCGAGTTGAACCTCGCGCTGGACGCGATGTTGTAGTCGTCATGAGCGCGGCGCGCCTGGATCCCGATGAGCTCCTCAGGCGCATCCAAGAAGAAGAGCGACGGACGAAGCGCGGGAAGCTCGTCGTCTTCTTCGGTGCCGCCCCGGGCGTCGGCAAGACGTACGCGATGCTCGAGGCGGCGCGCACGGAGCGGGATCTCAAACGTGACGTGGTCCTCGGCGTCGTCGAGACGCACGGACGCTACGACACCGGTGCCCTCGTCATCGGCCTCGAGATCCTTCCGCGCCGAAAGGTGGAGCATCGCGGTGTCGCCCTCGAGGAGTTCGACATCGACGGCGCCCTCGCTCGCAAGCCCGGTCTGATCCTGATCGACGAGCTCGCGCACACCAACGCGCCGGGCTCGCGCCACACGAAGCGCTGGCAGGACGTCGAAGAGCTCCTCGACGCCGGGATCGACGTCTACACGACGGTCAACGTGCAGCACATCGAGAGCCTCAACGACGTCGTCGCCCAGGTCACCGGGGTTCTCGTCAAAGAGACGGTGCCGGACCGAATCCTCGAGGAGGCGAGCGAGATCCGCTTGATCGATCTGCCGCCCGACGAGCTCCTCGAGCGTCTCGCCGACGGCCGCGTCTATGTCCCGGAGCAGGCCCGCCGCGCAGTCGAGAGCTTCTTCCGCAAAGGGAACCTCATCGCCCTTCGCGAGCTCGCGCTCCGCCGCACGGCCGAGCGGGTCGACGCGCAGATGCGCATGTACCGCACCGAGCACGGGATCCAGCGAGTGTGGCCGGCGGGCGAGCGCGTTCTCGTTGGCGTGAGCCCGAGCCCGAGCTCGGCGCGCCTCCTTCGCGCGGCCCGTCGCATGGCGGGGACGCTGCACGCTCCATGGATCGCGGCGTATGTGGAGACGCCGGCGTCGCTTCGCTTCTCGGAGGCCGATCGCGCCCGCGTGCTCGAGAACCTGCGACTCGCCGAACGACTCGGCGCCGAGACGGTGACCTTGATCGGTGAGAGCGCTGCCGAGGAGACGATCCGTTACGCCGCCGCTCACAACGTCACCAAGCTCGTCGTCGGCAAGCCCACGCACGCGCGCTGGCGCGACACCATGGGGCCATCGTTTCTCGATCAAGTCGTGCGTTCGAGCGGCGACATCGACGTCTACGTGATCTCCGGAAGCGAAGACGGAGCGCGCGGCCCCGTCGTCCGCGAGTCGTCGCCGAAGCCGCCCCTGCGACTGCGCCCATATGTCGCAAGCGCGGCGATCGTCGCGGTGTCAGGCCTGGTCGCCTGGCTCGCCTTCGGGCGAGGCCGCCTGGCCGACGTCGTGATGATCTATTTGCTCGGGATCGTCCTCGCCGCGATGCGATTCGGCTACGGTCCGTCGCTGTTCGCGTCCGTGCTCAGCGTGCTCGCGATCGACTTCATCTTCGTCGAGCCGTACTACAGCTTCGCGGTCTCCGATTTTCAGCACGTCGTCACGTTCGGCGTGATGTTCGTCGTGGCGGCGGTCATCAGCCGCCTCACGCAGCGCATTCGTGAGCAAGCCGAGTCCGCGCGTGGGCGTGAGCAGCGGACGGCGAGCCTGTACGCGATGACGCGCGAGCTGGCGAGCACGCGCGCCGTCGGGAACCTGACCAACGTGGCTGTTGGCCACCTGAACGAGATCTTCAACGCGGAAATCGCGGTCTTCCTCCACGCGAACGGCGAGGAGCTCACCAACGTCGCGACCGGAGCGCGTGCCTTCGAGCCCGACGAGAAGGATCGCGGCGTCGTCGAATGGGTGCGGCGCAACGACAAGCCGGCGGGGCTCGGCACCAACACGCTCCCGTCGGCCTCGGCTCTCTACGTCCCCATGCGCGAGACGCACGAGCGCATCGGAGTGTTGGGCATTCGTCCCATCGACCCACGTCGGTTCGTCGACCCCGAGCAGCGCGCGCTCCTCGAAGTGTTCGCCGGGCAGGTCGCCTCGGCGCTCGAGCGCGCGCGCCTCGGCGAAGAAGCGCAGGAGACCCAGATCCAGATGGAGGCGGAGCGGCTTCGCAGCTCCCTCCTCAGCTCGGTCTCCCACGACCTCCGCACTCCCCTCGGTGTCATCACGGGCGCGTCAAGCGCGCTGCTCGACGCCGCTGGACCCGCCGATCAGGCCGTTCGGCGCGACCTCGCGCTGACGATCTTCGAGGAGGCGCAACGACTCAATCGCCTTGTTCGCAACTTGCTCGACATGACCCGCCTCACGTCGGGTGCGATCAAGATGAAGAAGGAATGGCAGCCGATCGAAGAAGTCGTCGGGGCAGCGCTCACGCGGATGGAGGAACAGCTCCACGGCTGGGACGTGAAGACCGCCTTGCCGAAGGACCTTCCGCTCGTCCCGATCGATGCGGTGCTCATCGAGCAAGTGCTCATCAACTTGCTCGAGAACGCCGCCAAGTATGCGTCCGTCGGAACGGAGATCGAGATCGCTGCGCACCAGGTCGAATCGAGCGTCGTCGTCGAGGTGCGCGATCGCGGACCGGGGGTGCCGCCCGAGATGCTCGACAAGATCTTCGAGAAGTTCTATCGCCTCCCGCGCGAGCGCGAAGGGAGCGGCGCAGGCCTCGGCCTCGCGATCTGTCGCGGGATCGTCCAGGCGCATGGTGGACGCATTTGGGCGGAGAACCGCGAAGGCGGTGGCGCCGCGTTTCGCTTCACGATTCCGATCGACGGGACGCCGCCCGTACTCGAAGGGGCCGGATAATGGAAGCCTTGAAGGTACTTCTCATCGAGGACGAGCCGCAGATGCGACGCTTCCTGCGCGCCTCGGTCGCGACGACCGGCATCGAGCTCATCGAGGCGCCGACCGGCGAAGCGGGGCTTGCCGCGGCGATCGAGCACCAACCAGACCTGATACTACTCGACCTTGGGCTCCCGGACCTCGACGGCCTGGAGGTGACCAAGCGCCTCCGCGAATGGACCAAGACCCCCATCATCGTTCTGTCGGCGCGACAGCAAGACGCGGACAAAGTCGCTGCGCTCGACGCGGGAGCGGACGACTACCTGACGAAGCCATTCAGCCTCCCTGAGCTTCTCGCCCGCATTCGGGTCGCGCGCCGCCACGCTCCTCCTGGCGACGACGCTCCGATCGTCATCGCCGGTGAGGTCCGAATCGACCTTCGGAGTCGCGTCGTCGTCCGTGGGAAGGAGGACGTGCGATTGACGCCGGTCGAGTACAAGCTCCTCGCGACGCTCGCGCGCAACGCCGGCCGTGTGATGACGAATCAGCAACTCCTGAAGGAAGTTTGGGGGGCTCAGTACACGCAGCACAAACAGTACTTGCATGTGTACATCGGTCATCTGAGAGGCAAGTTGGAGCGCGATCCAGCTCGGCCCCGATTTCTCCTGACCGAGGCGGGAGTTGGCTATCGCCTGAAAGCCGACCTCTGAACTGCTGTGCAAATCCTGCGCGTGGGCGAAGGCGCGTTCACGTTCTCGGTTGGCAACGCAGGGTTCGAATTTAGCAATTCTTTGGCACGGCCGCGTTACATCCTCTGCGTGCTTCGTAGCTCACTGTCATCCGCGAGCCATCGAACCAGGATGGCGAGCACCTTGCGTCGAGCCACGTCCCTCGCAGTAAGTGCGTTTCCGTTTCGTTCAGTCGTACCTGTCCGGAGCCCAAGATGATTCGATTCTC
>PLXW01000089.1 GCA_003151595.1 Myxococcales bacterium
GAGGCCACGCACGGCACCGCGCCGAAGTACGCCGACCTCGACAAGGTGAACCCGGGGAGCGTCATCCTCTCCGGCGAGATGATGCTGCGCCACATGGGGTGGAACGAAGCGGCGAAGCTCGTGATCGACGGGATCGACGGCGCCATCGCCAGCAAGAAGGTCACCTACGACTTCGCGCGGCTCATGGAAGGGGCGACCGAGATCAAGTGCAGCGCGTTCGGCGACAACATCATCGCCCACATGAAGTGACCCGGACCCGGCCGGCGCGCATTCGATGACTGACGAACTCAAGGGGCGAGTCTTCACCCAGGAAGAGGTGAACGCGATCCTCAGTCGCGCCGTCGAGCATCAGAATCCGCGCGCCGGCGGTCTCACCTACGCGGAGCTGGTCGACAGCGCGCGCCAGGCGGGGATCGATCCCGGCGCGATCGACGCCGCCGTGCAGGAGCTGGGCGAAAGGCGCGAGATCACCCTCGAAGACGAGCAGGTGAACGCCGAGATCGCGCGGCGGAAGTGGCGCGGGTGGAGGCGGTTCTCGCTCCACTTCACGGTGTTCGCGATGTTCAGCGTGCTCATCGCCGTCATCAACTTGCACGAAGGGGGAGAGCTCTTCTTTCCCATCGTGATCCTGTCGTGGGGCATCGTCATCGCGCTCCACTTCATGGCCGTCTTCTTCCCCACGGTCTTCCCGAGCCCGGATCGCGCCGAGAGCATCCGCCGCGAGCTCCGCAGGCGCGAAGAGAAGACGCGGCGGCGCGAGAAGAAGGAGAAGAAGGTCCTCGAGAACGGCGAGCTCAAAGAGAGCGCCAAGGAGCTCGGGGTGGCGGTGCAACGGGGAATGGCGACCATCCTCTCCGACGTCGCCAAGAGCATTCACGAGGAGGTCGATCGATCGAGCCGCACCTCGGGCAAGCCCGGCGTCCGCGTGGGGACCAAGGCGCGCGTCGAAGAGACCGACGACGAAGACGACGACGCCCGCGACGAGAACCGCACGGGCAAGCGTCGCTGACCGGTTCCCCGCGAGGTAAGCGGACNNGGACGGACGAGCGTGTCCTGTCCGGATCCCCGCGGGGAAAGCGGACAGGCTTGCCGGTTCCTCGCTTGCCCCACGCGCGCAGTCGTGCGACCCGTCGCGCAATGGGCAAGCGGAAGACCGACGACATGCGTGAGTTGCTCGTCCTCTCCCAGCTCGCGCTTCCCATGCTCCAGGTGAACATGGCGCCATTCCTCGGCGTCTCCACGCGGACGATGCGTCGCTGGACGGACGGTGGTGTCCATCTCGGCCCAACGGCTCTCGTGAAGCTCGCCACGGCGGTGCACCTGAAAGACCCGGCGCTGGCCGCGCGGATCGCCGCCGTGCACGGGGAGACGCTCGAGGGTCTCGGGGTCGTCCGGCCTCCTCCTCCTCCGTCTGCCGCGCCGGCGCCCGCCGCCCCCTCGGCTCCCGTACGTGACCTCAAAGCCGAGCGTCTCCTCGCCGACGCTCTCGTCTGCACTGCGGCCGAAGTCGCCGACGTCTCTCCTCGCGCCATGCGTCCTGCCCTCGTTGCGGCGCTCGGCCGGGCACGCGAGGCGGGGCTGGTCACGATCGAGGCAGCGCAAGCGCTCTTCGCGGCGCCCCCCACGGTCACGAAGCCCCGCTAGCCGACCCACTTGCTCGCGCTGCGGGACGATCCTAAAAGCGAACGCAATTTCCAACGACAGGAGTCACGACATGGCGACCCGCAAGAAGATTGGTCTCATCGGCGCAGGCAACATCGGCGGTGAGCTCGCGCGCCTCTGCGCGGCAGACGAGCTGGGCGACGTGTGGCTCTACGACATCCCCGCGAAGGAGAACTTCGCGAAGGGGAAAGCCCTCGACCTCGAGCAGAACAGCTCGGTCATCGGCTACGACGCCAGCATCAAGGGGACGGGCAACTGGGCCGACCTTGAAGGGTGCGACGTCATCATCGTGACCGCCGGCATCCCGCGTAAGCCGGGGCAGTCGCGCGACGATCTGGTGGCCTCGAACCTCCCGATCATCCGCGACGTCGCGGCCAACGCGAAGAAGTACTGCCCGAACGCCTTCGCCATCGTCATCTCGAACCCGCTCGACGCGATGGTCTACGAGTACAAGCGCGTCACCGGCTGTCCCAAGGAGATGGTCGCCGGCATGGCGGGCGTCCTCGACAGCGCGCGCTTCCAGCTGTTCCTCGCCCGCGAGGCCAACGTCAGCATCAAGGACGTGCGGGCCATGGTCCTCGGCGGACACGGCGACGACATGGTGCCTGTGCTCTCGATGTGCACGGTGAACGCCGTGCCGGTGCAGAGCTTCATCGCGAAGGAGAAGCTCACTGCGATCGTCGAGCGCACGCGCAAGGGCGGCGGCGAGATCGTCAACTTGATGGGGACGAGCGCCTACTACGCGCCGGCGTCGAGCGCCGTGGCGATGGCGAAGGCGTACCTGCACGATCAGAAGCGCCTCCTCGCGTGCGCCGCGTACCTCGACGGCGACTACGGCTTCAAGGATCTGTTCATCGGCGTGCCGTGCATCATCGGCGGCAAGGGCGTCGAGAAGATCGTCCAGCTCCAACTGAACGACGAAGAGAAGGCGATGCTCGCGAAGAGCGCCGCCAGCGTGCAGGGCGTGGTCGACGTCGTGAAGAAGAGCTGAGCGAGCGCGCGCGTACGCGCGAAGGTGGGGACGTCTCACCTTCGCGCACGCGTTTCCTGGCATCGCGCGTGCTCTCTCCCTCGGTGACCGCCGCGGAGGGAGGCACGCCCCCATGAAATCTGCTCTGAATACGACCCGCACGTCGGGCATCTCACAGCCGTCGCTGCTGTCTCCGAGCATCAGCTCGGGACGGACACTTACCATCCCCATGTCGAGTCGCGTGCGTCGCGCGCGCACGATGCGCGCGATGGAAGCGTGGATGGGAGTGTGTTGGTGAGCGCGCCGCAGCCTGCCGCACCCGCCCAACCGCGCACCCTCAGTGGCACGCTGGCGAAGACGCCCGTCCCGCGCTTGCTCGTCTCGGCGTCGGCCGCCCGCGTGAGCGGCACGCTCGACATCACCGCGCCCCACGAGAGCGTGTCGGTCACGATGCTGCGCGGGCTCGTCACGAAGGTGAAGACCAGCTCTCCGGTCGCGTACCTCGGGTCGATCCTCTACGAGCTCGGGTACATCGAGAGCGACGAGCTGAACGACTCGCTCCGCGAGCTGGCGCGAACCAAGTGGCTGCACGGCGAGATCCTCCTCACGCGCGCGGTCATCTCGCCCGGGCAGGTCGCCGAAGGTTTGCACGAGCAGACGACGCGCAAGCTCGTTCATCTGTTCTCGCTGCCGCCGGAGACGACGTATGCCTTCGAGGCGGACGTCGATCGCCTCACGGGCTACGGCGGAACGGACTGGCCGAGCGTCGATCCGATGGCCGCGGTGTGGCGCGGCGTGCGCGACGGGCTGGCGACGCAGGAAGTGGAAACGGCGCTGTCGCGCGTGCAGCAGTACGCCTTCCGGTTGGCGAGCGGCGCCGACGGCAAGCGGTTCGATCTCTCGGACGGTGAGCTCACGGCGATCGAGTGCCTTCGCGCGCGCGCGCTCACCGAGAAGGAGCTGGTCGATCGCGCCGGGCTCGACGCCACGCGCGCGCGGGCGCTCCTGTACTTCCTCCTCGTGACCAAGCAAGCCGAGCCCACCGACACGAGCGGCGTGCGTCAGGCGTACCGCCCGTCGACGCAGACCCCCGCGGTCACGCCGAACATGCGCCCCACGGTTCGCGAGATGCCGGCGGTCGGATCGGCGCCGCGCATTTCGGTGACGCCCAGGAACGCGGAGCCGACCGAGTCGGGGCGGTGGCGCGCGGTCGCGCCCGTCGCGTCGTACGCGTCCTCGGCCAAGATCGCCGTCGCCGCCGCGCAGAACGCGGAGTCGGGGAAGATGCCGGTCGCCGGCAGCGGTAACTCCACGGCGCCCGCGCGGATCACGATGGGGGGTGTGGAGCCGAGCTCCTCGCCCTCGCGACGCCCCGCGAACCTCACGCCGCCGCAAGCGTGGATGGCCGACGATCACTCCTCGCACAACCCGCCGTCGGCCTCGCGCATCCCGGTCGCCGCGCCGGTCACGTCCTCGCCTCCACCGCGCTCGTCGTCGCCGGTCCCCGGCGCGCGCCCTTCGCCTTCGGGCATCCCGCATCCCTCGACTGCCTCGTTCAACTCGAAGGTCGTCGTCGAGCTGGCGGCGCGCCGCCAGAGCATCTTCGAGCGCGCGCGCGCCATCCTGAAGGAGGACTACTTCCAGCGACTGAGCCTCGCGCGCGACGCGTCTGTCGAGCAGGTCGACCTCGCGTTCCAGGCGCTGCGGACGCTGTGGGATCCGGCGCTCTTGCCGCCCGCGTTGATGGAGGCGAAGGACGACGCGGCGTTCGTCATGTCGTGCCTCAGTGAAGCGCACGACACGCTGCGCGACCTGAAGGCGCGGGCCGACTATGCCTCGGGCCTGACGCTCGCGGCGATGCGCGCTCCGAGCGATCGCTTCGAAGAGGACCTCGCCGCCAGCGGCGCGAGCGACCCCTACGAAGGGGCGCTCGTCTGCTTCGCCCGCAAGGATCTGGAGCGCGCCGAGCGCCTGGCCAAGCGCGCGATGAAGGACGACGCCGAGGCCGGCGGACCGCTCGCGCTCATGGCGTGGATCGACGCCACCAAGCCGCAGAACACCACGGTCGAAGAGACGCGCAAGCGCATCGCCATGCTCGATCGCGCGCTCCGCCTGGACGACACGCTGGTCGAGGGTTTCCACTGGCGCGGCCAGCTCCACAAGCGCATCGAGAACCACAGCGCGGCCATGCGCGACTTCCGCAAGGTGATGGAGCTCAATCCGAAGCACCCCGAGGCCGTTCGCGAGCTGCGCGTCTACGACATGCGCATCCGGCGGAACTCGATCTCGATGAAGGCGGTCAAGTAGCCGCTCACCTGCAGCGCCATCGCGCCGGTGAGCTTCCCGAGGCCCGCGTTCCAAACCAGACCCGAGCGGAAAGCTCGTGATGGGCGAAATGCGTGCATGGGCAGCCTGCAGTGAGCGCCCAGATCGTCGCTAGGCCTGCGCGATCGTCGCGCCCTTTCCCGTCACGCCCGTCGCCACCTCGACGAGATCGTCGTCCGCGATCTCGGTGTACGCCGGGAGCGACGGCGCCGGCGCGCGGGGGCTGCGCGGCTTCTCGAGCTCGAACGGCGCGAACACGTCGCGCAGCAGCGGCGGGAGCGTGAGTACCTTCTCGTGGAGCTCGGCGGTCGTGATGTAGATCTCTTCGCGCCGCCCGGCGCGGACGTCGCGTCGCAACACCAGCTCGCCCGGCGCGCCCGAGCGCTTGGCGATCTCGCGGACGATCGGCGCGAGCACCGCCACGATGCGCTCCGCTACCAGACGCGGCTCGTCCAGCTCGCCCACGCCCATCCCTTCGTAGTTGGCGCGCGTCATCGTCTGCCGGCGTCGCAGGAGATCCTCGGTCGAGTCGAGCACGCGCTGCCACAGGCGAAGCACGTGCACCGTGTCTTCACCGGCCAGCTCGATCACCGGGTCGGCCGTCTCGCCGCCGTCCTCGCCGATGCGCGCCAGCAGCACGCGCGCGCGCTCGCCGGTGGCGTCGAAGTCGAGCTTGTAGCCCGAGCCGCCGGTGGCTTGCTTCCGCAGCGTGATCGTCGATCGCACCGCCCCCACGCGGAGCGAGCACACGAAGTAGCGATCGAGCTTCACCGCCTGGACCGCCACCTTCTTGAAGAAGAGGCCCGACTCCAGCGGCACGTGCACCTCGGTCCCCGGCGCGAGATCGGCGACGCGGCGGTGACGGCTCCACTCGTGCGCGTCGGGGATCTGCAGCTCGAAGTTGGCATCGACCCCGAACGGCGTCGCCACTTGCGACTCGCCGTCGTAGCTCTCTTCGCTCGCCTTCAACCACAGCGCGATCTCGCTCCCCGGCAGATCATGCAGCACGAGGAACGTCTCCAGCGCGCGCTTGGCCGAGGCGCGCGCCTGCTCCGACGTGCGACGCGCGCGCGTGAGCTCGGCCGACGCCGCCGACTCGAGCGAGACCAGCTCCGACTCGATCGTCACGCGCGACGTCTCCAGGATCCGCGCGCCGGTCCGCAGCAGTCGATCCGAGCTCGTGGCCATCTCTCCGGCCAGCGAGCGCTTCAGCGTGTTCCCCAGCGACTCGAGCCGCGCGCGCTCCACCTCGCGCGCGCGATCGATGTCCTGCGCCCGCGCGATCGACTTGTGAATCACGTGCTGCGCCGACAGCAGGGCCACGCCGCAGTCCACCGCATGCCGGATGGTCTCGATGAAGTTCCCTTCGTGAAGGAACGGCGTCGAGTCGCCGTACACGCACGTGCCGCGCGCGGTGGGCGCCGAGGAGGGTACGGGGGTCACTCGGGCGGGGGTCTTGATGGCTGGGTCCGAGCTCATGATCGCGTCTTCACCTTTCACGTGTTGTGCGCGTTGCGTCTCTTGGCGCCTGTCGTCGCACACGCGCGCCGATTCGCCGTCGATCCGGGGTCACGATCCGAGGAAAAGGTGCGAGCGGAAGGAAATGGCCCGATCGCACGAGCTGCGCCTCGGGATTCCGCGGCGCGCTCTTCTAGAGAGCAACGAGCGGACCAGTCACCGGTCGTCGATCGACGAGTTGGGGCCCACCTTCTTGGGCCCCTGCACGTTCGACTGCGCGACGGTCAACCGCGCGTTGCTCCCGACGTCGAGCGCGTCGCGCGGGCCCACCAGCGTAGCGGCGCGAAGCGTCCCTTCCAGGTTGGCGCTGGCGTGAACCGCCGTCGTCTTGCTCTCGACGCGGCTCGACGAGATCGAGAGGTGCCCGTTCTGCACGAGGTCGATCGCCGTGCCGTCGCTCTTCACGACGGCGCTGTCGAGCATCTTCACAGTGCCGTTGTTCTTCACGGCGATGCCGCCGATCTTTCCGTCGACCTCGCTGTGATCGATCGTGATCGTCGCGTTGTTGTCGAGCGGGAGCGCGACCGACTGCGAGGAGAGCTTGCTCCCCTTGGTCAGGTTGATCTTGGCGTTCGTCGGCGCGTCGATGATCTCTTCGCCGCTGGTGAGCGTGCTGTTCTCGACGTTCACCACGAGGTTCGCCGTCCCTTCGACGACGCCGGCGGTCCCTTCGAGCGTGCTGTCGATGATCGTGATCTCGGCGTTGGTGGAGGCCTTCACGATCTGCCTGGCCTTCAGGTGGCACCGGCGGAGCGTGAGCTTGCCGTTCACGCCGACGGTGATCATCGTGTCGTCGCTGGTGGCATCGCGATCGCTGACCTCGACCGAGTCGTTGATGCCGACGTCGATGGGGAACGATCCGTAGTGCCCGGCATACGTCTTCATGGCCCACGGCACGACGAAGATGCCGACCGGAATGAGAATGGGGAGCATCGTCGAGACGAGCACGATGCACCCGACGGAGCGCCCGGCCGCCTTCGCCGCCGCGATGGCCGGCGCCGCGGCCTCGTTTCGGGCCTGCTGGTCGACGCGCATCTGGAGCGCGAGCCTGACGATCTCAGCGCGAGGGTCCGGCGCCTTCACCAGCGCCGGGATAGGGACGTGCGCGCCGCAAAATCGGCAGGTGTAGACGTACGCCTGCTCCTGCGGCACCGCTTCGAGGCGCGCGCCGCACGACGGGCAATTCGCGGTCCCCTCGGTCATCGCCATCGAGCCTACCAAGCGCGCCCCCCCTTCCGTGGGTGAATCGAGCAATGCTAGGGTCCGCGCCCCACCCATGAAGATTCACGAGTACCAGGCGAAACAACTGTTTCTGAAGTACGGCGTGCCGATCCCGAAAGGGTATCCGGCTATGACGGTCGACGAGGCCGAGGCTGCGGCCAAGCGGCTCGTCGACGAGACGAAGAGCGAGGTCGTCGTCGTCAAAGCGCAGATCCACGCCGGAGGCCGCGGCAAGGGCGGCGGCGTGAAGGTCGCGAAGGGCGGCGTGAAGGAAGCGCGCGAGCTCGCGCAGAGGATCCTCGGCATGCAGCTCGTCACGCACCAGACCGGCCCCGCGGGGCAGAAGGTGCGCCGACTCTACATCGAGCAGGGCCTCGCCATGGAGCGCGAGCTCTATCTCGGCGCCGTCGTCGATCGCGACTCGCGTCGCATCGCGTTCATGGCCTCGACCGAAGGGGGCATGGATATCGAGAAGGTCGCCCACGACACGCCCGAGAAGATCATGACGGTGTACGTCGATCCGATCGTCGGCCTCTCGGCGTACCAGTCGCGCCAGCTCGCGTTCGGCCTGGGCCTCGAGAAGCACGGCAAAGAGACCGTCGCCAAGTTCGGGAAGCTGATGAGCGCGTTCTACGAGCTGTTCCTCAAGGAGGACTGCTCGCTCTGCGAGATCAACCCGCTCGTCGTCCTGAAGAACGGCGACGTCGTCGCGCTCGACGGCAAGATCAACTTCGACGACAACGCCGACTTCCGTCACAAGGACTGGGAAGGGCTGCGCGACGTCGAAGAGGAAGACCCCGTCGAGCTCGAAGCGAAGCACGCGGGGCTCAACTACGTGTCGCTCGACGGCAACGTCGGCTGTCTGGTGAACGGCGCCGGCCTGGCCATGGCGACGATGGACATCATCAAGCACTTCGGAAAAGACAAGGGCGTCGCGCCCGCGAACTTCCTCGACGTGGGCGGTGGCGCCAACCAGGAGCAGGTCACCAAGGCCTTCAAGATGATCCTGCGGAGCCCCAAGGTGAAGGCGATCTTCGTCAACATCTTCGGCGGNNCGGCGGCATCATGAAGTGCGACGTCATCGCCTCGGGCGTCGTCGCCGCGGCGCGCGAGCTGGGGCTGAACGTGCCGCTCGTCGTGCGACTCGAAGGGACGAACGTGGAGCTCGGTCGAAAGATCCTGAGCGAGAGCGGCTTGAAGATCGAGGCGGCGACCACGATGGCCGATGGCGCAAAGAAGGTCGTAGCGGCCGTGGCGGCGGAGGCATCGCGATGAGCATCCTGGTTGGCAAGCAGACGAAGGTTCTCGTTCAGGGCATCACCGGCGGCGCGGGGTCGTTCCACGCCAAGCAGATGATGGAGTACGGCACGAACGTCGTCGCCGGCGTCACGCCCACGCGCGGCGGAGAGAAATTCGAGGGCAAAGTCCCGGTGTTCGACACCGTCGCTCGCGGAGTCAAAGAGACCGGCGCCGACACGAGCTGCATCTTCGTCCCGCCGCCGGGCGCGGCCGACGCGATCCTCGAGGCGATCGACGCGGGGTGCTCGCTCGTCATCTGCATCACGGAAGGCATTCCCGTGATGGACATGATCAAGGTGCGGAAGGTCCTCGAGACCACCAAAGGCGTGCGCCTCGTGGGGCCGAACTGTCCGGGCGTCATCACGCCGGGCGCGTGCAAGATCGGGATCATGCCCGGTCACATCCACAAGGCCGGCAACATCGGCGTCGTGTCGCGCTCGGGCACGCTCACGTACGAGGCGGTCGGTCAGCTCACCGCGCTCGGCATCGGGCAGTCGACGTGCGTCGGCATCGGCGGCGACCCGGTCGGCGGCATGGACTTCGTGGACGTGCTCGAGCTGTTCCAGGCCGACCCCGACACGCACGGCGTGATCATGATCGGCGAAATCGGCGGCGGCGCCGAGGAGCGCGCGGCGAAGTACATCAAAGAGAAGATGAACAAGCCCGTCGCCGCCTTCATCGCCGGCACCACGGCCCCCGAAGGGAAGCGCATGGGCCACGCCGGCGCGATCATCGCGGGCGGCAAGGGGACGGCAGCCGAGAAGATCGCCGCGCTCGAAGCGGCCGGCGCGCGCGTCGCGCCGACGCCGAGCGACATGGCCGTCACGCTGCAAGGGATGATGAAGAAGTAGGGCGCGAACCTTCAGCTGCGGCTCCCGCGAACCCTCACCCCCGGCCCCTCTCCCGCAAGGGGAGAGGGGAGGAGAGATCGACGTGTGCTCCCCCTCTCCCTTTACGGGAGAGGGGGTTGGGGGGTGAGGGGACGCGGGGGAGGGGGCCGGACGGCGGTCTGAGAACAGCCTCTCAGGTTGTCCTGAACGCCAGCGTGCAGCTCGCGTCTCGCCAGTTGCGACACGAGGTGCGCTGGCGTTCGACGAGCGACGCGCCGGTGAGCTCGATCGAGCGCCCGGCCCATCCCATCACGCTGAAGCAGTGGGCGCAGTGCGGGCTCACGAACTCTTCGATCTGGAGGGTGAGCGACTTCCGCTGGTCGCTCTTGGAGACGAGCTTCCCCGAGTCGTAGTGCTCCGTCCACAGCGCCGCCGCCTTGCTCATGATGAAGGGGACGCTGCCGAGCTGGAAAAAGATCCGGTACACGGTGTTGAGGTTCCTGTCGGCGCCGTACGCCCCCATCTCCATGCACAGGCGATAGTCGCCGCGCCCGAAGAGCGAATCGATCCGGACGTTCAGGTCGATGAACGTCTCGAACGGATGCCACGTGCGGTTCTCGACCGTGCCGGCGAGCACCTGACGCGACTGAGGTGAGAGGAGCGTCTGGAGGCGCTTCCACCCCTCGTCGCCGAACTTCTCTTTCACGTACGCGACGCGGGTGAGAAGCGCGCTCCCTCGAACCTTCGCCACGGAGCGAGCGTATCAGGGGTGCCGCGGCGGTGCTGCGCTGAGTCGCGGCGGAGGGGCGGTAAGGGGCTTGCCCATGTCGCGAAGGAGGCGCATCGCCGCGTTGTGGCCGGCCGCGCCGATGACCGCGTCCGCCGGGTGCGTCCCCGCGCTGCACGTGTAGAGCCCCTGCACCGGGGTGCCGTAGGGGAGGCGATCGGCGAAGCCGAAGCCGTTGTCGACGTGGTGCATGTTCCCGCGCGTGATGCCGAAGTGCTGCTCGATCTTCTGCGGGTGAAGCACGAACGTGTCGACCACGAGCTTGCTCGTCCCGGGGGCGAAGCGATCGCAGATCGCGAGGAGCTTCTTCACGATCGCCTCCTGCTGCGCGTCCCACGTCGTCCCCGCGAGCTCGTACGGGACCCACTGCACGAGCAGCGACGCATGATGATGACCGCCCGCGTCTTGCAGCGAGGCGTCGGCCGTCGTGTGGATCTGCCATTCGATCCGCGGAAACCCGGCGATCTTCCCCTTCGTCGCCGCTTCGAATCCGTCCGTGAGCGAACGAATGACGTCCGCCTCGGGGAGGAGGTGCATCGTCGGCGCGAAGCCCGGGCGATCGAACGCCCCCGGCAAGCACGTGAGCTTCGGGAGCCCCGAGAGCGCGAGGTCGACCTTCATCGCCATGCCGTCGCGCCGGTAGCCGTCGAGGCGATCGTTGTACTCGGCGGTGAGCTTGTCGCGACCGAGCATGTCGCGCATGCGGAACGGGTCGGCGTTGCAGAGCACCGCGGTCGCGTGGTGCATCGTGCCATCCTTGAGCACGACCCCTTTGGCCACGCCGTTCTCGACGACGATCGACGACGCCGGTGCCTCGGTCTCCAGGATCGCGCCGTGACGGATCGCGCCGTCGGCGATCATCCGCGCCACGGTCCCCATCCCCCCGCGCACGCTCATCCACGTCCCGTCGGAGTCGGGGAGTCGCCCCATCTGGTGCGCGAAGAACGCCATCCCGGTGCCGGGCGTGTCCCACGAGCCGTAGGCGCCGGTGAAGCCGCACGCGCCGACCATCGCCTTCAGGTGCTCGCTCTTCATCCCCCAGCGATCGACGTACGCGCCGACCGACTTGCGGCAGAGATCGACGAACGCCGCTCGCAGCGGCGCGCGCACGTACCTCTCGGCGGTCTCCTCGATCGTCAGCGGCTCCTCGAGCCACGAGCGCGCCACGTCGTCACGCATCGCCGCCAGCTCCGCGCGCATCGCCTCGTACGCCTTCGCGTCCGCCTCGCACGAGAAGCGCGTGATCTCCTCGCGGGTGCGCGCAGCATCCGACGACAGGGCCAGCGACCGCAGCTCCGTCGTCGGCAGCAACGTATGCGGGTCGCGCCGGATCAGCGGCAGCTCGACGTCCAGCTTCGCCAGGAGCTCAGGCGGCATCAGGCCGAGCATCGTGGCGCCCGTCGACGCGGCGAGATCGGGGACCTTGGCGAACGGCCGCTCGGTGCGAACCGCGCCGCCGATCGTCTCCTTCTCCTCGACGATGAGCACCTTCAGCCCCTTCCTGGCGAAGAGGAGCGCCGCGACGAGACCGTTGTGTCCGGCACCGATCACGATGACGTCGTGCCAGTGCATCCCAACGAGGTAATCGTTCGCCGTCATGCGGGCGACGTTAAAGCATTTGCTCTTCCGCGTCCGTTTCACTATGAACCGCCGCGATCTCTATCACTTAGCGGAGGAACACCATGGCTCTCGAACGCACGCTCTGCATCGTGAAACCGGACGCCGTCGAAAAGCGTCGCGCTGGGGCCATCCTCGCCAAGCTCGAGGAGAGCGGCTTCACCATCGTCGCCTTGAAGCGCATGCAGCTCGCGCGCGACGTGGCCGAAGGGTTCTACGCCGTTCACAAGGCGCGCCCCTTCTTCGGTGAGCTCGTCCAGTTCATGACCCGCTCNNGCGCCACCGATCCGGCGAAGGCCGAAGCGGGCACCATCCGAAAGCTTCACGGGTCGAACGTCGGCGAGAACGCCGTCCACGGCTCGGACTCGCTCGAGAACGCTCAGATCGAGATCGCTTACTTCTTCCCGGCATCCGAAGTCGCGTCGAAGGCTTCCGCCTAGTCTTCTTTCGGCTCTTTAATTCGGCGACGTCAGCAGCAGCACGCAGCACGCAGCAGTACAGGCGAGCCCGGTGGGGGGTGAGCCTGATCGAAGATCGCGGGGGTGGCGCGAGATGGAGTGGTCCGTCTGGAGTGTTCTCCCGAGCGGTCCTACGAGTCCAAGGAGCGCCCCCACCATGTCGTCCGACGAGCGAAGTTCGTCAGGTCACGCGAGCCATCCGCCCTCTTCGGGCGGTGCGCCTCCATCGTCGAGTCAGCCGCCGTCGGCCGAGCTCGTCGCTTGGGGGCCTGTGCGTGACGCGATCACCGCGATTCACAATTTCGAAACGCTGCTGAAGAGTCCGCGCGTCGGCACCAAGGTGCTGGCCGACGTGCTCCCCGAGCTGTGGGCGGGCGTGGCCGTGCTCCGGAGTGCGTTCGCGAGCGCCGCGCTGGGGGCGAAGAGCGACGACGCGCTGATCGCCCGCGCTCGTTTGGTGAAGTTCACGCTCTGCCGGCTCGACGAGCTCGAACGATCGATGCGCGCGTCGACGAGCGATCTCGACACGCGCGCGCGGCTCACGCTGGAGCAAGTAGTGGCGCGTGTGAGCGTCGATCTCGACGCCTCCACGGAGCTGCTCGATCTGGCCGAACGCGCCGAGCACGCGCTCCCCACCGAGCTCGCGCTCGAAGAGCTGGCGCGCGTGTCGATGCGCGGCAAAGCGCGAGGGTCCGATCGCGAGATCCCGGCGCGGCTCGTGCTCGAGGGCGACGACGGCGTCCTCTGCGCGGATCCGCACGTCTTCAAGCGGCTGGTCGTGTTCGCCGTGGCGCGCCTTCACGCCGCGGGCGCGACCGCGATCACGATTCGCGTCCGGTGCGGCGCGGAGAGCGCGTCGATCGAGGTGGGCCCGACGAAGGACGACGAGCTCGCGCTCGCCCCGTTGCCGATGCGCCTCGTGCGACGGATCGATCCGACCGACTCCATCGTCGACGCCGCCGCTCGGAGCGCGTCGATCGATGCGGTCATCACCTCCGCGTCGATTCTGTTCTCGGCCCCGCGCGTGACGTGATCTAGGGCTTCCACCGGATGTCGATCTGCAGCGAGGCGAGCTCCTCTTCGCCGCGCTCCGACACCGCCTTCACCCGCCGCGAGGCCACGAAGACCTCGCGCCCGCCGGCGAGCGACACCGCCTGCCGCGCGTACTCGTCGACCGTCACGGCGAACCACTCGAACAGCACCGGCGGGAAATCGAGCACGAACCCCTGCACGTGCCCCGGCCCAATGGCGCGCGCGTCGCTCGATCCGAAGTCGAACACTTGCGAAAACAGCCGCGGCAGCTTCAGCGCCACGAGCTCGATCGACGCCAGCTTCATCACCATGCGGTAGACGCCCGACAGATCGTGCTTCGCCTGAAACGCGGAGCGGAGCTGGAGATACCGCTTCGACCCCAGCCCCATCGCCTTCGCCTCGGCGCGGATGAGCGGCACCGCGGGGAGCACGTCGTACCAGGCGACCGAGACGAACTTCTGCTGGATGAACTCGCGGAGCGCGGGGTCGTCGATGGCGCGGTAGAGCGTCTCGATCCCGCCGTCGACGCTGGTCGTGAAGAACGCCTTGGTCCCGTTGTAGACGTTCCCTTTCACGTGGAAGGGGCTCGCGCCGTACGCCAGCGTTGGCTGCGCGGTCGGCGCGGACCGTGAAGGGGGACTATCCGAGGGCATCGGCGCTTGCAGCGTCGATGTTCCGCCCCTGCGCCTAGGATGCGCAAGTTTCTATTTGTCGCCGTACAGCACCGACTCCTGCGGAGCGGCGACCATGTACCAGGTCCCTCCGGTCGCCAGGACGACGGCCAGAGGCAAGATGATCGCGCCGAAGATCGTGGTCGTCGAATGATGGAGCGACACGCCGTCTTGCAACGCGAACGCCCCGAGCGAGCCGGCGACCCCCGCCGAGAGGAGCAGCTTCAGCCCCATGGAGCGGCTCGGCGTCGACACGCGCCGCACCTGCGCGACGTTCGACCACGGTGTCGCCACCGCGGCGTCGTAAGACGTGGTGGCGAAGGTCGTCGCGCGGCGATCGCGGAAGCGAACGCGCATCTCGCTCTTGGTCCAGTCGAGCTTCATGATCGTGATGCCGGAGTCGAAGACGATCGTCCCGTCGGAGGCGACGAGCACGCGCGACTCCGGAGCGCAGTCGGCGCAGGAGACGTCGACCCCGCCCCCCGCGTGGCGACGCACCGCCGTCGGCGTGCGGGTCCCTTCCTCGAACGGCGGGCTCGTCTGCGGGAGCTGGGCTTCGCTGGCGACGGCGGCGGGCGCGAGAACGGTCGTGGTCTTCCCCTGCTCGTTGTCGATATCGACTTGAACGGCCGAAGGGTCGCGCACGCGCACCGTGGTCTCCGGCGTATACACGCATCCGCCGAGCGCGGCGGCAGCGAGCGCCAAGCAGCGCGTGAACGCACGTCCTTGACAGGATCCTGTCGAGCCGAGATCGTTAGAGGAGCGCGGCGCGGAACTCAGAGACGGGAGGCGATGCTTCATGGCGAGCTCGGTATTCGGCGATCTCACGATCGACGTCGACGACGGCCAGCCCGGCGTCTTGCGTCTCGACTGGCGCGGCAAGAGCAACCACCGCCAGCCCGACACCGTCCTCGCGCCGTTCTTCGCAGACGTGACGAGCCGCGCCGTCAGCGGCCAGCGGGCGCTGGAGATGCACTTCGAGCAGCTCGAATTCTTCAACTCTTCGACCATCACGGCGATCATCCAGTACGTGAAGGAGCTACGCGATCGGAAAGTGAAGCTCACGGTCAGCTTCGACGAACGTCACCGCTGGCAAAAGATCTTTTTCGACGCCCTGTGCATCTTCGACAAGGGCGACGGCCTCTTCACGATCCGTTCGAGCTCGATCAAGCCGCCGGCGGGGCCGTGATCATGCCGGAGCCGCGCCGCTCGACCGTTCCGCCGCCCGCGCCGCCGGTGACGTTCCATCTGGAGCTCCCCATCGAGCCGCAGTGGCAGAACGTCGACCTGCTCCGCCTCGCGATCCTGAACTGCCTTCACGCCGTCTTCGGCGACCCGGAGCTGAGCGAGTCGGTGGGCATCGTGACCAGCGAGCTGCTGGAGAACGCGATCAAGTACGGCGACTGGGCGCACGGCCCGGCGAAGTTCCTGGTGCTCTCGGCGCGCGGCAGCGGCAACGAAGTGCGGGTCGAGGTCGCGAGCCCGGTGCGCGACGGCTCGCCGCACCTGGCGAGCATCGCCGCGACGATCGACTGGATTCGCCGCTTCCCGACGGCGCGCGAAGCGTACGTCGCCCGCATGCGATCGATCGCCGAGCAGCCCGACGGCCAGAGCCGCATGGGCCTCGTGCGCATTGCCTACGAAGGCCCGTGCAACATCGACGCGGTCCACGACGCCGGCATGATGACCGTCCGCGCGACGATCCCGACGGTGGGCCGCGACAGCGTGATCTGAGACCGACTAGAGATCGATCTTCGAACGCCTGTCCCCCGCGCACTCGATGCACACGATCAGTAGATCGTCCGCCAGCGCGCGGCCGGCGGAGAACGACGTGACCTCCGTGTCGAGCAGCTGCACGATCCCTTCGGCGTCGAGCGCGTAGTCGGCGAGGAGCGCGATCATTCGCTCCATGCCGAAGGGATTCCCCTTCGCGTCTTCTTGCTCGTAGAGCCCGTCGGTGAACGCCAGCAACCGATCGCCCGGCGCGAGCTGGGTCTCCATGTCCTTGAACGTCGCGTCGCTCATCACGCCGAGAAACGTCCCTCGCGCGTAGACCTCGTCGACCTTGCCGCGCGTGATGCGCAGGAGCGGCGGGTGCGCGGCGTTCGCGTACACGACGCGCGCCCCCCCTTCGCCGTCGGCGATGACGTCGAAGCAGCACGCGCTGCAGCGCAGCTCGAGATCCGGATACACCGTCGCGATCTTCCGATTCAGCTCGCCGAGCGCATGCGCCGGCCCTTCGGGCGCGAGCTTCACGCGGTCGTACTCGGTCTTCAGCACCATCGTTCGAAGCGACGCCTGGATGCCGTGGCCGGTCGTGTCGGCGATGAAGACGCGGTAGTGCCGCTCGCCGAGCTCGCAGATGTCGTAGATGTCGCCGCCCACGAGATCGGCCGGCCGATAGAGCGCTCGGAAACGGACCGCGCCTCCGCTGGGGAGCTTCG
Source organism: Myxococcales bacterium (assembly GCA_003151595.1). Next base: position 16,835 of record PLXW01000089.1, read on the forward strand.
GGAGGATGCGCTGCTGGAAGGCCTGGGCCTCCAGGAGATCCTCGTGCAAGCGCGCGTCCTTCTCGGCCAGTGATCGGAACGCGCCGGCGAGATCCGTGTTGGCCTTGGCGAGCTCGCGCGTCCGCTCGTCGACTTTGTGCTCCAGCTCCCGGGCCTGCGCGCGCAGCGCGACGAGGCGCATCCACACGCTCCCCACACCGATGAACATGAGCCCGAGGCCGCACAGCAAGTAGAACGGGATGGTCTGGTAGAAGCGCGGCGCGAGCACGAAGCTCACCTCGGCCCCCTCCTCGTTCCACACGCCGTCGTCGTTCGCGGCCTTCACGCGGAAGCGGTACGAGCCGGGGGAGAGGTTCGTGTAGTACGCGACGCGGCGCGCGCCGGCGTCGACCCAGTCCTTGTCGAAGCCGATGAGCTGATACTTGAAGTGCACGCGCTCGGGCGCCGTGAAGCTGAGCGCTGTGTACGCGAACTGGAAGTCGCGGCTGCCGGCGGCGAGCGTGTGGCGCGGGCTCGCCAGATCGATCGGCGCGCGATCGACCTCGACGTCCTCGATGTGCACCGGCGGCACGATCGTGTTCGTCCGCATGTTCGCCGGGTCGATGCGGACCGCTCCTTCGGTCGACGCGAACCACATGCGCCCGTCGCGCGCGCGAAGCCCGCCGGGATGCCCGCCGTTGCACTCGCTCGACTTCATCCCGTCGCTGGTGCTGAGGGCGATCGACGTCACGCGCTCGCGCGTGCCCATCGCCACCTCGGCCAGCTCGGATTTGCGCGCGTGGAAGATGCCGCGGTTGCAGGTCATCCAGAGGTTGCCCATCGCGTCGTCGACGATCGAATAGACGATGTCGTTGAAGAGGCCGGTCTTGGTCGTCACGTGACCGACCTTTCCCGCGCGCAGGAGATCGAGCCCCCCTTCGCTCGTGCCGATCCACAGGTCGTCTCCATCGACGAACAGCGTCTGCACGTGATCGCTAGACATGCCGTCCTTCGTCGTCGTCCGCGTGAAAGCGTTGTCCTTCCAGTGAATGAGCCCGGCGCGCCCGCCGAACCACAGCGAGCCGTCAGGCGCGGGTGCGATGGCGTTGATCTCCACCTCGGGTACGCCGTCGGCGGTGTGAAAATGCCTGGTCGTCTCGCCGTCGATGCGCTCGAGCCCGTAGTGCGTGCCGATCCAGAGCGCGCCGCTCGCCTCTTCGAACACCGAGGCGACGGTCGTCGTCGTGATCGAGGGGTCGCGGTCCCAGTGGGTGAAGCGCGTGCCGTCGAAGCGATAGAGCCCGTGCGCCACCGTCCCGATCCACGTCGCATCGCGCCCGCGGACGATCGAATCGACCTCGACGTCGGGCATCGAAGCGGCGACCGGCGTGAGCTCGTCGCCGTGAAGCGCGAAGACGCCGTTCTCCGTGCCGAACCACATGCCGCTCGCGTCTTCGTACGTCGTCCAGATGAAGCGCGAGCCGAACGTCGTCACCTTCCCATCGCGAAGTCGGAGCAGGCCCTGTGACGACATCCCGGCCCACACGTTCCCTTCGCGGTCTTCCGCCAGGGCGTAGGCCTCGAAGCGCCGCACGCCGTCCCCCTCCAGCGTGGAGAGCGCGCCGAGCGGCGTGAGCGTTCCCGGCGCGCCGCGCGTCGTCGTCAATCGCCGTAGCCCGGTCTGCGCGCCGATCCACAGGTTGCCGTCGCGATCGCGAATGAGCGCGTGCACGCCGCCGGGTCCGATGCCGTCGGTTTCGCGGAGCGACGTGAGCACGCCGTTCTGCCAGCGATCGACGCCGCCGCTCGATCCGATCCAGAGCGTTCCGTCCGCGTCGGCGTGAAGCGCGAACACCGAGCCGCCGGCGATCCCCTCGACCTTGGTGAAGTGCCCGCCGCGAAACACGGAGAGCCCCGCGTCGGTGCCGAACGCCATCGTGCCGTCGGAAAGCTCGGCCATCGCCCACACCGTGTCGCTCACGAGCCCGTCGGCGGCGCGGAAGGTCGTGAAGTGTCCGTCCTTCCACTGGCTCACGCCGCCACCGCGCGTCCCCACCCAGAGAGCGCCGTCGCGCGCAGCCGTCAGCGACAGGACGACGTCGTGCGTGAGCCCGTCCTTGCGCGACAGCGACGTGTACACGCCGTTCGCGTACCGAACGATCCCCGCGCCGCGCGTTCCGATCCAGAGCGCGCCGCTCGCGTCTTCGGCGAAGGCGTCGATGTCGTTCGTCCCCAGGGCCGGCACGTCGCGCGCCGACACCACGACGAACCTCTCGCCGTCGAAGCGCACGAGCCCTTCCTGCGTCGCCAGCCACAAGTACCCGTCGCGCGTCTGAAGGATCGCCGGGATGTAGTTCGCCGGCAGCCCGTCGTCCGACTGCTGCCACTCGTGCGTCACGTACTGCGCGGGGGTCTTCGACGGATCGAGCGCGTACGCCTCGCGCGCGCCGATCGCGAGCACCAAAAGACCCGCGCCGCACGCCGCGACGCGCTTCGAAGTCCCCCTCATCAGATCGTTACTGTACCCCGATCGTCACGCTCGTCGGGGCGGTGTGCTTCGGCGGCACCGCGGCCCACGCGAACCCGTACTCTTGGGAGGGGTTCCACATCAACCAGCCGGTTCCGCCCGCCGCGTCGCTCGTACGAATTTCGTCTTGTAGGTACTTCGGCGAGTACGTCGTCGTCTTGTAGTCCTCGGCCTGGATCCACGGCCTTACGACCGCCAGGGCCTTGCTCTGATCGGCCCCCTTGATCTGATCGATGGACCCCTTCACGCCGATGCCCACGATCTCCGGATGGTCACCGGGGTTCTCCCATCCGTAAAAGCCGGTGGCGTAGTGCGACGGGTACACCATCGGCGAGAACGCTTCGCACTCCGGCGCGAGCACCGCCATGTCCTGCCCCAGCGCGTCGATGTCGATCCGCCGCCCCTGCGCCACGACGCCGAACAGATCGAGCGACAGCGGCACGTGGTGCGGCTGCGTCAGTGCGTGCGCGCGGCGAACGAAGTCGCGAATGACTTCGATCTTCGTCTTCTTCGTATCGTCGAGATGAAAGTCGGCCCCTTTGATTCCGAGCACCGGGTAGCGCACGTAGTCGAGCTCGATCTCGTCGGCCCCCGCGTCGAGAGACTCCTGCACCAGCGACAGGATGTAGTCCTGCGCGCCCGGGTTGTTCGGATCGAGCCACCCGATCGGATAGGGCTTCCCCCACTTGCTCTGCACGGCGAGCTCGGGCTTCGCCTTCGACATGAACTCGTCGTCGAAGCACGCCACGCGCATGACGACGCGAATCCCTTTCTGGTGCACGAAGCGAATCACGCGCGCGAGATCGCGGATCGGCGCCCCCTTCGCGGCGTGCGTCTCCACGGCCAGCGGCGCCTTCGAGGCGTACGTGACGGGCCCGTCGTAGTCCTTCCCGTCGAGGACGATGGCGTTGATGTCGCGCTTCGCCATCTGATCGAGGATGAAGAGGAAGAAGGGCTTGGCCGCGGTGGCACCGCGAATGTAGAGCCCGCGAAGGACGTGGTCGTCGGGCCATCCGATGCGCTCGTCGTCGGCGCTCTTCGGCGCGGCAGCCACGAGGTGCGGCACGTGGATCTTGTGGCCGGGGATGAAGCCCCCTTCCTTGCGCGCGCTCTTCGCGATCTCGATCGCGTAGTCGGCTTCGAAGTAGACGTCGGCCAGCGCGATGTACGCGTGCGCGAGCGTCGCCGGGACCTCGAAGCGCGGGATCGTGTGGAGCACATCGACCGGCGCGGCGTCTCCGTTGTCGACCACCTCGTCGCCTGCGGGCACGTGCGCCTTCAACCACGTGACGAGCTGCGCGTGCGCGGACGGCGCGGGTGCGGGGGGGGCGACGGCGACGGTCGGCGTCGGTGCGTGCGGCGCATTCGGCGGCGTCGGCGTCGTGGTCACGATCGCCCCTCCCGCGTCGTCCGAGGGGAGCGCGTTCGAGGTGACATGGGACGCCGCGCAACCCGCGAAGCCCGAGAGTGAGGCGAGGAGAAGAAACGACGACGACCGCGGCATGTTCTCCCGACAAAAGGGGCAGAACGGTCGCGGACGCAAGTTTTCGCGTCTCCGCTAGAGCGCTATTGCGTCTGAAGGACGAGCCACGAGTAGACGTTCGCGAAGTCCTGCGCACCCACCGGCTGCTTCGCCGGGTTGAAGTTGCCGAGCTTGGTCGGCATCGGCTGACGCAGCGCCACGCCCGCCTTGTCGATGTCCGGCCTGCACGGCCATCCCCAGGAGCGCCGCGTTCCACGACGGATCGTTCGCGAGGTTCCCCGAGCTCGGGATGTTGTTCAGCCCTGGCGCCGGGTACGGAAACTGGCTCCCCTTGAGGACGTAGACGGGGCCGCCGTCGACGAGCTCGACCCCACCATCGGTGAGTAGAACGGGGGGCGAGCCACCGCCGGTCGTCCCGTGGCAATCGGTGCAGCTGTACCACTCTTGGAAGAGGTATCCGCCCGCGTCGGGATCGCCGACGGGCGCCGCTCCGCGTCCGAGGTCGAACAGCCGCCGAAGCACCACGCGACGCCGCCACACACGACGGCGGGGACGAGCGCGAACCAAGTAGGTTGCAGTCTCATGAGACTTTCCTACTTCGTCGTGTGTGCTTCGGCCAAATCCGGCTCTGCTCAGTGCTTCGCTTCGAACCCGCGACGCACGTGATCGCGCACGTCGTCCCACGGCTTCACATCGCGCGCCGAGCCCCACTCCGACTTGAGTGCGTTCTCGAGCTCATTGTTCCAGGCCGTGTGTGCCTTGTAGTGCTCGCGCGCGGCGAACCCGTACTCGGTCGGGAGCTCGATGTCGTTCCACTCGCCGATGACCTTCGGCGGATTCGCGTTGTTGATCGACGGAATCGCCTCTTTCCCCGCCGCCTGCTTCACGGTGTCCGCCACGCCCTGGTTCAGCTCGTGGCCCCCCTTCATCTTGAGGTCTTGCTTCGTCTGCTCCCAGTCGCGGCGCATCGCTTCTTTCACGCGGTCCCAAGCGGTCGCGTGCTGATCGTTCCACCATGCCGGCTGCCATTTCATCGTGCCCATTGGACATCTCCTCGGTCGAACGTTCGTCGACGCTGTTGCGCCTCCGTCTTTCAAGAAAGGGCGTCCATTCAAGAACGGCGCCACTCGCACGCGCTGATCTTGCTGGAGGTGTTCGCGTTGAGCTCGGGTCATGCACGCCACACGGGGGCGCGTCGTGTGGCGATCGCGCGCGCATTCATCCTCGACGCCGCGCTACCCTCGCGGCGTGCGAATCGACATCGGTACGAGCGGCTACGGCTACAAGGAATGGATCGGCAGCTTCTATCCGATCGGCACCAAGCCCAAAGCGATGCTCGCGTACTACGCGACGCAGCTCCCCACGGTGGAGATCAACTACACGTTTCGCCGCATGCCGACGGTGAAGCTCCTCGAAGGGTGGAGCGCGCAAGTCCCCGAGGACTTCACGTTCGTGCTCAAAGCGCCGGAGCGGATCACGCATCGCGCGAAGCTGAAGGACGTCCGCGAGATGGCGCAGTCGTTCGTGTCGATCGCCAGGACGCTCGGGCCGCGGCTCGGCGCGCTCCTCTTTCAGCTGCCGCCCTACGCCCGCAAGGACGTGGAGACGCTGCGCAGGTTCCTGGAAGACGTGAAAGACGGTCCGCGCCTGGCGTTCGAGTTTCGTCATGCGTCGTGGATGGAAGACGACGCGCTCGACGTGCTGCGAACCTATGGCGCGGCCCTGTGCCTCTCCGAGTCGGACGACACGGCCGCGGGCGACGAGCTCGAGGCGCCTCTGGTCTCGACCGCCGATTGGAGTTACCTGCGCCTCCGCCGCACCGACTACAGCGACGCGGATCTCATCGCCTGGACCAAGCGCTTGCACGCGCAGGCCTGGACTCGGGCCTTCGTGTTCTTGAAGCACGAAGACGAAGGGAAGGGCGCGGTGTTCGCGCGGCGCCTGCGCGAGATCCTCGCGGGGTGACTAGCGCGGCAATCGCGCGGGCTGGGTCGTCGGCGATCCAGACCGCGTCAAACGCAGTGCGGCCGTCTCGTCGACGTCGCGCTGGACCACTAGAGCGTGCCTGAGCGCGATCGGTCAGTAACCTGGGCGCTGCCGTGTCCGCGGATTTGTCCGCGACCAAGATGGGATGCTCCATGATCGCAGAATGGAAACTGGGAGTGGGTGGGCTCACCGTGATCGCATTCGCCGGGATGTTCGCCGCGGCGTGCGGGAGCAGCGCGAAGGGACCCGGATATGGGACCGGCGCCGACGGCGGCGCGGAGAACGGTGAGGGGGGCGCAGGCGGAGGGCTCGGCGGTGGCCTCGGCGGCGGGCTCGGAGGCGGATCGGGCGACGATGGCGGCGGCGGCTCGAGCGGCGGCTCGGGGTTACCGACGACCTGCGACTCGAGCTGTCAGGTCGCCGGCGGAACGTGCAACTCGGGCACGTGCGTCATCACCGAGAACCCCGGAAACGTGTCGCCTCCCAATCAGGGATCGCTCGGCGCCGGCGGCACCTCCGACACGGCCTATCGCTGGCTCTATCCGTACGACAAGACCGTCTTCCCGCGCGGCCTCCTCCCGTTGACCTTGCAGTTCGACGGCACGGCCTACGACTCGGCCTACGTGCACGTGTCGTTTCCGGGGATGGACTACAAAGGCTATTACGGCGCGCCGACGGGATCGCTCAAGGCAAACCAGCTCCAGTTCTCGGCGAAGGTGTGGACCGCGATCGCGAACGCCGCGCAGGCCACCTCTCCCGTGAAGATCGAAGTCACGAAGATGACGGGCGCCAACGTGACGGGCCCCATCACCGAGACGTGGACGATCGCGCAAGGGACCATTCGCGGATCGATCTACTACGAGACGTACGGCTCGCAGATCCTCGGAGGAAGCGAGAGCGTCGGCATCATGAAGATTCAACCGGGGGCCACGCAGCCCACGGCGCTGAAGAGCGGCTGCGGAAACGTTTGCCACACGGCGAGCGCGGACGGATCGACGCTCGTCGCCAACGGCGGCAACCAGCTCGATTTCATGTCGAGCTCCAGCTACGACCTGAAGACCGCAGCGTCGACGATCTACTCGGCGCTCAATCAGAACCTCACGTACGGCGGCATCTACCCCGACGGGAGCTTCGTGATGTCGGCCACGAACTATCGAACGTGGACGTTCGGCAACTCACAGCTCTACGACACGGCGACCGGCGCTTCGATCGCGGCCACCGGTTGGACCGTCACCAACGCCGGCACGCCCGCCTTCTCGCCCGACGGGAAGATGATCGCGTTCAACCACGGCCTCGACAACGGGGGGAGCGGCGGCATCCTCGGCGTCGCGAACTTCGACAACGGAACCAAGACGTTCACCAACATCGTCGACATCGCCACCGACGCGAGCAACACGCTGGCGTGGCCCGCGTTCACGCCCGACACGAAGAACGTCCTCTTCCACGCCGGCAACAACTCGGCGTTCGAGACCGACAGCGACGCGACGGGCGATCTGTACGTCACCGATCTCGCGACGCACACCAAGACGCGCCTCGATGCAGCCGACGGCTACACGGCGACCGGGAACTATCTGCCCGCGAACGACCCCGCGCTGAGCTTCGCGCCGACGGTCCTCCCTGAAGCGGTGGGCGGGTATTTCTGGGCGGTGTTCACCAGTCATCGGTCGTACGGGAACACGGCGCCGTCGAAGGACAACGGCGATCAGAACGGCAAGCTGTGGGTCGCCGCGATCGACATCAACGCGAAGGCGGGGGTCGACTCGAGCCATCCTGCGTTCTTCCTCGATGGTCAGGAGCTGACCTCGGACAACCTCCGCGGCTTCTGGGTGCTCGACCCGTGCAAGGGGAACGGCACGTCGTGCGCGTCGGGCGACGAGTGTTGCGGAGGGTTCTGCCGTCCGGGAGGCGACGGCGGGCTCGTGTGCCTGGCGGCGCCCCCCGCGGCCGACGGCGGCTCGACGTGCTCACAGGATTTCGAGAAGTGCACCACGGCAGCCGACTGCTGCAACGCGCAGGACGCGTGCATCAACGGCCGGTGCGCGGAGCCCCCTCCGAAGTAAGGGCGGTCTCACCGGCTGCTGTCGCGATCGGCCTCGTCGTCTTCGCGCGCCAGGTCGAGCAGCAGCGCGGTCGTGCTCATGCCTATGCGATCCTCACGTTGCACGGGATGGACGTCGAACTCGAACGAGCCTTCTTTCCAGCCCAAGATCGAGCGCATCCGCGTGCGACCCGCTTCGTCGGGCGCGAGCGGCTCCACGTCGACGAGCCGACCGCCGTCGATGAAGATGCGCGCCTCTTCGACGCCGTGACGCACGACGAGCTCGCCCGTCATGCGCTCCATTTCGAACAGCGCCACGAGCGTCGTCAGCGGCACGCTGGAGAGCTCGCCCGCCAGGTGGTGCGCGCGCTTTCGTCGCGCGTCGTCGCCGGGAGGCATGATGAGCGACGAGAGGAGATCGTCGAGCGTGCGGAGACTCTCGTCGACGATGCTCTCCTCGACCGGCGAGCTGCGGCGCGCGGGCGGCGCCTGCCCGGCCGGCGGTGGCGTGACCTTCGCGAACGACATCGACGAGTGCGCCAGCGGGCGCTCGGTCTCTTCCTGAACCTCGACCTCGATCGTGTAGCTCGACGGATTCGTCGCGTCGCCGCTGCTGTTCGGCGCGACGCGGACCGCTTTCCCTTCGAGTCGAATGCGCCTCGTCATCCCCGGCGCCGCGATGTCGACGCGCAGCGACTCGCCGGGCGAGACGGCCCAACTCGTCTCCAGCACCATCGACCGCACGCTCAGCTTCCCCACGACGGCACCGCGCGCGCCGAGCGGGGTCGCGTTGGGCGCCGCTTCTGCGTCGAGTCGCGGCGCGATGTGCGGCTCGATCCCCAGGACGCTGCGAAGTCCGAGCGCGTACTTCACGAAATTCTGGAGCGCGGCGACGGCCTCGTCGCTCTCGGGCATGAACTCGAACGCGGCGCCGCGCAGGGGGCCGCGCGCCGCGGTGCGGACGACGTACGCCATCACGCGCACCTGCCGCTCGAGATCGATCGAGACGAGGTGAAGCCAGTGAATCGTCCCGACGACACCGAGGTCGGCCGACGTCTCGAAGTACACGCCGGACTGACTGATGTCGCCCTGACGCGGCAGCGGCGCCTTCTCGACGCCTTCGACGGCGACGAGGAACGTCGTCGCTACACGTGCGCCTCGTCGCTCCTCCATCGCCCCGAGAAGTCTGGGCGAAAGCGCGCGCGCACTCAAGCCCCCCGCGATCGAGGTGCGATCAGACGCTCAGTTGGCGCCGCAGATCTGCGGATACGCCGAGAAGATGAGCCGCCCCGCGTTCGGCGGCGGCGGCGCATCGACGACCGGGAGCGGTCGAAAGCTCCCGCCCAATCCGCCGAGACCACCACCGAGCCCGCCGAGGAGTGAGCCACAGTCGGTGCCGCACGTCCCCGTGATGCAGGTGAAGATCGGGAGAAGACTGGTCAGCCCGGTGATGCTCCCCCCGCCGCAGTTGAGGAAGCAGCTCGTCCCGCCGCCGCTGCTGCCGCTACTCCCTGCGCCGCTGCTGCCGCCGCCGATTCCGCCGAGCGTGCCGCCGAGGCAGGTGGTGGCGATGCACTGGAGCGCGGTCGAGCAGGTCGTATCGGTCAAGCAGGTCGCGATCTGCGACCCGCACTGCGACGTGACGCACGTTCCGCAGTTGAGAAGGCCGCTGTCGATGCCGAGACCGGGGGGAAGACCAGGAATGCCGACGTTGCCGGCGTCGGCGTCAGGCGAACCGGGCGAGCCCGGCGATCCGGGAGAGCCCGGTGATCCAGGAGACCCCGGTGTGCCCGGCGCGCCGGGAGTGCCGTTGCCCGGGTTCTGTCCGTTCGCGGCACCCGCGTTTGGCGTGCCAGAGTCGCCGGTCGTCGCGCCGTTTGCGAGGAGCTCGTCGTCGAGCGGACCTCGCGCGCCACAGGCGATGGCGGTGAGGGCGACGAGAGAACAGGCGACAACGCGGCGCGAAAGTTTCATGCGCCCGCAGCGTGATGTTCGGCGTGGGCTCTGTAAAGCAAGAACGGCGTCCCGCTCGCGTCCCGACCGGGGGTCAGTTGGTGCGGTACGTAAAGTTCTGCCCGAAGTTGCTATCCCACTGAGTACCGCCGGTGCAGTCGCTGGACGTCTCGAACCAAAGCGCGGCCGACGTCGTACCCGGCGGCACGTCGAACTCGAGCGGCAGGCTATCGAGCGTGCCCGTCGTCGAATCGAACGGGCCGTTGATGCGCTCGGTCAGGATCTCCCCCCCGGGCTCGAACTGCACGTGACCCATCGTGGCGAAGGCGTAGACGCCGTCGGTCGTGCAAGTGGTGGTCGCCGGCATTCGGTAGATGTCGTAGCTCACGTCGAGCTTTCCGTTCGCCGTCAGCGATCCGAACGTCGCGTCGTTCCAACCCGTCGCGAAGGTGGCCGTGAGCGTGCTGGAAGGGGTCGCGCCTGCGCAGGTCGAGTCGTCGTTGATCGTCCAGTTGTCGTCGGCCGTGAGTGTGTAGTTCCCCATCGAATCGGGGATGCGGTTGTGATCGAAGAGCCGCGCGCCGGCGACGGTCGTGATGAAGGGCACGAGGTTCACGGTCTGCTGCGGCGTCGAGGCCTGGAACGTGTTCGAGCGCAGAACGACGTGGTAGCGCCGATAGCCCATCGGCGCGCCGAAGATCGGCTCGGCCTCGGGAGACTGCGTCCACGACGCGCTCGTGCCCCCTTTGTAGAAGACGAACGCACCCGACTCGGCGAGCGAGCGACTCATCGCCAGGTCGAAGTACACGTGAATGACGACCCAGCACGTGCCGCTCGAGCAGTCGGTCTCCGGTCCGAAGCGCCCCTGGAAATCGATGTACGTGTGGCGCAGCACGATCTGACAGCTCGTGTCCGACTGATCGCCTTGCGACTCGGCAGACGAAGTGGCGCGCGTGTCTTCGGTGCTCGCAGGCGTCGAGCACGCGGCGACGAGGACGAGCAGCGAGGCGGCAGGGAAGAGGCGCATGGCGGTCGGGCTCCGGCTACGTCACTCAGGACGTAGGTGCGCTCGATTAGCGCGTTTTCCCCGACGCGCAAACGAATTACAGGATTCGCCCTTTGCCGCTGCGCGCGACCGCGAACAGATCCCCGTGCTTCTCGACGCGCGAGAGCACGGTGCGAATCGTGAACGCGCGCGGGTCGAGCTTCTCGCTCACTTCGCTCCACGCGAGCGGCGTCGATACCGGCGCGCCGTCGAGCGCGCGGATCGTGTACGGCGCCACGATCGTCTTCCCTTCGCCGTTCTGAAGATAGTCGATGTACAGGCGCCCTTTGCGCTTCTCCTTGATCCGCTCGGTCGTCGCGATCTTCGGCATCACCTTGGCGACGGCCTGCGCGATCCGCTCGGCGAACGCGGTCGCCTCCTGGTGACTGGGTCCTTCCGCGATCGGCACGACGATGTGAATCCCGCGCTTGCCGCTCGTCTTCACCGCGCTCTCGAGCGAGAGCGCATCGAGCAGCGTTCGCACCGCGCGCGCGACGTCGATGACGTCTTTCCACGTGCTCGCGTCGCCGGGATCGAGATCGAGGATCACGTAGTCGGGCTTGTCGAGGTGCGGCACCCGCGACGACCACTGATGCAGCGTGAGCGCCGCCAGGTTCGCGAGCCACGCAAGTGTCTCGACGTTGTCGACGACGATGCGCTTCTTCTTCTCGAAGGTGGCGACGTGGACGAACGGGGGGAGGGGAGTCGGCGCGTTCTGTTGGTACCAGGCTTCGCCGTCGATGCCGTCGGGCCAGCGTTGGATTGTGAGAGGGCGATGCTGGAGATGCGGGAGGAGGTGGGGAGCGATGGCGAGGTAGTAGGCGAGGATCTCGCGCTTGGGGATGGAGTCGCGAGGGAAGAGGATCTTGTTCGGGTTGGAGAGAGGGGGGAGTTTCGCGTTCGCGTTCGCGTTCGCGTTCGCGTTCGCGTTCGGGGTCGTGGTCGTGGTCGTGGTCGTGGTCGTGGTCGTGGTCGTGGTCGCGTTCGGGGCGTCTTCGCGATCGACCTCGCACTCGTCGGGGGTCTTGTCCTCGCGGAGGGCGACAAAGCTCGAGCGGCGCATGCTCCCGTCGTTCGTCCACTCGCCGAATTCGACCTCACAGACGAGAGACGGCTTCACCCACGTCACCGCCTTCGTCTTTGGCATCGCGATGGGCGGCGCATCGATGGCGAGCGGCGCGAGCTTCGCGAGGATCAAGCGCCGAGTCTTCCCGTCGAACCCCGTTCCCACGCGCCCGGCGTTGCGGAGCACGCCGGCCTCTTTCACCCCCAGAAGGAGCGCGCCCAGATCGCGCGGCGCGCCGGCCATCGGGATCCAACCCACGATCACGCAGTCCTGACGTCGCACGAACTTCAGCTTGCGCCACGCGCCACCGGTGCCGCCGATGTACCGCGACCCTCGCCGCTTCGCGACGAGCCCTTCCAACCCGGCAGCGCGCGCGGCTTCGACGATGTGCGCGAAGGCTTCCGGATCCGCGGCCGCGCTCGCGCGTGAGAAGCCGAGCGGCGGAGGCGCGTTGGCCACAATCGCCTCCAGTAGCTCGCGTCGCTCTTCGATCGGAGCGTTTCGAAGATCGCGCCCGTCGACCCAGAGCAAGTCGAACGTCACGTACCCGAGCTTCGCCGTGTCCTTGCTCTCGCCCGCCAGCCAGGCCTGCAACGCCTGAAACGACGGCCGTCCCGCGTCGTCGACCACGCACGCCTCGCCGTCGATCACCGCTTCGCGTACCGGGAGCCTGCGGATCGCTTGCGCGACGATCGGAAACCTCGTCGTCCAATCGTGCCCGCCGCGCGTCACCAGGCGAACGTCGTCTCCCGCCTTCGCGGCCAGCAAGCGATAGCCGTCGTATTTGATCTCGTACCAGTAGGCGGTCACGTCATCGACCGCCGAGACCAGCGACGCCTTGGCGGTCTCGCCCACCGCCGCGACCAGCGCCTCCGCGGTCTTCCCCTCGGGCGAAGCGCCGACGCGCCTCGGCCCGCGCGTCGCGCTCTTGCCGCTCTTCACCGACTCGGGGCGCTCGGTGACGATGTCGCGCGCGGCGTCGGCGGTGTCGTCGGTCGCCTTGAACATCAGCCACTGCGCCTTGGCCGACTCGGCGCCGCTTCGCGAGCCTTGGGATGCCCTCCCTTTCGTTCGCACGAAGTGCCAGCCGCCGCGCAGCTTCTCTCCGAAGAAGCGCACGTGCAGATGCCCCTTCGCGCGCATCTTCTCTTCTTGCCCGGGGGGTACGGTCTCGTACGTCCCCACGTCCCAGAGGAGCATGTCGCCGGCGCCGTATTGCCCTTCGGGGATTCGCGCCTCGAAGTCGGCGTACATCATGGGGTGGTCTTCGGTCTCCACCGCCAGGCGCTTGACCTGCGGGTCATAGCTCGGCCCTTTGGGTACCGCGAAGCTCATCAGCGCGCCGGCGATCTCGATGCGAACGTCATAATGAAGTCGCGTCGCGTCGTGCTTCTGGACGCAGAAGACGCCGCGTTTCTTTTCCGTTCGCGCGCCGGCTTGCGACGATGACCACGAAGGCTCAGGGGTCTTCGCGAAGTCGCGCTTGGCTTCGTATTCGGCCAGGCCACGTTTTTTCGCCTGGCGCGTGCTCTTTTCGGGCGTGCGCCGCGCGGGCTTCTTCGCCATTCTTAGTTTTCCGAGCGTACCGACTCGAACCGGGGATCGTCACCATGCGCGCGATATGGACAGGTGAAATTGCGTTCGGCCTCGTGACCATCCCGGCGAAGCTGTACACGGCGACGCGGGATCTCACGCCGCAGTTCAACATGCTGCACAAGGAGTGCGGAACGCGCATCAACATGGTGCGGCGGTGCCCCAAGTGTCAGCGCGAGGTGGAGTGGGGCGAGCTCGGAAAAGGGTACGAAGTGGAGAAGGGCGTGTACGCGCTCTTCACGAAAGAGGAGCTCGCGAAGATCGACGGCGACGACGCGGCCGGCGCGATCGAGATCGTCGAGTTCGTGGATCCGCAGGACATCGACCTCGCGTACATCGACAAGAGCTACTGGGTGGGGCCCGGCGGAAAGAGCTCGCGCGGGTTCGGGTTGCTCCGCGAGACGCTGGAGAAGGTGAAGCGCGTCGCGCTGGCGAAGACCAAGATCCGCACGCGCACGCGGCTGGCGATCCTGCGTCCGCGCGGGAAGATCTTCGCGCTGGAGATGATGCGCTACGCCGACGAAATGGTGAGTGACGACGACATCGACGTGCCGGAGTCGCCGAAGAAAGCGTCGCCGCGCGAGCTGGAGCTGGCGCTCGACCTGGTGAAGAAGCTCTCTGGGCCGTTCGATCCGTCGAAGCATCCCGACGAGTACCGCGCGGCGGTCGAGGCGGCCGTCGAAGAGAAGGTCGCCGCGGATGATCTCGCGCGCCAAGAGACGCTCGGTGAAGAGAAAGAAGAAGCGGCACCGGCGGCAGGCGGCGCGAAGGTGATCGATCTCGCGGAGCTCCTCTCGCGATCGCTCGGCAAGGTCGCTCCCTCCGTGCACAAGGGGGGACCCAAGAAGGCAGGAGCCCGCGAGGAGGAATCCGAAGAGTCGAAATCGAAGAAGGGGACGAAGAAGAAGGCGGGGTGAGCCTGCGCTTCGGTCCGCGTCAGCCGGTCTTCGAGATTCGCGCGGGCTGCGCCGCGGGGCGCGTCTTCGCCAGTCCCGGCAGTTGAAGCTGCTCGGCCGGCGGGCGCATGTGGAGTCGAATCGCGCGGATCGCCTCGCGGTGACGGAGCGCGGCTTGCACGCACTCGCGCTCCCGCCGTCCGCTCGTTCCCGGCTCGCCGCGGTACGCGCGCGCGAGGCGGAGCGCACGTCGCGCGGCCGCGTAATGCCCGAAGATCGACGTCGCATCGCTCTTCAGCTCGTCGGCGCGAGCATCGATCTCGGGAAGGTCGTCGTCCACTTCGTCGTCACGGGACGCATCGCGACCCAGCGCGCGCTCGGCCATGACGAAGTACGACTCCAGCGCACGCCGGTACTCCCGCTCCAGGGATGGCGCGCCGTCGTGACGATGCGCGTCGAGCGAGCGCATTGCCCGGAACACCTTTTCGGCCGCGTCTTCCAGCTCACCCATCGACTTCACCGTAGCTCCATCTGCGATGCGTAATGATGGACGGGCGTGCAGGCGGAGGGCGAGTTTTTCGATGACGCGCTCGGGTATGCTCCGGGCCGATGACCGAAGTAGATGCGGAAGTGCTCGAGGCGGCGGCGTTCGCGACGCGGTACGAGTTCGAGTCGAAGACGGGGACGATCATCGTCGAGCTCGTCGACGACGCGACCGACGAGTGGGTCGTGCGGACGGCGCGGAGCTCGAATCTGTTCTCGGAGAAGGAGCTCGTACGCGGACGTGCTCCGGCGTTGGCGCGCGCGAAGGTGCTTCGCGCGAAATAGCGTGCGCGAGGCGCCGCGATCGAAGTTGCCCCCACGTCCGAAAACGGCGAGCCGGGGTGCGCGTCGCGACGTAGAACGATCGGCGTGAACGCGACGCTCGATCCCAACGCTTGCTACCGAGCGCTCACGGCGAAGGACGCGCGCTTCGACGGTGTGTTCTTCGTCGGCGTGACGACCACCGGGATCTACTGCCGCCCGGTGTGCCGCGCCAAGACGCCGTCCCGCGCGAGGTGTCAGTTCTATGTGTCCGCTGCGGGCGCAGAGCACGAAGGGTTCCGCGCCTGCTTCCGGTGCCGGCCGGAGCTCGCGCCAGGAACGTCGCGCACCGACGCGACGTCGCGGATCGTGGCGGGCGCCGTGGCGCGGATCGAAGCCGGCGCGCTCAACGACGCGAGCCTGGAAGATCTCGCGGGTGAGCTCGGCGTCACCTCGCGCCACTTGCGACGTGCGATGCACGACGAGCTGGGCGTTTCGCCGATCGATCTCGCGCAGACGCAGCGGCTCGCACTCGCGAAGCGGCTGCTCCACGACACCGCGCTCTCGATGACCGAGGTGGCGATGGCCAGCGGCTTTGCCAGTATCCGGCGCTTCAACGCCGCGTTCCGCGCGCGCTTCGGGCGACCGCCGAGCGATCTGCGACGGTGCGCGAAGATCGAAGAGCAGGGCACGCTCTCGTTGACCCTGGCGTATCGAGCCCCGCTCGAGTGGCACGCGCTCCTCGGTTTCCTGCGGCCACGCGCGACGCTCGGCGTCGAGCACGTCGATGCTACGTCGTACGCGCGAACGGCGCGAATCGGCGCGCACGCGGGGTGGCTGACGGTCACGCCGATCGCCGATCGCTCGGCGCTTCGCGCGTCGGTGTCGCTCTCGCTCGCGCCGGTGCTCATGCCGCTCGTGGCGCGTCTCCGTCATCTGTTCGACCTCGACGCCAGTCCCGACACGGTGTCCTCGCACCTCGCGCTCGATGAGACGCTTCGATCCATGGTCGCGAAGAGGCCGGGCCTTCGCGTGCCTGGCGCGTTCGACGGGTTCGAGATCGCGGCGCGCGCGGTCCTCGGACAGCAGGTCAGCGTGGCGGCGGCCACGACGCTCGCCGGAAGACTGGCCACCACGTTCGGCGAGCCGATCGCGATCCCTCACGAATCGCTCCGCGTGCTGTTTCCAACGGCCGCGCGCATCGCTCGATCTTCCGACGAAGAGCTCGGATCGATCGGCCTCACCCGTGCGCGCGCCAGGACCCTGGGCTCGGTGGCGCGCGCGATCGCGAGCGGTGACCTGCGCCTCGACGCGCGCGGAGACGCGACGCGTGTCATCGAAGCGCTCGTCCGTCTCCCCGGCATCGGCCCGTGGACCGCGAACTACATCGCCATGCGGGCGCTCGGCGCGCCCGACGCCTTCCCCGACGGCGATCTAGTTCTCCGTCGCGTCCTAGGCGACCTCTCGAACCGTGAAGCGCTCGCCCGCGCCGAACCGTGGCGGCCTTGGCGCGCATACGCCGCCATGCATCTCTGGGCCTCGCTCACACCCACCGGAGTCATTCCATGACCATGTCACCCCGCACCGTCTTCAGCGTCACCTCGTCCCCCATCGGTCGGCTTCTCTTCGTCGCGCGTGGCGACGCGCTCGCCGGCCTCTACATGGAAGACCACGTGGGCGCGCCGCTGCACGACGCCGGCTGGATCCAGGACGAGTCGCGCTTCACGAACGAACGCGTGCAACTCGCCGAGTATTTCGCGGGAACGCGCACGTCCTTCGATCTGCCGCTCGGTCTCGTGGGCACGCCGTTCCAGCGCCGCGTGTGGAGCGCCCTTCTCGCCATTCCGTTCGGCGAGACGATCACCTACGGCGAGCTCGCGCGTCGCATCGGCGCTTCGAAGTCGGCGCGCGCGGTCGGTCACTCGAACGCGCGCAACCCGATCTCGATCATCGTCCCCTGTCACCGCGTCATCGGCGCGAACGGCGCGCTCACCGGATACGCCGGCGGCGAAGAGCGCAAACGCTGGCTCCTGGCGTGGGAGCGCAGCGTCGCGAGCCGCTCGTCCGACTCCCGCTACTTCCCCGAGATCCCCTTGACCGGCCCGGGCCCGATCGGGAAGCGCGGCGGCGGAGGCGGCGACGTGAGCACGAACATGAACGTGTTGTAGATCGTGTCGAGATACACGTTCAGGTAGATGGGCCCCGTGTAGCCGTACTCCGGCTGCATGATCGTTGCGCTCGCCGACAACGTCGTGCCGTTGGTCAGGGTCTTCTCGTTCGTGCTCGTCAGCGTCAGCGAGTCGGAGACGGTCAAGCCCGCCTCCGTGACGCCGATGAATCCGAGAGACCCTTTGACCGTGACGCCGACTTTGTACTCGACCTTGGCCTGGGTGTTCGTCGACGACGTCGTCGTGCTCGTGAGCACGTGCTTCGTCGGCGTCGGTTTCTGCGTGGGGACCGTGACCGGCTCGTACGGGATCTCCGTCTGGTAGACATAACGAAGCGGGTCGAGCGTGGGCGAGGCGTTCGTCGCGAACGGATCGACGGCCAAGATGCCCGCGTAGTCGGCGGGCGTGATCCCCGCGTCCGCCAGCGCGAGCCCCACTTGCGGCGGCATCGGCGAAACGCCGAGGAGCCAGTCGGGGGTGACGTAGATCAGCGGCGACTCGCCGTTCTGCATCGTCGTGGGCGGCTGCCCGAGCGCCCAGGTGACGTTCTGACCGAAGATCGTCACGTCCATCTGGGGCGTGAGCCAGAGGTAGATGCGATCGAGTCCGTGATCGACGAGGTCGCTGTCGCCGGCGTTCGTGAAGTCGTCCTGCATCGTGTCTTTGATCTCGGTCGTGTCCTTCGTCGATCCGGTCTGCGCCTTGCTCGCGCTCACCGAGAGGCCGCCGGACGCGAAGCCCAAGAAGTCGCCGTGGTTCGACACCGTCACGCTCAGCGAGTTCTCCCACGAGCTGGTGGTCGAGAGCGTCGAGCCCCACGAGGTGCCCATGCCGTAGTCGACGGTGCTCGCCGCGCCCGGGGGTGCGTACTCGACCGACAGCACGTAGAACTTCGGCGTGATCGTTCCCGTGTTGGTCGCGAGGCAAGGGCCGTTGATGATCCCGGAGCACGCGCCCGTCGCGCCCGTCGTCATCATGCACGCCTGTCCGGCGGCATACGGGACCGGCGCCCAGGCGTCGCCGTCGCACGTCCACGTCTCGCACACGCGAGGCGCGGGGAGCTTCCGACCGCCACACGTCGTCGGTGCGCCGTACTGCGGCTGCGCGCTGATCTCCTGCGCCGACGATTCGTTCGCGCCATCCGGTGACGTCGTCACCGCGCATCCGCTCACCAGCGCGATCGCCGGCGCCGCGAGTGGAACGAGACGAAGGAGCGTCGTGCGGAACAAATTTTCGAATGCGCGCGTTCTCATGGGAGGTCCTTTCGCTCACGTCGGAGCTTCGGGACGCTCACCTAGCAGCGTGTGTGCCGCCTTCGAGCGCGCGACGTCACGCGCGAATCATCGACGAATGCCGGTGAACCATCGCCCGCCCGCAACACGTGGTCGCGTTGCATGCAACGACGCGGCGCCGATCAGCGCGAGGGCGCGAGCGCGATCAAGGACAGCGTACCAGGCCGGCCGAAGATCTCCGCCGTGCCGATCGTCGCTCCCGTGTCGGCTTCCTTCGCGGTGATGCTCACTCCGCGCGACGGCATCTGCGTGACAGCGGTCCCGGAGGCGTCGGTCATCGTCTCGTTGACGCTCAGCAGACCGTTGAACTGATAGTAGATGGGCACCGGCGTCGTCCCGGCCAAGATGTCGAACGACACGCCCGGCGCTTGCCTATCGACGCAGTCGAACGCCGTGATGACCAAGCCGGCCTGCGACGGGTCGTACGGAAGCCCGAGGGCATCTGCCAGCTCTTTGGCCAACGCCGGGGTCGAGTCGATCACGGTCGCCGTGTAGCCGCTCTGCGTGAGCGGGATGTTCGCGAAGAGGAGCGTCGTCGAGTGCACGCCGCTCGGGTCGGCGACCTCGATGTACCCGTTGAAACCGAAGCGTCCGGACTGCTGCTTCGCCGGGAGCTCGACGGTCACCTTGCCGTTGGCGTCGCTCGTCCACGTCGGGGTGAACGGCGGGTCGTTCGTGCATTCGGTGTCGAGGGTCTCGCAGCCGCGCACCTTCAGGTTGGGGACGGGGACGCTCTGCGCTGCGGCCTCGACGATCGTGAGATTGCCGGTGATCGTGTCGGTCGTAGGAACGGGCACGCTCACTCGCCCGACGCACGCCCAGTCCGATCCGACGGCGCAGTCGTCGGTGCACGAGCCTCGAACGCAGGCGTCGAGCGCGTCATACGCGGCGCTGCCGCCATTGTAGGGCGGCCCGTGGGAGCACACCTGGATCGCGTCGGGTGTCGTCTGACCGCGCGCGCACTCGAGGCCACGCAAGCAGTCGGGCGACGCGGCGCACGCCGTCGCCTGCGGGCAGCAACTCGCGGAGACGCAGCTGGCGCAGGCGGCGGTCTTTGCTGGAGGCGTGATGGGGAGGACGGCGCCGCACGTCACGCCACACGGCACGCCGCACGAGGTCGCGCGGCACGACTCGATCGCGCCGAGCGCGTTCACGTCGGCCACGGCCTGGACTTCGCACCCAAGCGCGCACGTCACGTCAGCCGGATCGCAGCCGAGCGCGCAATCGAGGCGCGGGCCGCACGAGTCGTTCGCGCGGCACTGGCTCTCCTGCGCGCCGCACTTGCTGTCGACGCAGGCCGTGCAAGCGGCTTCCACCGACGTGACCTCGCGAATGCCCTCCACTTGCCGGCATGCGGGCGCGAGCAGAGCGCACGCTCCGACGACCAGCCACGCCACGCTCGCGATGCGCCTTGAATCCACGTAAGCGGGTCGAGTCTAGCGCCCTCGGCAGCGGCACTCCAAGGATGGGACGAGTGTGGCGGAAATGCGGGCGCCGTTGCGCGCTCAGCGCCCTTCGTGATGCTCCTCGCCGCGGTGATCCTCGTGATGCTCTTCGTGCCGCTCTTCGCGAACGACGACGACGCGATCGTCGTGGCGAGGCTCACGCCGCCCCCACCAGCAGCCGGAGAGAACCGAGAGGCACGCGATCGCTACGGACCAACGGAGGATCGAGGAGGCGATGGAGGGACGCATGGTCCTCGTTGCGTTGCAATCGAGGGGCCGCTCCGGCTCATGCGGTGGCGACGACGAAGGCGCGCCTTACGGCTCTCTCCGCTCGAAGCGCCGTGTGAACACGCGGCGCGTCAGCCCGGGCTCGTCTTCGTGCGGTACGAGAGGTCCCGCTTCCCACGCGCTCTCGTCGATCCGCGGAAAGTGCACCGCCTCCGGATCGGTCACGTGGTCCGGCACGTACGTCAGATCGATGACGTCGCAGTACGGCATCGCCTCCGCATAGATCCGCGCGCCGCCGATGAACCACACGTCGCGCGCGTCTCCGTCCGCCGCGACCTTCGCGAGCGCCGCGCCGATGCCCGCGTAGCGCTCTACCTCGCCCGCGTCGCTGTGACCGATGACGATGTTCCGCCGATTCGGCAGCGGCTTCCGGTTCATCGACTCCCAGGTGAGTCGCCCCATCACGACGATGCTCCCCTTCGTCACGCGGACGAACCGGCGCATGTCGCCCGGGTGACTCCACGGGATGCCGCCGCGAAGCCCGATGACTCTCTCTGGCGAGATTGCAGCGATCATCCCCCTCATTAGACGGCGACCTTGAACCCGATCGCCGGATGCGGGGCATACCCTTCGAGCACGAAGTCCTTCATCACGGTCTCGGTGTCGGCCTGGAGCAGCGGCTCCAGGTCTTCGAGCTTCGTGATCGACGGCGAGATCGTGAGTTTCGGGAGCTTTCGTGGCGCGCGCTCGAGCTGCGCACGAAGGCCTGGAACGTGGTCGTACTCGGTCATCGAGCCGTCGGGCTTCGACGTGTAGATGTGCGCGTCGATCATCGTGTGACCGAAGTACCGCGCAGGGATCCCGAGGAAGCGCGAGAACAACTCGAGGAGCAGCGCGTACCCCGCGATGTTGTACGGCACGCCGAGCGCGACGTCGGCGCTTCGCTGCGTGAGGTGCAAGTTGAGATACGGATCTCCGCTCGCGTCGAGCTGCACGTTGAGCACGAACATCGCGTGGCACGGCGGCAGCGCCGACTTCTGCGCGTTCCCCGGCGCCCACGCTTCGACGAGCAGTCGCCGCGACATCGGATTCCGCTTCGCTTCGTCGATCACGTAGCGGATCTGATCGCTGAACGCCGCGCGTCCGCTCTCGTCGTGCACCGGGAAGTTGCGCCAGAAGTTTCCGTACGCGCTCGGCACCTTCCCGTTCTCGTCGGCCCACGGGTCCCAGAACTTGCACTTGTGCTTCTGGAGCAGCGTGATGCGCGTATCGCCCGACAAGAACCACAGGTTCTCGACGACGATGTTCTTCCAGCTCACCTCTTTGGTCGTGAGGAGCGGGAACCCTTCGCGCAGATCGATCTCGTAGTTCCAGTTGAACGTCGAGATCGTATCGACGCCGGTGCGGTTCGGTCGCCGCGTCCCTTCGGCGAGCACGTGGCGGACGAGATCGAGATACTGCTTCATCGTTCCTGATTGCCTAGCGCAAACGCGCGCGCGGAGAAACGAGGAGCGGTCGCAATCGCGCGATCACGCGGTCACCAGCCCGCAGCGAACGAGCCCAGCCTCCGCGGCTCGGCGGCCGGAATCCATCCGCCGTTCACGCGGCCGATCGCGTTCGCATCGGCGAGGTGGCCGGCCTCCTTGAACTTGTACCCCATGGCTTCGAGCGGAGTCTGAAGCGTCGCGTCGAGCCCGCCTTTCTCGAAGAGCACGACGTCGGGGAGGTGCTGCATGTGAAAGCGCGGAGCGTCGAGCGCGGCCACTGGATCGAGTCCGTGGTCGACGGCGTTGAGCATGACCTGGAGCACCGACGTGATGATCCGCGGGCCGCCCGCCGCGCCCGCGACCAGCTGCACCTTGCCGTCCGCGCCGGTGACGACGATCGGCGACATCGACGAGAGCATCCGCTTCTTCGGCGCGATCGTGTTCGGCTCGCCTTGGACCAGGCCGTAGCCGTTCGCCGTGCCGGCGACGGAGGCGAAGTCGTCCATCTCGTTGTTGAGGACCATCCCCGTGCCGGCGACGGTGATGCCGTTGCCGAAGAACCAGTTGATGGTCGTCGTCAACGCGACGGCGTTTCCATCGGCGTCGACGACGCAGAAGTTCGTCGTGTGCGGGCCGTCGTGCGCCGGCTCGATGCTCTTGATCTCGCTCGACGGCGTGGCCTTGTCGGGGTGGATCGTGGCGCGCTGCGCGTCGGCCCAGTCTTTCGAGAGGAGCTCGTCGAGCGGGTTCTTCACGAAGTCGGGGTCCCCCAGGCGCGCGTTTCGCGCGGCGAATGCGCGGCGCATCGCTTCGACGATGTCGTGCACTTCGGTCGGCGAGTGCCACGCCTCACGCGGCAAATCGAACCCCTCCAGGATGTGCGCGATCATCGCCAGCGTCACTCCGCCCGACGACGGCGGCGGCATGGCCACGATGCGGGCGCCCCGGTACGTGAAGACGAGCGGCGCGCGCCATTTCGCTTCGTAGCCGCGCAGGTCCTCGGCCGTGACCAGCCCCCCGTGCGCTTTCATCTCCGAAGCGATCGTCGCCGCGGTCTCACCTTCGTAGAAGCCCTTCGGGCCGAGCTCGGCGATGCGATCGAGGACGCGCGCCAGGTCCGGGTTCTTCCACGTCGACCCGACTTTCGGCGGAGCGCCACCGGGCAAGAACAACGCGGCCGAAGCCGGGTCCATCGCCAGGCGCTTCTTCGACGAGTCGATCTCGTCGGCAAACGCATCGCTCACGACGAACCCATCGCGCGCCATCGCGATCGCCGGCGCCACGAGCGTCTTCCACGGCTTGCTCCCCTTGGCGGCGTGAAGCGCCCACAATCCGGCGACGCTCGCCGGCGTCCCGCTCGCCTTCCATCCCATCTGCGAGGCCGTGGGCGGCGGCCTGCCGTCGGACGCGCCCGCGTCGCGGCTGCTCGCAACGTGAGCGCCCGCATCGATCGAGCCTACGCTCGGTGCGCCCGCGTCGACGGTGCCCGTCGCGTACATGTCGCGCGATGCCGCGGCGGGCGCGGTCTCGCGGAAGTCGAGCGCGCGCTCATCGTTGCCGAAGCGAACGACGGCGAACCCTCCGCCGCCGAGGTTGCCCGCCGTCGGATATGCGACTGCCATCGCGAACGCCGTCGCCACCGCCGCGTCGACCGCGTTGCCTCCATGCTCGAGCACGTCGAGCCCGACCTTGGTCGCCAGCGCGCAGTCGCTCGTCACCGCGCCGTGCGGGCTCGGCGCCGATTGCGCGCGCATTGGATAGGTCCACGACGACGGTACGGAAGGCGTCGCCGCCGCGGCCGATGCGATCGCGCGGAGAGGCGGAACGATCGGCGCGGGGGCTTTATTTTCCGCGCATCCAACAATCAGAAGCGCGAGGAGCGGGAGCAGTGATGCGAGGCGTCGTGCGTTCATCTCGACGCGCACGATTACCACCTTTGCCGTTGGACCCGGTCCGGTTCGGGAGTAAGTTGCTCCGCGTCACTCATAAAGGAGTTACGTCATGCGTCTGCGCGTCCTCGCTCTCGCGCCGCTCTTCGTCTCCGTCGTTTCGCTCGTCGCGCCTCCCGCCTTCGCGCTCACGCAGCCCAACGGCGCGCTGATCCCGTCGGCCATGGGATGCGCGGGGAACGCGCCCACGGGTTTGCTCTCCGCCATGGCGTGCGCGTGTACGCAGCCGGGAGTTTGCAACGTCGGTGCGGCGTGTCCTGGCGGCACGACCGCCTGCGACAACGGCCAGCACGGCACGTGCGAAGCGACGCTGTGGCACTCGCCGAACGACAACTCGTGCATCCCGTCGAACCACTCCGGTCTCGACCCTTCGACGCAAGCGTCGATCACGCCGGAGACATTTCATCCGACGTGCGGTCAGACGTTCACGGTGATCTCGCGCGGCACTGCGGCCTTCCAGAACATCTTCGGCTGGTACAACGCGACGACGAACGGGCAAGCGCCTGCGCCGAGCGATCTCCACGTGATGCTCCAGTGCGGTGACGCCGCCGGGAAAGCAGCGACGCTCAATCTTCAGACCGAGCCCTCGTACAAGGGCGGCGACGTCGGCTTCTTCCTCATCACGCCGGAGGATCACGCGAAGAAGGGGGCGTGCGCGGCGAGCGACTGCTGTCCCAACGTTGCGCGGTTTCAAGCCGGCGAGGGGTACGTCTTCTATTCGCAGCGCGCGTTGAACCCGGACACGTCGACGACCGCGCCGTACATCCATTTGCTGATCATGCCGGGGACGATCGCGCCCGCGCGCTTCTACTTCGCGTGGGAAGACACCTTCGATACGACGAGCGCCGACTTCACCGATCTCGTCACGGCGGTCGACGGCGTCGAGTGCAGCGGCGCCGGTGAAGCCTGCAAGACCGGGCAAAAAGGCGCGTGCGCGCAGGGGCTCACCGTCTGCTCGCAAGGGACGACGCTCTCGTGCAAGCCGCTGGCCCAGCCGACGCCGGAGACGTGCGACGGTCTCGACGACGACTGCGACGGCGTCGTCGACAACGGCGCGACGTGCCCGAACGCCGGCGACGTGTGCGTGAACGGCACGTGCGTCGGGCACTGCGGCAACCTGGAGAACCCGTGCCTGAACGGGCGATCGTGCAACGAGACGACCGGCGAGTGCGTCGATCCGAAGTGTGTTGGCGTCACGTGCGGCGTCGATCAAGTTTGCCACGACGGTCAGTGCGACACCGCGTGCGACGGCGTCGTGTGCCCGCACGGGCAGACCTGTTTGAACGACGCGTGCATCGATCTGTGCGCGGGCGTGACGTGCGCTTCGGGCGACGCCTGTCGCGACGGCGTCTGCTTCGCGGGGTGCGCGGCCTGCGGAGGGATCACCTGCGACGCTCCGCTGTCGTGCGACTCTGCGTCGGGCGCGTGCGTCGATCCGTCATGCGCGACTCCCTGTCCGAGCGGCAAGTACTGCTCGAGCGGGACGTGCGTCGATGGATGCACCGGAGTGACCTGTCCGAGTGGTGCCGCATGCGTGAACGGTCAGTGCGCCGGATCACCGGGGACCGGGAGCGGTCTGGGCGATGGCGGCCTCACGTCGCCCGGCAGCGGGTTCGTTCCTCCCGGAAGCACGGCGAGCGGCGCCGACGGCGGCGCGAACGGCGACATCGACGCCTTCGGTGCGAACGAGCCTCACGCCGCGTGCGGATGCTCTACGCCAGGTTCCGACACCGATCGCGCCGAATACACCGGCGCGTTCTTCGCCGCGCTCGCCGTCGGTGGCGTTCTCTCGCGTCGTCGACGTCGCGCCGACTGATCGCTACTTCCGCGTATCGACCGTCACCTCGACGCTCATTCCCGGACGGAGCGGCCGATCCTGCGGGATCGAATCGAGGTGGACGCGGACGGGGACGCGCTGCACGACCTTCGTGAAGTTGCCGGTCGCGTTC
This sequence comes from Myxococcales bacterium, assembly GCA_003151595.1. Next base: position 42,723 of record PLXW01000089.1, read on the forward strand.
TCGGGCGGCAGCAGGCTGAATCGCGCGCCCGTTCCGCCGGAGAAGCTCTGTACGGTGCCGTGGAGCTTCATCCCGGAGTAGGCGTCGACGTCGATCTCGACCGACTGACCGGCGCGCATCGTGTTGATCTGGGTCTCCTTGAAGTTCGCGGTGACCCAGGCGTCGTCGACCGGAACGATCTGAACGACGGGCTGCCCCATCCCCAGCATCTGCCCGACGACGACGCTCTTCTTCGAGGCCAACCCGTCGCGCGGCGCGACGATCTTCGTATACGAGACGTCGAGCGCGGCGAGATCGCGCGCGGCCTTCGACATCGACGCCTTGGCGTGCGCCGCGGCCGCCTTCGCCCTCGCTTGCTCCACCTGGGGACCCACGGCGCTCGACTGTTGAACGCGCGCGTGTGCCTCGGCGACGCGCGAGTCGGCCTCGGCCTGCGACGCGCGGACGTAGCTCTGATGGGCCTTCGCCTGCGTGAGCGCGGCGTCCGCGCCGTCGAGTCGCGCCTGGGCATCGTCGAGCTGCTGCTTGGGGAGCGCGCCTTGCGAGAACAGCTGCTTCACGCGATCGAGATCGGTCTTCGCCTGCTCGCGCCCGACGCTCGACTGCTTCACCTGCGCGTCGGCTTGCGCGATCTCGTCGCCCGTCGCCGTCGCCGCCAGCGACGACCCGCGGAGCGAAGCTTCCGCGACTCCCTTTTGCCCGGTCGACGTCGCCTCGATGATCTTCACGTCCGAGTCTGCCGCCGCCGCCGCCGCCTCGTCGGCCGCGAGCTGCGCGTCGGCCTGATCGAGGCGCGCCTTGGCCTGCGCGGGGTCGATCTCCACGAGCACGTCGCCGGTCTTCACCCGCTCGTTCTCGGCGAAGTTCACCTTCAGCACGAGCCCCTGAATTCGCGCCGGCACCGAGACGACGTCGGCGTCGACCTGCGCGTCGTCGGTGTCCTCGAGGCCGGCGTGCACGACGTACCACCCCACGATTCCGAGCGCGGCTGCCGCCAGGACGCCGATCGCGATCCCGCGGATGCGGTTCTTCTTCGCGGGGACGGCGGTCTCCTCGGCGATTGCGGCGGAACGGGTGGCGCTTGCGTCTGCGGTGGTGGTCATCGTCAAATCTCCACGGCCATTGGTTCTTCGTGGCCGGACTTCTTGTCAGCGCCGGCGTGGCGTCCATCGTCGAGCAGGATCACGAGCGGGATCGAAACGCAGAAGACGAGCCCCGCCATGAAGAAGGCGCGGTCGAAGCCGAGCATCGACGCCTGAATCTCGACCAGGCCGTCGAGCATCCGCATCGCGCGGCTCGTGGCCGTGACGGCGTCGACGCCGTGGTTCATGAGCATCGTCTGGATTCCCGCGAGCCGCTGCGTCACGTTGGGATCGCCGACGGCGACGTGCGCCACCAGCCCCGCCCGCGCTTCGACCGTGTAGCGCGTGAGCAGCGCCGCGAAGATCGCCACGCCGAAGCTCCCCCCGAGCTGTCGCACGAGGTTGTTGAGCCCTGTGGCGTCGCTCATCCGCTTTCGTTCGATGGTCGCCAGGGCCACCGTCGAGAGCGGGATGAAGATGCACGACAGCGCGACGCCCTGAATCATCTGTGGAATGAGGATCTCGCGGCTGCTCGTCGTCAGCGTGAAGCGGCTCATCTGAAAGCAGGTGAACGCGCCGAGCGTGAGGCCGATCGAGATCACGAGGCGCGGAGAGGTCTTGTTGTAGATCGCGCCGACAATCGGGATCGTGACCAGCATGACGAGCGATCGCGGCATGAGCGCGAGCCCGGTCTGCATGGCGTCGTAGCCGAGGAACTCCTGCATGTAGATCGGCAGAAGGAACAACGTCGAGAACAGCACCGCTCCGAGCACCGCGCCGATGCTCGTGCCCGTCGCCAGCGATCGATTCTTGAGCACGCGCAGGTTCACCGCCGGCTTCTCGACGGTGAGCTCCCACACGATGAACATCACCAGTGACGCGGTCGCAATGGCCGCATAGGCCACGTTCTGCTTCGACTCGAACCAGTTGTACTGCTCCCCCTGCTCGAGCAGCGTCTGAAGCGCGCCGAGGCCGATGATGAGCAGCGCCATCCCGGTCCAGTCGACGTCGCCCTTCACGCGCTCGAAGTACGGCGGGTCGTGCACGATGCGCCACACCATGAAGAGGCCGAGCGCGCCGACGGGGAGGTTGATGTAGAAAATCCACGGCCACGAGTAGTTGTCGACGATGTAGCCGCCGAGCGTGGGGCCGATGGCCGGGCCGAGCATGATGGCGAAGGCGTAGAGGCCCATGGCCATCCCTTGTTCCTTCGGCGGGAACGTCTCGCGGAGGATCGCTTGTTCCGTCGGTTGTAGCGCGCCGGCGCCGAGCCCCTGAAGGATGCGGAAGATGACGAGCGTCGGGAGCGTGCGCGCCGCGCCGCAGAAGAACGAGCCGACGAGGAAGAGAATGAGCCCCGCCAGGTAGATGCGTTTGCGCCCGAAGCGCATGCCGAGCCCTGCGGTGAGCGGCATGATGATGACGGCGGCGACGATGTAGCCCGTCGAGACCCACGTGATCTCCTCGACCGACGCGGAGAGGGTGCCTCGGAGGTGGGGGAGGGCCACGTTGACGATCGACGTGTCGATCGTCCCCATGAGCGTCCCGAACGTCACCGCGATGGCGATGAGCCATTTGTTCTTCGGGTAGACGATCGGCGCGCTCGAAGGCGTCGCGGTGGCGGTGGCGCTCATCGACTTTTCTTCGATGCTCGAGCAGGCGATCGGGATGCACCGCGAAGAAAAAGTCTCACGACGAGGGCGCCGTCGTTCGCCAGCGGCGCCGCGCTGTCGTTCTGGAGGGCGCCGATCGTGAACCCGCGCACGAGCGCGCCCAGAAACCGCGCCAGGCTCGGGGGGTCGGAGGGCTCGAGGGCGCCGGCGGCGATCCCCTCGGTGATCACGGCCATGAAGATGGCCCTCACCCGCGCGATGTTCTTGGCCGACTTCGCGCCCAGGATGGCGGTCGCCGACGCGTTTCCGCCGCCGATGAGCCCATGGTCGGCGGCCACGGTGAAGAACGCGCGATGCGTGTCGACGTACTTGAGCATGCGATCGATCCGCGCTCGAAGACGCCCTTCGAACCCGCGCGGGTCGGCTTCGTGGGCTTCGAGCTGCGAGATGAACCCCTCGGTCCGCTCCTCCAAGAGCGCGCGGAGCACGTCTTCCTTCTGCTCGAAGTGGTTGTAGACGGTCCCCACGGCGATGCGCGCGCGGGCAGCGACGTCCTGGATGCGCGCGCGATGGAACCCGCGCTCGGCGAAGACCACCTCGGCGGCCTCCAGGATCGCGTTGCGAAACAGCGCGCGCGCTTCGTCCCGGCGGCTCGGAGGGGTCGGAGCTCGTCGTGCGGAGGCGATACTCACTTCGTGAATATTGATTCATCTCGTGACCGGGCGCCAGCGTGGCGTGGCCCGAGCGGTGGTTCGACGCGCCGAGCGGCGCTACAGTACCGGCGCCGATGGATCAGAGGCTCATCGCCGTGGCGTTGCCGATCTTCTTCGCGATGATCGCACTCGAAGTGCTGCTCTCGAGGCGAACCCTCCGACCCTCGCTACCGCTTCCCCGACTCGATCACCAACCTGAGCTGCGGCGTCGGTCAGCAAGCCTTGGAGCCATTTTTCCGAGTGGCGTGGCTCGCGGCGTACATCTTCCTCTATGCGCACGCGCGCGTGGCCAGCGTTCCCGTGAGCTCGGTCGCGGGGTGGGTCGTGCTCGTCGTGGCCGTCGACTTCACCTATTACGTGTTCCACCGCGCGAGCCACCGCGTGAATTTCTTCTGGGCGTCGCATGTCGTTCATCACCAGAGCGAGGAGTACAACCTCTCCGTCGCGCTGCGGCAAAGCTGGATCGAGCTCCTCGTGCAGTGGGTCTTCTACCTCCCGCTGGCGATCGCCGGCTTCTCGCCGGTCGCGTTCGTCACCGTGAGCACTGCGAACTCGCTCTACCAGTTCTGGATCCACACGCGCCTCGTGCGGCGACTGCCGGCGTGGATGGAGTGGTTCCTCAACACGCCGAGCCATCACCGCGTTCACCACGGCGTGAACCCCAAGTACATCGACAAGAACTACGCCGGCATCTTCATTGTCTGGGACCGCATGCTCGGCACGTTCCACGAGGAAGAAGAAGAGCCGGTGTACGGTACGGTGAAGCCGCTCGCGAGCTTCAACCCGCTCTGGGCGAACACGCACTACTGGGTCGAAATCGCCGCCATGAGCCTTCGCACGCCGCGGTTCTTCGACAAGCTGCGCGCGTGGATCGCGCCGCCGGAGTGGAGACCGCGCGAGCTGTCGGACGGGCTGGGGTACGTGACCATCCCGGACGCGAGCCGCGACACGCAGAAGAAGTACGGCGTGCCCGTCGCGAGGGCGGTGTCGGTGTACGTGGCCACGCAATTCGTGACCGTGATCGCCGTGACGAGCGCGATGACACTATTGGGTCCGCGGATCCCGATGCTGGCCTTGGCGGCCGCCACGCTGCTCGTGCTCGTCGAGGTGGTGGTGTGGGGAGCGCTGTTCGAGGCGAAGGGGTGGGGGACGACGCTGGCGATCGTGCGGCTCATGGCGACCGCGGCGGTCGTGGCGTGGTTCGCGCGCGACGTCGCGATGGGGATGGAGCTGACGATCGCGGTCGCGATCGTGATGCTGGGGATGAGCGCGTGGGTCGCGCGCGTTCGTTCGGCCGGTGTGCCGGCGACGAGTCAGCGTGCGGGCGGCGCGATCGACGGCGTCGCCGCGCCATAGGCTTCGCTGGGGACGAACTGGCGGAGCTGCCAGGTGTGGAAGTAGAGGCGCTCTTGCGTGGCGTGGAGCGCGTCGCGGAATCGGGCGACGAAGATCGACGCCGTCACGATGACGGCGACGTTCGTGAAGAAGAGGAACACGAGCGTCGGGACGGGCGGGAAGCGCATGATCTGAGGGAGCGTGACGACGGCCCCCCCTTCGAAGGCGATCGACGGCGGCAGAACGCCGACGAGCTCGAGAAGGAGCGGCACGGCCACGGCGAGACAGCCCGCGCCGATCGCCCATGCGCGCCGCGATCGGTCCGCGCTCGACACGTAGAGGATCGTGTTCACCGCGGCGATGCCCGGGAGGAGCATGAACGGACCCGCGACGCCGACCGACGCCGCGATCGCCACGGTCGAAACGAAGAGGGCGATGTCCGCCGCGCGCGTCACGCGCGACTCCTTCGCGCGCCCCACGTACCAATTCGCGGCGGCGGCCGCGATGAAGAGCACGTCGCACAGCGCGCCCCACTTCAGGTCGCGCACGCCCATCCACCACACGAGCGGCGCGTACACGAGCCACGTCGCGTAGCCGATGGCTGCCGTGCGCGCGGCGACGCGCTGCGTGTGAACGAGGGCCCGCGAGAGATCGGCGCTAGCTTCGGGCGGTAGCTCGCGCGGCGGCTCGGTGAAGAGACGAACGAGCGCCTTCATGGCGTCGACGTTCGTCGGATCGAGGGCGACGGCGCGGCTCACTTCGCGCATCGCCAGCGCGCGTTCGCCGACGGCGTCTCCTCCGCCGCGGAGCGCACGATCGGTGGCTTCGGTCGCGAGGCGCGCGTGATCCTTGGCCAGCGTGCGTCGTCGCTCGACGTCGCGATCGCCGGAGAGGAACGCTTCGATGGCATCGTAGATCTCGCGCGCGGTCGCGTAGCGATCGGCCCTCTCGACGGAGGTCGCCCGCACACAGATCACGTCGAGCTCGGGCGGTACGTCGCGCCACGGCGCGCGAATCGAAGGTCGCGCGTCGGCGCCTTGCAGCGTGGAGCGGAGCACCTCGTCGCTCGATCCCCGCGCATGGAGCGGCTCGTAGGCCAGGAGCTCGAACAGGATCGCACCCAGCGCGTACACGTCGGCGCGCGCGTCGAGCACCACGTCGTCGCGGCGCGCTTGCTCCGGTGACATGTAGCCCGGCGTCCCCATCAGCGTACCGAACGCGGTCCGCGGCGCGTCGTCGGTCGCAGGATCGGGGGTGACCGCGCGATGGCTCTCGGGCGCGTCGTCCTCCTTCTCGACCACCTTCGCCAGGCCCCAGTCGAGGACGTACACCTCGCCGAAGTCACCGAGCATGATGTTGTCGGGCTTGAGGTCGCGGTGAAGAACGCCGCGCGCGTGCGCGAAGTCTGTGGCGAGGCACACGCTGGCGAAGGCCGTCAGGAGCTTGTGGCGGGTCCATTCGCGCGCCGTCGCGCCGATGCCGTCGCGAAGCTCTTCGAGCACCTGCTCGAACGTCTTGCCGCGCACGCGACGCATGGTGAAGTACGCGCTGCCGTTCGCGTCGCGACCCAGGTCGTACACCGGCACGATCGACGGGTGCTCGAGCTGCCCCTGCACACGGGCTTCACGCACGAAGCGCGTGCGAGCGTCCGCGTGGCCGCCGCGCTCGGCGCGGATCACCTTCATGGCGATGTCGCGCCCGACGCGATGGTCCGCGCACAGGTAGACCTCGCCCATCCCGCCCTCACCGAGGCGATCGCGCATCTCGTAGCGCGCGCCTCGCGGCTCGAGGTCGTCGAGATCATCGCGCGCTCCGTCGCGAGGATCGCGCGTCGATCGCGCCGCAGGGGAGTCGGCGAGCGTGCGCTTGTCGTCGTCCACGCTCTCGGGCGTGGCGCCGAGGGCGAAGGGCTTCGTGGGGGGCGCGGTCTTGTCGTCCGGCATCTCAGTCCTCGGGAGGGTTCTTCAACAAGTAGCGCGAGAGCATCTGCGCCAGCTCCGAGGCGAGCTCGCCGCTCGAGAGCTGGGTGGGGAAATCGCGCGGCCCGGCGCGGATGATGTGGAGCGCCGTGATGACGACGAGGTGCGACGCCAGCGCGAGATCGCGCGGTCGCACTTGATCGCGGCGGTCCTGGAGCACGCGCTCGATGAGCGCCGACGCTTGATGCGCCATCGTGATCCCGGCGTCTTGATCGCCCAGGTTCGAGGCCTCGGTGTACCAGCGGCGCACGAGCTCCTGTCGGCTCGTCACCACGTCCGCGAGCCCCTTCGACAGCTCGAGGATCGCTTCGTGAAGCGGCAGCTCGTCGAGGAGGTGAGCGCGCGAAGACAGCGACTCCATCTCCGCGGTCCACAGGCGATGCACCACCGACTGCACCAGCGCCTCCTTGGTGGGGAAGTAATGGTAGAGCGTGCCGATGCTCACGCCGGCGATCTCCGCGATGCGGTTCGTCGTCGCGCCGTTGATCCCGAAGCGCGTGAACGCGATCTCGGTGGCGCGGATGAGGACGTCGACCGTGTTCTCGGCCCGTTTCTGACGCGGGGCGCGGCGAGGGCTCGTGCGCGCACGCCTGGGCATGTCCAAGGAGACCACGAAATCGAGCGACCGATCTCGGCCGCGATCGGCGAACGCTCGCGCCTTCACGAAAGAGCTTGATTCGTAGCCTTTTGGCGATCGGCTCGGCGGCTCGCCAACAATCGTCGAAGTCGAGTAACCCCATGTCGCGAACCGTGGCCCTCTATGGCCATGCCTCGCACCGTCCGTTTGGTCTCCGTCGCCGCTTCGTTCGCCGTCTTTCCGCTGGTCGCCGTCGCGAGCTGCAGCTCGTCGTCGAACGGCACGACGTCGCCGGCATCACCCGATGCATCGACTCCCGTTGATGCCGGGCCGCAGCCTCCGTTCGCGGCGGGGAGCCCGTGGCCGAAGTTTCGCGGCGACGCGCGGCAAGACGGTCGGAGCGCCGTGCATGCGACGACGACGGGGGGCGCGTTGTGGGCGTACCAGACGGGGAAGGGGATCTTCAGCTCGCCGGTCGTGGCCGCCGACGGAACGATCTACATCGGCTCCGCCGACCGGACGTTCTACGCGCTCCACGCCGACGGCACGCTCGCCTGGAACTTGCTCACGGGCGAGATCGTCGACTCCGCCGCCGTGCTCGACGACAAGGGGAACGTCTACTTCGGGTCGGGCGACGGCAAGCTCCGCGCGCTGAATGCGAAGACCGGCGCGGTCGTGTGGACGATGCCGGCCGACGCGCCGACCGTGAACGGCGCGTACATCAACTGGTTCGAGGGGAACGTCGCGCTCGGAATGGACGGCCAGCTCTACGCGCCCAACGACAATTACTTCATCTACGCGGTCGATCGCGCGACGGGGACGCCGACGTGGAAGTTCAAGACGCCCGACCAGACGTGGTCGCTCCCCGCGGTCGATCCCGCCAGCGGCACCCTCTTCGTCGGCAACAACAACATGGTGCCGCTGCTCGGCCCCAACACGTTCAGCATCTTGTCCGACGGCGGACAGAACTGGAGCGCGAGCACGCTCGGTACCGTGGCCGCGAGCCCGATGTTGACCGACGACGGGATGGTCATCCTCGGCGCGTTCGACGGCTACGTGCACGCTTACGATCGCACGCTCGGAGAAGAGCAGTGGAGCCTCGCCACGCGCGATCACGTCTACTCGAGCGCCGCGCGCCTCCCCGATGGGACGATCGTCGTTCCGTCGGCCGACGGGAGCCTCTACGCGATGGACGCGAAGACGGGCGCGCCGAAATGGCAGCTCGATACGTCGCAGCCGGTCCGATCGTCGCCGTCGGTCGATGCCGACGGGAACATCTACTTCGGCGGCGGTGACGGGCGGCTCTACGTCGTCGGGGCGGACGGGAAGCTGCGGTGGTCGATGCTGCTCATCGACGCCGATCGGAACGACCTGAACGCGTCGCCTGCGCTGACGAACGACTCGATCATCCTCGCTGGCGAGAGCGGGCAGGTCTTCAGCGTGCCGTACGAGTACTGCCTGCGCGACGCGGGGAAGGCCGACGCGCGTTGCACGACGACGGTGCCTGCGCGCGCGGACGGGGCGTCGCTGGTGTGGACGACGTCGTTCGGCAACGCGCTCGACGCGCCGCCTGCGTCGATCGATCCAACGCGCCCGATCACGCTGTCGCTCGTCGTGCGCGACAAGGGGAACGCGGAGCTGGCGATCATGGATGCGTCGGCGGTGACCGTGACGCTCGATCCGCCGTCGGCGACGAACGTGGTCGTCTCGGGTGACGGGAAGTTCGTGACGATCGTTCCGCAGACCGCGCTCACGCCTGGCGCCGACGGGACGGTGTCGATCACGGTGAGCGCGCCGTACCTCACGGGCATGACGCGCTCGGGCCTTCAGCTCTCGGGCGGAACGCGTGCCGGCACCGCGCAGCTGGTGGCCAAGCCGAAGGTGAACGCCGCGGGGACGACGACGATCGATCCGGCGTCGACGTGGGAGGTCACGCGCCTCGCCGTGCCGCTGCCGACGGTCATGCCGAGCTACAACCAGATCGGGTTCGACTCGCTCACGTACCTGGTCGGTCTCGCGGAGCTCGATGCGGCTTCGAATCACGCCGTGGCGTGGATGGTCGGCGGGGAGCTCGACGCGAAAGGGAACGCGGCGGTCGATCCGAACGCCAAGGCGATCTTCCCGCTCGACGTGACGATCGACGGCGCGACGCTGACGATGAACGCGCCTGGCGGGCTCGACGTGCAGATCATGGCCATCAACCTGCCGTTCACGACGTTCCGCATGGACCTGCAGCTCGACGCGAAGGGGCAGGGGACGACCGCGGCGGCTTCGCTCATCGGGAGCACGAAGTGCTCGGGCGTGCCGACGTACGGGACGTTCCTCGAAGGGCTCGGGCTCTGCAATCCGCAGACGGATCTGATCGCGTTCGTCGCCGGCGCGAACGTCCTCTATCACGGCGCGCAGGCTTCACCTGCGGGCGTGGGGACGGTCGCTTTCTCGGCGGCGGCCGACGGCGTGACGGCGACGCTCACGGGGTCGTCGATCGTGGCGGCCGATCACCTCGCGTCGATCTTGCTCGTCGATGCGACGACCGGCTCGTCGGTGACGCTCGGCTACGCGCTCGATACGGTGCGCACGCCCGCGGCCGACGGAACGCTGGCGTCGGTGAAGGTGCCGTTCAAGGGGGCGACGATTCCGGCGAGCGCGCGCGCGTATTTGATGATCGATACGGCGCCGGTGGCGAACGCGACGATCACGATCCCGTAGTCACGTCTCCGAGACCTCGATCGCCGGAGCCGTGTCCCGCGAGCGGGCGATCGTGGCGACGATGAGCGCGAGGAACGCGGCGCACGCCCCTCCCACGAACGACGCGCCGGGGCTGATGCGCCGGTAAATCATGCCGATCGCGATGGGGCCGATCGTCCGCGCGAGCCCGCTGGCAGACTGCGCCACGCCGAGCACCATCCCTTGCCGTGACGGGCCCGCGCGTTCCGACGCCAGGGTCGACAACAGCGGGTTCATCAGGCTGAGGCCGATCCCGAAGAGCACCAGCCCCGCCAGCAACGTCCACGTCGTCTGCGCCGCGGCGATGCCCAGGAGGCCGGCGATGCTCGCGAGCGTCGAGGCGGTGACGAGATTCCACGCGCCGAACCTCCGCGTCATCTTGCCGATGAGTAGCCCTTGCACCACCAGCCCGACCAACCCGAAGAGGACGAACAGCCGGCCGACGGCGGACGAGTCCCATCCGAACCGCGCATCCACGATCAGGGGGAGAGCCACTTGAAGCGTGGTCATCGAGAAGAACGTCAGGAACGAGAGCAACATGATCCGCGCGATGGGAGGGGCGCGCAGGATTTCGAGGCTCGATTTGAAATGCGACGGCCGTGCGCTCGCTTGCGGGCCTCGGTATGGCGTCGCGTCGGACGCGTCCGTGAACACTGCGGTCGTCTCCGGCGTCACCCGCGTCTCGGGCATGAGAAAGAACGCCGCGACGAGGTCGACCGCGGCCAGGGCGGCAGCCGCGAGCGGCGGAGCGGCGGGGCCCCACTTGCTGACGAAGCTTCCGATACCGGGACCCAGGATCATCCCGGCCATGATGGCCGCGCCGATCCGGCCCATCGCCTTCGCGCGATCGGCGCCCTGCGTGACGTCCGCCACCGCAGCCTGACAGGCCGAGATATTTCCCGCCGTCGCGCCCGCGAGGATGCGCGACACGAAGAGGATCGGTAAGAGGCGCGTGTCGGTCGCCACCGCGAAGAGCCCCATCGACATCGCGTTCCCGGCGAGCGACGTGAGAATCACGCGCCTTCGCCCGAACCGATCCGAGAGACGACCGAGGACGGGCGTGGCGATGAGCTGCGTAAACGAGAACGACGCGAAGAGAAAGCCCACGCTCTCCGCGGTGCCGCCCATCGACTTCACGTACAGCGGCAGCAGCGGGATGATGATCCCGAAGCCCACCAGGTCGAGAAAGACCGTGAAGAAGACGATGACGACGACGCGAGTCGCGCGCTTGTCGTGTGGGCTCACCGCGCACGACCCTAAGGTGCGCGCGGCGTCGCAGCAAGGATCAGCGCGGGCGGACGGTCACTCCGGCCGCGTACGAGGCCTGCGCGAACGCCGGGACGTGTGCCCGATTGAATGCGGCGCGAAGGCACGACGTGGCCTTCGCGTCGCTCGCCGCGGGGCCGGTGACTTCGACCGACTGCACCCCGCCGTTCGAGCCGAACGTCACGCGCGCATGCGACGGCTGCGCGCCGCTCGCGAGGCACGCACGCGCGCCCTGGAGCGCCGAGGTGAGCGCGCTGGTGACTGCGCTGCTCGAGGGGCGATCGGGACGATCGCCGCCGGACGGCGCGCTGGCAGGAGCCGCAGCGGGGGCAGGCGCGGGCACGCTCGCGGGAGCCGCCGCGACGGGGCCGGCGGCGTTTCGAAGCGCGGCGTCGAGCGCGCTCGTCGCCTTCGCGGGCTTCGAGGCGACGGCGGCGGGTGCCGCAGGAGCGGCCGGTGCAGCAGGCGCTGCGGCGGCGGGCGTGAAGTGCGAGAGCGCCGCGTGATGGACGCCGTGCCCGTGTCCGTGACGTGAAGGGGTCGCGCCGGCCGTCGACTCGGAAGGAGCCGAGGCGTTCGCCTGCATCGTGTCGTCGTCTTTCGCGGGTGCTGCGGCGGCGACCGGCGCGTTCGCGACTTCGGCGACGGGGGGCGGGGGAGGGATCGGGATCGCGTCCTCGACGTGCGGAGGCGCGGCGGGCGCTGCGGCGGCGACGGCGACGTGCGTCGCCCCCTTGGTCTGCATCTTCAACGCGAACCCGGTCGCGCCGACGACGAGCGCGATGGCGCCGACGGTCGCCGCGATCAACGCGATGCTGTGCTTCGGTACGCCGCGCGGCGCTTCATCGAAGCTCGTCGGCATCAGCGACGGCGGCGCGAGGAGCACGGGAGCCGCGAGCGCCGACAGCGACGATGACGAGGGCATGGACGCATGCGTCCCACCCTTTGCGCGCGTGAGCGCGTCGTCGAGCCACGACGGGTGCTCCTTCATCAAGGCCTCGAGATCGACCACGCCCGAGCTGTCGGGGCTGGGGATCCGTCGCGAGTCTCTCCGTGTGGAGACAGGCCCGGCCTGCGCGGCCAGCTTCGCGACGTCACGCAGTGAGCTTCGATCCCTCGGCGTCTCAGGCTCCATACGAATCCTCCGTACGCCTTATCCCCCGCGCCGCCAGGCGGTGCTGCTCTTCACCACGTCTCAGCTGCAAACGGCGGATTTTTGCTCCGCTGAAGTGGCGGATTTCGAGAGGCACGGAACGATTCCGGTGCAGCCGTTCTCGTTACGGTCGAGGCGGAGGGGGGGCCGAGGCGGAAGGGGCGATCGCTCAGATGCCGATCCGCTCGAGGGTGAGGATCGGGCGCGCCGCTTCCCGCGAGCGCGCGAGATCGATCGTCACGAAGGCCGCCCAGTCGTTCAGGTCTTCGGCGTCGGCGATCACTTGCTGCACGCGCCACACGCCGTCGTCCGTCGACACCACGCGCGTGTTCTCCGGATTGCGCGCGTGAGCGTCGGTTCGAATCGCCGCGTGCTCCGCCCAGAACGGCGCCATGGCTTCGCCGAGCCGATCTGGTGTCCATGAAGGCTCTTGCCCGTCGATCATCGCCGCCGCCGCCGCGTAGTCGCGCTTTGCGATCGCGCGCATGAACGCGAAGAGCGCGTTGCGCACGAGGACCGTGAGCTCCTTGGCGTTCGCCGTGACGTCGGCTTCGCCCGGGACTTCGGTCGCTGCGACGTGCGCCGGCGCTTCGGTCGCGCCCGTCCGCATTCGCTCCCACTCGTCGAGCAAGCTGGAGTCGACCGCGCGCACGATGGCGCCGAAGAAGGTCACGATCTCGTCGACCTCGCGCGTCTTGTCGCTCGCCGGCACGCTCTGCACCAGCGTCTTGTAGACGTCCGACAGGTAGCGAAGCAGCAACCCCTCGCCGCGCTCGAGCCCGTACTCGCGCACGTAGTCGGGGAACGTCGCGAACGTCTCGTACATCTCGCGCGCGATCGACTTGGGGCGGATGTTGTCGCCTTTACCAGCCTGCACCCACGGGTGCTTCAGCGCGAAGGCGTTGAACGTGTCGTACGCGAAGTCTTTGTTCGGCTTCGGGTAGTCGAGCTTCTCGAGCTCGGCGATGCGCTCGTCGTACTCGACGCCGGCGGCCTTCATCTCGGCCATCTTGAGCGTCTTGATCTTGTCGAGCTGCTTCATGAGCACGAGATCGGGGTTCTCCAGGATCGATTCCACGACCGAGAGGAGATCGAGCGCGAACTTCTGATCGGCGCTCTGCGAAGGCGTCCCCGACTCGGCCCGCTCGACGAGCGCGATCGTCTCCACCAGGTAGAGCGACAGCGCGTGGTTGAGCGAGAAGTCCTCTTGCAGATCCGCGTTCACCCGCACGCGCCGGCGCTCGTCGATCTCGATCACCCCCGCGTCGTGCAGCGACTTGAACATCTGCATCGCCGTGCGGCCGAGCGCGCGCTTTTGCGGCGTCCGTTCGTGGCTCGCCTTGATCAAGCGCGCCAGCGCCTTGCATCCGCCGTCGTCCTGGCGCGCGAGCACGTTGATGAGCATCCCGTGCGAGACCGAGAAGCGCGAGACGAGCGGCTCGGGCTGCCCGGTGACGAGGCGATCGAACGTCGCGCGATCCCAGTGCACGTAGCCTTTGTCCGGCGGCTTCTTCCGGACGAACTTCTTCTTCTTGTTCGGATCGCTCCCGGCTTTCTGTTCGAGCCGCAGGTTCTCGATCATGTGCTCCGGCGCTTGAGCGACCACGCTCCCCTGCGCGTCGAACCCTTTGCGCCCCGCGCGCCCGGCGATCTGCTGGAAGTCGCGCACGCTGAGGATGGCGGTCTTCTCGCCGTCGAACTTGCACAGCTTGGTGAAGAGCACAGTGCGAATGGGGACGTTCACGCCCACGCCGAGCGTGTCGGTCCCGCAGATCACCTTCAGCATCCCGCGCTGCGCGAGCCGCTCCACGAGGCGCCGGTACTTCGGCAAGAGGCCGGCGTGGTGGATGCCGACGCCGTGCTTCACGAACTTCTGCACCTCTTTGCCGTACGGGCTGTCGAAGCGGACGCCGTGGAGCGCTTCGGTGATGGCGCGCTTCTCGTCCTTCGTCGAGTAGTCGGTGCTCATCAGGTTCTGCGCTTCTTCGGCGCACGCACGCTGCGTGAAGTTGACGACGTAGATCGGCGCCTTGCCTGCCTGGACGAGCTTGAGGATCGTCTCGTGGAGCGGGATCTCGGAGTACGAGAAGTCGAGCGGCACCGGGCGATCGCCGGAGCGGACCGTCGCGGTCTCCGCGCCGGTGAGCTTGGTGAGCGCGGTCTCGAAGGCTTCGGTCGGGCCGAGCGTCGCCGACATCAAGAGGAAGCGCGCTTGCGGGAGCGCGAGGAGCGGCACTTGCCAGGCCACGCCGCGATCGCGGTCGGCGTAGTAGTGAAACTCGTCGAGGATGGCGTAGCGCACGTCGGCGCGCGAGCCTTCGCGGAGCGCGATGTTGGCGAGGATCTCGGCGGTGCAGCAGATGATCGGCGCGTCGCGGTTCACCGTCGCGTCGCCCGTCATCATGCCGACGTTGTCGGGCCCGAAGTCGTTGCACAGCGCGAAGAACTTCTCGCTGACGAGCGCCTTGATCGGGCACGTGTAGTAGGAGCGCTCGCCCGTCGCCATCGCCAGGAAATGCATCGCCGTCGCCACGAGCGATTTGCCCGAGCCCGTCGGCGTGTTGAGGATGACGTTCTTGCCCGAGACGATCTCGAGGATCGCTTCTTCCTGCGCCGGATACAGCGTGAGGCCGATCGCTTTGACGTAGTCGAGGAAGCGATCGAGCACGTCGCTCGCGCGCACGTCTTCGGCGCGCGGCGGCAGGAAGAACAGCTGTTCGGCGAGCGGCGCGGAAGGTCTCGTGGCGGTCGTCGTCGTCACGTCGGCGTCTCGCGCTCGCGCGTCATCTCGATCATCGTCTTGCGGAAGCCGAGCTTCGCGAACAGCGCCTGCGCGCTGGCGTTGCTCTCCATCGTGCTGAGGAGGATGCGCGGCGCCCCCTTCGCCTCGAGCGCGCGGCACATCTCGCGCACGAGCTTCTCGCCGACGCCGTGACCGCGCGCGCTCTCCGAGACGAACACGTCGTGGAGCGCGCCGTGCGCGTCGAGGAGCAGGTTCCAGTCGCGTGACTCGAGTCGGCCGTAAGCGTACCCGACCACGGCGTTCGTCTTCGCATCGACGGCCGACAGAAGCACGCAGCGAGCGTCCGCGAGCTCGGAGGCGAAGAAGCGCGCGTACCTTTCTTCCACCGACGGCACGAGCAGGAAGCGTTTCGGATCGGTCGCGTGATGAAGGCGCACGAGCGCGCCGGCGAGCTTCCCCACGGCGGGGAGGTCGTCGGGCGTCATCGGGCGAATCGAAATGGAGGGGTCGCTCATCGAAGGCGCGCGAGCATGGCACGAAGCGGCCGGTGCATCACGCGCGTCGCGCGTGCGAGGCGCGGCGATCGATCAGTCGGTGCCCGCGTCAGGGATCCCCGGGCAGCTCGGCGCGAGGCAGACGCCACCGGCGAAGAAGCCGCCGATGACCCACGTCCCCTGCTGGCAGATCATCCCCGGCCCTTCGCTCGGGACGCCGCCGCAGTTGAAGCTGTAGTCGCACGTCGTCCCTTCTTGCGCTCCGGTGCACGCGCTTCCGAGAAGCGGGCGCGGCGTCGGGCAACCGGGGCCGCCGGTGCTCCAGGCCTGGCACGTCCACGAGCCGACACCGGTCGAGATGCCGCTGCTGTCGGAGCACGGCCCGCACCCGCACCGCCCTTCGGCGTAGTCGCAGATCGGATCGTCGGGCGCGCACGCGGCCCCTTGCGCTCGTCCGGTGAACGTCGTCGGGCACGACGGGCCGTGGGTGCCGCAGCCGGCGGGGGGCGCGGTCACGTACCAGGTGAACGGACCATTCGCGGTGCTCGACGCGCACTCCGCGAGTGTCGAGCATGCGCCTTCGCTGTCGACGCCGTACTCGCACGCAGTGATCGGCGTGCACGGCGTTCCGTTCGTGGGCACAGTCGCCGGACACGCTTGGCCGATGCCGCCGCTGCTCGATCCCGATCCCGAGCTGCCGCTCCCGGAGCTCGACCCGCTCCCCGATCCGCCCGAGCTCGATCCGCTTCCGGAGCCGGAGCCGCTGCTCCCTGAGCTCGAGCCGCTGCTCGAGCCTCCGGAGCTCGAACCGCCATCGGGCTGCGCCGAGATCTGAATGCCCGTCGAAGAACAAGCCGCGTTCGCGGCGCCGAGGGAGAGGAGCACGGCGAAGGAAGCGAGGATGGGAACGCGCATTGCACGAGGACTAGCAATGGCCGCACCAGACCGCGCAACGGGGATTCCCGCGGGAAAAGCGTCGAACGGCGCGGCACACTCTGGCAAGGCCGGGCGCGCATGTCGCGATGCTCGCGTCGCGTTAGGCTCGGTCGACGCGATGCGGACCACGATCGTGCGAGCGGTGACGGCGGTGATCGCGCTCGCGATCGGGGGCGCGTGTGGTGGACGGAGCGAGTCGCCGGCGGCGCCGAGCCCGTCACCTACCGAAGGCGATCGCTACGTGAACGACAGCGCGTACCGGCGCGCCGAGCTGGAAGCGTCGCTGGTCAATCCGAGTAACGGGTACTCGCAGCTTCGTCTTTCGCACTACGCGGGTGGCGATGCGCGCTGGGACGCGCTCACGGAATGGAACCCGCGCGTCGAGCCGGTGGCGACGGGCGAGCTCGACGACGGGACGGCGGCGCGAACGTCGATGGGCGCGACGGCCAAGGCGCTGGAGACGAACGCGTCTCCTGACGACGAAGCTGCGATGCGTGCGCTCGGTGAGGCCGCGTTCTTCGCCTACCCGACGCAGCTGGCGAGGTACGCGGCGGACGCCGTCGCGTCGCGGGCCGCGGCCGAGTCGGCGGGTCTGTGGATCGACGACGCGCGCGATCAGGTCGGCGGTCTCGTGCGCGCGGAGCTGGCCGATGGGAGCGTGGCGCTCGCCGTCACGTGTGCGTCGTGCCACGCGGATGCGGGCGGTGCGCTGCTCGTGATCGGCGTCGGGAGCTCTCACCTCGATCTCGGAAAGATGATCGCCGACGCGAGCGGCGCTCCCGCGGACGCTTCGGTGCGGGCATGGGGGCGCGGGCGCGTCGACGTGACGACGTCCGACGGGTCGGCCCCCGAGCGCATCCCTGATCTGCGCCCATCGCGATGGCTCACCCACCTCCATCAAGAGGCGACGCTCGCGCAGCGCGATCGAACGACGCTCGCGATCCGGATCGAGACGTTGATCATCACGTCGCACGGGCAGGGGATCCGGCCGCCGCGGCTGATCGCGTGGGCGCTCGCGACGTATCTGTGGTCGCTCGCCGATTCGCTCCCGTCATCCGATCCCGCGAGCGGCGCTCCTGCGCGCGGCGCGACGCTCTTCGGCGCGCAGTGCGCGTCGTGTCACGCGCAACCGGGGCTCACCGGGCCGCCCGTCGCGCTCGGCGTCGTCGGCACCGATCCCGCGACCGGTCTCTCGTCCGATCGGGGCACGGGCATGTATCGCGTCCCTTCGCTTCACGGCGTCGGGTCGCGTGGGCTTCTTCTTCACGATGCGTCGCTGCCGAGTCTCGATGCGATGTTCGATCCGACGCGCACGACCGCGACGTTCGCGGGGGGGACGCGCGGACAGGGTGCGGTGCCGGGGCACGTCTATGGGCTGTCGCTGAGCGACTCGGATCGGGCGGATCTCGTCGCGTACCTGAAGACGCTGTGAGCCGGCGCCGCCAGCACGCCCCCTGGACGCGCCCAGGTCCACTTCCACGCGCGCTCCGCTCGGTTCATGCTTCGTCGATGCGAAGGTTCGTTTCGTTGGCGATGGTCGTGGCGTGCTCGTGCGCGTCGGCCCCGACACCGCGGGTCGCGCCGCCGATCGCGCCGCAGCCTTCCGCGCCGTCGATCGTCGCCCCTCCTCCTCCGCCCGTGTCGAACGCGATCCATTCGGCATGGGACGCGCGCAAGCAGGCGTCGCATGCGCTCGAGCGGCTCGCGTACGGGCCGCGCCCCGGTGAGGCGGACGCGATCGCGGCGGCGGGCGTCGAAGCTTGGATACGCCGGCAGATGAAGCCCTCGACGATCGCGGACACGGTCGCCGAAGGAAAGCTTCGCGAGCTCCCGACCCTCACGCTCTCGCCCGCCGAGCTCCATATCCAGTACCCGCGCCCGAAGAACGCGACCGCGACCGTGACCCCGACCCCGACCCAAGGCACCCTCGCCGACCACCGCCCCGCGGAGATCGATCGCGAGCTCGCGATCCAAAAGCTCGTTCGCGCCATCGACAGCGAGCGCCAGCTCCAAGAGGTCCTCGTCGACTTCTGGTTCAACCACTTCAACGTCTTCGCCGACAAGGGCGCCGACAAATGGCTCGTCGGCGCGTACGAGCGCGACGCGATTCGCTCGCACGTCTTCGGGCGGTTTCGCGATCTGCTGGGCGACGTCGCGCATCACCCGGCGATGCTCTTCTACCTCGACAACTGGTTGAGCGTGGCCGACGGCGCCCCCGGCATCGGCAAGAGCCCCCAACAGAAGCGGCCGAGCGGCCTCAACGAAAACTACGGACGCGAGCTCCTCGAGCTCCACACGCTCGGCGTCGACGGCGGGTACACGCAAGACGACGTGCGCGAGGCGGCGCGCGCGTTCACCGGTTGGAGCATCGAGAAGCCGAACGACGAGGCGCGGTTCGTCTTTCGAAAGAAGAAGCACGACAACGGCGGCAAGACGATCCTCGGTCAGGCCATCGAGCCTGGTGGCGGCGAGCACGACGGCGAGGCGGTGCTCGATCTGGTGGCGAATCATCCGGCGACGGCGCGGTTCATCGCGCGGAAGCTGTGCGCGAAGTTCGTGTCCGATGCGGTGCCGACGGCGCTCGTCGATCGCGTGGCCGACGTGTTCACCAGGAGCGGCGGCGATCTCTCGGCGACGTACGAGGCGATCTTCTTCAGCGACGAGCTCTGGGCCGACGCCGCCGACGGATCGAAGACGAAGACGCCGCTCGAAGTGGCCGCGTCGGCGGTGCGCGCGGTCGGTGCGCAGGTCTCGGTCGAAACGGATCTTCCGCGGTGGGTCGCGCGCATGGGCGAGCCGCTTTATCGCGCGCAGCCGCCGACCGGTTACAAGGAGACGGCGGACGCGTGGGTGAGCACCGGCGCGCTCGTCGCGCGGATCGACTTCGGGCTCGCGCTCGCGGCGGGGCGTGTGAAAGGAGTCGCGCTCGATTCGGAGCGGCTGGTGGGGACGACGCCGCCGGACGATCCCGCGCAGCTCGTCGATCGACTCGCGCCGAAGATCGTCCCGCGCCCGCTCTCTCCGACGACGCGCGACACGATCGTCGCGCAGCTCCGCGCCAGCAACCACGGGCTCACGTACCAGGAGGCCTCGCCCACGCAGCTGCCGCAAGCGCTCGGCCTGCTCCTCGGCTCACCGGAGTTTCAAAAGCAATGAGCTCGCGCCGTAGGTTCCTCGCCACGCTCGCCGCCGGTGCCGTCGTCGTGTTCGCGCCGCGCGCGCGCGCCGATGCCGCGGCCACCAAGACGACCCCCGCGCCGAAAGCCGGGAGCGCGCCGCCGAGGCGCACCAAGACGCTCGTGCTCATCTTCCAGCGCGGTGCGGTCGACGGCCTCTCGATGGTGCCGCCGATCAACGACGCGAAGTACTACGAGTACCGGCCGACGATCGCGATCCCGAAGAGCGGAGACGGCGCGGCGCTCCCGCTCGACGCGATGTTCGGTCTCCATCCGTCGCTCGCGCCGCTGAAGAAGGCGTGGGACGCGCGGCGGCTCGCCGTGGTGCACGCCGTGGGGTCGCCCGATCTCACGCGGTCGCATTTCGACGCGCAGGATTTCGTCGAGTCGGGGACGCCGGGCGTGAAGGCGACCGACGATGGATGGTTGAACCGACTGATCGTGGCGCGACCCGAGGCGGCGCCGTCGACGCTACGAGCCGTGGCGCTCGCGCCGAACCTGCCGCGGATTCTCTCGGGGAGCGCAGCGGCGGTGGCGATGTCGTCGCTCAACGATCTGAACGTGCCGGGCGGGGCGCTCGCGGGCGACTTCGAGCACATGTATGCCGCCGCCGTCGATCAAGCGCTGCGCGGGACGGCGGGCGAAGCGTTCGACGCGATGCGATCGCTGAAGGCGATCCAGGCGTCGCCGCCGTCGTCGAACGCGACGTACCCGACCTCGCCGCTCGGCAAGCGCCTCCAGGCCATCGCGCAGTTGATCCACGCCGACGCTGGCGTCGAGGTCGCGGTCACCGATTGCGGCGGATGGGACACGCACGCCGGGCAAGGTGCGTCGAAGGGGCAGCTCGCGGGGAGGCTCGACGAGCTCGCGCTCTCGATCGACGCCTTCGGCACCGATCTCGGTCACGCGATGGACGACGTCGTGCTGATGACCGTGACCGAGTTCGGCCGCACCGCTCGCGAGAACGGCACGCAGGGGACCGATCACGGACACGGCTCGGTGATGCTCGTCCTCGGCGGGAAGGTGCGCGGCCAGAAGGTCTACGCGAAGTGGAACGGGCTCGCGGACGAGAAACTCTGGCAAGGGCGCGACGTGCCGGTCACGACCGATCACCGCGACGTGTTCGCCGAGGTCCTCGCGTCGCACGTCGGGCAACGCGACGTATCCAGCGTGTTTCCCGGCTTCACGCCGACGCGCGTCGGGCTGTTCGGTTGAGCGTCCCACGCAAGAAAGCGGCCTGTCCGAACAGCGACAGTAGCGCGGCCTTAGGGCATGCTTAGTTTCGAATCCATGTCCGATCCGTCGATCACGCTCCCTGACCTCTCGCGCGCTTGGCCGGTCCTCCCGCTCCGTAGCGCTGTCCTCTTTCCCGGTGTCGTCGTCCCCTTCGACATCGGCCGCCCGAAGACGATCGCTCTCGCGCACACGCTGTCCGAAGCAGTCGCCGCAAAAAAGAATCCGTACGTCGTCGCCTTCGTCCAGAAGCGCGCCGAGACGGACGACCCGTCGGCTGACGATCTCTACCCCGTGGGGACGCTGGCTCGCGTGGTCGGCGCCGTTCGTCAGAACGATGGCAACTATGCGCTCGTCGTTCAAGGGATCGCGCGCGTCCGTCTCGACCAGGTGACCGAGTCGGAGCCCTACCTATCCGCGAGCGTCTCGCTCGTGACCGAGGACGATGCCTCGGACGCGGAGCTCGATGCGCTCGGTATGAGCCTTCGTGAAGCCGTGGGCGAGCTCGTGAAGCGCGGACCGCAGCTCCCGCGCGAGCTCATGGCGCAGCTCGCTCCCGGCATCGCGACCGGCGCGCTCGCCGACTTCGTCGCCGGTTACGTGGAGGCGCCGCTCGACGCGCGCTACGCGCTCCTGGCGGAGACCGATCCGAAGGTGCGGACGCGCGAAGTGCTGCGTCTCGTCACGCGCCACCTCGAAGCGCTCAAGATGCGCGAGAAGATCAACGCCACCGTCAAAGAGGAGCTGGGGAAGACCCAGCGCGAGCACGTCCTTCGTCAGCAGATGAAGGCCATCCGCGAAGAGCTCGGCGACGGCGACGGCGAAGATCAGGATCGCGAGCTCGACGAGCTCCAGAACCGGATCTCGGAAGCGAAGCTCCCGGCCGAAGCCGCCGAGGTGGCGAAGAAGCAGTTGAAGCGACTCAACGGAATGAACCCGTCGTCGCCCGAGCACGCGATGGTGCGCACGTACCTCGACTGGATCCTCGACGTGCCGTGGACGAAGGTGAGCGAGGACAACCTCGACATCGGCGCGGTCCGCGCGATCCTCGACGCCGATCACTACGGCCTCGAGAAGGTGAAGCGGCGCATCCTGGAGTTCCTCGCCGTCCGCAAGATGAAGGCGGACAAGAAGGGGCCCATCCTCTGCCTCGTCGGGCCGCCCGGCGTCGGCAAGACCTCGCTCGCCAAGAGCATCGCTCGCGCGACGTCGCGGAAGCTGCACCGCATCTCGCTCGGCGGCGTGCATGACGAGGCCGCGATCCGCGGGCACCGTCGCACGTACATCGGCGCGCTCCCCGGGCAGATCATCCAGGGGATGAAGAAGGTCGGGACCACGAACCCCGTGTTCGTGCTCGACGAGATCGACAAGCTCGGTCGTGACTACCGCGGCGATCCGTCGTCGGCGCTCCTCGAAGTGCTCGACCCGGAGCAGAACAACACGTTCGCCGATCACTACCTGGAGATCCCGTACGACCTCTCCAACGTGATGTTCATCGCCACGGCGAACACCACCGACACGATCCCGGCGCCGCTCCGCGACCGCATGGAGATCATCGAAATCCCGAGCTACACGCGGCACGAGAAGCTCGCCATCGCGCGACGCCACCTGGTGCAGAAGCAGCTCGAGGAGCACGCGCTCGCCGATCGCGTGGAGATCACCGACGAGGCGATCACCATCGTCATCGAGAGCTACACACGCGAGGCGGGCGTTCGCTCGCTGGAGCGGAAGATCGCGCAGATCGTCCGCGGCGTGGCGGTGAAGGTCGTCGAGGGGAACGCGCAAGAGAAGGAGCGCATCGCGACGGAGGCCGACGTGCGCGTCTATCTCGGGCCGCCGCGCTTCAACGACGACCGCGCCGAACGAACCGAAGATCCGGGCGTGGCCACCGGCCTCGCGTGGACTCCGGTGGGCGGACAGATCTTGTTCATCGAGTCGACGCGGATGCCGGGGAGCGGGAAGTTGATTCTCACCGGGCAGCTGGGCGACGTGATGAAGGAGAGCGCGCAAGCGGCGTTGAGCTTCGTTCGCGCCAACGCAGAGCGCTTCGGGATCGAGACCGACGTGCTCGAGAAGAGCGATCTCCACGTGCACGTGCCTGCGGGCGGAATGCCGAAGGACGGGCCGAGCGCCGGCGTCACCATGATGACGTCGCTCGTGTCGCTGCTCACCGGTATCCGCGTGCGGCACGACGTGGCGATGACGGGAGAGATCACGCTGCGCGGGCGAGTGCTCCCCATCGGCGGGCTCAAGGAGAAGATCCTCGCGGCGCATCGCGCTGGGATCACGCGGGTGATCATCCCGGAGCGAAATCGCGCCGACCTCGAGGAGATTCCCGAAGAGGTGAAGGCCGCGATCGAAGTCATCTGCGTGGAGAAGATGGAGCAGGTGATCGCGGCGGCGCTCGAGCGGATGCCTGAGCCGAAGCCGGCGCCGCCCCGCAAGGGGAACGTGGCTCCGGCGGCGGCGCCGGCCGCGGCCTGATCCTCCCCCACCCCGGCCCTTCCCCGGTTTCGGGGGAGGGTGGCGGTGGACCAGCTTGACGGTGGTGTGCTCCGGCAAGCACGCTGCGGCGCATGACTCACGACGCCGTCGTCACTGACCTTCTCGAGTTCATTCGTCTCTCGCCGACGCCGTACCACGCCGTCGAGAGCGCGATCGCGCGGCTCGCGCCGGTGGGGTTCGTGGCGTTGGATGCGGCGGCGTCGTGGAGCGATCTCCCCGCGGGCCGGTACGTTGTGAAGCAAGGAGACAGCGCGCTGCTCGCGTTCGTGATCCCGTCGTCGCGCAAGGTGCGTGGGTTTCGGATCGCGGGGGCGCACACCGATAGCCCGAACCTGCGGCTGAAGCCGAACGCGGAGTACGTCAAAGAGGGGTACGCGCAGCTCGGCGTCGAGGTGTACGGCGGCGCGCTCTTGAACTCGTGGCTCGATCGCGATCTGTCGATCGCGGGGCGGGTCGTGGTGAAGTCGCGCGCGAACGGGAAGCTCGAGACGCGGCTCGTGCGCTTCGAGCGGGCGCTGGCGCGCGTCGCGCAGCTCGCGATTCATTTCGATCGCGATGTGACCGAGAAGGGCCTCGTGCTGAACAAGCAGGAGCACCTGGCGCCGATCGTCGCGCTGGCGGCGAAAGACGGACGCGCGCCGATCGAGGCGCTGGTCGCGAAGGAGCTGGGGATCGGGAGCGACGAGATCGTGTCGACCGAGCTGATGCTCTACGACGTGAACCCCCCGGCCATCGGCGGCGTGCACGACGAGCTGCTGTTCTCTGCGCGCCTCGACAACCTGGCGATGTCGCACGCGTCGACCGTGGCGCTCGCGCGGGCCGCGGCACGGGTCGATGATCGCGAGCTGGTGCCGATGATCGCGCTCTTTGATCACGAAGAGGTCGGGAGCGGGAGCGCGTACGGCGCGGATGCTCCGCTGCTGGCGTCGGCCATCGAGCGGATCATCGAGGCGACGGGCGGCTCGCGCGATGCGTACCACCGCGCGCTCGCCCGATCGCTGTGCGTCTCGGCCGACATGGCGCACGCCGTTCATCCGAACTACGCCGAGCGGAGCGAAGCGCGCCACAAGGTCGCGCTCGACGGCGGCCCGGTCATCAAGGTGAACGCGCAGCAGCGCTACGCGACGTGCGCGCGGACGGCGGCGCTCTTCGAGGACATCTGTGCGCGCGAAGACATCCCGGTGCAGCAGTACGTGCACCGCACCGACTTGCCGTGCGGATCGACGATCGGTCCGATCACGGCGACGCGCCTCGGGATCCGCACGGTCGATGTCGGCAACGCGATGCTGAGCATGCACTCGGCGCGCGAGATGACCGGGACGCGCGACGCGGAGCGGATGGTGCGGGCGCTGGCGGGGTTCTTCGGGGCCGAGGATCCGTTCGAGAAGTAGCGAGCGCGGGTCAGGGGGTCCAGGGGTCGCCGGGCTGGCGGGCTTTCGGGGTCGCGCTCGGGGCCGGAGCCGCGGTCGGCTTCGGGGCCGGAGTCGGGCTCGCGGTCGGAGTCGGGCTCGCCGTCGGGGTCGGGCTCGCGGTCGGGGTCGGCTTCGCGGTCGGGGTCGGCTTCGGGGTCGCGGTCGGGGTCGGCGTCGCGCTCGACGCGGGCTTCGCGCTCGGGGTCGGGGCCGTGGCGGGGACCCAGGGGTCGCCGGGTTTTCGCGGCTTGCTCGGATCGATGGGGCCGACGGGGACTGCCGAGCCCGCGGGCGCAACGACTGCCGGCGCGGGAGGAGGAACCGGCGGCTTCCCCGTCTGCGCGTCGATCCGCGCGACGTCCCACCAGCTCCCTTCGCTGCGCACGGCCTTGTCGCACCACTCGCTCGCCAGCGTCCCTCGGAACGAGCGCACGCACAGCACCGGCTGCCCCTCGTAGCGATCGTCGAGGTACTTCACGCCGATGCGGTACTGCGGGAACGCGTCGATCGCCACCGACTCGATCGACGTCTGCGCCACCGCGCGCGAATGACACCACGCCGGGGCGGTCTTCTCGTTCGCCACCGTGCAGTCCCCCTTCACGAGGATCCACGGCTGATTGCGCGAGGCGAACGTCGTCGCCTTCGACACCGGGATCGGCGTCTTGTCGCCCACCACGTGGAGCTCGACGCGCGGGAACGTGCTCGGGTCGTCGGTGGGGTCGAACTTCGTCCACAGCATCTGCACGACGAGCTCGTCCTTCGGCGGCGCGACCTGCACCTCGCTCGTGGCCTTCGACGTGCGCCCGAGATCGTCGGTCACCTCGAGCCCCACGGCGTACGTCCCGAAGGCGTCGGTGGGGAAGCTGATGCCCGCGCCCCCCTGGGCCATCGTCATCTTCGTCGCGGTTCCTTGCGGCAGCGAGCGAAACGACCACGTGCGATCGATCGTCGGTCGCATCCCGGGCTTCCCCTGCGACATGCACGAGAGGATCTTCCCCGGCTCGACGACGAGCTTCTCCTGGAACGCGTCGCTGGGGCCCGTCTCGCGGCAGCCGATCTTCGCCTCCGGCGGCGCCTCGCACGGATCCTCTTCCTTCGCTTCGACGTGGAAGTGGAGCTCTTTCTGGAAGCGAGGCACGCGCGCCGCGCTCACCGGGACCCGCTCGTCCTTCGGCGGCGGCGGGCACCCCTGACCGGGGACGGCCTGCGCGAGGTACACGTGCACGCCCGCTTCGGCCGTGTCGATGACGGCGTGGATGCGGACGTCGGTCACGTCGCGATCCGTCGGCGCGGCGACGAGGAGCGTCTCCTTCGCGAAGTCGATGTCCGGCGGCAAGAGCGGGATGCGATCGGCTTCGATGGCCGGCCACAGCGCGCGCCATTCGTGCTCGCTCCCGATCGACCAGTACCCGCGCGTGAGGCCCGCGTGCGGATCGAGATCCCACCGCGTGAGCTTCATCGTCTCGCCGTCTTCGCGCGCGATGTGCCCGCTCGATGGAACCTTGGAGACGAAGATCCGGGGAGGCTCGCTCACCTCGGCGCAGGCGACGGCACCGAGCACGAGAGCAGCGAAGGCGGCGAAAGCGAAGGAGGAGCGGACTCGCACGCCTCCATCATCGCCTATCTCGTCATTTTTTGCGCAATCGGTCGAAGAACCCGTCCGGCTTCTTTCCCGGGAACGGCGACATCGATCGAATCTGGATGGTCCCTTCGCGGAGCTTCTGCTCGTACACGCGGAGCTCGCGCTGGGCTTCGACGTCGTCGTCGTCGTTCGTGACCGCCACGCGAAGATCGCGAATGGCCCCCTCGTGCTCGCCGAGTCGCTTCTGGAGGAGCGCGCGGTAGTAGTGGGCCCGGCGGCACATCGGGTCCTGGCCGATGGCCATGTCGATCGTCTTCACGCACGAGCGGATGTGATCTTCCTTGCCGCGCCGCGGATCGAGCGACTCGATGTGCGCCAGCAGCGAGCGCGCTTCACCCAGGCTCGGCGCCGACACGACCGCCTTCCGCGCCATGCCCTCGGCGGTCTCGCGATCGCCGAGCGTCAGGTGCATCTCGGCTTCGGACATCAGGTGGTCGGCCTCGACGCTCTCCTTGAAGCGTGCGTTCATCGTCTGCTCGTAACGCTTGCGCTTCGCCGGATCGACCAGCGTCTCGTACGCCGCCGTGATCCGCGTGAAGACGCGCTCGCAGTCGCCGCGCGCTTCGATGATCGACAGCGGGAGCGAATCGGGGTGCCACACCTGCGCCGCGCGGAGGAACGCCGCGCGCACCTCTTCGGTGTCGGCCTCGCGCGTGATCATGAGCATCTTGAAGTGGTCCTCCTGATCGATCCACTTGGCGCGATCGACGATCGACTTCTTGCGCGCGAGATCCGACGACGGCGGGAGCGACCCAGGCGGCACCGATCGCGGCGGCGCCGACGACGGGCCGCGCACCGGAATCGACGATGCGATCCGGTTCGCAGGAGCGGACGACGTGGAGCGCGCCGGGAGCCCCACGTCGCGCGACGGCATCTGCGAGATGCGCCCGGGCATCGGCGACGGCGTCCTGTCCGGCATTCGCTCGGGGATGGGCGAGGGGATGCGGATCGTCCCCCCTTCGCCCGGCGTGACCGCGCGCATCGAGAACGAGATCTTCCGGGCGTACTCGCCGCTGGCGAACGCTGGGTTCGTCACCGGCTTCATCGAGCCGCTCGGATGGCGCGGAGGCTGCGAGGCGCTCACGTTCTGAACGACCTCGGCCTTCTTCGTGATGACGAGGAAGTACGCGAGCAGGTCGGTCGCTTGCATCGAGAGGCCGCCGACGATCGCCAGCTCGGGGATCGTCTGCGCTTTCATGCGCAGACACTCCGCGGCGTGGCGCTCGTTGTCGTCGAGGCCGAGCTGGTCGAGGTGGACGTCCGGAACGAGGCGAAGCGGGCGCGCCGCCACGCCGGCGATCGTCGCCCGGACGTGATCCCACGACGGATGCTCGCGCACGCCCCGCCAGATCGCAGGGAGCGGATCCATCGGCTCCACGTCGCCTGGGCGCGCGCCGGCGAAGTCGACGTCGGCGTAGAACGCGAACGTCGTCTTCGGCGCGAACGTGAACACGTGCTGGAGCTTCCGCGAGCGCTGCTGGCGAAGCGCGTCGGCGAGCTGCGCTTCGTCGATGGCGTGGCGCTCGAGGAGCACTTGCCCGTGCAGCTTCTTGGCGGCCGCGACCTCGGCGAGTGACGAGCTGAGCACCGTGTCGTCGATCGCGCCGAGCTCGTAGAGCACGTGCCCGAGATAGGTCACCGGATCGCTCGTCTCGACGCGCGACACGAGCCCCCCCGACACGACGACGTACGCCGTCGCGCCGCGGTCGTCCGCCAGCTCGAAGGTCCCCGTCAGCTTCCGATCGATGGCGTAGATCAGAAGGTGCGCGAAGGGCTTCTTCGCGAGGGTGCCGCTCGCAGAGGGCTCGGAATTTTGCGCTGGCTTCGGAGAGAGCATCCGGACTTCCCCGGGTATACGACGCGAGCCGTCTCGGCGCTACAGCGGGCTCCAGTGGAACCCTCTGCGGGCGACGAGCGCATCCGATTCGGACGGTCCAGCCGAACCGGCCGAGTAGAACGTGAGGGGCGTGCCTCCGCCGGACTCCCACAGCGTGATGAGCGGATCGATCACCGACCACGCCGCCTCGAGCTCATCGGTCCTCGTGAAGAGCGTCGCGTCGCCGATCATGCAATCGAGCAAGAGCGTCTCGTACGCTGGATGAACTTCGGTGCCGAAGGCGTCGGCGTAGCTGAAGTCCATCTTCACCTCCTGCACCTCGATCCCCGGCGTGAGCGCGAGCGCGGCGCCGGGCATCTTCACTTCGAAGCTCAGCGAGACGCCGTCGTCCGGTTGAATGCGGAGCGAGAGGCGGTTGGGGGCGAGCGTCTCGGTCGGCACCGGCTCGTACATCAGCCGTCGCGGAGTGCGGAAATGGAGCACCACCTCGCTCCAGCGCTTCGCCGTGCGCTTGCCGGAACGGACGTAGAACGGCACGCCGCGCCACCGCTCGCTGTCGATCGCGATCTCGAGCGCGGCGTACGTCGGCGTGGTCGACGTCGAGCTGCACCCCGACTCCTCGCGGTACCCGGGGACGGGCTTCCCCTTGAGCGTGCCCGCCGTGTACTGCCCTTGCACCGCGTCGGTCGCCCCGTTCTTCACCAGCGGACGGATCGCGCGCAGCACCTTCACCTTCTCGTCGCGGATCGCGTCGGCGCTCGGCGTCTCGGGCGGCTCCATCGCCACCAGCGCGAGGAGCTGCAGCAGGTGATTCTGGAACATGTCGCGCACGACGCCCGACGACTCGTAGTACCTCGCGCGCTCTTCCACGCCCACCGTCTCGGCCGCGGTGATCTCGACGTGCGAAACGTGCTCGCGGCTCCACAGCGTTTCGAAGATCACGTTCGCCGAGCGAAGAACGAGCACGTTCTGCACGGTCTCTTTTCCGACGTAGTGATCGATTCGATAGACCTGATGCTCGGCGAGCGATCCGAGCACCACGCACGAGAGCTCCTTGGCCGACGCGAGGTCGTGCCCGAACGGCTTCTCCACGACCGCGCGTCTCCACGGGCGCGAAGAGACGTCGGCCACGCGCGGGCACACTTCGCTGTCCGCGAGGTGCTTCACGATCGGCGCGAAGATCGGCGGCGGGACGGCGAGATAGAAGAGGCGATTGCGATCGCTCGCGAGGAGACCGGACTCGTTCGCGGCGAGCGCGCCGGAGAGCGCCTTGTAGACGCTGCCCTCGGTGAGGTTGCCGCCGACCCACGTGAGGCGCGGCGCGAGATCGCGCCACACGGCTTCGTCGAAGTCTTTCACCTCGTCGGTGTTCGAGAGCGCCGCGCGCATGGCGTCGCGGTACTTCGCGTCGTCGAGCGGCTCGATGCCGACGCCGATCACGCGGAACTCGTCGGCCAGCAGCTTCTTCTTCGCCAGGTAGTAGACCGCGGGCATCAGCTTCCGCCGCGCGAGGTCGCCCACCGCTCCGAAGATGACGAGCGTGCACGGGTCGCCGTGCATCATCGCCGCGGGCGGAGTGATCGAGGCGGGTTTGGAGACGGTGGTGAGGGTGAGGGTCTCGCTCATCGTGAGCGCGAGGATACACGCTCGCCGCGAAGGGCAAGCGTCCCGCTCGCGGGCGCGTGGCGACGTGCGCGCTTCGACCGATTCCCGCGATGCTTCATGGGCACCACGCGCGGTGCCTGCGCGTGATCGAGCGTGAAGGTCGCTTCGTCGTTGCTGGCCTCGCGCATCGACACCACGACGTCCGCGAGGTCGGCCACGGTCTCCACGTACTCCAGCCGGTGAATTGGAAACTCGCGCTGCTCCATGTCCTCGAGGCGCAGCGCGATGAGGACGAGATCGAGCGGGTCGAGGTGGAGGTCCGCGTGAAGGTCCCCGAGCGGATCGACCTCGCTGACGTCGACGTCGAGGTGCCGCGCGATCACGCCTCGAACCACTTCATCCAAGAGCTCATTCATGACCATCTCCTTGCCGTGTCGGTTCGTAGGGAGAGCCATCGAGAGGCGGGAATACTTCCTGCGAGACATACGTCGAAACGCGATTGTCACTTTGGCGCGGGAGGGGGCGGGCAACCGGCAGGACGACACACCAGGACTCTGTCCGGCGTGACGTCGCACGTTCCCTGCAACTCGCGGTCGCCGAGCTTCACCGTGCAAGCGTCGCCCTCCTTGGCGCTGGCGCAGGCCGCGATCGCTTCGGGCGGCGGGCCGCCTCCAGGCGGAGGACCCTGCGGTTGGTCGGCGCGCGCGAGTGTCGCAAAGACACAGAGGAAGAGGCCCGTGTAGCCGGCGTGAGTGAGCTTGTTCATTTCGATCTCCTTCACCAGCACTGTGGCTGGCGACGCGGGAGATCGTGTTTCGCCGGTCTTTCGAATTGTTTCGATCGCCGCGCGCGCGTCAGGCTTCGGCCGGCGGGACCGTCACCCGCACGGTCGTCCCTTTTCCGACAGCGCTCTGCACGCCGATCGTTCCGCCGTGCGCTTCGACGATTCGTTTCGCGAGCGTGAGGCCGAGCCCGACGCCGCCCGTCCCACGAAAGCGACTCCGGTCGCCGCGGAAGAACGGCGTGAAGACGTGCGGGAGATCCTCGGGCGTGATGCCGAGCCCGGCGTCGCGGACGTCGAAGGCGACGCCGTCGTCGCGCTTCAGGAGCGCGAGCGTGATCGCGTTACTGGGATCGGGCGAATACTTCTCGGCGTTCTCGAGGAGGTTGTCGATCACGCGACGGAAGAGGACCGGATCGACGCGGACGATCGGGAGCCCTTCGGCGATCGAGACGGTGAGCGACCGGCGCGGATGGCGCGCGCGAAAGCGCTCCGACGCGCGCGTGGCGATGACCTCGGGGCCGACGTCTTCCACGTGCATCTCGAAGCGCGAGGCCGTGCTCTGGCCGTGCGCCAGGCGCGTCGCGGTGAGGACGTCGTCGATGAGCGCTTCGAGCTCGCCGAGGTCGGTCGCGATCTCGGTCATCGAGGTGCGGCCGGCGTCGGCGTCCCCTTCGCCGGCGAGATCGAGCGCCACCCGGATGCGGGCGAGAGGCGTGCGGAGCTCGTGGGAGACGTTCGCCATCAGCTCCTTCTCCGCCAGGAGCAGCTTCTGAACCTGCTCGGCCATGTCGTCGAACGCGCGCCCGAGCTCGCCCAGCTCGTCGTCGCGATCGAGGCGCGTGCGCGCCGCGAGATCTCCGGCGCCGAGCGCGCGCGCCGTGCGACTCAGACGATCGAGCGGCACGACGATCCAGCGCGCGGTGAGGAACGCGCCCACGCCGACGATGACGAGGCCGCTCAGGAAGAACGTGAGGAGCGGCGCCACTGCCGCCGGGCGCTCGTGCCTGTGTCCCGGCGGCGGACCGAGCTCGCGAGGCTCATTCATCTCGTGTGCGTCGTGTGCGTCGTGCGAGCGCGGCGGCATGTCGTCGGGCGGCGAGCGATGAATCAACCAACCCACGCCAACGACGGCGATCGCCAGGAGCACCAGCTGCACCAGCCCCAGCGCGTACAAGCGCCACGCCAGCGTTCCGCGCGCCGGGCGGATCATCGGTCGTCGGGCGTGAGCACGTAGCCGACGCCGCGCACGGTCTTGAGGAGGCGCGGGCTGCGCGAGTCGTCGCCCAGCTTCTGGCGCAAGCGCGAGACGTGAACGTCGATCGAGCGATCGAACGCTTCGTCTCCGGCGACGTGCACCATCGCCAGGAGCTGCTCGCGCGTGAGCACGCGACCGCTTCGCTCGGCGAGCGCGCGGAGGACCGCGAACTCGAGCGTGGTGAGCGTCAGCGGCTTGCCGTGCATCGAGGCGCTCATCGTCTGCGCGTCGACCACGAGCGGTCCGATCTCGATGCGCTCCGGTCGCGGCCCGGTCTTCCCGCGCGCACGACGCGCCTGCGCGCGCACGCGGGCCAGGAGCTCGCGCGTGGAGAACGGCTTGCTCACGTAGTCGTCGGCGCCCCCTTCGAGCCCCATCACGCGATCGGCTTCTTCCACGCGCGCGGTCACCATGATGATCGGTACGTCGACCCGCTCGCGGAGCTGGCGGCACACCTCGAGCCCGTCCATTCCGGGCAACATCAGATCGAGCAGCACCACGTCGGGGCGGACGCGAAGGACCTCGGCCACGGCCGCGTCGCCGCGCGCTACGTGGACCACTTCGACGCCGTGCAACGTCAGGTACTGCGAGGTGAGCCGCGCGAGACGCTCGTCGTCTTCGACGTAGACGATCGTGAGCGGAGTCTCGTCTTCGGTCACGGGGTTCGGGGGAACGGGATGAGGCCCGGGCATCGAGCTCGACGATCGCATCGTTTCGCGCATCTTGTCAGCCCGCGTGGCCGATGTGCGCCGGCGAAACAAACCGACACGTCGCCGAACGCACGTCGACGGCCCGCCCCGCCTTCGCCATCGAATCGCCATCCATCATTTCCGCAAGCGTTTCGCGCCCGGACGCACGCTGCCACGCGGGTCTGAGAACGTGGCATCGTGAGCGCACGGGTGGCGCTCACACGCTGACGCGAGTCCGCGACAAGGGAGGAGCACCATGACGACGAACACGACGCGCATCGCGCATCTGTCCGACGTGCACATGCTCGACGAGGCGCGCTCGGATCGATTCCGTGCGAGAGCCTACGACTTGAGCACGCACTTCGTGAGCATCGGGCGACCGCTCGATCCCATCGAGCGGCGAAGGAAACTGAAGAACGGGCTACGCGCGGCCAGGAACGCCGGCGCGCATCACTTCGTGATCTCGGGCGACCTGACGGAGATGGGGACGAAGGCGCAGTACGAAGCGCTGGCCGAGACGCTGCACGAGAGCCACGTCGAGCCGTGGCGCATCACGCTCGTGCCGGGAAACCACGACGCCTACGACTCGCCGACGGCGTGGCGCGAGGCGATGGATGGGCCGCTGCGACCGTGGGCCATGTCGAGCGCGCGGAACCCGGGGGCGGTGGTCGACGTCGGGAGCGTGTGCTTCTTGCCGATCGACGTCGCCTGCCATCAACCGGTGACGCGCTCGGCGGGCGAGATCTCCGAAGCGGCGATCGACGCCATCGAGCATCGGGTGAAGGACCCCGCGTTCCGGCACAAGCCGATCGTGGTGGTGCAGCACCATCCGCCGTACGAGCGCTCGGCGGTGATGCAGTGGATCGACGGGCTGCGCGGCTTTGCGCGGATGATGGGGCTCATCGAGCGGTTCCCGGCGGTGCACGTGCTTCACGGGCACCTGCATCACGTGGTGTCGCGCGTCGTCGGGATCGGACGCGAGCGCATCTTCGGAGCGCCGGCGATCGTGGACGACCCGAGCGATCGTCCGCGGGTACGCTTGTATGAAGCGCACGGGACGATGCTGGAGAGCGTCGGTTTCGCCTGAGGTAACCTCCGCGCCCGATGGGGCAAGCGGCATGGACGACCGGCGACGGCGAGTCGATCGACGACTACCGCGTGGTGCGGCCGCTCGGGCAGGGCGGGGCGTCGTTCCTGGCGCACGATCGCTTCCTCGATCGCGCGGTCGTGATTTCGTTTCTGCCTGAAGGACGAGAGGCAGGCGGGGAGCGGCTGGCGGTGGCGCGTGCGTTCGCGCGGCTCTCGCACCCGAACCTCGGTCGCGTGCATCGCGTGCGCGGAGGGGGCGCGCGGCCGTACGTGGTCGCGGCGTTCGCGCGCGGGCAGAGGCTCGAGGCGCTGGCGACGCCGGTCGCGGACGCGCGCGTGCTGGAGCTCGGGCGCGGGCTCGCCGGGGCGCTCGCGGAGCTGCACGCGGCGGGGGTCGCGCACGGAGAGGTGCGGGCGGCGCGCGTGATCCTCTCCGATGAAGGGGTGCCGCGGCTCGTGGGGTTCGATCGCGCGCGGGCGCATGCGGACGAGACCGCGAAGCGCGCCGACACGAGCGCGCTGCTCGCGTTGCTCCAGTCGATCGCCGATCGCGATCTGCGCGCACGCCTGGCCGCGCTCGCCGATGCCGATCACGGCGTCGCCACCGCCGACGAGCTGCGCCGCGCGCTGGAGACGCTCGCGCACCCCGCGCCGTCGCCACGCGCCGTCACCGAGAACCCGTACCGGGGGCTGCGCGTCTTCGAGAAGGAGCACGCCGGGGCTTTCTTCGGACGGGCGCGCGAGATCGAGGCGCTGCTCGAGCGGCTTCGCGGTCAGCCGTGGTTGCTGGTGGCGGGGCGATCGGGAACGGGGAAGTCGTCGCTGGCGCGCGCCGGAGTGGCCGTCGCGATCGCGAACGGCGCGCTGGGCGAGCGCGACGCGTGGGACGTGGCCACGATGGTGCCGGGCGCGCGACCGCTGGAGGCGCTTGCGCGCGCGATCGCGCCGTTCGTCGATCACGATCGCGACGCGCTCGCGGTCGCTCTTCGCGCGAGTCCTGGGCTCGCCGGGAGACTCGCGCGCGCGCGGACTTTTCGCGGCCTCTTGCTCGTGGTCGATCAGTTCGAAGAAGCGATCACGCTCGCGCCGCCCGACGAGCGCGACGCGTTCTGCGCGGCCCTCGAGCGCTTCGATGCGCTGGCGCCGGGCGTGCGCGTGGTTTTCACGCTGCGCGGCGACTTCCTCGATCGGCTCGTGGAGCTCGGCCCCTTCGGGCGCGACCTCGTTCGCGCCGCGTACGTGCTCCCCGCGATGAGCCAGGAGGGGCTGCGCGAAGCGATCGTGTCGCCGGCGCGCGCGCTCGGGGTGGCGTTCGAGCGCGAGGCGATGGTCGATGCGCTGGTGAACGAGGTGAAGGATCTCGGCGAGGCGCTCCCGCTGCTGTCGTTCGCGCTCGAAGAGCTGTGGAGCGCGCGCGACGAAGCGCGACGGGTCATTCCCGTGGCGGCGTTGACGCGCCTGGGGGGCGCGGTGGCGGCGCTCGCGCGGCACGGCGATCTGGTGCTGGCGACGCTTGGAGAGGCGGAGCGCGTGGAAGCGCGGCGGATGCTCCTCGCGCTCGTGGCCGATACGCCCGCGGCGAACGAGACGCGGACGCCGCGCACGGCCGAGGAGCTCGTGGGCGCAGGGGGCGCTCCGGCGCGCGCGGCGCTGGAAGCGCTCGTTCGCGGACGGCTCGTCGTCGCCGGAGAGACGTGCACGCTGGCGCACGAGGCGCTGGCGCGCGCGTGGCCGCGTCTCGTGGCGTGGCTCGACGAGGCCTCCGAAGCGCGCGCCGTCGCGGGGCGACTCGCGGTCGCGGCGCGCGAGTGGGTGAGGCTCGGGCGCGGAACCGAAGCGCTCGCGAGCGAGCGCCTCGTTCGCGATCTCACGATCCCCGGCGCGCTCGACGGCGCGAGCGATGAAGCGCTCGCCTTCGTCGAGGCGAGTCGCGCGGCGGCGCGGCGCGCGGGGATGCGGCGATGGGCGCTCGTCCTCGGGGTGCCGCTGGCGCTCGTGTCGCTCGGCGTTCTCGCGTGGAGCGTGTCGCACGTCCGCCATCGCGCCGCGGTCGCGCATTCCGTCGCTGCGGCGCGCGCGCTCGACGTGAAAGCGGAAGAGACCGCGCGCGCCGCGAGCGACCTGCGCGCAGAGGCGTTCGTACGCTTCGACAAGGACGACGTCGGCCCTGCGGAGGCGCTCTGGAAGCGAATGCTCGTGCTCGAGGACGACGCCGATCGCCAGCGTCGCGACGTCGGCGCGGCGCTCGACGAAGCGCTGGGGCTGGACGCGCAAGACGTGAGCGCGCGCGCGCTCTACGCCGACGTGACGCTCGCGCGGTTGCTGGCCGCGGAGCGCCGTCACCAGGGGGCGTTCCTTCGCGAGCTTCGCGCGCGGCTCGACGTCTACGACGACGGCTCGCGCGCCGCGCTCCTCCGTGCGCCGGCCCACGTGCGCGTCGTGACCCGGCCCGCCGGCGCGACGCTCACGCTCGCGCGCTACCGCGAAGACGCGGGGCACCTCGTCGAAGCCGACCGCGCGCCGATCGCCGCCGACACCCCGCGCGATCTCGAAGCGGGGTCGTACCTCATCGTCGCCAGCGCGCCCGATCACGTCACGACGCGCTACCCGTTCCTCGTCGGTCGCGGTGAAGAGCGCACGCTTCGGATCGTGCTCGCGCGCGCGAGCGATGTTCCCGCCGGGATGATCTACGTCCCCGGCGGCCGCTCCCTCTACGGCAGCGCCGACGACGAAGCGACGCGCGCCTTCCTCACGCACCAGCCCATTCACGAGATCGAGGTCGGCCCGTTCCTGATCGCGCGCACCGAGGTCTCGAACGCGGAGTACCTCACGTACCTCGACACGCTCTCGGCGACCGAGCGCGCCGAGCGGCTCCCCGGCGGCCTCACGCAGACCAGCGACGGCCGCACCTTCTGGAAGGTGAGCGAACGAACGCTCGCGCCGGGCGAGCCGTACTGCAGCGGCGTCCAGCCGTGCGTCGACTGGCGGACGCTCCCCATCGAGAGCGCCAGCCGCGAGGACGGCGAGCACTATGCGGCGTGGCTCGTGCGATCAGGGCGACTCCCGGGCGCGCGGCTCTGCACCGATCGCGAGTGGGAGCGCGCGGCGCGCGGCGCGGACGATCGACTCTTCCCCGGCGGCAACGGCGTCCCCGGTCGCGACGAAGCGTGCTCGCTCGCCACCAACCGCGGCGACGCGCTTCGCGCCGGCCCGTGCGCTACGGCCACGCACCCCGCGTCGCGAAGCCCGTTCGGCGTCGACGACATGGCCGGGAGCGAGTGGGAATGGGTCGCCGGCTCGTCGGACAGCGCCGAGCCGGATCGCGCCGTCAACCGCAGCGGCGGCTGGCGCGACTACGGGATGTTCCTCTCCATCACGAACCGCGGCACCGGCGCGATCACGCGCGAGCGGATCCGCGCCGACGGGCTGCGTGTCTGCGCAAGCGCGCGCTAGCTACGGCGCCGGCGCGCTCGCGCACACGCGCACGCCGGCCCCTTCGTAGCGCTCGTCGAGGCGGACGTCGGGCGACGACGCGCGCGCGAAGTCGGTGCTGCGAAACCAGATGCCGCCGCGCGCCGTGCGGATTGCGTAGCGGAGCTCGAGCCACTCGGTCACGTTGCCGGCGAGATCGAAGACGCCGAACGGGCTGCGATCGTTCGGGAACGATCCCACTTCGTCGAGCCCCATCTGCGCGTCGTCGGTGGCGTACGTGGCGTCGTAGTTCGCGTCGCCGGCGAGCAGCGCGTCGCCGTGCGGGAAGAGCCGACCGTCGGCGCCACGCGCGGCGCGCTCCCACTCGCGCTCCGAGCAGAGTCGCGCGCCGGGGAGACGCGTGCGCGCGAGCCACGCCGCGTAGGCGCGCGCGTCGTCCTGCGCGACCGCCGCGACCGGGAAGCGCAGCCAGGTCTGGCAGCGCCGGACGCTCCGCTTCGGGAGACAGACCGGCTCACCGGCGCGTGTCTTCGTCGCGCCGAGCGTCAGCATCGGAGCGCCATCGCCGTCGTACGTGAGCTCGACGCCGACGGCGCGCGGGCGGCGCGCTTCGCGCTCGTCGGGCGACTGCGCCGCGAGGAACTCGAGGTACTCGGCGAACGTGACCTCGTGCTCGCCGATCAGGAACGCGTCGACGTGCACCGCGTGCTCGGGCTCGGCCAGGAGCGACGTGCGGACCGCTTCGGCGTCGGTGGCGCCGACGAGCGAGGTCCCGGCCGGGACGAAGACGAACCCGCGCGCGACGCTGTCCGCGCGAGGGAGGGGAAGATCGACGCGCGCTTCCTCGGCGCGCGCGAGCGCGAGCGGATAGCGCGTGGAGTAGCGATCCGGCGCGCTCGCTTCGAGGAGGTACGAGCCGGGGACGAGGTCGACCGGCGCGCCGAGATCGATCGCGCGCCCCTCGTCTTCGACGCGGTGCCCGTCGCCGTCGACGTGGACGGTGTGGAGGATGACGCGCGCGCCGGCGGGCCTGGTGCTCACGCGAAGGTGCGCGCGGGCGTCGATCCGCGCGCGGCGCGAGCCGTCGTCGTCGAGCTGCGCGATGCGCGCCACGAGATCGCGCGCGACGTCCGGCTCGTGATCGCGCTCGGCCGCGAGCAGCCACAGGTACGCGAGGTCGGCGGCCCGTGCGCGCGCTGTCGGATCCAGCGGAGCCCGCGCCAGCGCCAGACCGAGCGGCTCGCTCGCCGCGACGAAGGCGTTCGACTCGCGCTGCGCCAGCTCCAGCGCCGTGCGCCAGCGCGCTTCGCCTTCCACCTTGTCGCCGGCGTCGAAGCGCGCGAACGCGGCGGCGCGCGCGGCCTCCACCTCTGCGTCGTCGGCCTTCACCTCGCGGAGGAGCGGCTCAGCATCGGCGAGCTGCGCGGCGACGAACGCGCGCGCTTGCCGCTGCTCGCTCCACCGGATCCCGATCGCGATCGCCCCCGCCGCAAGCAGCGCAAGGACGGGCGCACCCACGCGCAGCGACCACGTTCGAACGCGCGCGCTTCGCACGGCCGCGCGGCTCGCCAGGACGAACGCCGCGTCGCGCGCGTCGAGCGCGCGCCCCTGGAGCGCATCGAGCTCGCCCAGCTGCCGCTCGCCGAAGAGCGCGCTCTTCGCGCCAGACGCGCCACCGGCCCGCTCCCACTCCGTCGCCGCGCGATGCACGCGCTCCGCCACCTCGCGCGCCGCGCTCTCTTCGTCGAGCCACCCGCGCAACGTCGGCCACCCGTGAAGGAGCGCTTCGTGCGCCACCTCGTACGACGCGAAGTGCTCGCCCGCCCCCGCCACCACCAGCCGCGCGTCGACGAGCGCGCTCAGCGCCGCGCGCGCGTCCTCTTCTCCTGCGCCCACCAGATCGCGCTCTTCGCGACGCCACCGCGTGCGCTCCACCGTCACCAGCGCGAGCAGCAGCGTCCGCGCCTCGCGCCGCTGCGCCGTCGGCAGCCGCGCGAGGACCGCGTCGGCGTGCGTGGCGAGCGCCCCTTCGACGCCCCCCAGCGCGTCGAGATCGCCGAGGCCGATGGTGCCTCGCGCCTCGTCGCGTCGCGCATACAGAGCTCCCAGCGCGAACTCGAGCAGCGGGAGCGAGCCCCCTTCGGCGTGCTCCACGAGGCGCATCACCAGCGGGTCTTCGATCGTCACTCCGCGCCGCAGCGCCGGCTCGACGATCGCGCGCCGCAGTCCGTCGGGCGCCATCGGCCGCAGCACGATGAGCGACTTCAACGCATGCGCCTGGAGCTCGCCCATGTCTTCGAGCCGCCCCAGGAAGTCCGCGCGCAGCGTGGCCACGACGCGCACCGTGGGCGCCGACGCCGCGATCGCCGCCACGATCTCGAAGAACGCTTCGCGCTCTCGCGCCTCGGCCAGCGTCCAGATCTCTTCGAGCTGATCGATCACCAGCAGCACCCGCGCCCGCGCCGCGCGCATCTCGTCCGCCAGCCACGCGGGTGACTTCGCCAGCTGCTCTCTGACCTCCGCTTCGTCGACGTCGAGCACGCCCGCCATCGCTTGCGCCAGCGCGTCGGTGGGCCGTCGCCCCGGCACCACGATCACCGCGCGCCACGCCAGCGCGCCCCCCAGCGCGCCTTTCTCCACGCGCGGAACCACCCCCGCGCGCACCAGCGACGACTTCCCCGCGCCCGACGATCCCGCCACGAGCACGAACGGGTTCGCGCGCAGCTCGGCGGTCACGGCGGCGGCCTCGGCGTCGCGCCCGAAGAAGAGCGCGCGATGCTCGGGGCCGAACGAGAGGAGACCGCGGTACGGATTCTCGCGCGGATCGTCGAGCGCTTCGGCCTGCGTCGAGCGTCGCGCGGGAGCGAGGCGCGCCAGCGCATCGCACACCTCGTCGGCCGTCGGGCGCTCGCTCGGATCGAGCCGCAAGCAGCGCGTGACGATGGCCGCCAGCGCAGCGGGGACCGACGGCGCGACCGTCGACAGCGCGTCGATCGCTCCCACCGTCGCCCGGCGATGCAGCTCCGCGATCGTCGTCGTCGCGATCGGCGGCCGCCCCGCGAGCAGCTCGAAGAGGAGCGCGCCGAGCGAGTACAGATCGGTCGGCCTCGTCGCGATCTCGTTTCGCCACGTCTCGGGCGCCATGTAGAGCGGCGTGCCTGCCATTTGATCGCTCGACGTGAGATCGGGCTGCGTGGCGTCGAGCGCGCCCGGGCTCTCCGTCGCGACCGCCGATCCGCTCACGTGTCTCCCCGACGGCGATCGCGGATCGCGGTTCGACGACGTCGTCTGCGCGAGCTCGATCGGCGCGTCGCTCAGCTTCGCGAGGCCGAAGTCGAGGAGCTTGGCCACGCCGTCGTCGCAGAGGAACGCGTTCGCCGGCTTGATGTCGCGATGAAGGACCCCGGCGTTGTGCGCCGCCGACAGCCCGCGCGCGAGATCGATCCCGATGCTCACGACGCGATCGGGATCGACCGGTCGATCGAGCTCATGGAGGTTCTTGCCGGACAGAAACTCGGTCACGAGGAACGGGCGGTCGGCGATCTCGCCGACGTGGTGGATGGCGAGCAGGTTGGGGTGCTGCATCTTCGCTACGGCGCGCGCCTCGACCCGGAAGCGCGTGCGCACGTCATGGAGCGCCGGCGCGTTGGCGATCTTCAGCGCGACGACGCGATCGAGCAGCGTGTCGCGCGCCAGCCAGACGTCGGAGGTCGCCCCGTGGCCGAGGCGCCGCTCGAGTCGGAACTCGGCGATCTCGGTGGGCGGCGTCCACGGATCAAGCATCGCTCTCCGTACCGCGTTTCGCGCGCGCCCTCACAGCGACCGCGTCGCGCGCTCCCGTCATCGTCGCGCCGAGCTCGTCGCACGCCGCGAGCGCGCGTCCAATGGCGGCGCGGAGATCGTTCGCCGGGACGTTCATCGTGTCGGCCGCGTCGCGCACGACGGCGTCGACGGCGGCGCGGAGCAGGTCGGGCGACGGCTCCGGCCGGGGGAGCTCGGGAGGCGGCGGGGGAGGGGGCGCGAGCTCGATCGGCTTGGGATCGAGCGCATCCCGGTACGGCTGCAACAACGGCTGGAGCGCGGGGTTCACGCTGACGCCGAGCCCGTCCGCGACCTCGAGCACGTGCTCGGGCGGCATGTCGTGGAGGGCGATCACGACGTCGACGCGCTGACGGAACGTGGGGAGCCAGTAGCCGTTCTCCCAGTACGAGAGCGTCCGGACCGAGACGCCGAGCTTGCTCGCGAGCACGTACTGCGACCACTGGTTCTCCGCGCGCAGGTTTCTCAATGCGCTGCGAAATTGGTCGGTCTCGCTTCGCCGCGCCCGCTTCATTGGCCTGGGCACGACCATAGAGCAAGTGTTGCGTGTCGAGGAGTTACTTTCGATGCGCCGAGGGCCAAGAAGGCGGGACGAGGAGCTGGCACGGCGTGCGAAAACGCAATAGTTGCATCAACTGGTGCTCGCTTGCCCTCCAGTGCGACACCGCGGGCCTGTTTGATGCGCAATGCCAGCGCGTCCACGGACGAAGATCGCTCCGGCGGGAGAGAATCGCTCCGGTGGGAGAGGGCGGAGCGGCCCCGGGAGGGCTCGATGGCTCCTCGGACACGCAATACTTGCGTGTAGCGGGCGCTCGGCCTGGCGTAGTCGTCAGTGAATCGCGAGGCTCGCCTGGCTCGGCGTTCCCAGCACGAGGCGGAAGCAGCGCACGGCCCCCTCGATCCCCTTCAGCTCGAACGCGCCGGCGTCTTCCGCCATCTGCTCGGGGAGGAAGTCGTAGACCTCGCCCGACACCAGCACGCCCCCTTCGGGGGACGCGCCTTCGATGCGCGACGCGAGGTTCACGGTCGGGCCGATCGCCGTGTAGTCGCTCCGTCGCGCGTCGCCGAAGTTTCCGACGACGACCGGGCCGTGATGCAGGCCGATGCGGAGCTTGATCTCGGGGAGCCCTTCGGCGACCCAGCGGACGTTGAGATCGGCCATCGCGTGCTGCATGGCGATCGCGCACGCCGCCGCGCGACGCACCTGGTCTTTCGCTTCGAGCCGCACCGGGGCGCCGAAGATCACCATGATCCCGTCGCCCATGTACTTGTCGACGGTGCCGCCGTGGGCGAACACGACGTCGTTCATCTTCCCCAGGTACTCGTTGAGGACCCGCGCCATCTTCGCCGCGCGCAGCCTCGCCGA
This sequence comes from Myxococcales bacterium, assembly GCA_003151595.1. Next base: position 85,185 of record PLXW01000089.1, read on the forward strand.
CAGGCGCGTGAAGCCGACCAGATCGCTGAAGAGGATCGTGGCTTGAACGGTCTCGGGCTCGACGTCGACGCTCGTGCGCCCGGCGAGGATGTCGTCGACCAGCGGCGCGGGGAGGTAGCGCTTGAGGACGTTCTCGGCGATGTGCCGGTTCAATCGCTCGACCTCGCGCTCGCGCTCCTTCAACTGAACGAGGTTGCGCACGGTGGAGACGAGCTCGCTCTCGTTGAACGGCTTGCCGAGGAAGGCGTCGGCGCCGATCTCGGTCCCTGCGAGCTTGCTCTCTTCGTCGCTCTTCGCCGTGAGGAGCACGACGGGGACGGCGCGCAGGTCAGCGTCGGCGCGGATCGCGGCGACGAGCTCGGGGCCGCTCATGCCGGGCATCATCCAGTCGGTGACGATGAGATCGGGCTTGCCGCGCGCGGCCATGGCGTCGAGCGCTTCGCGACCGCCGCTCGCGGTGGTGACGCGATACCCGCGCCGGACGAGCGTGCGCGCGACGAGATCGCGCATGTCGGCGAGGTCGTCGACGACGAGGACGCGCGCGCCGTCGCCGGCGAGCTCGCTCTCGTGCCGTGCCGCAGACACGGCTGGCAAGTGCTCGCTTGCGCGCGCGAGCGCGACCTCGTGCATCGAGCGCCCCGTCGCCTTGGCCTCGACGGCCGGCGCATCGACGCGCGGCAGCTCGACGAAGAACGTCGCCCCGTGCCCCACCGTGCTCTCGACGCCGGCGATTCCCCCCATCGCCTCGGCGAGCTCCTTCGCGAGCGCGAGTCCGAGGCCGGTCCCTTCGTTGGCGACGGCGAGCCCCGAGGTCTTCGCCGGCCCGGTGTCGATCTGGGAGAACAGCTGGAAGAGGCGCGCCTTGCCCTCTTCGGAGATGCCAGGCCCCTCGTCCTTCACGGCGATGCGGGTGCGCCCCTCGCCGGATCGCGTGACGGACAGCTCGATGGCTTTCCCTCTCGGCGTGAACTTGAGCGCGTTCGCGAGGTAGTTGAAGACGATCTTCTCGAGCGCGTCGGCCTCGGCGCGGACCACGAGCGCGTCGCCGTCGTCGGCGCGTACTTCGAACGCGACGCCTTGCGCCTTGCACGCGGGGGCGAAGTATTCGCTGCACGATCGCGCGAAGGCGGCGGCGTCGATCGGCGCCAGGTGCCACTCCTTCTTCCCGGCCGCGAGCTTCTGGAAGTCGAGGAGCTGATTGACGAGGCGGAGGAGGCGCCGCGCGTTCTTGATGGCGACGTCGATGCGCGGGTCGCGTGAGTAGGCGGCCTCGCGCGTGAGCTCGTCGAGCGGATTGAGGATGAGCGTGAGCGGGGTGCGAAGCTCGTGAGAGACGTTCTGGAAGAAGTGGGTCTTCTGGCGATCGAGCTCGACGAGCTTGGTGGCTTGATCGCGAAGCTCTTGAGTTTGGCGCGCGACCTCGTGGCGGAGGTTTTCGTTCGCGTCGCGCTGCATCGCCAAGAGGTGTCCCTGAGCTTGCTCTTTTTCGGCCTTCATCTGGTTCATGCGGTCAGCGAGCGCGAACGAGATGAGGACGACTTCGATCAGCGAGCCGACCTTCATCGCATTCTCGCTGACGTATGGAGCCGCGGTGAGCCCGAGCGCGTTCAGGGAGTAGAGGCTCGCTCCCGAGAAGAAGGTGCTCCAACCGAGCACGTAGAAGCGGGCCGAGCGCTGCCCCCGTCGCCACGCTTTTAGACCTGCAATGATGCCGATGGGCGAGCCGGTTACGGCGAGGATCGAAATCCCGGCTGCGGCAACCCGGTAAGGGATTAGCGACGTCGTCGCGAGCTCCACTGCACCCAGCGCGGCGAGAGCAAGGAGGGCCACGTTCCAGCGTGGCAAGACTCGAGGCAGATCGAGAAAGCTGCGATTGAAGAGCGATACGCTCGTAAGGACGATCCCGAACGAGGAGACTCGGAGTCGATCGTCCAACCACGGGCTTGCCGGCCAGAGATACTCGAGCGTGAGCCCCGTCAATGACGCGGTCATGTACGTGAAGGAGGCGACGTACGCGACGTACCAGCCATAACTGGCCTCGCGGACCGAGATCAGTAGGAACAGGTTGTAGACGAGCATGACGAGCATCGCGCCAACGAAGAGGCCATGTTCGAGGCTCGTCTGCTGAGTGCGTCGCGCGAATCGAGAGGGGGACCACACGGTGAGTGGTGCTTGGAGAGGGCCCGACGAGCGTAAGCGCAGATAGAACGCTTGCTCGCCCATGGGTGTGCGTTCGGGAAAGCCGAACGTTTCCGTGGGGACAATGCGCGATGCGAATGGAAGGGCGTTGCCGACGTCGGTGCGATCGAACCCCCCGTTTTCACGCGCGGCGTAGAGCGTGACTTGATTGAGGTCTGACGTTCCGAGCTCGAGGACGGATGCGATCGGCGCGACGCCATCATTTCGCAGCGCGAAGCGGATCCAGAATGCGGACTCTGAGAATCCGAAGTTCGGTACGTCGGACTCGCTGCGCCGAAATTGTCCCGCGACCTGCGGCGTGAGCACGTCCTCAATCGTGAGGGATCCGCCTGGGTCCTCGAGGAGGTCGACGTGCCGACCCAGCCGGATCTCCGTGACATCCGCCGTGACGATCACCGGCTCCGCGGCCCGCGCCCCCCGCGCCGCGCCCGCCACCACGAGCACCGCCGCAGCGATCGCCACGAACCAGACTCGGAGCCCCCGCCGCGCCATTCGGGCGAGACTACAGCACCCGCGCTCCCCCTCGCGGTCGCCTTCGTAACCCGATTGTCACACGTGCTTCACGCGGAGCACCCGCCCATCCACCACAGTGCCCCACGTGCGCACGAGCTCGCGACCGCCCGAAGACACCCGCGTGAAGATGCGCGCCGTGGACCTGTGCGTCCGCTACGGCGCCAAGGAGGCGCTTCAGAAAGCGTCGCTCGACGTCCACGCCAACCGCGTCCTGGCGCTCATCGGACCCAGCGGGTGCGGCAAGAGCACCTTCCTTCGATCGCTCAACCGCATGAACGACACGATCGACGGCGCGCACATCGGGGGGCAGGTGCTCCTCGAGGGGCGCGACATCTACGCGCACGACGTCGACCCGGTCGTGGTGCGGCGTCACGTCGGGATGGTGTTCCAGCGCCCGAACCCGTTTCCNNTTCCAGCGCCCGAACCCGTTCCCCAAATCGATCTTCGACAACGTCGCCTACGGCCTTCGCCTGGCGGACAAGACCGATCGCGTGTCCATCCGCGACTCGGTCGAGCGCGCGCTCCGGCAAGCGGCGCTGTGGGACGAAGTGAAAGATCGCCTCGAGGACTCCGCCCTCTCGCTCTCCGGCGGACAGCAGCAGCGCTTGTGCATCGCACGCGCGCTCGCCGTCGAGCCCGAGGTGCTTCTCCTCGACGAGCCGGCGAGCGCGCTCGATCCGATCGCCACGGCGAAGATCGAAGACCTCGTCTCCGAGCTCCGTCGCGCGCTCACGATCGTCATCGTCACCCACAACATGCAGCAAGCCGCGCGCGTCTCGCAGAACACCGCGTTCTTCTACATGGGGCGCCTCGTCGAGGTCGGCGAGACGACCACGATCTTCACGCGCCCCAAGAGCCGCGAGACCGAGGACTACATCACCGGCCGCTTCGGCTGAGCATTCACATCGCTGCTGTTCATCGCCCCTGAGCGAAAGAGGGATCTTCATGATCGGAATTGATCGACGACTGTTCGTGGGACTCACCATTCTGAGCGCGCTCGGGTGCTCGCGCCCCGACGCGACCGGCGCCGCTCCTGCGGCTTCCTCGAGCACCGGCACGACGAGCGCCGTGGCGCCGTCCGCGGGCTCGACGAGCGTGACCCTCAAGGGCTCCGACACCATGGTCATCCTCGGCCAGCGCTGGGCCGAGGACTTCATGAAGGAGCACACGGGGACCACGATCCAGGTCACTGGCGGCGGCTCCGGCACCGGCATCGCCGCGCTCATCAACGGCGGCACCGACATCTGCGAGTCGAGCCGTCCGATGAAGGAAGGGGAGAAGGGCGACGTGCAGGCCAAGCGCGGCGCGCCCGCGGTGGAGACGAAGGTCGCGCTCGACGCGCTCGCCATCTACGTGAACGAGAAGAGCCCGCTGAAGGAGATCTCGATCCCGGCGGTGCAGAAGATCTACCTCGGCGAGACCAAGAACTGGAAAGAGGTCGGCGGTCCGGATCACGCCATCATCCTCTACGGCCGCGAGAACAACTCCGGCACGTACGGCTACTTCAAGGAGCACGTCCTGGCGAACAAGGACTTCGCCGCGTCGGTGCAGACGCTCGCCGGCACGTCGGCCGTCGTGAACGCCGTGAAGGGGGACATCTACGGCATCGGCTACGGCGGCATCGCGTACCTCGAAGGGATCCGCGCGCTCAACGTGAAGAAGGACGACGCCTCGCCGGCCGTGAAGGCGACGATCGACACGGCGCAGGACGGCTCGTACCCGATCAGCCGCTTCCTCTACTTCTACACGGCAGGCCCGGCGACCGGGACGGCGAAGGACTTCATCGGTTGGGTGCTGAGCCCGACGGGTCAGAAGGTCATCTCCGACGTCGGCTATTACCCCCTTCCGAAGAGCTGAGCGTCGTGGCCGTGTCGACTTCACCGGTGGCAGGAATCGAGAGGACGGGGGCGCGAGAGCTCTCGCTCACGCGGCGCGCGCGCTGGGGCGAGGCGCTCGGCGAAGGGGCGGTGAAGCTGATCGCCCTCACGTCGATCGCGTCGGTCGTCCTCATCCTGATCTTCGTCGGGAAGGAGGCGCTACCCGTCCTCACCAGCTCCGAGGTGCACAAGGAGCTGACCTTCGGCGGGATGTTCCGTCCGAGCGCCGCCGGCTACGTGTGGCAGCCCGTGTCGGAGGTGCCGAAGTACAACATCGTGCCGCTCTTCGTCGGCACGTTGAAGGTCACGATCGTCTCGCTCTTCGTCGCGGTGCCGCTCAGCGTCGCCGCGGCGGTCTTCGTCGCCGAGTTCGCGGGGAAGACCATGCGTGAGATCATCAAGCCGGCGATCGAGCTGCTGGCGGGGATCCCGTCGGTCGTCGTCGGGTTCTTCGCGCTCGTCGTGCTGGCGACGTGGGTGCAGTCGGTCTTCGGCACCGAGCACCGCCTCAACACGCTCGTCGCCGGCGTCGCGCTCTCGTTCGCGATCATGCCGGTGGTCTTCTCGGTGTCGGAAGACGCGCTCCGCGCCGTCCCCGATTCGTACCGGCAAGCGGCCATCGCGCTCGGCTCGACCAAATCGCAGGTCGTCCTGCGCGTCGTGCTTCCGGCGGCGGCGCCCGGGATCGCCGCGTCGGTCGTGCTCGGCTTCGGCCGGGCGATCGGCGAGACGATGATCGTCATCCTGGCCACGGGCAACGCCGCGCTCCTCGACGCCGATCTCGGTCACTCGGTGCGCACGGTTACGGCGACGATCGCCCAGGAGCTCGGCGAGGTCGTCGTCGGCAGCGCGCACTACCACCTGCTCTTCTTCCTCGGCGCGCTCCTCTTCCTGAGCACGCTGGTCGTGAACGCGGGGGGCGAGCGCATCGTCACCGGGATGCGTCGCAAGCTCGGAGGGGGCGGCTGATGGAGAACGTGGCCCCGCACCCGCTTCAACGCCGGCAGCGCAAGTCCGACACCGTCCTCTTCGGAGCGACCGGCCTGGCGACGCTGCTCATCCTGGCGATGCTCGCCGTCCTCGTGCTCGACGTCGTCATCGGCGGCGCGAAGACCGTGACGTGGAGCTTCCTCTCCGAAGCGCCGACGCACGGCATGACGGCGGGGGGCATCCTTCCGGCGATCGTCGGCACCGTCGCCTTGACGCTCATGATGACGCTCGCCGCAGTCCCGGCCGGCGTCGCCACCGCGGTCTACCTGACCGAGTACGCGCGTCCGAGCTCGCTCGTCGCGCGCGCCATCCGCGTCTGCATCTCGAACCTCGCCGGCGTGCCGTCGATCGTGTTCGGTCTCTTCGGGCTCGGCTTCTTCGTGAGCACGGTCGGGCGCGGGATCGACAAAGCCTTCTACGCCGGCCACCTGACGTACGGAAAGCCGGCGCTCATCTGGGCCGCGCTGACGCTCGCCATCCTCACGCTCCCGGTCGTGGTCGTCGCCACCGAAGAAGCGCTCCGCTCGGTCCCGCGCGAGCTACGCGACGCGAGCCTCGCGCTGGGAGCGACGCGCTTTCAGACCGTGTTCCGCGTCGTCCTTCCGCACGCGCTGGGCGGCATCCTCACCGGCGCCATCCTCGCCGTCAGCCGCGGCTCGGGCGAGGTCGCGCCGATCATGTTCACCGGCGTCGCCTACTTCCTGCCGTACCTGCCGAAGTACCCGAACGATCAGTTCATGAACCTCGGCTACCACGTGTACGTGCTGGCCACGCAGTCGCCCGACGTCGACCGGACCAAGCCCCTCCTCTATGGGACGGTGCTCGTGCTGCTCGGGCTCACGTTCTTGCTCAACCTCGCGGCCATCGTCATTCGCGCGCGCATGCGCCGGCGTCTTCTGGCTTAGAATCGAGCCGCCATGCCGCAAGGGAACAACACGCACACGAGTCGTGAATTCGAGTCCGAGCTCCGCGAGCTGCGCGCCAACGCGCTGGCGATGGGGGCGCGCTGCGAGCGGAGCCTCCGTCTCGCGCTGGAAGCGTTCTGGACCGGGTCGGCCGAGCGCGCGGCGGAAGTGAAGGAGCTCGATCGCCGGATCGATCGCGACGAGATGGAGATCGACGCGCTCGTCCTCCGCATCCTCGCGCTGCGGCAGCCGGTGGCGTACGACCTCCGCTTGCTGGCGGCGGCGTTGAAGCTCGTCACCGATCTCGAGCGCATCGGCGACGAGGCGGTGAACATCGCCGAGCGGGCCGAAGAGGGGCACGGCGACGCGAAGGAGCTGGCGCGCGCGAACCTGAAGGAGATGGCCGATCAGGCGCAGGTGATGCTCCGCAACGCGCTCGACGCCTTCGTCGAAGGCGAGGCCACGCGCGCCGAGCAGGTGCTGGCCGGCGACGACGCGGTCGACGAGCTGTACGGGCGCATCCTGCGCGACATGATGGCGTACATGGCCAAGCACGGCGACGAGATCCCCGCCGCGGTCCGCGTCATCAAGGTCGCGAAGTACATCGAGCGCGTGGCCGATCACGCCACGAACATCGCCGAGGAAGTGATCTTCATGGTGCGCGGCGAAGACGTGCGGCACCACCGGACGCACCCGCCGCCGGGCGTCGGCGGGAAGCTCCCGGACTGATTTCCTAGCGACCGAGCAAGTCGGCGAGATCGATCTCGACGTCGGGGAACGCGGTCACGGCGAGGCGCTCGCCGGCGCCGAGGCGTCGCGTCTCCGTGTAGCGCCCGTTCTTCGCGTGCGCGTGCACTTCGATGGCGCGGCCGGCGACGTCGACGATCCAGTACTCGTCGACGGCCGACGCGGCGTAGAGCGGTCCCTTGATCTCGCGGTCGTATTGCAGCGAAGAGTCGGCGACCTCGATCGCGAGGAACGCGCGATCGGGATGGCGATCGGCGTAGAGCCCGGACGGGACGATCGCCACGTCGGGTTGTGGCGCCGATCCGTCGGCGGCATCGAGCGGGCCCTGGATGCGCACCCTCGCTCGTCCCGCGAGGCGCAGAATCAGGAGCTCGCCGAGTCGATCGACCATGCTCATGTGGGAAGGGCCGATGGGCGCCATGCCGAGCACGATACCGTCAATGAGCTCGACTCGCTCACCGCGGAAGAAGCCAAGCTCCCCCATGCGGTAGTACTCGGCGCGCGACAGCTTTCGCGGACCCGGCGCGGCTTCGACTCGTGCAGCCATGGTGCGAGAAGAGTACCGCGCGACCCGCCCCCGGTCACGGACCACCACGCGACCGCGCAGTGAAGCGCGAGGCTGCCGGCCCTGGGGAGCCCCACCCCGCCGCTCGTCGCATTGCTTCCACGGCTGGTCGGGAACAGAGTGGAGCGGCCCTTGGCTCTCGTAGGAGAGCCACTCGGCCGAGACCAAGACCCGTTCATGCGTTTGCTTCGTGTTCCACGCGGGGGGGGCCCGAGCGATGCGCCGCCGCGTCGAGGCCGCGCTTGGCGATGGGCGCGACGCTTGCTCGCCGGAGTGCTGGGGCTCGCGGCGCTCGCGGTGCTGGCGGTCTACGTCGTGCTGCACAGCCTCGATGCGCCGTGGTTGAAGCGGCGCGTGCAGACGCTCGCGCGGGCAGCAGGGGTCGAGGTCGATTACGGGGCGGTGCGGGTGGGGCTGCTGACGGGCGCCGAGATCGACGGGCTCGTCGTGCAGTCGCCCGCGGAGATTCGCGCGTTCGCGCCCGAGCTCGTTCGCGTGGGGCGGGTGAGGGCGGAGTGGTCGCTGCGGTCGCTCTTCAAACACGAGGGTCCTCCGCTGCGGCGGTTGTCGGTGTCGGACGTGACGGTGACGGTCGTCGTCGACGAGCACGGGCGGACGTCGTTCGACGCGCTCCCTTCCTCGCCTCCGACCTCGCCCCCCGCGCCTGCCGTGCCGCTCTCGCGCCAGGCGTCGCAGCTCGAGACGGCGCTTCCGTTCGGCGACATCGACGTCGATCGCGTCACGCTCGCTCTCGTCCGAACCGAGGAGGGGCACGTCGTCGAGCGCACCGAGCTGCGCGGCGTCGGGCTCACGGTGAGCGCGATGCCCGCGGGGCAAACGGAGCCTGCGGGGAGCGCCGCGCCTGCGGGGAGCGCCGTGAAAGCGTCGCGCGTGAAGATGGCGCTCGGCTCGTCGGGCAAGCCGCTCGATCTCGCGCTCACGCGCCAGCGTGATGGAGCCAAGGCGGGCGAGGGGCGGGCGAAGCTCTGGCTCGCCATCGACGCGACGTCGACGGCGGTGACCGCGGCGCTCGATGTGCGCATGATCGATCAATCGTTCGCGCCCAGCGTCGCCGCCGATCACTGGCTCCACGCCGAGGCGCGCGCGCGGTTCGACGCGGCCGCGGGGCGCACCGAGATCACGCTTGATCACACCGAGGCGGGCGACGGCGCGGCGACGGTCGAAGCGGCGATCGCGATCCCGGACACGGGAGATCCGATCGTGCGTCACGCGCAGGGCGACGTCGATCTCGCGCGCCTGCTCGCCTGGGTCCCCGCCGGCCTCGTGCCGGTCACGGCCGAGCGCGCGCGCATCCACTTCCAGGCCGAGTCGCTCGCCGCGCCGGGAGGGGTCGCGGGTCGAGGCGCGATCACGCTCGCCGGGGTTCGGTACGAGGCGGGAGCGAACCGCGTCGCGGCCGACGACGTGGCGATCGACTTCGACGGGCAGCAAGCGAGCGACGGCGCGGTCACGGGGCACGTCGGCGCACGCTTCACGCGCGTCGCGCTCGAAGGGATCTCGCCCGTCGTCGCGCGCGACGGTCACGTCGAGCTTCGCGTCGCGAACGTGCACGTCGACGCCGGGGATCCGCTGGCCACGCGCGGTGACGTCGCGCTGTCCGCGGACGTGGCGTCGATCGACGCGAGCACGAAGACGTCCCGCGCCGTCGCCGACGGCCTCGCCCTGCGCGCGCACACGCTCCTCGACGGGCACGCGCGGTACGCCGTCGAGGTCGACGCGCCGATGTCGCGGCTCCGCCTGCTCGATCACGGTCGCACGCTCGTGGATGCGAAGGCGCACGTCGATGCGCGGCTGCACGGCGTGCAGATCGACGTCGCGCGCCCGATCGCGAGCCGCGGCGTCGCGAAGCTCGACGTCGACCTGGGCGACGTGCAGGTCGGGCTCGACGCGACGAAGGGGGCGGACGCGCTCGACTACGCGCTCCACGCCACCGCGAAGACCTTGAGCGCCGCGCGTCCGTTCCTCACGCCCGCGCTGGCGAGCGTGGCGCCGTGGGATCGCATCGGCGTCGCGATCCAGTCGACCGGCCACGTCGAGCACCTCGCGGGGGGGAACCCGGCGATCGATCAGAAGACCGAGCTCGACCTCGACGCTCCCGCGTTCGAGACCGTCGCCGCGCGCTCGCTGTCCCTGAAGCTTCACTCGAAAGGGACCGCGCTTCGTCACGACGCCGAAGGAGACCTGCGCGTGCAGGCGCTCACGTTCGCCGGGGCCAACGCGAGCGACGACCACGTCACGCTCACCGCGTCGATCGATCGCGAGCACGCTTCGCCATCGCTCCGCTTTCAGATCGCGACCGACGGGCGCGCGGGCGTGAACCTCACCGCCTCGGCGTCGTTCGATCCGGCGCGGCGCGCGGTGACGTACGCGATCGACGGCCACCTCGACGGGCTCGCGAAGCTGGCGCCGTTCGCAGCGAGGGTGCACGGGCTCGAGGGGTTCGATCTCGCGCAGCTCGACGTCGGCCTCGCGTCCAAAGGCGATCTCCTCGGCATCGTGACGGGCGTGGGGCGCGACGGGACGATCCAGCTCGCGCCGCACCCGACGCTCACGGCCGCCGTCGTCGGGAAGACCGATCTGCACGTCGCGCATTTCCGGTGGGAGCGCGGCGACACGGAGATCGTCTCGCCGGCCATCGTGTGGCACGTCGACATGCACGCGGACGGCGCGCGGCGCGTGGTGGACAGCCACCTCGAGGTCGACTCGTTGCACCTCGCGTTCGGCGAGAACGAAGTGGACCTCGCCGGGATTCGCGACGACTCCTCCGTCGGCGTGAAGGGGGATCTCGCCGACCCCGAGACCGATCTCACGCAGCACCTCGCGGTTCGCGCGCTCCGGCAAGACGCGCTCCCGCAGTACCCCATCGGCGATCTCACGTTCGCTCTCTCGGCCGAGCGCGATCGCGAAGGGATCGTTCACCTCGCCCAGATGAAGCTCTCGAACGGCACCGGGGGGACCACCGCCGCGGTCACCGGGAACGTCGAGCTCGGCGAAGGGCGGCACACGCTCTCGGTGACGACCTCGCTCACGCAGGACCTGTCGCGCCTGACGGGCGCACCGGCGACCTTCAGGGGGAAGGGGAACCTCGCGGCGGAAGCGAACATCACGTCGCCCGATCTGTCGCTCTTTCGCGTGCACGCGGCGCTGAAGGGGAAGGACGTGACGATCGACATGCCCCGCGCCGGCATCGCGCTCGAGACCGCGAACGGCGAGGTCCCGATCACCGTCACGCTCGATGTCGGCGCGAACGGCGTCGCGCTCCGCCCCGACGAGAAGCGGAGCCCGTACTCGATGCTACGCTTCGCCGACCAGCACCCGCTCCTCAGTCGCAGCGGCTTTCTCTCCATCGCCAGGCTGAAGACGCCGTGGGTCGAGATCGCGCCGCTCGTCGGCAACCTCGAGATCCAGCAGAACGTGATCTCGCTGCGGCAGTTCGAGATGGGGGTTCGCAACGGGACCATCACCGGGCAGTTCGGGCTCGACTGGGACGGCGCGAAGTCGACCCTGGAGCTCCACGTGCGCGCGACCGGTGTGCAGTCGTCGCACGGCGAGCCGTTCGACGGGAACATCGCGGTCGTGGTCTCGGCGGGCGATCGCACGGTCGAAGGGCGCGCGGAGATCCTGCGCATCGGCGAGCGGCACCTGCTCGATCTGCTCGATCTCCAGGACCCGATGCACGTCGACCCGGCGATGAACCGCATCCGCACGGCGCTCACGCTCGGCTACCCCGATCGCCTCCGCCTCGTCTTCGATCACGGCTTCGCCAGCGCGCGCCTGGAGCTGGGCGGCATCGCGCGCTTGATCAGCATCGGCGAGCTTCGCGGAATCCCGATGGGACCTATCGTCGACAAACTCCTCGCGCCGATGCTCGACTCGAACGACACGAAGGACGCGCCATGAATCGATCTCTCGTTCTCACCGCTGCGATCCTCACGCTGGGGGGGTGCTTCCGGCCCCCCGAGATCGTGATGGTCGATCGCGCGACGGCGCTCGAGCAGCAAGCCGCGGGCTCGTTCGACGATCTGGAACGAAAGCTCGATCGCGCCGGTATCGAGCCGCGCCCCGTGCCGTTCACCCCCGAGCAGCTCGAAGCGCTGGGCATTCACTCGGCCCCGCTGGTCGACGCCACCGAGCTCACCGACGCCGATCGCCTCGACGGCCTCCTCGTTCAGCGCTGCGTGGGCGAGGGGAAGGACGGCCTCATCGCCGACACGCGCGACGCTTGCCGAGGCGCGGCCGACGCCGAAGAGGTCACGACGCTCCTCGAGCGGACGAACCGCGCGCGCCGCCAGCTCTGGAGATGGATGCACGAGCAGCGCACGGACCTGTCGGCCGACGACCTTGCGCGCCGCTGGCGAGAGCTCCACGTGCGCGGCGTCGTCTGCGGCGGATGGATCCAGGGGGCGGACGGCAAGTGGCAGGCGAAGTCGTGCTGACGTCGCGTCGCCTCGCGTCGATCGGATTCGCGCTGGCGCTCGCCGCGATCGCGGGGCGCTCTCTCGCGGCCGACGATCGCGACGGCGATCTCCGTCGACCGGAGCGACTCACGGTCGGCGTGGCCGACGATCTGCTCGGCCAGCTGAGCCCCGACGGCAAGACGCTCTACTTCGTCTCCAACCGCGACACGACCAACCAGCTCTACGCGCAGACGATCGCCGACGGTCGCTCGCGCCAGCTCTTCGACGACGACGCCGACGTCACCTGGCCGCGCGTGAGCCCGGACGGTCAGTCGCTCCTCTACATCTCGTTCCGCGAGCACGCCTCGGGGCAGCTCTGCATCCGTCGGCTCCCCGACGGCGAGGGGCGGCGCTGCTTTCAGGACGCGTCCGCTGCGCTCCAGGCCGAATGGATCGATCGGAGTCGGATCGCGCTGGTGAGCCGGCAATCGATCCAGGGAGACCTGCGGGTCCTGGAAGTGACCGTGGGGTCGACGATCACCGCGCGTCCGCTGCTCGATCGGAACCTCACCAGCCCCACGGTGTCGCCCGATGGGCGCTGGCTGGTGTACGTGCCGGTCGCGCGCACGGTCGCCAGCGTGGGGCCGGCGTTCGCGGCGCATGCGGCGTTGCAGCTCGAAGCGGTGCGCCTCGGATCGTCGGCGCCGCCGTCGCCCATTCCTCTCGAGCTCCCCGGGCAGACGGGGCAGCCGGTGTTCGCGAAGGACGGGCGCTCGCTCTACGTCGTGCAGTTCTTCACCGACACGAACCACGACGGCGCGGTCGACGCGAGCGATCACGGCGTGCTCTTCCGCGTCCCGATCACGTTCGTCGGCGACAAGCCGCGCGCCGGCGTCCCCGAGCAGCTCACCGAGACGTCGTGGAACTGCGAGTACCCGGCGCCGTTTACCGATCGCCTGATCGCGACCTGCTCGCAGGACGCGAGCCTCGACGTCTACTCGTTGCCGCTCGACGGCGAGGTCCCCGCGGAGTGGACGTCCGAGACGCTGGCCACGGCGATCGAGAACGCGGGCTCGCGCGTGGAGCAGCAGCTCCTCGCCAGCCGTCGCCTCACGCGTGAGACGACGGCCACCGGGCGGAGGCGCGCGATGTTGACGCTCGCGCTCGTCCACCTCGATCGGGAAGAGTTCCGCGCCGCCGAGTACTACGCCGAGCATGTCGACACGCTCCGCGACGACGCGACGGCCGGCATCTCGCTTCCGCTGCGGTCGCTCGTCGAGCAGCGGCGCGCGGAGCGACGGCGCGAGCAAGGGCGAATGATGGAAGGGTTCGCGGCGGAGGCGAAGAAGCGGCTCGACGCGCTCCGCCCCGAAGCGGCCATGAGCCCGATGGCCGAGGACCTCACGCACCTCGCGCGGAGCGAGATCGCCGACTCGATCGGCGACAAGGCGATGGCGCGCGCCGAGCTTGCCGCGGTCACGGTCGACGAGACGACCCCCGCGCCGATCGTCGAGGAGTACTACCAATCGGCCGACGAGCTGTACCGCGAGCTCGACGATCGCGAGGCGCTCGTCACCGTGTGCAGACAGCTCTCGGCGAACGGCGCGCTGACGCCCGACGAGCAGCTCCGGTACGCGCGCGCCGCCGTGCGCGACATGGTCCGCGGCCTCTCGTACGCCGAGGCCGACGCGCGTCTCGTCCGCGAGCGCGCCGGCGCCAGCGCGCGCGAGGCGGAGCTGGCCTTCGCCATCGATCTCGCGCGCGCCGTGCTCGCCATTCGCGACGCGCATGCGCCCCCCGCGGTCGCCGACGCGCTGCTCGCCCTCTACGCCGCGCAGCCGCGCGCCGGTCGCCGCCGCGCGCTCATCGGCGACGCCATCCAGCGCGCCGACGACCTCGACGCGGACGACGTGCAAGACGCGCTCGCACAGCGCGACATCCAGGACGTGAAGCGCGGCACGCGCGAGCGACGGAACGCCGAGCGCCTCTTCCGCCGGATGATCACCGGTCGCGCGTACGAGCGCGCGGCCGCGAAGCAGTACGACCTCGCGCGCGCCGACTTCGACGCCGTCGCCGAGCAGACCGGATCGTACGAGGCGGTCGTGGGCGCGATCGACATGCGCATGAAGAAAGGGGAGCGCGCGGCCGACATCGAGGCGCTGTACGACAAGCGCGGGGCGACGACGCCGCTCGCGCATTTCGCCAAGGCGTACCTCCTCGCGCGGCAGCTCCCGCAGCTCGAAGGCGAAGCGCACGCGAAGGCCGCGACTACTGCGGTGGCGGCGCTCGATGCGTCGTGGGCGGAGCTGAAAGAAGAGCGCATCGCGCAGGCGCTCTTCGGCGCGCTCCTCCACGAGGAGTACCTGCTGACCGGTGACCTCGGCACCGCGGAGAAGGCCAACGTCCACTACCTGATCGCCCTCGAGCTCGTCGGCGACAACGCGCGCTTCCGCGCGATGATCCTGGGCGAGCTCGGGCTCCTTCACGCCGACGTCGGCAACTACCGCATCGCGCTGGGGTACCTCGTCGATCGCGACAAGCTCCCGTACGACGACAACGCCGAGGGGCTCGACGTGCTCCTCTCGAAGGCGCAGGCGCTCATTCACGTGGGCCGTGATCGCGATGCGGCGATCGCCGCCGACGCCGCGATCGCGATGATCGATCGCAACCCCGCGCTCGGGCCGTACCGCGTGCTGGCGCTCGACTGGTCGGCGGTGAACAACCTCGCCTCGGGGCGCTTCGCGCGGGCGCTCACGCTCTACGGCGAGGAGATGCCGCTCCTCGAGAAGTCACCCGAGCCGCTGGCTCCACGAACGCGCGTGGTGGCGCGTCTCGCGCGGGCGGCGGCGGCGATCGGCGCCGGGCAAGCGGCGAGCGCCCTTCCGGATCTCGACTACGTCGACGCGCACCTCGGCGACCCGAAGCTCGCGCCGATGCTCCAGTGGCCGCACGCCACCATCGAGCACTCGGTCCGCTCGTACCGGCTGATCGCCGCCGGGCTCCGCGCGAACGCCAATCGCGCGCTCGGACGGTGGGAGCCCGAGGCGCATGCGATCGAAGCGCGGCGACGGATCCTCGAAGAGCAGTTCAAGGAGACGAGCCGCGTCGAGACCGAGCGGGAGCAGATGCTCGCCGAGTCCCAGCTCGCGTTGAACGCCAGCCGCCGTCACGACCTCGCGGGTGTCGGGTCCTGGCTGGTGCGAGCGCTGGCCCATGGAGACGACCTTCGCGCCCGGGCCCACGGCGTTACCGACAAGGACCAGCTCGACGTCCTGTGGCTGGCCGCGGAGCTCACCGTCTCGATGCACGCGCCGCTCGTCCCCGACCTCGCGAAGCGCATGGAGGCGGCGTCGGCCGAGATGGCCAAAAGAGGCGACCCTGCGCTTCGCGTTCACCAGCGATGGTTCGAGATTTACGGCCCTCTCGTGAGCCCTGTGACCGCAGCGCAGCTCCCGTCCGCTCCCGCTGTCCGGTGACCCCCGACTGGAGAATGCGACGGTTGTGCGACAGGATGTCGCCCGTTCTCCATTGAAACGCCATCGAGCAAAGGTAACCGTTGGGCCATGGCACGAGTACTGGTGATCGAAGACGAGGCCGATCTCCAAGAGATCCTCCGTTACAACCTCGGCCAGGCGGGGCACGAAGTCCGCGTGGCCGCGACCGGCAAGGAAGGGCTCCGACTGGCGCGCGAACAGCGCCCCGACATCGTGTTGCTCGACGTGATGCTCCCCGACATGGCCGGCACGAACGTCTGCAAGACGCTCAAGCAAGACACGGCCACCAAGAGCATCCACGTGATGATGGTCACGGCCAAGGGGGAGGAGATCGACCGCGTCGTCGGCTTCGAGCTCGGCGCCGACGACTACGTGGTGAAGCCGTTCAGCGTGCGCGAGCTCCTGCTCCGCATGCAGGCCGTCATGCGCCGCGCCGAAGCGCCGCACTCGGCGAGCGTCATCGTGTTCGGGTCGCTCAAGATCGATCGCCACGCGCACCGCGTGTGGGTCGACAACGAAGAGATCGCGCTCACGGCGCTCGAGTTCAAGCTCCTGGTCACGCTCTACGATCGCCAGAACCGCGTGCAGACGCGGAGCGCCCTGCTGAGCGACGTCTGGGGAATCGACGCCGACATCGAGACGCGGACCGTCGACACGCACGTGAAGCGCCTGCGCGAGAAGCTGGCCTCGGCCGGGAAGTACGTCGAGACCGTGCGCGGCGTGGGGTATCGTTTCTCGGAGGAAGCGTCCGAGGAGTAAGTGAAGCTCGGCATACGGCTGAAGCTGTTCCTGATCGCCGTCGCGCTCATCGCGGTGACGTTCGTCGGGACGTACGCGTACGTCACGATGCGCGTCGAGGCGGAGCTGACCGCGAGCGTGCGCGACGATCTGTTCGCCCGCGCGAACCTCGTGGCGCGCGAGACCTCGGCATCGACCGCCGCGCTCGACGACATCGACGCGTGGGACGGGTTCGCCGACGCGCTCGCGCCGATCGCCGGTGCGCGCATCACGATCACGCGCGTCGACGGCGTCGTCCTCGGCGACTCCGAGGTGAGCACGGCCGGCGTGCGTACGATCGAGGGCCATCAGGCGCGCCCGGAGATGGTCGACGCGCTCGCGACCGGTCGCGGGACCGCGACGCGAAAGAGCACCACGGTCGGCTACACGCTCCTCTACGTGGCGGTCCCGTTCGCGCGCGACGGGCACATCGTCGGTGTCGTGCGGGTGGCGGAGTCGGTCGCGGGGGTGGAGCGCGCGGTGGGATCCGTGCAGCGCGTCGTCGCCCTGGCCGCGGTGCTCGCGCTCCTGTTCGCGGGGTTGATGGCGTCGTTCGCGGCGCAGTCGATGTCGGCCATCGTCCGCGAGCTCACCGACGTGACGCGCCGGATGACCCTCGGCGACCTGAGCGTGCGCGCTCACTTCGCCGGCGACGACGAGCTCGGAGACCTCGGTCGCGCGCTCGATCAGCTCGCCGGCAGCCTCGCCTCCAGCCTCGGCGAGCTGCGCGCCGAGCGCGATCTCCAGTCGCGCATCCTCGACGGCATGAAAGAAGGGGTGCTCGTCCTCGATCGCGACGACCGCATCCTGTTGATGAACCCCGCGCTGCGCGAGATGCTCCTCCTCGGCGCGAGCGACGTGGGCAAGCTCCTCATCGAATCGGTGCGCCACGCCGAGCTTCACGAGGTGGTGGAGCGCGCGCGGACGAAGAACGCGACGATCACGGGCGAGCTCGATCTCCCCGGCATCAAGCCGCGCCGCTTGCTCATTCACGCCACCGCGCTCGCCGGCGAAGCGGGCGGCGTGCTCGCCGTGTTCGTCGACGTGACCGACCTCCGTCGCCTCGAGTCGCTCCGTCGCGACTTCGTGGCCAACGTCTCGCACGAGCTCCGCACGCCGGTCACCGCCGTCCGCTCGGCGGCCGAGACGCTCCGCGACTCCGCGCTGAAGGATCCCGATCCGAAGGCGGCCGAGCGCTTCGCCGACATCATCGTCCGCAACTCGGAGCGCCTGCAGTACCTCATCGAGGATCTCCTCGAGCTGTCGCGCCTGGAGTCGAACGAGTTCAAGTTGAAGCGCGAGAAGATCGATCTCGTCGTCGTGTCGAACCTGGTGATGGCGCTCTTCCGCGAGCGCGCGGAGCGAAAGGGGATCCAGCTGGTCAACGAGATCGCGCAGAGCCCGCAGCCCCCCTCGAACCTCGAGACCGATCAGCGCGCGCTCGAGCAGGTGCTCTCGAACCTGGTCGACAACGCGGTGAAGTACTGCCCGCAAGGGTCGAGCGTGAGGCTCCGCGCGACCAACGGCGAAGGGATCGTGAAGCTCGCCGTCGAAGACACCGGGCCCGGGATCTCGGAAGCGCACTTGCCGCGCCTCTTCGAGCGCTTCTACCGGGTGGACGCCGGTCGTTCGCGCGACGTCGGCGGCACCGGGCTCGGCCTCTCGATCGTGAAGCACATGGTCGAGGCCATGGGGGGAGACATCGCGGTGAAGAGCGCGGTGGGGAAGGGGTCGATGTTCGAAGTCCGCTTGCCGCTGACGCCGAAGGGGCGCGCGAGCTGAGTCGTTCGTGATCCGGGGCCGGTGGTCGAATCAAGACGGTGACGCTATGCTCCGAGCATGGCCGCCGTGTGGAAGGCGATGTGGATGAGGCGCGTGCACGTCTTCGTGCTCATGCTCGCCCTGCCGCTCGCCCTCTCCAGCGCGCTCCCGACGTTCGCGTACGCGCTCGGCGGGCCGGCCACGCACGTCTGCAAATGCGAGATCCGCGGCGGCCACTCGACGTGCGGCTGTCCCATCTGCAATCCCGATCGCGATGACCTGCGTCTCAGCGAAGCGTCGATCCGCGGCAAGTGCGGCGACGAGGATCTCGCGTTCGGCGCCGCGCTCGGCTCGGCCGTCGCGCCCCCCGCAGGCTTCGTCGTCCTTCCGCCGGACATGAGCGGCGCGCTCGAGCCTGCGCTCGCGCCGCGTCTTCCGTCCCTGTTTCTCACCCCGCCGACGCCACCGCCTCGCCGTTCGCTCGCGTAGTCGCCAGCTCGAACGTTCGACGTCGTCGGTAACGGGCGCGCACTCGCGCGCGACATCGGGAGAGAACCATCATGACCAAGGGATTCCATTTGGGAGCTGGCGCGTTCGCCAGCGCCCTCGTGTGCACGCTCGTGTTTGCCTGCAGCTCATCGACCACCACGCCGTCGTCTCCTTCGACGACGCCGATCGGCTCCACTCCGGTCAGCGACGCGGGGCTCGTCGGATGTGCGCCGTTCGAACACGGGTGCTTCACGTTCGACGGCTCGTATGCGGCGCCCGCCGTGACGGCGACGTGCGCGAGTCCCGGAGGCCCGGCGACCGGAGCTGCCGACACGCGCTGCGTGGGCACCTCGCAGCCCGTCAGCGCCGCGTCGTGCAGCGTCCTCGACGCAGGCCCCGCACCTGGCGATGACGCGTCGGCCGGGGGCACCGAAGCCGGCACGAGCGGCGACGACTCCGGAGCAGCGGCGCCCGTTGCCGGTGGGTGCGGCGAGAACAGCGGCGATTACGGCGCCACGCTGTACGGCACCCACGGGACCGACGACGACTGCAAGTACGACGTCTCGTACACGGCCGCGCCGATCTGCGAGAACGACGGCACGTACCTCGTCGTCAAGGCGAGCTACCTCGCGCAGCCCGGGGTCCCCCTCACCGGCGCGTGCGCCTTCGCCGAGCTTTGCCTGAGCGACACGCACCCCCCGCCGGGCAACGACGCGCGACCGCCGTCCGGCAAGCAGCAGGTCGTCGAAGGGCCGCCGGGCACGTATACGATCGGCCCCGTGACCTTCAACGCGGCCGGGAAGTGGACCGTTCGGTTCCACTTCAACGAGCAGTGCTGCGACGTCGTCGACGACTCGCCGCACGGACACGCGGCGTTCTTCGTCAACGTGCCGTGAGCGGATCATGAAGCATCCATTCGCGATCGCGCTCACGCTCACGCTCCTGTCGCTCGCCGCGTGCGGCGGAGGCTCGAGCGCCACCGACGCCACCTGCTCCAGCACGACGACGTTCCCCGTATCGGCGCTCTCCACGGTGACGAGCGACAGCGGCAAGCTGACCGTCGCCGTCCACACTGCGCCGTATCAACCGCTCGTCGCCGGCCTGGCCTGCGTCGAGCTGGTCGTCACCGATCGCGCGACCGGCGCGAGCGTCGATGGCCTCACGGTCACGATGACGCCGTGGATGCCCGCGATGGGCCACGGCGCATCGGTCACTCCGCAAACGACGGCGATGGGCGAAGGGCGCTACCTCCTGTCGAACGTCAGCGTCTTCATGCCCGGCGAGTGGCAGCTCCGCACGAAGCTCTCGGATCCCTCCACACCGCAAGGAGGCGACAGTGTCGAGCCGACGTTCAGCGTGGATTAGCGCCGGCTTCGGCATGGCATCGCTTGCGTTCGCGCATCAGGCGCGCGCGCAGGCGTGTTGCGCCGGCGCGGGGGCGCTCACGCCGGGGCGTCTTCAGCTTCACGAGGACGCGCTGGTGGGGACGCAGCTTCACGCCGCGACCGTGCTGGGATCGTTCGACGACACGGCGCACTACGCGAAGGTGAGCGCGCACAGCAGCGAGGTCGACTACGAGGAGGACCTCTTCGGCGCCGTGCGCGTGCTCCGGCGCGGGCAAGTGGCGCTCCTCGTGCCGTTCGTCGAGACCCATCGCAACGAGCTGGGCCTCGGCGAGTTCGGAGGCGGCCTCGGCGACGTGAACCTGAGCGCGCGCTACGACTTCATCCGCTCGGGTGAGTCGCGCTACGTCCCGGGGCTCGCAGTGCTCACCGGGCTCACGGCGCCGACGGGGAATCCGCCCGACGATCAGAACGCGAACAAGCCTCTCGGCACGAACGCGACCGGGATCGGCGCGTGGCAAGGGAACGTGGGGCTCGCGGTGGAGCAGACGTACGGCGCGTGGCTCGTCAACGTGACCGAGCTGGTCGCCTTCCGCGCGCGACGCACCGCCGACTTCGCGGGCGTCTCCGAGAGCGAGACGCTCGCGCCGCAGTTCGTGACGCTCCTAGGCGGCGCGTACACGTTCGACAACGACGCCTCGGTGGCGCTCTTCGGCTCGTACACGTTCGAAGGGACGGCGACGCTCAATGGCGCGCCGGCTCCGGACAGCGCGCGACGGATCGCGCTCGTGAGCGTCTCGGGCGCGTACCCGGTGACCGATCACCTTCGCGCCCAGGCGAGCGTGTTCGTGAACCCGCCGATCTCGGGGCTCGGGATGAATCAGACGTCGACGACGGGGCTGACGCTGACGATTCTGTGGGGGTGGTCGTGAGAGCGTTCGCGTCCGCGTCGGCGTCGGCGTTCGCGTTCGCGTTCGCGTTCGCGTTCGCGTGCGCGCCCCCTCCCGTCGTGAACACCAAGCTCACCTTCCCCCCTCTCCCCGGCACCGACGGCGCGACCCATGCCCTCGCCCCCACCGGCGACACGCGCCTCACCGTCCTCTTCTTCTTCGCCAGCCACTGCCCCTGCCAGGCCGTGCACGACGATCGCTTGCGCGATCTCTACACGCGCTACCACGCGCACGGCGTCGACATGCTCGCCGTCGACTCCGAGCTCGGCGCCAGCGCCGCGCGCGACGAGGACGAACGCATCAAGCGCGCGTACCCGTTCCCCATCCTCATCGACCACGGCGGCGCCCTCGCGCGTCGTGTCGGCGCGCAGTACGCCACCGAGACGATCGTCGTCGATCGCTTCGGCGAGGTCCGCTACCACGGCGGAATCGACTCCGACAAATGGACCCTCCACGACGACGCCACCCCGTTCTTGCGCAACGCGCTCGACGATCTCCTCGCCAACGCCGCGCCTCGTCGCACGGAGAGCGAAGCGCTCGGCTGCGCGCTACAAACCTGGTGAGCCTGATGACGCTTCGTTCCTTCGCGCCACTCTTCGTCACGATGCTCCTCATGAGCGCGTGCAGCAGCTCCTCCAACGCTGACTCCGACGGCGGCGCGTGCCCGGTAGCGACGGGGTGCCCCACGAGCGCGCCGCCGACCTACACGGCGGACATCGCGCCGATCCTCGATCGCGTGTGCCTGACGTGCCACGCCCCCGGCGGACCGGGTGGCGTCGACTTCAGCACGTACGCCAAGGTCTTCGCCAACCGCAGCGCGATCCTCGACCAGGTCAACGCCTGCATCATGCCCCCCTCGAACGGTCCGGCGCTCTCGGCGGGCGATCGGATCGCGCTCACGGGGTGGCTGGAGTGCGGCGCGCCGAACGACTGAAACCATCGACCGTGCTCGTGCGTACCGTCCATGGATTGCGAGGATCGATGCGGCATGGCAGATCTCTTGGCGTGAGGCTCTTCGCGCGCGCGCTGTCGATGGCTGCGCCGATCCTCGCGGTCGCGTGCTCCAGCAACGCGGCGACTCCCGTCGACGCCGGCAGCGACGGGCAAGCGGGAAACCCGGTGAGCTGCGGTACGGCGACCGACACGTACGTCGCGAACCTGGTGAAGCCGGGCGAGCGCGGCAAGTACACCTTCACGCTCGTGCAAGGGACGCCGGCGCCCCCGGCGCTCGACGGCAACGCGTGGACGGTGAAGATCGTCGATGCCAGCGGCGCGTCGCCGACACTCGCGCAGCTCACGGTGAATCCGTACATGCCGCAGATGGGGCACGGCTCGGATCAGACGCCGGTGATCACGTCGAACGCCGACGGCACGTTCACCCTCGCGAACATCTACCTCTTCATGCCCGGACTCTGGACGATCACGCTCACCGTCGACGCGCTCCCCGCGCCCAATGACGGTGGCGCCGACGCCGACGCCGGCACGACGACGCACCCGCCGGTCACCCTCGACGACGCGGTCTACACGTTCTGCGTGAACTAATTCCGTTTCGGGTCGTCGGTGACGAGCACTTCGAAGTCGACGAGCTTTCGCACCAGCGCCGCGTCGAGCGCGAGGCCGTCCTCGTCGCGTATGGTCTTCAGCGCCTTCTTCGTCGGCGCGCCGTCGAAGCGGTGAAGGACGCTCACCAGCGCGGGGGGCAGGTCGATCGGATCGTACTGGCTGTACGTCGTCACGCGCGTCCGCCCTTCGTCCATCGCCACGATCTGGAACTCGCCGACGTGGAGATGCGGCGGGAGCGTCTCGTCGCCCAGCTCGGCGAAGGCGTCCTGCGCGATCTTCACCCGCGCCGCCACTTCCGATCCGCCGAGGCGTAGCGCGTCGCCGGGTCCGAGCTTCGCCGCGATCTCGGCGGCTCGCGCGTAGAACTCTCGCTCGCGCCCGAGCCACTTCCCCCACAGCCGCGCGTACCGCGCCTCGTCGACCCGCCTGTCGAGATCCGCCGCGCTCGGCTTCACGTCGGCGGGATGCGGGAAGAGCGCGGAGAGCGCCTCGGCCCCCACGTCGAGCTCGAGCACCACGGACCGCGCAACCGCCCGCTCGACTTCACCGAGCGCGATCTCGATCGCCTTCCAGAACGCGCGCGACGACGCGCCGCGCGCGTGCTTGCAGAACCACGTCGAGCAGACCGCGTTGCGATGCTTCCACACGCCGCACTGCCCGCGCTCCACGATGTAGTACGGGCAGCGCAGCGTCTCGCTCTGGCCGAAGCGATCGGGCCCATAGAGCACCGCGAACTGACTCGGCGGAACGATCCCCATCGGGGTCACGCCGATGCGCGCGTCGATCGTGGCAATGACGCGCGCGCGCCCCTCGGCCATCGCCGGGTCGCGCTCGCCGAGGACGCCGCCGACGAGATGGTTGTGGAGCGTCGGAACGTACGCGCAGCACTTCGTCGCCGGATTGAAGTGCTCCGACCCCTGCGCCTCTCCTGGCGGCGCCAGCATCACGCACGCATCGCACGTGGCGATCGGCTCGGCCGGGAGCGGCGCGTGCAGAATCGCCTCCGCCCATCCTGCCAGAGGCGAGGGGAGGGCGGTCGGCGCGTCGTGGATTGGGAGGCGCTTCTTGCGCCGGGGTTCAAGCGGCAGGCGTCACTCTCAGGTTGGGGTCGTGAGAGCCCGAACTTACCACTTCATGAGCTTGATGCTCGAGCCGGCCTTGATCGTCGCGCGAATCTTCACGCCGCCGCGCGTCTGCGCCACCGCGTCGACACCGAGCTTCTGCGCCTTCTTCTCTGCCTTCTTCATCACGGGCTCCTTGGTAGGGGTTCGAGTGGTGAACTTACCGCCGCCCGTCGTCCTCGCCAGTCGCCCGAACGGGTGACGTCCGATATCGTCGGCATCATGCGCAGAACCATCGTCGCGAGCGCCGTGGTGGCGGTCATGGGGTCCGTCGTGGCGTGCGTCTCCGATGATTCGGTCGGGCCGTCGAACGACGACGCGGGATCGATCGCGGAGGGGGACGGTGGCTCGCCGCCGCAACCGGACGCGACGATCGACGATGCCGGCAACGATGCGTCGGGCGACGCCGCGGACGGCGCCACGCAGCCGGGCACCGACGGCGGTGTCGACGCGAGCGACGCCGCGGACACCGGCACCGACGCCAGCACGCCCTCGAGCGCGATCGGGACCGGCGACGCAGGGAACGTGGACGCGGGGTTCCCGCAGATGAATCTCCTCGAGGAGGTCACGACCGGAACGGTCACCAATCAACAAGGCGAAGCGGTCGCCGCGCTCCCCGGCGGAGGCTTCATCTGGGGGGCGCAATATCAGGTCGCCATCGGCGGCACATTCGACTTCCCGAACTGGCCCGCGAGCGGGTGGAACAGCAAAGGGGCGTACGACATTCTCATCGCCAGCCTGAACGGTCTTCCGTCGATGTGGTGGGGCCAGTCGTTCGGAAGTACAGGCATCGACGATCAGGACCTGAACATCAAAGGGACGCTCGCCGTGATGCCGAACGGCAACATCCTCTTCACGGGGAGCCACGTGGGCACGTTCGGAGCCGTCGGCGGCACCGCTCTCCCGAGCAACGGCAACTACGACGTCTTCCTCGCGCGCATCGCCAATGCTCCGGCGAGCGGCCCGTCGGGTCAGGCCGTGTCGTTCGGCGGTACGGACGAAGACGGAGCGCAAACGATCGCGGTGAGCGCGGACGGGAAGTGGGTCGCTGTCGGCGGGTACTTCGGGTCATCGACGATGAACGTTCCGGGCATCGCCTCCGCACTCACCCACGCCGTCGACTCCACCGATGGAGCCGTGCTCGGCTACCCCGACAACGCCGACGCCTGGGTCGCCGTCGGCTCGACGGCGCTCGGCACGTTCACCTACGCGGCCGCGTTCGGAGCCGGCGGCGTCGACGACGAGGTCACCGCGCTCGCGTTCGACGCGAACGACAATCTCTACGTCGGCGGCTTCGTCTCCGCGGCGGTGACGTTCCCGGGAGGAGCCAGCCCGACCGCGGAAGGACAGAAGGACGGCTTCGTCCTGCAGCTCGCCTTCTCTGACCCCGACGGCGGCGCGGGTCCGAGCTGGTCGCCGGGTTGGAGCAAGTCGATCGCGACGGATGGAAACGACGACGTCCAAGGCCTCGCCATGGACCCGTCGAATCACGTCTGGGTCACCGGGATGTACGGCGACACGTTGCAGCTCGCAGGCAACACGTTGCCGGCGAGCAGCCAGGGGACGACCGGCTATCTCGTCTCGTACGACACGACGGGCACCGCGCTCTTCGCGTCGGGCGGCGCGGGGAACGGCCAGATCTTGCCGTACGGGATGGCCATCGACACCGCGGCCGGCGTCGGGAACGGCGACGTCTACGTCATCGGTCTGCTTGGCGGGCAAGCGACGTGGGGAGGGCCCGCGCTCGTCGGCATCGGCTCCCCGAACTCCGCGCTCCTTCGCTTCTCCAGCGCCGGCACGCTCCTCTCACAGCGCGCCTTCGTCGCGACGGGTTCAGCCGTCTACGAGAGCGTCGCCGTGGACTCGACGCACACCGTGGCGGTCGCCGGATACATCGAACAGGCCACCAACTTCGGAGACGGAGTGACCTCAGCCTACTTCGGCGGGTGGGACGCGTTCTACGCGCTCTATCATTTCTAGGGCGCGCACTTCGCGTGGTTCACGGCGGGGAATTTGTCGGCCGTCACGTTGAGCGCCGTCGTCGAGATGCACGACACCGGCGTCTGATTCTCGAAGTACGAGCCGTTCGCCGTGGCCGGGGTCCACGTGAGGAGCGGCTCCGGGAAGACGAGCGTGGGCATCTTCGCCGCGACTGAAGGAGCGAGGTCTCCGCTGTCCGCGAGATCTTGCAGCACGTCGATCCCGATCGGCTGAAGCAGCAAGCGGAGCGTCACCTTGTCGGGCAACGCCGGGAGCGTCGCCGCCTGGTCGCGCGGATAGAACTGCACGACGTGCGTCTGGTAGTAGCGCGGGTCGGTCTGGCTCGACGTGACGGGGAAGGGGAGCAAGTTGCTCTCGACGGTCGCCGCGTTCCAGAACATCGAGACCTGCTTGCCCGCCGAGTCGAACATGCAGTCGCGAATGAGCCACAGATCGGGATCCGTGGTGAGCGACGTGACGGGCGCGCCCGCCGACACGACGCCGCTCTGGTAGACGACCGTGTCGCCCTGGTACGCGATGACCTCGGCCCACATTCGCCGATCCTGCGCCGAGCCGCTCGGCACCGAGTGCCCCGACGCGATGTTGTCGACGAGCACGCGAATCGCTCCGTTGCCGTCTTGCTGAACGACGCAGAGCGCGGTCGACACGGTCGTGTTCAGGAACTGCTGGAACGACTCGCCGCCGGCGTCGGGCGCCTCGGGGAACCCCGCCGTGAGCGCCTGGTCGACGGCTTGAAACGAATGCACGTGCACCTTGCGCGCGAACACGTTCGGCGCCTGCGCGATCGGCGTGAGCCCGCTCCCCGCCGGGAGCTCCTGCATGTGGCACTGCGTGCACGTGTCGCCCCCTTGGGCGTGCGAGAAGATCGACGACTGCCAGTCGGCGTACGTGCGCTCGATGGCCGCGCCCGGCGGCGTGACGATGTCGTGGCACGCGCCGCACAAGGGCGACGAGCCCAGGTCGCTGCGATCGTGGAGCTGCGAGTACGCCGCGGGGTGCGCCGTGTTCGCCACCGGGTCCGCGTACTCACCGCGCATCGTGATGTCGTTCGCCAGGACGAGCGGGTTGTTGTGTGCGCCCTGCACCGAAGCGACCGTGTGGCAGTAGAAGCAGGTGATGCCGTGGAGCTTCTGCGGGACCGTGTCGAGGTTCAGCCCGTCGGTCGTCGCCTTCTCGTTCACCGCCATCGGCGCGTGGCACTTCACGCAGAAGTCGCCGAGCCCGCCGTCGGTCTCGCGCTGCCCGCGCTTGTTCATCGCCCGGAAGACCGGGTCGTCCGAGGCGTAGGCGTGCATGCTCGCCGACCAGTCGGCGTAGTGGTTCGCGTGGCACTGCTTGCACGTCGTCGGATCGAGCAGCGCGTCGCGCGTCTGGTACGTCGGCGCCGGTGCGCTCTTCGAGGAGCACGACGCGATCGCGATCGCCGGCGCCGCCATCCCCACCAAGAGCACCAGCTCGCGCTTCACGTCTTCACCGCGCGGCCCCGCTCGAGATCCATTGCACGATCGTGCACAAGTCGCCGGCGGAGAGCGAGTTTGGTCCGCGCGGCATGTGGTAGTTCGGGTCGGTGGACTCGAGTCGCTTCATGATCGTACTGCACCCCGGGTCGTTCGGAAGCGCGTAGGCGGTGCCGCCGTTCTTGCCGAGGAGTGTGGCGTACGAAGCGTCGGCGTTCGCGAAGACGATGCCGCCGGCGCCGAAGTCGGAGGTGTGGCACGTGCCCTGTCCCACGGCGCAGCTCGTATGAAGGATGTTCGTGAAGATGGCGTCGAACGTCGGCGGCGCGTAGGTCGCCTGGCAGCTGGCGGTCAGACCGGCGACGCACGGAGGATCGCTCGTCGACGCGCCGTGGCTCGCGCACGCGGCCACGGAGGGCGCGACGATCGCGATCGACGCGAGCGCCATCTCAGCTCTGCGACGCACGGCGCTTCACTGACGCGACGAGCTCGCGGAGCCCTTCTTCGACGCCGATCGCCGGCGCGTACCCGAGCTCGGCCCGCGCGCGCGTGATGTCGGCGATCGACTCGCGAATGTCTCCGATGCGCGCCGCTTCGTGGCGCGGCTTCACCTCGCGCCCGGCGATCCGGCCGAGCATCTGCGCGAGCGCGTTCAACGTCGTCTTCTCGCCGCACCCGACGTTGTACGCGCGCCCCGACACGTTCGCGCGCGTGGCGGCGAGCATGTTCGCGTCGACCACGTTCGCCACGTACACGAAGTCGCGGAACTGCTCGCCGTCGCCGAAGATCGAGAGCGGCGCGCCGCGCAAGATGCGGTCGACGAACACGCTGATGACGCCGGAGTAAGCCGACGACGGGTCTTGGCGCGGGCCGAACACGTTGAAGTACCGGAGCGCGACGGTCTCCACCCCGAAGAGGTGGGTCCACATCGTGAGGTAGTGCTCGCTGGCGAGCTTCTCCAGGCCGTACGGCGAGATCGGCGACGGCGTCATCGACTCGCGCTTCGGTTGCGAAGGGTCTTCGCCGTAGATCGCCGCGGACGACGCCATGACGACGCGCTTGGCCTTCGTGTGCCGCGCCGCCTCGAGCACGTTGAGCGTGCCGCGCAGGTTCACGTCGAGCGATTCGTGCGGGTGCTCGATCGAGTAGGGCACCGAGACGATCGCCGCCTGGTGGAAGACGAGGTCGCACCCTTCCATCGCCCGCGCCAGCGCGTCGGCGTCGCGAATGTCGCCCACGACGAGCTCGGCGCCCGCGATCCCGGCCAGGTTCTCCCGCTTGCCGCTCGTCAGGTTGTCGAACGCGCGGGCCGAATGCCCGTCGCGGAGGAGCCGTTCGACGATGTGCGAACCGATGAATCCCGCGCCGCCGGTGACGAGTGCCCGCACGTGAAGCCTCCGCCCTTCGGCCTAGCACGAAGCGGGGGTAGCATCGTGGAGAAGGAGAGTTCCCGTATGGCGCATTCCGCTTCGCGAGGTCGCGCGATCGTATCGAGCTTCGTCGCCGCTTCTGCGTTCGCGTCCGCGATCGTGTTCCTTGGCGCGTGTGCGGTCGGGTGCTCGTCGTCGGATCCGCAGAGCGTCCCGCGCGACGCCGGTCTCATCCCGCTCGGCGGCGGCGACGCCGGACCGCTCGTGTTCGGCACGACGGCCGCCGTCACTGGCGCGCAAGACACGCACTGCGGATCGACCGTGCAAGCGACGAGCGCGACGAGCTGCCATCCGGCCGGCGGCGGCGGAGGAGGGGGCGTCACCCCCGGCGGCGGCTACGGCGCGACGATGTTCAACTCGTCGGGCAGCGACGACAACTGCAAGTACGACGTCACGTGGGCGTCGACCGTGATCGTCGAGAACAAGAACGCCTACCTCCAGGTGACCGCGAAGAACCGCACCGATCAGTCCCCGCTGAAGGGGGCCGCGCCGTTCGTCGAGATCTTCCGCGAAGTCGACGACAACCCGGGCCCTTCGCTCAACGGCACGCAGACCGCGACGGAGACCGCGCCCGGCACGTACGTCATCGGCCCCGTGCAGCTCGACGAGCCGACGGACGGAGGGACGGCGAAGACGCAGGGGTACTGGACCGCGCGCTTCCATTTCAACGAAACGTGCTCCGACGTTCAGCCGGACTCGCCGCACGGGCACGCGGCGTTCTATCTTCAGGTTCCATGACGCGCTCCATGACGACCACGATTCGCGTAGCGTTCGGAGCCGCGCTCATCGGCCTCGCCGCGGCGAGCACGATCGCCGCCGCCGGGTGCACCGCTCTCTCGGAGTCGCTCGACGGAATACCGCCGGCACGCGACGCGGGTCCCGCGCAAGCGACCTGCCCGAACGATCTCCACGCGCAGTGCCCGGTTCCCGCGCCGAGCTACAAGAACGACATCGAGCCGATCGTCACCGCGCACTGCCTCCAGTGCCACAAAGCGGGCGGTATTCTCCCCACCGAGAACAGCTTCACGACGTACGACGCGCTCTCCGCCGATCGCCAGGCCATCGAAGATCAGATCAACGACTGCCGCATGCCTCCGCTCGACGCCGGCGTGCCGCTCTTGCCGACCGCGTCGCGCGTGCTCTTCATGACGTGGCTCGCGTGCGGGGCCCCGAACAACTAGGGCTCACGCCCAGGCGACGCGGAGGACGACTGACGTCGGCGTCGACCGGCGCTGGATCTCGTTCACGTACGCGCGCGTGCAGAAGAGCGTGATCGCGGACTGGTAGATCCCGCGGATCGCGTTTCGGAAGTACGGGATCTGGAGGATCGGCACGCCGGAGATCGTCGCCCGCGCCTCCTTCGGACCGAGCTTCACGATCTGCGTTCCGCCGCCGCCGTTGAAGAGGCGGCTGAAGAGCTGGTTCCCTTTGGGGAGGAGCGTCCACGGCGTGACGCCGGCGTTCTTCGCCATCTTGATGACCACGCCCAGGAACGTGTCGTGGATCTTGTGCGAGACCTCCGAGCCGATCGCGAGCTGCTCCTCGACGCTGAAGCCGAGGTCTTCGCACGCCTGGTAGTGCGCCATCCCCGCGCTCATCGGGAGCCACAGCCCGGCGACCGACGAGAGGAGCAGGTCGCGGTGATCGGGCGGGAGGAGCGTCCTATATTTCTCGAAGCTGCCGCGCCGCCGGAGCGAGTCCATCGACGACGCGATGAGCGTGCTCCGGACTTCGGCCGCGAGACCGAGCGATGACTCGGCCGCGGGGAAGGGGAGGATGACCTCTTCGTGAAGCTCGCTCATCCGCGCCCATCGACGTTACCCGGGATCGCCCGGGATGGATACGACGGCGACGAGGGGCGCGATCTATCGGCTGCCGAGGAACGTGCCGTAGACGCAGACGCCGTACGCGAGGTTGTTCGGCGTCACCGCCTTGAGGTTCGGCAGCGCGAACGTCGTCTTGCCGTCGCCTCCGAACGTGGTCAGCAGCGCGACGAAGAGCGTCGTGTTCTGAGAGATCGGAAGGAGCCGCCCGTCCGCCGGTAGGAACGTCGTCGGCATCGGCCCGGCGAAGAGATGGACCTCGCCGATCCCGCACGGCAGCGATCCGGTGCCCGGAACGACGACCGGCTTTCCAAAGTCGGCGACGAATTGCGTGGGCGTGATCGCCGGCGTCAGCGCTTCGGCGGTGGCCTGCGCCGTCGTCTCTTCCGTCGACGTGCTCCCGTCCGGTGCGGAGGCGCAACCCGTGATCAGGGCAAAAACGGTGGCGAACGACGCGGCGCGCGAGAACGAGAGTGACGAGAGCATTCGAGTGACCCCTTCCGAGGAAATGGACCGGTGTGTCCGGCGAGTCGGACCCTAGCGCTGCGCATCACGTCGCTCCTGCCACCCATCGTGATGACACGGCTCCGTTTGCATTCGAACGTTGTCGGGACCAAAGAACCGATGCGATGGTGTCGGCGATCCGAGTCACACGCTTCCGCTTCGGAGGGCGACGCTTCGCCGCGATCGCCGAGTCGGCTCCGCCTGCTCTGCCGAGCAACGTGAGCAACGCGGAGCGCGAGATCGCCACCCTCCTCCGCGCCGGCCTGTCGAACAAGGAGATCGCCAAAGCGCGCGGGACGTCGGCGCGCACGGTGGCAAACCAGATCTCCGCCTTGATGCGGAAGCTGGGCGTAAGCTCTCGCGTGGAGATCGCGCTCGCCATCGGGCCTGCGGGCGAAGACGGGTAGCGGCGAGCAGAGGACGAGGGGTCGCAGGGGGGGGAGCGATGCGAAACGATCTGCTGACGATCGTCGAAGCGGCCTATGCGCTCGACGTGACCGATCAAGCGTGGTTGCGCGGCCTGACCGACGCGATCGGCCCGTTCATCGAGCGCGGGATGGGCGCCTACGGAGCCACGCTCGACGCGAGCGATCCCGGGCGCCTGCGGCTCGGACCGATCTACCCGTTCCGCGGCCAGGAGGACATGGTGCAAGCGATCGAGCGCGCGCACCGAGAGGCAGGCGCGGCGCGAGGCGAGGTGCTCTATCGATCGGGCGCGGCGATCAACGGCGTCATCCAGTCGGCGGGCGACGCGGAGTGGGAAGACATCTCGAAGGCCGGTCCCTCCGGAGTCGGCGATTGCAGTGCGGTGTGCGCGCTCGACCCCGCAGGGCGAGGGTACGTCGTGATCGCGCCGAGCGCGGAGCGCCAGCGGTACGCGCCGCGCGTGAAGAGGGTGTGGTCGCGCGTGACGGCGCACGTCGTGGCGATGCAGCGACTGCGAAACGGTCTCCCGACGCTCACCCCCCGCGCGCGCGAGGAAGGCGAGGCCGTGCTCACCCCCGGCGGCAAGCTCGAGCACGCGGAGGGGGCTGCGAAAGACGTCTCGGCGCGTATTCTCCTGCGCGAAGCGGCGATCGCGCGCGAACGCGCGCGCGGCCGGCTTCGCAAGCGCGAGCCGGATGAGGCCGTCGAGGCCTGGCAGGCGCTGGTCGCCGGGCGGTGGTCGATCGTCGATCGCTTCGATCACGACGGTCGTCGCTTTCTGATCGCGCACGAGAACGAGCCCGAGAGCGCCGGCCCACGCGCGCTGACTCCGCGCGAAAAGCAGGTCGTCTCGCTGGTGGCCATGGGGCACACCAACAAGCTCATCGCGTACGAGCTCGGCCTCACGACGGACGCCATCGGTCGCTACCTCGCGACCGCCATTCGAAAGCTCGGCCTCACGTCGCGCGTCGATGTGGTGCGATTGCACCGCGCCGCGTGGATGTCGCGCGCGCAAGGCGCGAAAGGGACGTTGCCGTCACGCACACCAAAATGACCATTCAGCGTTCTCGCCGATTGGGGTTCATTCGAGTCACGGGACCGGGGGGCCCCGATGGCGACGCGCGGCGCGCTCGATGGAGCGCGCCCCGCGCCCGCGCGGGCGATCACTTTGCGCGTGACGAGCGCAGCTCCGCGTTCTCTCTCTCGAGCTTCTCGATGCGCGCGTCTTGCTCCTCGAGCCGCTCGTACAGTCCTTGAATCGCGGCGAACGCGAGGCCGTGCGCATCGACCGGGCTGTACGCCTTGTCGGTGCCCCCCAGACCGAACGCGCCGTAGAGATCCTGCGCCATCGGCCCCATGTGGCGAATCGACGGGTCGTCGCTCTTGTAGGACCAGGTCGACACGGGCATCTCGGCGACGGCGCGCAGCACGGCGCGCGGGTCGACCGGCTCGATGTCGCGTTTGAGGTTTCGATCACTCACGCACATCGGGCAGCCGACCGGACAGGTGTCCTGGCTGTTCTTGGGCGCGTAGCAGCTCGTGAACGAGGGGCCCTCTTCGAGCTGGCAACAGAGCTCGCCCGCGTTGCAGCAGCTCTGACCGCAGCACGAGCCGCCGCCGGTGCACGCCGCGGCGTCGGTCTCGCACGGCGCTTCGCGACAGCCCCCCGAGCAGTACGGAGTCTTGCCGGTGCAGCCGATGCCGCAGCCGCCGCAGTTCTTCGGATCGTTGCTGGCGTTGATGCACGCGCCGGCGCAGCACGTGAACCCACCCTGGCAGGCGGGCGTGCAGGTCTGTCCGCCGTCCGACCCGCCGCTTCCACTTCCACTTCCACTTCCGCTTCCGCTGCTGCCGCCGCTGCTCCCGCCCGAACCGGAGCCGCCGCCGCTCCCCGATCCCGATCCGGAGCTCGTCGCATCCACGGACGCGTCGCCGCCCCCGCCACTCACCGTCGACCCGCCGCAGCTCGCGGCGATCGCCGCGATCGCGAGGAACCCGAGAGAGACCGAAGTCGAAATTCGCATCACGAGCTCCTTACAGGTCGAGCGCGGTCACGCTTCGGAGGAGGCGGCGCGCGAACTGCTCCACAGCGTCCCGGGCGAAGTGACGTGCGTCAAGCGCGTTGCACGGTGCAGCTCGCGTGCACGCCTTCGCACGGCTTCATCATCGGACGCGCGCGCGCGCGACCTCGGTCGCGGGCGCCGTCGCGGTGGCGTCGCCGGTTGCCGCGCGGAAGAACGGGGTGCGGACGTTGCGATAGTAGAGCACCGCATCGAGCGCGACGGCTGGCGTGGGGAGCGTGGCGGGGGCCGCGAGCACGACATCGACGGTCCCCAGCGGCGGGACGATGCGCGCGAAGGGGATGCGCGCTGTCTCTGACAGCTCGTGCAGATAGAGGAGCCCGCCGTCGGCCTTCGCAATGTCCATCCCGAAGCGTGCGGCACCGAGCGGGATGGTCCCGTCGGCGGCGGGACCTCCGTAACGGGCGACGACGTTCCCGCTCGCATCGACTGCCTGCAGCTCGAGCCACGGCTCGCGGATGTCGGTGACACCCGTGGGGAACGCGTGACCCGACGCGCGGTTCGCGACGGTGACAAGAACGGCGCTGGCGCCCTGGATCGCGGTGAGCGCGATCGTCGACCGCAAGCTCGCTTCTTCGGCGCTCGCCATCGCGCCGTCCTTCGTGACTTGCGAAGCGAGGTAGACGTTTCCGCCGACCATCGCGTGATCCGCGACGCCGTTCCCGTCCTTCGGCGCGTGGCAGTCCACGCAACGAGTGACGGGCCCCGCACTCTCCGCGCCGGAGTCGTAGCTCATGCCGGCGTACGCGCTGGTCTCGTACTCGTGGAGCGTATCGATCGCTTCGACGCCGATACCCGGCACATACTGCTGGTGGCACGTCCCGCAGAACTTCGGATCGCGCAGCGTCGCGAGGGTCGCCGACGCGCGCGCCGCGTGAGCCTGCGTCCAGTCGTGCGTCGCGACCTCGAGGTCCGCGTTCCCCCCGGCGCGGATCAACCGCTCGCCGTCGTGGCACCCGAGGCACGTGACGCCACGCCCGCTGGCGAGCGTCGTGTCGCCGAGACGCGAGCTCACGGGGTCGTGGCATCCGGCGCAGAGGCGCGGGTACTGGACTCCGTTGTTCGTCGCTTCGACCCCCGCGCAGAAGTGGACCATCGGGTCGACCGCGGCCTGCGCGTGCGCGCTCGTCTTCCACGCGGCGTACTCCGTCGCGTGACATCCGCCGCACCACGCGCCGTCGTACGTCGGGTTCGGCTGCTCTGCGCTCGACCGCAACCACGTCGGCGCGAGCGGCAAGTCGCGCGCGATCACCGCCGCGACCTCCGCGGCCATCGCCGTCGCGTCGCTCGTCGGCGCGGAGGGATCGATCGCGCCCGCGCGCTGCGCCCCTGTTCGATCCGGCGCGAGGCCTCCCATCTCCGTGAACGCGCTCAGCACGTCATGCGGATCGAACGGCGGATCGTTCGGCGCGTTCGCCGGCGGTGTGGTCGAGAAGAAATCGACCAGCCCCGCGTGCCCGATCCGCGCGTCGCGCGCGACGTCCACCCCTGCGGTCAGGTCTTCGAAGAGCGCTTCGTTCGTCGACACGAACCCGTCGAGGTGACACCCGCCGCACGACATCCAGTCGTTCCCGGTCGTCGCCAGCACCCCCTTCCGTGCGTTCGCACGGAAGAAGAGGCGGAGACCTGCGCGCAGGTCGGGCGCGAGAGGATCGTTCGACACGAGCGCGATCGGTGACCCGAGGGGTTTCACGTGCGCGCCGGGGCTCCCCCCGCCGAGATCGAGCACGTGAAGCGACTTCGAGTGGAACGGCGCGCCCGGCGGCGCCGGATCCTCGCTCTCATCGTCGAGCACGAACGCGCGCGCGCCGGCGGGGTCGAGCGCGATCCCGACCGGGTGA
This sequence comes from Myxococcales bacterium, assembly GCA_003151595.1. The sequence goes on from PLXW01000089.1 coordinate 120,460, forward strand.
TCGCCGGGGAGTCCGCGAAAGACATCGACGGCCTTACCGACCGTGAGATCGAACGTGATCAGGTCTTCGCTCGCGCACGCGAGCACATACGCCGCGAGGCCGTTCGGATGAAACGCGGCCGCGCACGGCTGCGAGAGGACGATCGGATTGTTCGCTGCGTCGAAGAGCTTGATCGCGGCGAAGAGGTTCTTGCGACCGGCGACGACGCCGCCCGGATCGTCGCGGTTCGTCAGCACCTCTGCGCGCTGCGCGAGATCCACGACGCTCACGGTCGGAAAGAGCGTCGTCTGAAACTCAAACGGGTGCGTCGATGCCAGGAGCTCGTGCGGAACCCACGCGACGTCGCCATCGGGCGCCCACGCGAGCGACTCGAGCGCGAACGGCGTCCCGTGAGGCGTCGTCTTCGTGCCGTCGCCGACCTCCAACGCGAGGGACACGTCTGCGGGCGGAGAGAGCGTTTCGCCCCCTTCGGGCGACGGTTGCGATCCGGCATCGGGGTCGGCGGCGAGTGGAACGATCGTGACTCTCCCGTCGATGCGATGCGTGACGTAGAGCTCGCGGCGCTTGCGCGAGACCGCGACGCCCGATGGGAGACGCCCGACGGCGATCGTCGTCGCGAGCACGCCGGCGGTGCGGTCGATCACCGCGACGGCATCGTCGTCCTCGACCGCGACGTAGAGCCATCGCGGGTTCGCGGAGTCCCAGACGGCGGCCCGCGGATGCGTAGCCGTCGGGATCGTGCGGACGAGGACGCGCGCATCGGCGTCGATGAGCGCGACGGACGCGCCGCCGCGATCGACCGCCGCGAGCCAATGGCCATCGGGACTGAGCGCGACGCTCCTTACGTCGGTGCCAACGTGGATCTCCCGGACGAGGGAGAACGAGTCGACATCGGTGTAGCTGACGGAGCCGACGTCCCCGTTCGCCGTCCACACGCCGCCGCGAACCGGATCGAAGACCACGGGCGACGATGCAAAGCTGACGCGCGCGGACGGAGGGACGAGCGGAGGGGGCGCGGACTCGAGCGGCGGGAGCGGGCTGACCGCGTCGGCACCGGCTTCGTCCCCGAGCGGCGGAGCACCGTCGGGCTCCGCGTGGTCTTCGAACGGGAAGTGCTCCGCGCTGCAGGCGCCGGCGAGCACCAACGAGCCGACGACCGTCAGGACGAGAACGAGCGACGCGGGGCGCAAGGCGCGGCCGACTTTGCGGGATTGGCAGGCGGGTGTCGAGTGGGTGCGCGTCTCTGCGACCCGCGGCCAGCAAGAGCCACACATGTGCCAACGACCGCCTGATCGGCGCTAGCGGGATATCCGCCCGATCGCGAGCGTGGGCGACGAAACGATCGTCTCGAACCACCACCCGAGCGTCACGGCGAGCGCGCTCGCGCGCATCGCGGCTGTATCGGGTGCCGCGCGGACCAAGAGTCGCAACGCCAGCGACGGACGGCGTCCTTTCTCTGCGAGCGCATGGAACGCCGCCGTGTAGAGCCGGCGATTCGGGCGTCCACCCAGCTCGTCGAGCAGCGAGCGCCAGCGCGACTCACTACGTCTCTCGAGCATCCATTCGCCGACCAGCCACGCAACCGCTGCGACTCCGCATTCGCGCGCGAGCGAGGCCAGACGTTCGAACTTGAAATCGGGGAGCGCCGCGATGCGTGCGAGGTCGACGAGCCCTCCTTCGGACGCGTTCACGAGCTGATCTTTGAAAGCGTTCACGATCAACAACAGCGCGTGGTCGTGAAGCTCCGGCTGGAGATGGGGAACGCCGAACGGCTCGACGTGCTGCGTGGCCCGCTCGATCATGGCGTCGACGGTCAGCCCACAGAAGCCGGGCGGCCCGACGTGAGCCTCGAGCTCGACGCGCTCGCCCAGCACCTTGAAGGCGGCACAAGCGTACGCGCGCGATCGCTCGATGAGGACCCACCCGCGCGCCGCCCCCGCCTCGCAGAGTCGGCCGAGGTCGCGCGAGCGCACTCGAACATCGACATCGACCATCTCGCGATCGGTGACTCGCGCGTAGAGCTGCCGCGCCGTGAGCACGCCTTTCACCGGCAAGAGTGGCACGCCGATCGAGGCCCCCGCGAGGGCGACCTCGGCGAATGCTGCCCCCTTGCACTCGCTCGCCGCCCATTCCGCCATGTCCGACCGGATAGGCTCGGTTGTGACGCCGGACGGCGCCACCGGTCTCGTCGTCTTGTCGGGTTTCACCATGTTGCGCGACGCCGTCTGCGAAGGCGTGAATGCGTAGGTCTACCGCGGAATCAAAGCTTGGCGTGCGAGAGAGGACAGGCGTAGCCTCGCACACGCTATGCGCTTGACGTTCGTGGGCCTCACTTTCGACGTTCGCTGCGACGAGGATACACGTCGCCGCCTCGAGGCCGAATGGCCGGAGTTTCTGGCAGAGCGATCGAGCGAGCCCGACGTGGTCGTCGAAGCGCGTCACGTCCCGACTCTCGTCCCTCCCGTGAGGGAGATGGATGTCGTCGCCGAGCGCACCGGTAGCGAGTTTCGGTTCCTGCGCCGCGACTTCGATTTTCACTGGTCCTCGTCGTCGCGCGTGGCGGATGTCTCGTATGCGCGCCCTTTCTCTCTCGTCGCGGTACTGCGCATTCTCCTCGCGCTGGCGCTCCGCAACGCGCGCGGGGCACTCTTTCACTCGGCGAGTGTGCGCGTCGGCGGCGAGGCGCTCCTGTTCCCCGGCGTGTCGGGTGCGGGCAAGACCACTGTAGCCACACTCGCCGCTCCGCGCGGAGTGCTCTCCGACGAGATCACTGGTGTGAGCATCGAGGGCGATCGCATCATGGTCCACCCGACGCCGTTCTGGGGGGACATGCCGCGGACGCGGGCCGCGGCGTCAGCCCCCTTGCAGGCGATCGTGCTCCTCGAGCGCGGCGCGCCTCCATCGCTGGCGCCCGCTGCGCCCGAAGAGGTGCTCGCAGCGCTCCTCGAAGCCGTCCTGGTGTTCGACGCGGATGTCGTACAGCGTGAGGAAAAGGCCGCGCTGGTTCATCTGCTGAGCGGGATAGTCGCGCGCTCACAATGTCGCCAGCTAACCTATGCGCTCCCGGCAAACCCGTGGGAGCTCCTGGACCACGGCCATCCGATCGCCGCTGGCACTGCGATTTGATCGTCGACGCCGAACGAGAGAACTCGAATATTTCATGGGAGGAACGAGATGAGTGATGACAACAAGGGGAATCGTAGCGCCGCACCGTCCGTGCTGAGCGAGCCCCTCTCGCGCCGCAAGCTCCTGTACGCGGCCCCCGCGTTCATGACGCGCAAAATGTTTTACTCGCAAGCGCAGTGCAACAAGCAGATGGGCCAAACCACCGAGTGCAGCGCCTTCCCGAAATCATCGTAGGCCGCCTCGAACGAAATGCTCGACCTCCAAGATCCCCTGACCCTCGCGATCGTTCGCGCCGATGAAACGCTGACGCCGCTCAGCGCGCTCGTCGAGATCACGCATGCGTGCAACGTCGACTGTGAGCACTGCTACCTCGACCTGGTCCCCGACAAGAAGCTCGGTGCCCTCTCGACGGACGAGTGGAAGCGCATCCTCAAGCAGCTCAAGGACGCCGGCACTCTCTATCTCACGCTCTCCGGGGGCGAGATCCTCGTCCGCCGCGACTGGTTCGAGATCGCGTCGTACGCGCGCAGCCTGGGGTTCGCGCTGAAGCTCTACACCAACGGGACGCTCATCGACGACGACGCGGCCGACAAGATGGCAAGCCTCCGGCTCCTTCAAGTGGAGATCAGTCTGCTCGGCGGCATCGCCGCGACGCACGACGCGATCGCGCGGCGGCGCGGCGCGTTCGACAAGACGATCGCAGGCGCGAAGCGCCTTCGCGCGCGCGGAGTGAAGGTCGTCCTCAAGTGCGTCGCCATGGACAAGAACGCCGAGGAGATCGGCGCCATCGAAGCGATCGCCAGTGAGCTCGGGTGTCACTTCCAGCTCGACATCACGATCACGCCGAAGAACAACGGCTCGCTCGCGCCCAAGCTGCTCGCTCCGAGCGAGGACGCTCTCCTTCGCGCGGCGCACCGGATCGAGGAGCTCGTGAGCGCGGGGAGCCCTCCCATGTCGTGCGGCACGCGTGAGGCACGTCGCGAGGAGAAGCTGACCGAGTCGCCCTGCGCCGCCGGACGTCGCACGTGCCACATCGGTCCGAAGGGCGATCTCTATCCGTGCACGCAGTGGGTCGAGCCCGTCGGTAGCCTGCGGGAGGCGAGCTTCACCGAGCTGTGGTCGCAGAGCGCGGAGCTCGCGCGGATCCGTGCGACCCGCGTGGGCGACTTCCCGGTGTGCTCGCGTTGCGAGCTCCTCTCCGTGTGCAACCCATGCATGGCTCTCGCGCTCCTCGAGCGCGGCGTTCCCGACGGGCCGTCCCCCTCGAAGTGCGCGCGGGCCGAGCTCAGTGCGAAAGTGCTCGGCGTCTCGGGCCGCTCCGCGTGGCTCCAGTTGAACGAAAATGAGCGGAGCTCGAGCGCGCACGTCGTGGCGCGTGTGCGCCTGCCGCTCGTGAAGGCATCCGCGTGAGCTACCGACTCCTTACAGAAGCGATCGCATGGTCGCAGCTCGAGCCGAATGCGGTCGTGATCCAGCTCGATCGTAACGAGATGCATCTCGCGAACCCGGTCGCGGCGACGGTCGTCGAGCGCCTCCAGGCCGGCCCTGCGACGCTCGACGAGCTGGCCGCAAGTGTCACGGAAAAGTTCGACGTCGAGCTGCCGCAAGCGACGATCGACATCGAGAGCTTCCTCCGAGAGGCGATCGAGTTCGGCGTGATCGAGGAGCAACGCGCGCCGCCGTAGTCGATGACGCATCTCGGCGAGATGGCGGACCGGCCGCGCTGAGCACGCCGTTCGAGAGTCGGTAAAGATGCCCCAAATCGACTCAGTGGGTGAAGATACGCGGGGCCTCGCGCTACTGAGACGCCTAATATGGATCCGTTTAGGGGTGGAGCCTGATGAAAAGACATCTCGTAGCGATCTCTCTTGTTGGCTTCGTTGGATGTGTCGCATCTCAGAGCGATCAACCCAAGCAAGGCTCGAGAGCTCCCCAGCTCCCCGACGCGCCGGCCAATGCCGCATTGGCCGCCGCTCAAACGGAGTTCCCTGCGATCGTGTCCGACTGGACCACGAACCGATGGGCGGCGTCGCCCACGGCGATCGAGCCGCGCGCGCGACTGAGTTACTTCGCGAAGCAGAAGCTTCAGCCCGAGGTAGGCCAGGCCGTTCCGCAGTGGACCATCAGCACCGGCAGCCCGGTCGACACTGCGCCGGCGGCATGGAGCTTGTGGACCACTGACAGCGACTCGGACAAGGTCGCGGTCGCGATCAATGGTAACGGCGCGGGCGTTGGCACGACCACCGCGGCGCAGATGATGGGTGACGCGGGCAACATCGCGTCGGCCGCGAACCTCCTGGTCTTCGCGCACCTCTATGGCGCGAATGGCAGCAGCGCCTCGAACCTCCCCGCGCTCATTGGCTATGCCTCGGTTGGCGCGAGCTTCGCGAGCGGCGGCCTCATCTTCTCGTACCAGTCCACGAACGTGCAGCTCTATGCGCTCGCCAACAACGGCACGCTCTATTGCTACAACGCGCCCAACAGTCCGGCGGCCGTCGAAGCCGGCGGCACCGCCCCGGCGATGACCGCGTGCGCGGGCTTCCCCTACGTGGGCGGTAACGCCGTCTCACACTCTTCGCCCTGGGGCACCTTCGGCGGCCCCGGTGGCGGCTACTCGAAGATCTATTTCGGCGACGACGCCGGCAAACTTCACTGCGTGACCGCCACGACGGGGGCCTCTTGCTACGGCTCGCAGGGCCTGCAAGTCGCCGCATCGAGCCCGCTTCCGCTCGGGCAGCCGGCGGTCATCTCCGGATGGCCGAGCAGTGGGCACAACGCCGTCTACATCGGCGACGGCGGCGGGCGCTTCTTCTACGCCATCGACAACGGAGCGAGTCTCCAGACCGCCGAAGTCGACCTTTGCGGCGGGAGCTGTACGACGGCGTCCAGTACCTACGGGATCACAGGGAGCGCCGGCGGCGACTTCGGCCCGGGCAAGCTGTACATCGGCGCGGGAGCCCATGTCTTCGAGCTCCCGGCTCTTCCGACCACGCAAGCGCAGTGGGTCAAGGGCAACTCGGCGGCGCTCACGACGAGCGGCGTGCTCTCCACGAACATCCAGTCCTCGGTCACCCTCGACCAGGCGCAGTGGCTCTACATCGGCTGGAGTAATGCCCTCCAGAAGATTGCCTATCCGTTTACGTCATCTCCGCAGGTCTACTCGACGCCGCTCGTGAACCAGTCGGCGGCCCAGAATCAGCCGCAAGCGACTCCGTTCCAGTTCGACGGGAGCATCTACGTCGGCACGGGCGCCGGAGCCAACACGGGCCTCATCGAGCAATACGACTGCACGGCTCCGGGGGATACCGAAGCGCCGCTGATTCAAGCGGTGACCAGCACGAAGATCGGCGATCTCGTCACGACGTTCCCTGTCACCGACTGGTCGGGGGGCAACATCTACGTCGGATTCTTGAAGGGGACCGGCGGCGGTCTCCAGCAGCACTCGACGATCAACGCGACCTGGACCTGTCCAAGCGGCAGCCAGGTCACCGGCGTTTGCTCTTCGGGTACCGGAACGACGTGCGGCGCGACCTGCACTGCGGGGAGCTGCNNACGCCGGCTTCGGCAACTGCGACGGGAACCCGCTCAACGGCTGCGAGACCAACACCAACACCGATACGAACAACTGCGGCGCCTGCTCCGTCGCCGGTAACAAGGTCTGCTCGGCGACGAACGCGGCGACCGTGAGCTGCGTCACCGGCGCGTGCCAGTACACGTGCTCGGCGGGGTTCTCGACGTGCGGCGCCGCGGCCCCGGACTACGCCGGTTGCAGCAGCGCGGTCACGTGCGGCAGCTGCTGCGGCACGTCGTGCACGACGTCCGGCTCCCCGGCTCCGGGCCAGCCGAACCTCGTGTGCATGGGGAACACGGCCGGCAACGCGTGCATCGCCACGAACAGCGCTCCGGCCAACATCTGTTCCCAGGTCGCCCAGGGGAACAGCGCCACCATCACCTGTCCCGGCGGCTCGTTCATCAAGAGGATCGTCTTCGCCTCCTACGGAACGCCGACCGGCTCGTGCGGCAGCTTCGCGTACGGGACGTGTGACAGCTCCGATGGCACGAGCACCCCCGCGGCCGGTGGCGGTCAAAACGTCACCGTGCAGCAGCTGCTCGTCGAGGATCAGTGCATCGGCCTGGCCTCGTGCACCGTCTCGGCGACCGATTTCACGACGCAGACGCGCAACGGCCCGGCGGGGTCGGGCCGTACCAGCGAGGTGTTCGGCGACAGCAATACGTGCGGTGCCACCGCGAAGCATCTCTACATCGAGGCGGAGTGCTCGTGCGACACTGCCGCGAACGTCGCGCAGTGTGACAACAACGCCGTGAACGCCGGCGCCGGCTTCGGTGAGACGGACGTCGATTGCGGCGGATCCTGTTCGCCTTGCTTGGCCGGAAAGCTGTGCGGAGCCTCGAACGCGAACTGCCTCAACGGAATCTGCACGGCCGGGCATTGCGCGGCGGGTGCGACCTGCAGCGACGGCATCAAGGACGGCACCGAGACCGGCGTCGACTGCGGCGGTTCGTGCGACCCCGGGCAGCGGTGCGCCCTGGGCATCGGTTGCGTGGTGGCCGGAGACTGCACCAGCGGCATCTGTGATGCGAGCAGCCTCCTCTGCGTGAGCGGCCTTTCGGGTTCGTGCCCCTCGGGCAGCAACTCGCAGTGCCAGACCGGGCTCGTTTGCCAAGGGCCTGGCCATACGTGCCTGGAACCGTACGGCGGGACGTGCGCGTCCACCGCGCAGTGCGTGACCGGACTCGTCTGCGACACCGGGGGGAGCGGAACGTGCCGCGAACCGTACGGCAGTGCGTGTAGCTCGACTCAGCTCTGTGCAACCGCGCTCGGGCTCGTTTGCGATTCGGCGACCGCCAAGTGCCTCTACGGATACAACGCGGCGACTGCGTGCGCCGCGACTGCGACCTGCGGCGGAACCAGCAATTGCTGCGCGACCGGGCTCGAGTGCACTCCCGCCGCGACTGCGACCCCTCCGGGCATCGCCATTCACAAGTGTCTCGAGACGGCCGGAAGTAGCTGCAACGGGAACGCGACCTGCTCGGGCACGAACGACTGCTGCGCCTCGGACGGGACGTGCGCTGCGGGTACCTGCCTAGGAAGTTATGGCGCCGTGTGCCCTGCGGGGAGCGGCGTGAACGACTGCAACCAGAACCCGGCCACCGGGTTGGTGTTGACGTGCGACGGCGCGACCAACACGTGCCGCGGTGGAAACACCGATACTCCGTGCGCGGTTGCGGCTACCTGCGCGGGTACCAACGACTGCTGCGCGGCTGGATTCAGCTGTGTCACGAACCACTGTACGGTGGCCTACGCGGCGGCATGCCCCCATGGGAGCGGTACACTCGACTGCGCCCCCGGCTACACCTGCGACCTGACCTCGAACACTTGCCTCGAGGGGGCAGGGAGCGCGTGCCAGATCACGGGCTGCACCGCTGCGAAGGATTGTTGCGCCACGAACTCGGGCTTCACGTGCAGCTCGACCCCCGGCCCTGGCACCTGCCTCGGCAACTACGGCACGGCATGCCCCGCGGGGAGCGGTGCTGCGGATTGCAGCGCGGGTCTCACCTGCGACACCGCGACGAACACGTGTCGCGAGGGCTTGCTGTCCACCTGCTCCGCCAGCCCTGGCTGCAACGGGACGAACTGCTGCGCCGCGGGGCTCACGTGCAACGGAAGCAACAAGTGCGTCAGCGCCTACGGCGACGCATGTACCCCAGGGAGCGGCACGGCCGATTGCGGAGCGGGCCTCTTCTGCGACACGGTGACGAATACCTGCCTCGACGACTACAGCACGTCGTGCGGCACGGCGGCTCCGAGCTCGCCGAACTGCGCGGCACACTCCGGGACTGACCCGCTCGTCTGCGATTCAGCGTCACACCTGTGCCGCGAAGGCGCTGGAGCGACGCCGTGCGACGTCGTGCCGGCCACCTGCGCCACGAACAAGGACTGCTGCGCGACGGGCACGACGTGCAGCGGCGCGGGCGGCACCTGCGGAGCCGGCGCCTACGGTGCGGCGTGTCCGGCAGGGTCGGGCACGACCAACTGCGGAGCCGGGCTCACCTGCGACACGGCGACGAACACCTGCCTCGACAAGTACAACACGTCGTGCGGTTCGGCGGCCCCGAGCGCGCCGAACTGCGCGACCGGGTTCACTTGCGACTCGTCGACCAAGACGTGCCTCGATGGGTACGCGACGGCGTGCGCCGTTCCGGCCACCTGCGCTGGTACTACCAACTGCTGCGCGACCGGGCTCACATGCGACACCGGCGTCTGCCACGAGACGGGTGGAAGCGCGTGCAACACGGTTGCGGGACCGCCCACGTGCGCGGCGAGCAAAGATTGCTGCGCGACTGGTCTAACCTGCAGCGGCAACCCGGGAACCTGCGGTGCGGGCGGCTACGGCGCTCCGTGCACGCCGGGAACGGGCACGGCCGAATGCGCCGCCACCCTGACGTGCAATTCCTCGACGAGCACATGCGAATTCGCCCCGGGGCACGCAGGCTGTGCGCAGGCGGGAACATGCGCGGGGAGCAATGACTGCTGCGCGACCTCCGGCGGCATCGAGATGTGCAGCCTCGCGACCGGCGGCACGTGCGGGATCTACAACAACGCCTGCCCCGCCGGAACGGGCGCCGAGTTCTGCAACGCGGGGCTCACCTGCGACAGCACGTTGAACACGTGTCGAGAGAACAGCGCGAGCGCGTGCACTGTCGGCAGCCGGATCACCTCGATCACCGATACCAGCGGAGGCTCGAACTACGGCGCGGCCCCCACCCTCACGTTCGTTCCCGCTCTGGGCGCCCCCGCAGCGACGGCTAACCTGACGGCGGGCGCAATCACCTCGTTCACGGGGCCCTTCCCAACCGGAAGCGGCTACACCAGCGCGCCGACGGTTACGTTCGGCGCTGTCAGCAACACCACTGCGGCGTCGAATTTCACGACACCGTTCGCGGTGCGGGCAGTCGCCGCATTGCCAATCAAGTGCACCAATCCGAACAGCAACGCCGTGAACTGTGTCACGGGTATTCAGAACCCCGGGAACGGCTCAGGGTATTACGCAACTGGGCAGGCCGTGACCTTCATTGGTGGTGGGGGCAGCGGCGCTACGGCAATCGTGAATACCGTGAATGCCACGGGCGGCGTGCTTACGGTGAAGCTCACCAGTCTCGGATCCGGCTACACGTCGAATCCGACCATTTCGTTCGCCGCACCGCCAGCTCCCACACCGGCCACCGGGGGAGCGGGCGTGCTGGGTCCGGCATCGTGCATCGCGGCCAACAACTGTTGCGCGACGGGCCTCACCTGCAGCGCCGGCGTTTGCGGCGCTGGCGCGGGGACCTACGGCAGCTCCTGCGGGAGCTGCAACGCTGGGCTCGTCTGCGACGCGACGACTCATACCTGTGAAGAGGACCTCGGGAGCGCGTGCTCACCCAACGTCTGCGCGAACGGAAATTCGTGCAACGTCACCTGCGGAGGCTACGGCGCCGCGTGCCCGGCGGGGAGTGGGACTGCCCACTGCTCCGGAAGTCTCACCTGCGACAGCGTGTCGAACACGTGCGAGGAACCGTCGGGTGCCGCGTGCTCCGTGAGTCCGGGCTGCAGCGGGACGCACAACTGTTGCGCGAACGACCTGACTTGCAGCGGCACGTGCCAGGGTGCTGGCTACGGCGCCGCGTGCCCCGCGGGGAGCGCCAACGCGAGCTGCGCGCCCGGCCTCTTCTGCGACACGGCGACCAACACCTGCCTCGACGACACGGGCACGACCTGCGGAAGCGGGCCCACGCCACTGTGCGTCTCAGGGCTGATGTGTTCTGCGGGCGCGTGCGCGCTGCCCGTCAACGGTGACGTCTGCGATACGACGCACGGATGCACCTCGATCGACGACCAGTGCCTCGGCGGCCTGTGCGTCTTCGTCAGCACGCAACAGAACCTGGGGACCTTCCTTCCTCCGACGGGTTGCACCAACGCGATCGTGAAGATGTGGGGCGGCGGTGGCGGCGGTGGCGGTGACCTCACCACGCCGGCAGCCTTCGCGGGCGGCGGTGGCGGATACATCAGCGGCCTTCTCTCCTTCGGAGCGGGTACGGTAACCATGAGCGCGGCGGGCGCGGGCACCTCTGGCCTCTGCACCGTTCCGCTCAGGTTCGAGACTCCGGCCGCTGGGACGAGTGGCGGCGGCGGCGCGGCGGGTGTCTG
>PLXW01000166.1 GCA_003151595.1 Myxococcales bacterium
CTTCCTCATCGACGAGCAGGTCGAGCGTCATGTCCTCGAGGAGGAGAACGAGCGTGTGCTGACGGCGGGCGGCACTCCGGCCAAGTGGGAGCCGCTCCTGCTCGGTATCACCAAGGCGTCGCNNACGTCATCATGGGCCGCCTGATTCCCGCAGGCACGGGCGTGGGCGCGTACAAGAAGATCCCGATGCACGTCGACGTCGCACCGCCCGGCGAGGAGATTCCTTCTCCGATCCTCGCCGCGCAGGCAGCGGCCGCCGCAGCAGCAGCCAAGGCGCAGGCCGAGATCATCCTCGACGACGCCGAGTAGCACAAAAGCACAAATCCACAAAAACACAACGGCCCGCTTCGCACGTCGCGAAGCGGGCCGTTGCTTTGCTCGTAGGCTTGTCTCGTGCGCCTGCGCGTGTCGACCGCTCGTGCGTGTGTGGTGCGTCGCCGTTTGAAGATTGCGCGCCTCGGTGGGGCGATGCCGCGATGAAGGCGAGCCTCTCGATGATCGCGATGCTGCTCGTTGCGTGCGTGCACGCGGCGCCGCCGGCGGTGTCGACCGTTGCCTCGCCACCATCGACGAAGAGCGCGCCCGCGACGATCGCCGATCCCTGCGCGGAGCTCGCCGCCCCGATCGCGGCGCTGCCGGGCACATCGCCGCCGCCGCACTATCCCTTCGCGCTGACGCCGTCCGCCGACGCCGACGCGCCCGCTCGGATGCTCTGCTCGCAGACCCCGCACTGCAGCGCCGTGGCGCTCGGAGCCGACGGGCGCATCGATCGCATCGACCTGTTCTTCGAGCCGGAGCGCGGCCGCACGCGCGAGGGTGCCGAGCGAGCGGCGCTCGACGTGGTGCGCACCTTCTCGATCGAGCTCGGGCTCGCAGGCGTGCCGGCGACGTGGCCCTCGTCGGCGCCGGGGACGCTGCGTCTGCCCGTGCCTGCTGCCGAGGGGATCGGCGCGATCGACTGCTACCTCGAGACGCGCCCCGACTGGGGCCCGACGTGGCGCGCCACGATCGCGCGCGACGCGGTGACCGGCTTCCGCTTCGGCGACGCGAAGCCGCTCACGCGCGCGGTCGTTCAGCAGCGCATGACTGGCCGCCACTACTGCGTGCTGGAAGCGACGGGGGAGAGCGAAGTGGTGCGGCTGCCGGAGGCCTGCGATCGCGTCGTCGGCGATCCCGACTCGTGCCGCAATGCATACTTCGACCTGCGGAGGGCCAAGACGAAGCGCGTGTCAAGGCAGCTCGACGCCGCGCACGCGATGCGCGCCGAGCTCGAGCTCCGCAGCGACAGCGCGCATCAGACGGCCCGCCTCGCGTGGGCGCTCTCGCTCCCGGAGACGGCGACCAACATGCCGCCGGACGTCGTCGTCGACGCGTTCACGGGCGAGACCGTGCCGCAGCTCGAGGTGTCGACGGGCGTCCGGATCGGGCGAGTCAGCGACGCGCCGTGAGCTCCGCGCGTCAGCCGTTCTTGGCCGCCTTGTCAAGCAACCAGACAATCTTGCCATCGACCGGCTCCAGCATCAGCACCGGGTAGTCGAGCGCGTCGACGCTCGGGTCGCGGATGGTCTTGAGCACCGGACCCTTCTCCGCGCCGCAGATGCACAGGACGATCTCGCGCGCGGCGTTCAGCATCGGCGCGGTCATCGTGATGCGCCACGCGTTCTGCTTCTCGACGAAGTTCTCGACGACCAGGCGATAGCGCTCCTCGAGCGCGGTCGTGCGTGGGAACAGCGAGGCGGTGTGTCCGTCGGGACCCATGCCGAGCATCACCAGGTCGAGGCGCGGGAAGATGCCGGTCTCGGCCGTGCCGATGACGTCGACCGCCGTCGAGCGCAGCACCATCTCGTAGCTGCGCGCCGCCATCAGCGGGTCGCCCTCACCCTCGATGCGGTGGATCTTGTCGGCGGGGATGGCGACGTGATCGAGCAGCGTCTCCTTGGTCATGCGGTAGTTCGACTGCATGTGCGAAGGAGGGACGGTCCGCTCGTCGCCGAAGTAGATCTCGACCTTGCTCCAGTCGACCATCCCGGCATAGGGCGGCTGCGCGAGCAGCTCGTTCATCGCGCGCGGCGTCGAGCCACCTGCGAGCGCCACCGCGAAGCGCCCGCGCTCGCGGATGGCTTTTTCGGCCGCGACCGCAAAGCGCCGCGCCGCCTCCTTGGCCACGGCCTCGGGCGTCGCGCCCACCCAGCCTTCTACGCGCGTCTCACCCACGGGCGGCCTCCCTGCTGCGCTGCACAAATCGCGTGCTGCAATGCACAATCATGTCGGACATCATCGATTCTCCCTGGTAGCGCTCGGGCCCAGCGTCGCCGACAGGTCCGGATCGGGGCGATCATAGCTGCGCAGCTTGCGGTAGCGCGGCTGGCCGCACTGGCCGCACGCCTCGACCTTCTCCAGCTTCTCGAGATACTCCTGCACGCACATCACCACCGTCGCGTGCGACCAGGTGAGCGGCGAGACCGAGAGCGGCGCGTTCGAGTACGGGTGCACCTGCTCGGCGAGCACGCCCGAGCGCAGCGTGCGCGACGCCACCCACTCGAGCACCTCGATCGCCTCGTCGAGCTCGGCGTGCGTCTTGGCCTTGGCGATGATGTGCTGCGCGAACCACATGGTGCAGATGAACCACGGGTTGCCCGGGACGTTGGCGATGTCGTCGCTGACGCGGTGGTAGTAGTCGTTCTCGTAGCGCGCGACGCCGCCGACTTCGGTCTTGCACCACAGGCGATCCTTGATCGCCTTCATGGTCGCGAGGACTTTCGGGTCGTCGGCCGCGTAGGCGCCGAAGGCGAAGCAGCCGTACATCGACGCGTCGATCACCGTGTCGACCTCGATCTGCCCCGTGTCGCTCACGTTGATCATGCGCGCGAAGCGGCCGAGCTCGGGACGCCAGAGGTGCGCGTCCATCGCGGCGCGGATCTCGGTCGCGGCCGTCGTCCACTTGCGCGCGAGATCGAGATCGCCGAACGCGAGCGCGAACTCCGCCGCGGCGAGGAGGCCGCCGTGCACCGCCGCCACCGAGAACGTCAGGATGCCGCGACGCTCCTCCCACAGGTCGTAGGACGGCGCCGGCAGCTTGGTGCGCGGCTCGCGGTAGCGGCACATGAACTCGGCAGCCTTCTTGACAAGTCGACCGTAAAGCGGCTTGACATGTTCCAGATCGCGGTAGCGCTGGAAGTGCCGCCACAGCGCCCACACGACGAGCGCCGTCTCGTCCTCCTGGATGGGCAGCTCGGCGCCGTTCTTCCCCATCCACGGGTGCCACGACGAGGCGAGCGAGCGATCGGGGTTGTACTTGTGGAGCAGGTATCCCTCGGGCGTGAGCACGTCGGCGCAGAAGCGATAGAAGTTCATCGCCAGGTCGCCGTAGCCCGCGAGATCGAGCGCGTGCGAGACCAGCGCGCCGTCGCGCGGCCACACGTACGAGTAGGTATCGCGCGCGAACTGCGTGATGTCGGTGTCGTTGGCCGCGATGATGCCGCCGCCCTCGTCGATCTGCGTGCGCACCACGAGCAATGACCTTTTGTACAAATCAACAATCGCCAGCGGGAGCTTCGAGAAGTCGGTCGGCTCCTTGCGCACCCAGAGCCGCCAGTACGCGCGCGTGCGCTCGATGAACGACTCGGGTCCGCGCTCGACGATCTTGTCGTTCATCTCCTTGGCGCCGTCCCACGAGCCCATCCACACCTTGGCCGCGCACATCCAGTAGTAGACGAGCTTCTCGCCGCCGCCCGGCACCAGCACGTGCGCCGCCACGACGCTGTCGACGGCCCCCTGCGCGATCGGGTTCTTGCCGAGGTTGCCGTCGTCCTCGGCGTCGCGCCAGGTGCCTTCCTTGCCGCCGCTCTTCTGCCCGATCGCCCAGTGGTCGACGCCCGCCTGCCCGTCGGCCATCACGTTCATCAGGAAGTAGCGGTAGCCCTTGTAGTGGGTGACCGTCTTGTTCTTCGGATCGTAGGCCGCGGTGTCGCCGACCTCGTTCTCCGAGATGCGGAAGTCGTGGTGGAAGAACAGGCGAATCTCGCGCGTGGTTTGGTCAAGGTTCTTGACAACAAACTTTCGCACCATGAGCGTCTCGTGGAAGTCGACGCAGTCGGTGCCGACGAGCTCCACGCCCAGCCACTCGTTCTTGAGGTGGACGCGCGTGACCAGCGTGTCGGGCTCATAGCGCAGCTCGATGTTCCACCCGTTGTCCTTGCCCACCCACGAGAACTTGCCGGCCGCCCACACGCCGAAGCGGAAGAGCGCGCCGCCCGCGTGATTCTCCTTGCCGACGTTCGGGTAGTAGATGTCGCGGACGAGGTAGCTCGAGTCGAAGTTGATGAGGAAGCGCTCGTTGCCGATGGGAAGGTCGCGGGGCATTGCGGGTCTCCTCGAGGCTCGCGGGCCAACTGGGGATGGAAAAGCGCGCGAGGATACCCCGAAAGCTCAGCCGCAGATCAGCCGCCAGAGGCGCGCCCAGATCGAGTGCAGCAGCATCGGCGGGATGGGATCGGGCATGCGCTCGTGGAAGTCGCGCAGGGCGGCGATGCGCTCGCGGCGCGCGAAGAGGCCGAGGCACGACGGGCAGCGCTCGACGACCGGGCCGTGCGCGTCGAGGTAGGGCTGCGCCGTGAGCTGTGCGCCGTCACGCGGGCAGGCACCGGGCGCCGCGTGCTCGAAGCCGCCGAGCGGCAGCACCGTGACGTGGCGCGCGAGCGCGCTCGCCTCGCCATCGAAGAAGTCGAACCACACGCCCTGGCAGGTCATGCAGCGATCGATCGCGACCTGTTCTTCGCCGACGCGAATCTCGACGAGCTGTCCGTTGCACGCGGGACAGACGAGAAATCCGCCGCGCTGATCGCTCACTTTGCTATCGCCTCGAGGCGACGACAGGCCTCCTCGAGCACGTCGTCCTCCTTGGCGAAGCAGAAGCGAACCAGCGACTCGCCGGCCGCCCCGCGATAGAAGGCGCTGCCCGGGACCGACGCGACGCGTGCCCGCTCGAGGATGTGCATCGACGCCTCGCGCGCCGTCGCGTGACCGAGGCGCGACGCGTCCGCCAGCACGTAGTACGCGCCCTCGGGGACGATCGGCGGCAGACCCGCTTTGTCAAGCGCCTTGCATATGCGATCGCGCTTCGCCTGATAGCTCGACGCGAGCTCGTCGAAGAACGCGCGCGGCGCCGCGAAGCCTGCGGCCGCTCCGTGCTGCAGCGGCGTGGGCGCGCAGACATAGTAAAGGTCGTTGACAAGCGTGATCGCGCGCGCCAGCGGCTCTCGCGCGATCGCCCAGCCGAGCCGCCAGCCGGTGATGCTGAAGGTCTTCGAGAGGCCGCCGATGGTGACCGTGCGATCGCGGAGGTTGCCGATGGTGGCGGGCGCGATGTGGGGGCGACCGTCGTAGCGGATGTACTCGTAGATCTCGTCGGTGATGACGACCAGGTCATGCCGCTCGGCGACGCGCGCCAGCATCGCCAGCTCACCCTCGCTCCACATCTTGCCGCTCGGGTTCGCCGGCGTGCACACGACGATCGCGCGCGTGTTCGGCAGAATCGCGCGCTCGACGTCCGCCTCCTCGACGGCAAAGCGCGGCGGCGCGAGCGTCACGAAGCTGGGCACGAGGCCGGCGATGGTGGCCGTGTTGAGGTGGTAGCCGTAGTAGGGCTCGAACAGAACGATGCCGTCGCCCGGATCGAAGAGCGCGGTGAGCGTGGCGGCGAACGCGCCGGTCGCGCCGACGGTGATCACGATCTCGCTCCTGGCGTCAACGGTGAGCCCGCTGTCGCGCGCGAATTTTTGTGCAACCGCATCACGAAGCTCGAGCGCGCCCTCGGGGAACGAGTAGACGCTCTTGCGCGCGCGGATCGCCTCGATGGCGCCATCGCGCACCAGCGGCGGCGTCGGCATGTCGCAGATGCCTGACCGAGGTTGATGCCTCCGACGCGCTCGCACTCGCGCGTCATGCGCCGGATGTCCGACTGCACGAGCCCCTCGATACGCCGCGCGATGCGCATCGCCGGAATGTAGTGCGAGCCGCGAAGATTGGCGACCGCTCGCAGCTCGCACACGAGCACTTTCTTGAGGTGACGAGAACGCGGACGCGCTCGCTCTTGCGGGTGGCGGTGGCGGTGGCGCCGACGAGGTCTGTCCGGAGAACGAGAGCGGGGCCGATCGGCATCGGTGGGTCGATCTCCTTGGCGCCCCCGGCTTGCCGTCATCGGCACCGCTACCCGCCACCCGCAAGTGCGAGCCCGATCGCGTTCGCGTCACCGGGGGAGAGAGGGTTAGTGTTGATTTAACACTAAGTCGTGATTGACCGCCGCCGGGCTGCGTGAGACTCCGGTCGCGTGCGTCGTCTCGCCGCGGCTTCTCCCTGGATCGCGCTCGGGCTCGTGCTCGTGCTCGCGGGGGCGACGCTGTGGACCGCGCTCGCGACGCCCGTGCGCTTCGCGGGATTTCTTACCTATGAAAACGGAGCCGTCGCTCCGCTGCGCCGCGCCGAGTGGCCCGCGCGCGCGGCCGGCATCACCGTGCGCGACGAGGTCCTCAGCGTCGACGGCGCGGCGGTGCACGGCGGGCGGGCGCTGCAGTCGGCCCTCGCGCGAGACGCGGCGAGCGTCACCATCGTCGCGCGATCGTCAACTGAATTGACAAGAACCGCCACGCTCCCTGTCGCGGTCTTGCGCGGCGCCGACCTCGTCTACGCGTTCGTGCTGCCCTACTCGATCGGCCTTCTGTACCTGGTGCTCGGGGGCCTCATCTTCGTCTTCAAGCGCGGCGCGCGCGATCCCGCCGCCGGCCTCACGCTCGCGCTCTGCCTCCTCGCGGCGACCTTCTACCTCACGATGTTCGACGCGCACACGAGCTACCGCTTCAGTCGCCTCTGGCTCGCGTACCCGCTGCTCGGCCCGCTCTCGGTCCACCTCTTCGCGGTCTTCCCCGAGCGGCGTCCCTCGGTGGCGCGCGCGCGCGTGCTGGTGCCGCTCTATGCGGTCTCGCTGGCGATGGTCGCCTGGCGCGAGGCGGTGATCGCGGACGCGCGCGCAGCGGACCTGCCATCGCTCGTCGCGGCGGTCCTCCTCGCGATCGCCTTCGCGCTCGACCTCGCGCTCCTGGGCGTGTGCTTCCGTCGCGGCAGCTCGCCCTCTGCGCGCAACCGCGCCAAGACGACGTTCGTCGGCATGGCGCTCTCGATCAGCGTCGTCATCGCGTGGCAGTTCGCGGCGCGCGCGGGATCGATCGCGCTCACCGCCGACATGGCGATGCTCTGCTCGGCGGCGTTCCCGCTCCTCATCACGTACGCGCTCCTGCGCCGCAACCTCTTCGACGTCGACGCCGTGCTGCGCGCGTCGCTCATCTATGGCCTCGCGACGGCGCTGGTCGTGGCGCTCTACTTCGCGGGCGTCTTCGCCATCGGCCTCGCGGGCGCGCACTGGCATCCGGTGGGCAAGGGATCGGCCGGCATCGTCGCCGCCATCGCGACGCTGGTCGCCGCCGTCGCCTTTCACCCGCTGCGCCTGCGCGTGCAGCGGCTCGTCGATCGCCTGCTGCGCCCCGGACGACTGCCGCTCGCCGACGAGCTGGCGCTCCTCGCGCAGGCGCTGCCACCGTCGGGCGAGACCTCCGCAGTCGCCGACGAGATCGCGCGCCGGCTGCAGGAGCTGGTGCAGGCGCGCTGGGTGGCGCTGCTGGTGCCGGCGGGCAGCGAGTCGGGATCGCGCGAGCTGCCGGGTGAGCTCGAGGTGCTCGCCGAGATCGGCGGCGTGCTCGCGCCCGGGCAGCGCGCGGTGGCGGACGTCGACTGGCGCGCGCACGCGGGCTCGCCGATCGCGCTG
>PLXW01000148.1 GCA_003151595.1 Myxococcales bacterium
AGTCGAAGCCGAACTCGTTGTTCTGCCCGTACGTGATGTCGGCGCGGTACGCGGCCTTCTTCTCGTACTCGCCTTGCGAGTGAACGACGGTGCCGGTGCTGAGCCCGAGGAACCCGTAGAGCTTCCCCATCCAGGCCGCGTCGCGGGTGGCGAGGTAGTCGTTCACGGTGACGACGTGGACCCCTTTGCCTTCGAGCGCGTTCAAGTAGCAAGGGAGCGTGGCGACGAGCGTCTTCCCTTCGCCGGTGCGCATCTCGGCGATCGATCCCTTGTGGAGGACCATCCCGCCGATCAGCTGCACGTCGTAGTGGCGCATCTTCAAGACGCGCTTCCCGCCTTCGCGACAGACGGCGAACGCCTCGGGGAGGATGTCGTCGAGCGACGCGCCGTTATCGAGCTTCGTCTTGAACTCGGCCGTCTTCCCTTTGAGCTCGGCGTCGGTCAGCTTGCTGATGGCGGGCTCGAGCGCGTTGATCTGCTCGACGCGCGGACGAAGCCGCTTCACCTCGCGCTCGTGAGACGTGCCGAGGATCTTCTTCAGTGCCCAAGTGATCATGAACGGCGGTTCCGCATTTCTGAGTGGTGAGCTGGGGGAACGTAGTGCTGCCCGTGGTTATTCGCAAATCAGACCTCGTCATCCGCGTGCCCTCACCCCCGGCCCCTCTCCCGCAAGGGGAGAGGGGAGGAGAGATCGCACTGCGCTCCCCCTCTCCCCTTGCGGGAGAGGGGGTTGGGGGGTGAGGGTTCGCGAGAGCCAGCGAGCCCGTCGTCACCGACAGGTTGGGGTGTCGTTACCGACAGGCGGAGGTGTCGTTACCGACAGGGTCACCACTCGTGACCCGTAGATCGCGCGGTAAATACGTCGATCTTTGCGCTGACGACCGGGATCCCGTTCGGTTCGAGCCCGTGTCCTGTCGGTCGCGTCCGACAGGGTGACCGCTCCTTTCCCCGCGTTTGTGGTGTCGCGACCGACAGCCTCGGTCTGCGTAGAGCCGATCCTGTCGGTCTCGCCGGCCGGGCTGTCGGTACGCGGAGGCTCAGCGATCGAGAAAGAAAGACCTCAGGAGCTCGAGGACCACGTCGGCGCTCGGGAGGCCGATCCCCTGCGGAGTGTCGCCGGGGTGCTCGGGAAGCATCGGAGCGTTCGCCGCAGGGATTTGCGTGCGCGACGGCGGCACTCGCTCGCGCGTGCGCTCGTCGATGTGCCCACCGCTCGCGATCCACTCGAGGACGCGCGTGAGCTCACCAGGGTCGAACCATGTGCCGTGAAGCCCGCACAGATCGACGATGACGCCGGAGCGCTTCCCGAAGTTGATGCGGTTCATCACCTCGCGACAGACGGGGCATTTCACGTAGTGAACCTCCGCGTCGGTGGACGACAGGCGTGTCGACGGCGGTGGCGGCGGGCCGTCGAACACCAGCGCCGTGTGCTCTTTCTCAGCGGCGAGCGTGGCGAACGCGGTGTGATCGACGAACAGCCCGCCGCACGACGTGCATTCGAAGACGCCCGCCTCGGGCGTGGTGCGAAGAGGCTTGTCGCAACGCGGACAGGGGGAGTCGCTGGCGTCGAGCAAGAGCGGCCCGTCGTGGAGCTCGGCGCGGCAGCGTGAGCAGAAGCGCGCGCCGGTGAAGTGGAGGGCGAAGCACTCGGGGCATCGGACTGCCGCGAGCTCCACGTTGCAGTGAGGGCACGCGCGCGACTCGGAGGTGCATGGTCCGCCGCAGAAGGGGCACGAGATCATCGCCGCCTGTCCGCTGTTCACGTGCTGCGCCGACCCCGCGTCGCGGTACGCCGTCTCCTCGCGCAGACGCGGAGGGAGCGGAACGACGTTGTCGACACCGCACGCGCAGCGGAGGGTCGCGCCGGGGAAGACGGACGACGCATCGATCGCGGCGGCGCACGCGGTGCAGCGCATGCGCGCTATCGTAAGCGCAGATGACGCCCCGCACGAGCTCGCGCGCCTTCGCGCTCATCGCGATCGCGCTCGTGGCCTGTTTTCCGCGCGGGAGCGGGGCCGACGCGGCGGCGCCGGAAGCGCGTGCGGGCGCTGCGATCGCGGGAGCGACGGGCGGTACGTTGACCGTGCGCTTCCTCGACGTCGGTCAAGGCGACGCCGCGCTCCTCACCACGTCCGACAGGCACGCGATGCTCATCGACGCCGGCCCGCCCGACGGGGCGGCGCGGGTCGCAGCCGCGCTCGCGGCGATCAAGAGCGACACGCTCGACGCGGTCCTCCTCTCGCACGCGCACGCCGATCACGTGGGCGACCTCGCGCACCTCGCCGGCACGCTGCCGCTCGAGCGATGGATCGATCCCGGCTACGCCGCACACGCCATCCCTTCGTACGCCCGCGCCCTCGACGCGCTCCACGCGCGCCACGTCCCCACCCTCGTCGCGCGCCGCGGCGATCACTTCGCGCTCGGAGCCGACGTCTCCGTCTCGGTCCTCGAGCCGCGCGACCCGCTCTTCGATCACACGCGCAGCGATCTCAACGCCAACAGCGTCGTCGTGCGGGTCGATCACCGCGCGCGCGGCGGGACCGTGCGCTTCCTCTTCGAAGGGGACGCCGAGCACCCCACCGAGCGGCGCCTCCTCGACGACGACCGCGCGGCCGTCCGCGCCGACGTCCTCAAGGTCGCCCACCACGGCTCGCGCCACGCCAGCTCGGCCGCCATGCTCGACGCGGTCGCGCCGCGCCTCGCGGTGATCTCCTGCGGTCGCGGCAACGACTACGGTCACCCTCACGCGCAGACGCTGCGTCGCCTCGCGGACGATCACGCGACGATCGCGCGAACGGATCTGGAGGGGGACGTCACCGTCACGAGCGATGAGACGGGGCTCCACTGGACCGTCGCGCGCCCGGTCGCGCCGGAGGAGCTGCTCGTTCCAGGCTTGGAAAAGGCGGGCGCCGAGGCTCCATAGGCCCCGGCCGAGGCTCGACAGAACCCTGGCCAAGGGGCGACAAGCCTTGGTTGACGAAAGCCCTTCCCTGCCTATACTGCGCGCCCCACCTGGAAAAACGTCCAGGAGGTTCGAAGGTCGCCCGCGCGCGTATGCGCAACGGCGTCGCGGCTCCCGGCGGCTTCGGCTGCGGTCAGCCCTGTATAGGACGGCGAGTCCGCGCGAAGCGCGGTTCGGTCTGCACCAGAAACTCGATTCACATGCCGCTTCACACCGAGAAGAAGGCCGAGCTCATCGGCAAGTTCCAGACACACGACGGCGACACCGGGTCGCCCGAAGTTCAGATCGCGCTCCTCAGCGAGCGCATCGGTTACCTCACCGAGCACTTCAAGACGCACGTGAAGGATCACCACTCGCGTCGTGGTCTCTTGAAGATGGTCTCGAAGCGCCGCAGGCTTCTCAGCTACCTGAAGAAGTCGAGCCTGGACCGCTACCGCAAGGTCGTCTCCGCGCTCAACCTCCGCAAGTAAGTTTTCTCCGATCGGGGAGGGCGAGCCGAAACGCTCCCCTCCCCGTTCCACGTCACGCCCCGTTTCACGTCAGACTCGTTCTCGTTCTCGTCTGCAGTTTTTCCCGAGTGTCTTTTCCACGCCTTGCTCTTCGATTCGTGCGCGCGAGTCATCTCTGACCGTCTCCGTCTCGCGCATACCAACCGAGGACAAAGGCCTGAGCGAAGCATTCGGCGCCGAGCCGCGCGACAGCGGCACGCGCGCTTGAAGGAGCGCAATCGCCATGTCTTTCGTTCGTGAATCCGTCCTCGTCAACGGCAAGCCGCTGACGTTCGAAACCGGCCGTCTGGCCAAGCAAGCCCACGGCGCCGTCCTCGTCACGTACGGCGAGAGTGTCGTCCTCGTCACCGCCGTGTGCGGCGACGAGCGCCCGGGCCTCGACTTCTTCCCGCTGACTTGCGACTACGTCGAGAAGACGTTCGCGGCCGGCAAGATCCCCGGCGGCTTCTTCAAGCGCGAAGGGCGCCAGCGCGACGAGGAGATCCTCACGTCGCGCCTCATCGACCGCCCGATGCGTCCGCTGTTCCCCGAGGGGTTCAAGAAGGACACGCAGATCATCGCGACCGTCCTCAGCTCGGACAAGGTGAACAACACCGACATCCTCGCGCTCACCGGCGCGAGCTGCGCGCTGCACATCTCGGACATCCCGTGGGACGGGCCGCTCGTCGGCATGCGCGTGTCGCGCGTCGACGGCGAGCTGGTGATCTTCCCGACGTTCGAGCAGCAAGCGAAGGCCGACATCGATCTCGTCGTGGCGTGCTCGAAAGACGCCATCACGATGGTCGAAGGCGGCGCGGCCGAAGCGAACGAGAACGACATCATCGACGCGCTGTGGTTCGCGCACCGCGCGGCGCAGCCCATCCTCGAGCTCATCGAGCGCATGCGCGCCGCGGTCGGGAAGCCGAAGCGCGTCTTCGCGCCGGAGAAGCTCGACGCCGCCATCGCGGCCCGCGTCGCCACGATCGTCGACAAGGGGATCCTCGAGAGCTCGCTCATCAAGGACAAGGCGAAGCGTTACGGCGGATACAAGGCGCTGAAGGAGACGCTGGTCACGACGCTGAAGGCGGAGCTCGGCGACGAGCCGTTCGCCAAGGTCGAGAAGCTCGTCAAGGCCGAGTTCGAAGAGCGGAAGTACAACGTCGTTCGCGAGTACGTGATGGGCGAGAAGCGCCGCATCGACGGCCGCGACTCGAAGACGATCCGCGCCATCATGACGGAAGTCAGCCTCCTGCCGCGCGTGCACGGCTCGGCGCTCTTCCAGCGCGGTGAGACCCAGGCCATCGTGACCGCGACGCTCGGCACGTCCACGGACGAGCAGAAGATCGACGGCCTCAACGGCGAGAAGTGGAAGCGCTTTCTCCTCCACTACAACTTCCCGCCGTTCAGCACGGGCGAGACCAAGCCGCTGCGCGGCCCGGGCCGTCGTGAAGTCGGCCACGGTGCGCTCGCCGAGCGCGCGCTCGTCCGCATGATGCCGGACAAGGAGAACTTCCCGTACACGATCCGCATCGTGTCCGAGACCCTCGAGTCGAACGGCTCCTCGTCGATGGCCGCGGTGTGCGGCGGGACGCTGGCGCTCATGGACGCCGGCGTGCCGATCAAGGCGCCGGTCGCGGGCATCGCGATGGGGCTCATCTCGGACGGCAAGCGCTTCGCCATCCTGAGCGACATCCTCGGCG
>PLXW01000138.1 GCA_003151595.1 Myxococcales bacterium
TCGCGCACGTTGAACGGCCAGTCGTAGTGGAGCAGCGCCACGAGGAACGAGAACGTGAACTGCAACCCCGGCCGCCCGTACCGCGCGGTGAACGCGCGCGCGAGCTGCACCATGTCTTCCTTGCGCTCGCGGAGCGGCGGCAAGCGGACGACGTGCTCGTTCAAGCGGGCGAACAGGTCACCGCGGAACTTCTCTTCGCGGACGTACTGCGTGAGGTCGCGGTGCGTCGCGCACACGACGCGGATGTCGACGCGCTCGGCCGTCGTCGCGCCGAGCGGGAACACTTCGCGCGCTTGCAGCACGCGCAGCAGCTTGGCCTGCGCTTCGAGCGGCATGTCGCCGATCTCGTCGAGGAACAACGTGCCGCCGTCGGCCAGCTTGATGAGGCCAGGCTTGTCGCGATCAGCGCCGCTGAACGCCCCGCGCCGGTAGCCGAACAGCTCGCTCTCCAGGAGGTTCGGCGGAATCGCCGCGCAGTTGATCGCTTGAAAGCTTCCGCGCCGCCCGCTCGCGCGATGGATGCCGCGCGCCACGACCTCTTTGCCCGTGCCGGTCTCGCCGAGGATCACGCACGACAGCTCCGTGGGCGCGATGCGCTCCACGTCGGCGGCGATGGCGTCCATCTGGTATCCGCCGACCAGCTCACGCAGGAGCTTCGATCGACGCTCTCCGGCGATCTCTCCGTCGAGGCGATAGGGGACGAACTTCTCCGCGCCGGTCTCCACGTACTTGAAGATGGCGTCGCCGATCCGGATCTCGTGCAGGTGCTGGAGCTCGATCTCGTGCACGAACTGCCCGTCGACCATCGTGCCGTTGCGCGACCCGAGGTCGGTCAGGATCCATTTCTTCCCGGAAGCGTCTGAACGAATGCGCGCGTGCTGCCGGCTCACGGCCTGCTCGGGGACGCAGATCGGCGTCGAGATCTCGCGGCCGATGATCAGCTCGGGGACGCTGAAGACGTACGCCGAGTAGAACTGATCGAAGTTCGGCGCATAGAGGAGCACCAGGCCAGGCCGCATCGCGCGCGCCTGGATTCCGCCGGTCGGTTCTTCCTGGATGAAGTCCCCGTAGGAAGACGATGTGCCGGTGCGGTGCTTGGTCATCCGGTCGAATTGCGAGCGTATCACTCGGCTCGGCCGCATGCCTCGAACGCCGTCTCGTGTGTCAGACGAGACGAAACGGCGGAATTCCCACGGTTTCGAGCGCGCGGTCGGGGCCGACGATGAGCCCGCTCCCCGTGGGGAGGCCGAGGAAGCGCGGCATGTTCAGGCTCTCTCCGAGGTGATCGTGCAGCATCGCGCGGACGAGTCGGAGCTCGGCCCAGTTGTCCTCTTCGGCGTGGCAGTCGATGACGAGATCAGGGACGACCCGCGCGCACGGAACGAGCGTGCCGCCGTCGTGGAGCGCGTCCTTGGGTGCACGGTCGGGCCATTCGGCCCACCACCCGCAGAGCATGATGGCTCCGGCGCTGATTCCCATGCACGGTGTGCCGCCGAGGTGAGCATCGCGGAGCCACTGGTCGGCCCCGGCGTTGGCGAGCAGGTGCGCGCCATGAATCGGATCGCCGCCGCCGAGGAAGACGAGGTCGGCGTCTTCGACGATTGCGCGCGCCGTCAGCGGAGACATCGCCGGCGTCTCTCCGTGCACGGTGAAGCGCGCGAGCGTCGCGCCGCCGAAGGCCTTCGCGAGGAAGGCGCTCATCTGTCCGGCGTGCGGACCGCCGGCGGCGGCGAATGACGCGGCGATGCGCGCGGGCTTGCGGCCGATCGTGGAGAGCGCGCGCGCGATGATCGCGTCGAGTGTCTTCGGTTGGGACGAGGACACGAGGTAGACGGAGCCCGCGCTCATGGGACCCGAGGATAGCGCGCGGCGTCGATCTTCACGTGCGCGCACACGCGATCGAGCGCATCGTCGGCGCGCGCCGTGAGCTCGCCGAGCGTCCCCGTGTTCTCGATCACGATGTCGGCCACGGCCACCTTCGCAGCCAGCGGCATCTGCGCCGCGACCCGCGCGCGCACGTCGTCTTCGGCCGCGCGATCGCGCACGGCGGCGCGCGCCACCTGCGCCGCTTCGGACGACGACACCACGACGAGCGGACGAAACATCTCGACCATCCCGTTCTCCACGATGAGCGCCGCTTCGTAACAGACGAGCGCTTCGCCGCGCGCCGCCAGCTCGGACGCGCGCTTCATCGTGAGCGCGCCGATCCGCGGGTGAACGATCCCGTTGAGCGTCGCGCGTGCGGTCGGATCGCGAAATACGATGTCGGCCACGCGCTTTCGATCGAGCTCACCCGACGGCGTGAGCACCTCGCGCCCGAACGCCGCGACCACCGCGGCCAGCCCTTCGCTCCCCGGCTCGACCGCTTCGCGCGCCAGCACGTCGGCGTCGATCACGGCCACGCCGCGCGCACGAAACCGAGCGGCCACGGCGCTCTTCCCCGACGCGATTCCTCCTGTGAGACCGAACAGATGCATGGGTGGAGTGGCTCTCATGCTAACTCGAATCCGTGGGTGCTCCTCGGCCGTCGCGTCGTCGCTTCTTCGCGATCGTTGCAGGCGCGCTCGTCGCGGCCTCGGGGGCGATCGCCGTCGTGCGGACACGCGGGTACGCGATCCCCGAGGCCACGCGCGCGAAGCTCGAGTCGCTGAACGCGTGGCAGTACATCGTGGTGCAGCACGTCGCGCGTCGCATCGCGGCGCCCGACGTCGTCGATGCCAGCATCCCGACGACCGACGACACCGACGTGGTGGGCTTCGTCGATGGTTACGTGGCGCGCGTCCCGGCCGCGATCCGCCGCGATCTGTTGCGCGCGCTGGCGTTCGTCGAGCACATGGCGCCGCTGGGCGCAGGCTTCGCGTCGCGCTTCACGCGCCTCGCGCCTGCGGAGCAAGACCGGGTGCTGGCGTCGCTCGAATCGAGCTCGCAGGATCTCCTGCGCGGCGCGTTCGACGGCCTCAAGTCGCTCGTCTTCATGGGCTACTACCGCGATCCGCGCACGTGGCCGATCCTCCGGTACGACGGGCCGCTCGTGAACCGTCCCGACAACGGGTGGTCGCGCCCATGATCCTCCGGGGCCGCGCTCTCACCCGCGACGTGAAGCTCACCTGCGACGCCGTCGTCATCGGCACGGGCGCCGGCGGATCGATCGCCCTTCGCGAGCTCGCGCGCGCAGGCCTCGACGCCATCGGGGTCGAAGAGGGGGGCTACAACACGAGCGCCGACTTCGATCAGAACGAGTCGCGCATGATCCCGATGCTCTTTCAGGAGAGCGGGAGCCGCACGACCAAGGACCTCGCCATCCGCGTCCTCCAGGGGCGCGGCGTCGGCGGGAGCACGGTTCACAACACCAACCTGTGCAAGCGAACGCCCGACGCGATCCTCGACCTGTGGGCGCGTTCGTACGGCGTCGTCGGCTGCTCGCCGGAGGCGATGCGCGCGTCGTTCGAGATCATCGAGCGCGATCTGTCGGTCACGAAGATCGACCCTGCGCTCCTCAACAAGAACAACGACGCCCTTCGCCGCGGCGCCGAAGCCCTCGGATGGAAGGGGGCCGTCCTCTCGCACAACCGCGTGGGCTGCCAGCTCTCCGGCTTCTGCGAGCTCGGGTGCGCGTACGACGCGAAGCAGAACGCGCTGAAGATCGTGGTCCCGCAGGCGCTCGCCGCCGGGGCGCGCGTCTACGCCGACGTGCGCGTCGTGCGCGTCACGCACGAAGCGGGGAAGGTGACCGGGCTCGACGCCGTCGCGCTCGACGAACGCGGGAACACGCGCGCGAAGGTTCGTATCGACGCCAAGGTCGTCGTGCTCGCGGCGAGCGCGGTGGGATCGGCGGCGCTGGCGATCACCAGCGATCTCCCCGATCCGCACGACCAGATCGGGCGCGATCTCCGCATTCATCCGGGCGCCGTCGCCGCCGGCACGTTCGACGACGAGCTCGACTCGTGGCGCGGCATCCCGCAGTCGTACGAGTGCACCGAGCACCTCGACTTCGGTGAAGGAAGCGACAAGCGCGTCTGGATCATCCCGGCCTTCGCGCACCCCATCGGCACGGCGTCGACGCTCCCCGGCTTCGGCGCCGCGCACATGCGCGCGATGCGCGAGTACCCGCGCCTCGCCGTCTTCACGGCCATGATCCACGACCAGACCAGCGGCCGCGTCACCGTCGCCGACGGCCGCCCGCAGATCGACTACCGGTTGCTCGAGTCGGATCGCGCGCAGCTCGCCAAGGGGCTCGTGGCCTGCGCGCGTCTCCTCTTCGCCGCCGGCGCGCGCGAGGTGACGATCCCCGCCATCCCCCCCGTGCGCCTTCGCTCGCCGCGCGACCTCGACACGCTCGACACGAGCTTCGTCCGCCCGCACTCGGTCCCCATGACCGCGGTGCACCCCATGGGCACGCTCCGCATGGGCGAAGACCCGAAGCGAAGCGTCGTAGCGTCCACCGGCGAGCACCACTTCGTCCGCGGCCTCTTCGTGGCCGACGGATCGCTCTTCCCGACGAGCCTCGGGGGGCCGCCGCAGATCAGCATCTACGCGTTCGCGCAGCACCTCGCGCCGCACGTGATCGCGCGGGCGAAGGGGGGGTAGGGTTCACCGCCGAGCCCTCCCGCTCGGCTCGAGCCCGCGCAACACGTCCTCGACCGTGAGCCCGGCCGACTGCGCCGCGCGGAACGCGACGATGACGAGCTTCCGCACCGCCTTCGGCGAAGTGTCCGCCGCCTCGGCGACCGCGCACAAGACGGCGCTAGCGAGCTGCTGCTCCGAGGCGCCCCGTCGCGCGTTCGCGGGCAACGGCACCGGATCGCGCGCCGCAACGGGTGCGACCCCCGCGGCCTCGAGCGTCGTGCCCGACGCCCGCGCGAGATCCTCGAGCAGCGGCCGCGGCGCCTCACGCAACGTGTAGAGGAGCGTCCGACGATCGTGGAGCGACGGGGCGGTATCGCCGATGGCCCACCGCTCGACCGTGCGCGTCGACACTCCATGGAGCTGCGCCACCCGCTTCTGCGTCAGGCCGATGGCCATGCGCACCGCCTCGAACGCCGTGACGAAGGACATGGGCTGGCTCATCGACCGACAGAGCAGGCCTCGACGACCGACAGTCTGTCAATGGCGACCGACAGGCCAGGTGCCATTAACCGCGTTTTCAAGGGCTCGAGAAGCATCCTCGTTTGCCCTCGAGGCCGTGGCCTGTCGGTCACGATCCGACAGGATCGCCGTCACGAGAGCCAATCGAGCCAATTTCCAGAGCGACTGGGGACATGGCGACACCCGACCCCTGTCGGTAGTGACACCTGATCCTGTCGGTAACGACACCTGATCCTGACGGTAACGCCCCGTGGGAGCACGCGTCCCGAGCGCCCCCTCGGAGGGGACCCCAGACCCACAAAACACGAAACCCCGGCGCGCACGAAGCGGCCGGGGTTCCGATTCGATGATTCTAGAGAATCACCCGCCGTCGCCGGCGTCGCCGCCCGCGCCGCCGTCGGCGCACGGGTCGGTCGTCGAGGTCGAGGGGGCGCCCACAACCTGCGGGAGGCCGATCTCCTCGGCGTCGAAGCCGATGCCGATCGAGATGGCGTCGCAGGGGGTGCCCGAGACGTTGGTGCCGTCATGCATGATGTCGGCGGCCTGCTCGATCGTCGTCTGGAGCGTCGCGAACGTCGAGGTGCCCGGGCAGAACGACGTGTTGATGTCGCCGGCCACCTTGGAGATCGCCGTGATGAAGTCGGTCGTGAGGAGCACGCCCGAGATGATGCCCGAGTGCGCGCTGCCCGCCGCCGTGTGGTTGAACGTGATCTGCGCGTTCTTGATGTCGATCGTGAGCGGGTGGCCCGAGATCGTGAGCGTGAGCTGAACTTCCGTGGGGCCGCCGCTGACGAACGTGCCGTTCACGATGTACGGGCTGGTGAACGAGATCTTCGACTTGACCGGCGTGGCGAGCGTGCCGTCCGCGTTGATCGTGGACGTGACGAACGTCGGGTCGAGCGGCCAGTTGTCGTCCGTGGTGAACTTCGGCGCGGGGAGGGCGCCGCCGTCAACCGGAGCGTTCGGTCCCTGGTAGAAGTGGACGCCGGCGAAGAGCTGGCCGCCGAGGCCGGTCGCCGTCTGCGTGCTCGTCGTGTCGAGACCGACGACGTCGAGCATGAGGGTGAAGGCGCCCGTGGCGATGCTCGAGGTGAGCGTCGCGCTGGGGTTCGTCGCGACCGCGGCGAGCGTGGGGACGATGTTGGCGCCGAACGAGTTGTCGATGCCGCCGTTGCCGTCAGCCTTCGACTTCGCGTTCGTGTCGGCCGCCGACGTGCACACGTCGGTCGACGTCGCGGTCGTGATCTTGTTGTCGATGTTGTAGCCGATCTCGTACCAATCGGGCTTGCCCGACGTCGGGTCCTTCTCGTCGCCGATGTGGATCGTCTTCATCGCGAAGTTGTGGGGCGTGGTCTGCGTGGTGGTCGGGCCCGTGGGCGCCGCCGGGGGAACCAAGCTGGCGCCGCTGGAGCTGCCGCCGTCCGTTCCGCCGCTACCACTTCCGCTGCCGCTACCGCTTCCGCTCCCGCTGCCACTTCCGCTGCCGCCGCCGTCATTCGTGGTGGTGGTGGTGTCGCTGCTGCCGCAGCCCTGAACGCTCAACGCCGCGGTGAGACCGAGGCACACGAGGCTCGAGGCGCCAAAAAACAAACTCGTTCCAAGCTTCATTGCAATTCTCCTTGGTGCAGACCCGCAACGAAGCGAGGCCATGCGAAAGTGCGCGCGAACCTTACGCGGGGAGTCAAC
Organism: Myxococcales bacterium; assembly: GCA_003151595.1. The sequence continues at coordinate 6,772 of PLXW01000138.1, forward strand.
CCGCCGCAAACAAGTTCCAGAGCGAACCGAGCCGAATTGGGCTTCGCGACGCAGTGGGGACGAAGCGCGGAGCGTGCCATCGCCGGGGCGCGCGGAATCCCGGGGGTTTCCGCGGTCGCGTTCGGGAGCGAGGGTGATCGAGGTGTCGTGGGTCTTCGCGAACCCTCACCCCCCAGCCCCCTCTCCCGCAAGGGGAGAGGGGGAGGAGCCAACGCGTGATCTCTCCTCCCCTCTCCCCTTGCGGGAGAGGGGCCGGGGGTGAGGGTGCGCGGGGAGACGGCGAGAGAACGCGGAGAGCGGAGAGAAGTCGACTCCCTCTCCGCCTCTTTGGATCGCGCCACCCCCATGCTAGCGACGTACCCCAACGATGCCCGAGTTCACCCATCTCCACGTCCACACGCAGTACTCGATGCTCGACGGGGCGGTGAAAATCAAAGACCTCGTCAAGCGCGTGAAGGCCGGCGGGATGCGCGCGGTCGCGGTGACCGATCACGCGAACATGTTCGGCGCCATCACGTTCTACAAGGCCGCCAAGGAAGCCGGCGTGCAGGCCATCCTCGGCGCGGAGATCGACGTCGTCGTCCCCAAGGCGGAAGGTCAGCACGCCAGCGGTCACGCCCACCACCTGCCGCTCCTGGCGACGTCGGCCGAGGGGTACAAGAACCTCGTCGGCCTCGTCTCGCGCGGGCAGGTGTCGCCCGATCCGAGCGCGCCGGGATCGTACGGCGTGGCGATCGACGCTATCGCGGAGCGCGCCAAAGGGATCCTGGCGACGACGGGGTGCATGGGCGGCGCGGTGTCGCAGGCGATCCTCGAAGAAGGAGAAACGGCCGGCCGGCGCGTGCTGGCGCGCATGAAAGAAGCGTTCGAGCCCGGCTCCCTCTACGTCGAGCTTCAAGATCACGGCCTCCCCGAGCAGCCGATCCTCAACGGCATCCTCGTGAGCCTCGCCAAGGAGCTCGACCTCCCGCTCGTCGCCACCAACGACGTCCACTACGGCTCGCGGGACGACGCCGAGGCGCACCTCTATCTCTCGTGCATCAAGACCGGCCGCTCGTACGCCGAAGCGAAGGAGCGGCACCACGGGTCGAGCGAGATGTTCCTGAAGTCGCCCGACGAGATGGCGGCGACGTTCAGCGCGTACCCGGAAGCGATCGCCAACACGATGGCCATCGCCGAGAAGTGCTCGCACCTGAAGCTGAAGCTCGGCGAGCCGATGCTCCC
>PLXW01000145.1 GCA_003151595.1 Myxococcales bacterium
ACCGTTACCGCGCCCGCGGGCACCGACGCCGCGCCTCGGCGTCGGTTGCCGCGCCCGCGGGCAAGGCTCCGGCGTCCGCGGGCACCGTTCCAGCGTCCGCGGGCACGGTTCCAGCGCCCACGGGCGCTTCCCGCGCGCGTTCGCGAACCTTTCCCGCGCTCGTTCCCACGCGGGCGCGGGCACCTCTGGACACGCGCGCCGCGCAAATGGTAATTGCGCCCCGGTTTTGCGGGGTTTCAGCGTATCAAGGCTCGTCGCCGCGGTTCGCTGCCCCTAGCTTCGCGCGCGTGAACAATGAGGCCCAATGTCGCTCGTTAACGTGACCGATCTCGCATCGGTCCTGTCGACCTCGTCGGCAGCCGAAGGTGGCGTGGAGGTCGATTTCGACCTGACCGTCCTCTTCATGGTCGGCTTGTTCGTTTTCCTCTGGATCGTCCTCAAGCCGCTCCTCTTCGACCCGATGCTGAAGCTCTTCGAAGAGCGCGAGCGGCGGATCGACGGCGCGAAGCTCCTGGCGCGAAAGATCGACCAGAAGAGCGCCGGGGCGCTGACCGAGTACGAGGCCGGCATGCAAAAGGGGCGCGCCGAAGCCAACATCGAGCGGGAGAAGATCCGCGCCGAGGGGCTGAAGAAGGAAGCGGAGATTCTCGCGCGGGTCCGCGCCGAGACCGCCAAGACGATGGAAGAAGGGCGCGTGAAGATGCGCGCCGAGGTGGAGAAGGCGCGCGCCGGGCTGAACGCCGAGATGCCGTCGATCGCCATGGATTTCGCGTCGCGCGCCCTGGGCCGCGAGGTGCGCGGATGAAGCGCACCCACGTTTTCCTGCTCGCCGCGACGCTCGTCGCCTCTGCGCCCGCGATCGCTTGGGCGGTTCAATCGCACGAGCCTGCCGCCGGTCACGCGATCGGCAAGGCGACCGCGCACGAAGAAAGCGCCAAGTCGGAAGAAGCGCCCGAAGTCGAGCCCCCGAAGCCGATCAACTGGTTCGACTATTCGAACCACGAGCAGCCGGCGTACGGCGCAATGCTCCTCAACTTCGCGCTGATGGCGTGGATGTACTACGCGCTCGGAAAGAAGCCGATCGCCGAGGGGCTGAAGAACCGCCGCGCCGCGATCGCCAAGGAGATCGAAGAAGCGGCCAAGATGCGCGAAGAAGCCGAAGCGCGCGCCCTGAAGTACCAGGAGAAGCTGAAGCACCTCGAGGTCGAGCTCAAGGAGGCGCGCGAGTCGCTGAAGGCGGCGGGCGAAGCGGATCGCGATCGGATCGTGCGTGAAGCCGAAGAGAAGGCCGCGCGCATGGAGCGGGACGCGAAGTTCCTGGTCGAGCAAGAGACCAAGCAGATGAGCGTCGAGCTCACGCGAACGGCGGTCGAGATGGCGATGGCCGCGGCGGAGGAGATTCTCCGCAAGCGCATCACGCCGGCCGATCAAGAGCGCCTGGCCGAAGATTACCTGGCGCAGATTTCGAGGCGCCCCGGCGGGGCCCAAGACGTCCGCCCCTCGGGAGGTGAGTGATGATCGCGGGAGTCGTTGCACGACGGTACGCGAACGCGCTCCTCGAGCTCGGGAGCGAGACAGGTCAGCTCGACGCGCTCGTCGAAGAGATCACCGAGGTCGCCGCGGCCTACGACGCGAGCGAGGAGATGCGCGACGCGCTGGAGAACCCGCTGTTTCCGTACGCGGTGAAGCGCGCCATCCTCACCGAGCTGGCGACTACGATCGGCCTCGGGCAGACCGCGAAGAACGCGCTCCTGCTCCTCAACGATCGCCGCCGCATGCGCACCCTCCCCGGGATCGCCAAGCTGCTCCGCGAGATGAGCGATCGCAAGAAGGGGCTGCTTCGCGCCGAAGTGGTCACCGCCGCGCCGCTCAGCGAGGCGTACTACGCGCGCCTGCAGCAACAGCTCGAGAAGATGACCGGCAAGAAGGTGGTCATCGATCGCCGCGAAGACCCGAGCATCCTCGCCGGCGTCGTCACGCGTATCGGCGACACGCTGTACGACGGGTCGCTCCAGACGCGGCTCAACGAGATCAAGCACGCGCTCCTCCCGAGCGCGTAAACGCGAATGATCCGAACGCCTCGTTCCTCTCCGACTTCCACGACGTAACGCCTCCTCTCAGTAACGAAAGAAAGACCTCGCTCCATGCAGCTTCGCGCCGAAGAGATCTCCTCGATCATCAAGAAGCAGATTCAGGGCTACGAGAAGGCCGCCCTCACGATGGAGACGGGCACGGTCCTCAGCGTCGGCGACGGTATCGCCCGCGTGTACGGCCTCGAAGGGGCGATGAGCGGCGAGCTGCTCGACTTCCCGGGGAACCTCACGGGCCTCGTGCTGAACCTCGAGAGCGACAACGTCGGCGCCGTGCTCTTCGGCGACGTGGCCGGCATCAAGGAAGGCGCCACCGTGAAGCGCACCGGGCGCATCATGGAAGTGCCCGTGGGCGAAGCGCTCATCGGTCGCGTCGTGAACGCGCTCGGGCAGCCGGTCGACGGCAAGGGGCCGATCGAGACGCCGCACAAGCGCCGCGTCGAAGTGAAGGCGCCGGGCATCCTGCAGCGCCAGCCGGTCAAGGAGCCGCTCCAGACGGGCATCAAGGCCATCGACGCGATGGTTCCGATCGGACGCGGGCAGCGCGAGCTCATCATCGGCGACCGACAAGTCGGCAAGACGGCCGTCGCGCTCGACGCCATCTTGAACCAAAAGGGTCAGAACGTTCACTGCTTCTACGTGGCCAT
>PLXW01000002.1 GCA_003151595.1 Myxococcales bacterium
TGTTGTCGGTCGCCTGAAAGCGCGGAAATTCGGACGTGCTGCCGGTCACGTCTTCTTCGGCTTCGTGGACTTGGGCGTCGTCGCCTTGGGCGAGGCTTCGCGGGTTCGGTGGTCTTCGGCCTGACGTAGGCGGTAGCTCTGTCCCTCGATGGCGAGGACGTCGGCGTGATGGATGACGCGATCGATGAGCGCAGTGGCGCAGGCGGCGTTGGGGAAGATGGTCGGCCAATCGCGGAAGGGAAGATTCGTGGTGAGCACGACGCTCCTCTTTTCGTAGCGGCGCGCGATGACCTGGAAGAGCAAGTCGGCATTTCGATTGTCGAAGGCGAGATACCCAACCTCGTCGATGACGAGGAGGCTCTGCTTGGCGTAATGGCGCAGCTTTCGATCGAGCGAGCGCGCCGACTCCTGGGCGCCGAGCTCGAGGAGGAGCTGCGCGGCCGTGATGACGAGGACGGAGTGCCCGGCGAGGATCGCTTGGTGGGCGATGTTCTGGGCGATCATCGTCTTGCCGAGCCCCTGCGGCGAGACGAGCACGATGTTGCGCGCCTCTTCGAGGAAGTCGAGACGCAGCGCCGCCTCGACTCGATCGCGCTCGATGCTCGTCGGCCAATTCCAATCGAAGTCGGCCATCGGTTTGAAACGCCCGAGGCGACTCCGCGAGAGGCGACGTTCCATGCTGCGCCGCGCGCGCTCCTGCTCTTCGAGGTCGGCAACGTGCTCGAGGAGCTGCGCGGCGCCCCAACGGTCTTTGGTCGCGCGCGCGATTAGATCCGAGAGACCCTCGGCGGTCGCGCGGAGACCGAGCTTTCGCAGGCGTTCATCGAGCTCACTCATCGCCCGACTCCGAGCGCGGAGCGCGCTTGGTGAGCGCGGCGTCGTACGACGCGAGCGAGTGCGGCGTGACGCGGAGATCACGCACGCGCGGATCGTCGGGGAGCACGACCTCGATGAGCGGCGGCGCGTTCTTCGCGCGGCGCTGCTGATCGAGCACGTGCGCGATCGCCTCGGCGGACGCCGCACCGCGCGCGAGCGCTTCGCCGATCGCCGCGTCGAGGGCGCGCTCGCCCTCCCGATCGAGCAGGTGTAAGAGGCGCGTCGTCGTCCCGCCGAGATGACCCCCGCGCCTGGCGACCTCCTCGAGCAGCGCGTTCGCGCGCGGACACGAGCTCGTCAATCGATCGCGCCCGCGTAACTCCGACGCGCGACGCTTGTCGTCGGCGAGAGCGTCGAGATGCGCGCGGTCCTCGATCTTGCGACCGCGATCGTAGCTGCGCGCGTGGCGCGCGATCTCGACCGCGCCGTCGACGATGCGCACCGTCGTCTCGGACGCGAGGAGCGTGAGCGGGCGGCGGACGTACGTAGCGGGAATCGAGTAGTCGTTGAGATCGAAGCGGAGATATGGCGTCTTTCCGCTCGCGAGCGCGCGCACGACGTCGCACGCGAAAGGATGCTCGGGCAGCGGCAAGAGACGCGGACGTTCCTCGTCGTAAGCCGCGCGCACGCTCTTCCGCTCGGGATCCTGCGGGCGCGGACGCGCGAAGGCGATGCGATCGATCCATTCCGCGAGCTCGTTATTCAATTGCGCGACGCTCACGAAGCGGCGCGCGTCGAAGAAGGAGTGACGCAGATATTGGATCGTGCGTTCGACCTTGCCCTTCTCGTTGCCGCGATACGGCGCGCACGGCTTGGGCGCGAAGTGGTAATGCCCCGCGAGCTCGAGCAGCCGCGGATGGAAGCGCACGTGCGCGCCCACGCGCTCGAGCACGACGCTCTTCAAGTTGTCGTAGAGGAGCGACCGCGGGACGCCACCGAAGGCCTCGAAGGCCGCCACGTGGCAACGCACGAAGCTCTCCATCTGCTGATCGAGGACGAAGCGCGCGAAGACCGCGCGCGAGAAGGACAGCACCATCACGAAGCACGACAGCGCGCGCGGCGCGTTCCCGATGTGGACCTTGCCGAAGGATGCCCAGTCGACTTGCCCTTGCTCGCCCGGCATCGTCTCGAGTCGAAAAAATGCCTCGCGCGGCAGCGGACGCACTTGAGCCACGTACCGGCGCACGATGACCTCGCTGCCGGTGTAGCCGCGCTCTTGAATCATGCCGAAGAGCCGCGAGCTGCGAAGCCGCGGGTGCTCGCGCAAGACGCCGTCGACGAAAGGCTTGTACGGATCGAGCACCGACCGGACGACGCGCGGGCCGTCACTGCGGAATCGATCGACCTCGATCGCGCGGCGCACGGTGTCGTGATGCACGCCGAGCTCGCCCGCGATCGTGCCCACCTTCCAGTGCTCGGCATAGAAGAGGCGCCGGATGCGCGCCCGCTGCTCGTCGTCGATCATCGGCGACCTCGCGACTCACGGACCGCGCGGCTCTTTGATGGATCGATCTCGAGTTGATAGTGAGGTCCGCCGAAGTCGCCGAACCAACTCGGATAGAGCCTCGTGGCGTACGTGCACCGCGGACCGGTGACAACGAGCGCAGCGCGGACCGGCAGAAAACAGCCCAGCGCTTCGAGTAACCACGGCACCGCGAGCGGGTGCGTCGGCTTCGGCGGAAGCCTCGCTCGCAGGCGCGTCACTCCACTCGACGAGTCCACCGCCCATATCCGCGTCTCCGTCTCCGACGGGACGATCCTCACCTTCAACTCGCGCATCGCGTTCCTCCGCATCGCGCTCGGCGGGGACATCCCCCGCCAGCGATGCGTGCACGATGCAAGTTTTCGGCGCCTCCTCGGCACCCTGTTCCATCACGCGCGTCTTGCGACGAGCGCGGTAGACGCGGTTCCGATCGCGATGATCGAGACGGCCTTCAGGCGATCGCTGATGACGGCGGCGACTCTCGCGCAGCGTCGAGCGACGTCGCGCCGAGCGGCAACGCTCCGAGCAGTACCGGTCACCGTGATCGCATCGCGAGCAGAGGAAGAAGACCTGCCGACACGCGACGATTCCGCACACCACGAAGCGAAGTGAGTCCACGTCCCGCCGCGCGGGACCGACGAAAACTTGGACCCTGCGACGCGTTCGTGAGAGTCACACCAGCGCGACCCTCGTCCCGGTCGCTGAAGGCTCGGTGCGCTAACACCGGGCCTTCGCCAATTTCGTGCGCCCCGACGCGTCTTCTCACCCGGCTGCGGCTACACGTCCAAATTCACGCGGGTCGAGACGACCGCTGACA
>PLXW01000013.1 GCA_003151595.1 Myxococcales bacterium
CGGGGCACGTGGTGGGCTACATGGGGGACGGAATCAACGACGCCTCGGCCCTGCACGCGGCCGACGTGGGGATTTCGGTCGATTCGGCGGTCGATGTGGCCAAGGAAGCGGCCGACATCGTGCTCCTCAAGCACTGTCTGGACGTGCTGATCGACGGAATCCGCGAAGGGCGGACGACCTTCGCCAACACCCTCAAGTACGTCTTCATGGCGACCAGCCAAAATTTCGGAAACATGTTCAGCATGGCCGGAGCGTCGGTGTTTCTCCCGTTCCTGCCGATGCTCCCGACGCAGGTGCTCCTCAACAACCTGCTCTACGACCTCGCGCAGATCACCATCCCGACCGACAACGTCGACCCCGAGGTGCTCCAGAAGCCGCAGCGCTGGGACATCCGCACGATCCGAAACTTCATGCTGATCATCGGCCCCATCAGCTCGCTCTACGACTTCCTCACGTTCTTCGTCCTGCTGCGGGTCTTCCACGCCGGTGAGGTGCTCTTTCACACCGGATGGTTCGTAGAGTCGCTGGCGACCCAGACGCTCGTCCTGTTCGTGATTCGCACGCCGCGAAATCCGTTCACGAGCCGCCCGAGCGTGCCGCTCGCGATCACGACCGTCGCCATCGTCGCCGTGGGGGTGGTCTTGCCGTACTCGCCGCTGGCCTCGGTCTTCGGTTTCGAGCCGCTGCCGGTCGCGTATTTCGTCTTCCTCGTCGGTGCCACGGTCACGTACCTCGCGCTCGTCGAGCTCGCGAAGCGGTACCTCCTCGGCGGCGCGCGCCCGTATCGGCGTCGCGTCCCGATCGCATCGCCGCCTCCTTCCCTCTGAGAGTGGCGGATCGGCATGCAGGTTGCTCGATGTCCGGGCATGCGAACCAAACTGCTCCTCGCCGCCTGCGCGGTGTCTCTCTCCGCCGGCTGCGTGACCCAAGGCAAATACGACGCGGCCCTTCAGAACGCGAACGACGCGCATGCGCAGCTTCAGCGCGCGAGCGCAGACGATGCGGCGCGACTGAAGGATCTCCAATCGAAGCTCGACGAGCAGACCGCGATCAACCAGGAGCTCGAAGAGGGGATGGGCAAGCTCGGGCACAACACCGAGGCGCTTCAGGCCGAACGCGGAATGCTCGCGACCGCGCTCGATCAGTCGCGCGCCCGGCTCGACGAGCTGCGCCGCGCGCAGGCCGCCTCCGAGGCGCGCGCGCGGCTCTTTCACGATCTCGCGCTGAAGCTCAAGTCGATGGTCGACGCCGGCGAGTTGAGCATCGTCCTTCGCGACGGGCGCATGGTGCTTCAGCTCCCGAACGACGTCCTCTTCGCGTCGGGCCAGGTCGAGATCCGACCGCAAGGACAGGCCGGGCTGAAGCAGATCGCCGGCGTCCTCAAGAACATCCCTGGTCGTCACTTCCAGGTCGCCGGTCACACCGACGACGTTCCCATCGAGACGGAGCGCTTCCCTTCGAACTGGGAGCTCTCGACCGCGCGCGCCCTGGAGGTTGCTCGGTTCCTTCGCCTCCAGGGGGTGAGCCCGGCGATGCTCTCGGCCGCGGGGTACGGCGAGTACGATCCGGTGGCGTCGAACAAGGACCTGCACGAGCGGGCGAGGAATCGGCGCATCGAGATCACGCTCGTGCCGAACATCGACGAGCTCGTGGCCGTCCCCGCGCTTCGGTAGCGAATGGCCTGCGCGCCCGCGCACCGATTGCGCGCGCGCGCCGCCAAGATCGCGCGAATCCCGCGTGGCCGGCGACTTGCTTGGGTGGATCCCCGGAGGCTGATGCCATGACACCGTTCCAGCACATTCTCGTTCCGGTCGACTTCGGCGATGCGATGCAGCCCGGGATCGATCTCGCCGTCTCGCTCGCGCGGACGCTCGACGCGCGGCTGACGCTCGTGAACACGTTCGACATCACGCCGTTCGCCGCGACGACCCCCTTCGCGCCGATGCTCGACGTCGAGCCGATGCTCGCGACGTCGGAGGCGGAGCTGAAGAAGGTGCTGGCGAACGTTCGCGCCGCGTGGCCGAAGACCGACGCCGTGTTCCGTCAAGGCTCGCCGTACGACGCGATCCTCGAGGTCGCGAAACGGCATGCCTGCGACTTGATCGTGATCGGAACGCACGGACGCCGTGGTGTCGCGCGCGTCCTCCTGGGGAGCGTCGCCGAGCGGATCGTGCGCCTCTCGCCGATCCCGGTGCTCACGGTGCACCCCGTGCCTGCCGTCGAGAAAGCGGCCAGCGCAGCGTAGAGGGGAGGAGCGGCGTGCGGCCTGCCGGTTGCACGTCCACGTCTCATCATGTCGACGTTGCCCATCCGGATCCGCGAAGTCGTGCGCCCCGATGGGACCCGCGTCCGCGAGCTCCTCGTCTTCTGTCCCCGTGAGGCGACGTCGAGCTCGCCCGATCGCTGCGCGCGCTGCGGCTACCGATGCCCGCCGGAGAACGAAGCGCTGGCACCGGCCGTGGGGTGCAACGTCGAGCCCGCGTCGGAGGAAGGGGCGAGCTCGTCGGACGGGCTGCTCTATGGCCCGCACGCCGCGGCGTCGCGCGTCCCCGCGGGCGCGGCCTCGGCGCAGGTCGTCGTCTGCATCCAGGCCGACACGCCGCTGAGCGTCGCCTCTCGGGTAGCGGAGTCGAACCGTCGATGGCTCGCGTTTCCGGTCGTCGACGAGACCGGCGTGCTGCTCGGGAGCGTACCTACCGCGGTGCTGACGCTTGCTGCCGACGACGAGCGCGCGCGCTTCATCGCGACGGCCGAGTCGATGGTTCCCTCGTTCGCGGTCCGCGAATCGGATCGCCTCGACGAGGTGATCGGCACGATGACGTCACACCACCTGCGGCACGTCCCGATCATCGACGACGCTCGACGCGTGACCGGGCTGCTCACCGACATCGAGCTCCTACGCTGGGTCGCCCGTGGTGCTCCCGCTCGATGGCGATAGTCCCGCGCCCGGCGCAGCGCCCGCGGCCGAGAGCTCGGCTTCGATGATGTCCATCACGCGCCGGACCTTCTCGAGGAAGTACGGAGTGCTCACCACCGCATAACGACGCGGATGCGTGCTCCAGGCCGCCGTGATGCGCGCGTCGATCTCCGCGGCTTCGTTCGCCGACTCGTGACGAACCCCGTTCCGGTGGTAGCCGTGCCCGGCAGCCGGAGGCTCCAGGTGAATGACGACGTCGTAGCGCGCGAGCTGTTCTTCGAGCGTGGTCCCGACCTCGGAGAGAAAGCTCTCGGGAGTTCCGGGCCAGTAGGCCAGGCCGTCGATCGTACCGCGATCGCACAGGACGACGGCGACGTCGGAGCGCGCGTCGAAGATCGCTTCGACCTCGAGCTGGACGTGGAAGATCGCGCGCTGCGCGGCGCACTGCGCCGGCGGGGAGGCGTCGCGCGGGAAGCCGCCGGTGAAGAGGATACTCGCCGACTCGGGCGTCACCGCGACGCGCTCGCCGAAGGCGCGCTTCACGATCTCGAGCACCGCCGTCTTTCCTGCGCCGGGGCCGCCGGTGAGCACGATGCGCCGCGGTCGCGCGGTCATCGGCTGTCGCCCGCGTCGGACGGTTCGGCGATCGCGTCGCCGACCGCGCCGAGCTGACGCGCGAGATCCATCAGGAGATCGTCGGCCGTGACGATCCCGACGACCGCGCCGTGCTCGTCCACGATCGGAAGGCGACGCACGCCGTGCTCCTTCATGCAGCGAGCCGCGGAATCGACCGTGTCCGAGACGAGAAGCGTGATGGGGTCGAACGTGAGCACGTCGTCGATCCGCGTCGCGTCCGGGTTCCGCCCTTCGGCCACGATCCGAAGCGCGAGATCGCGATCGGTGAGGATGCCTACGGGGCGACCGGCGCGGGTAACGACGAGGCAGCCGACGCGATCGTCGCGAAGACGGCGAGCGGCGCTGGCGACGCTGTCGCCGAGCGCGGCGACGACGACCGGTCGAACGTAGCCCTCGAGCGTCACGCTGCGCCTCGTGCGGCGGCCGGGCGTGTGCGCCCCGCGCGGCGTGCGCTCGCCGCCGCGAGGATCCGATCGACGATGGCGCGCGCGATGTTGGCCGCGAGCTTGCGCTCGGCCTGCGGGTACGCGAGCGAGTCTTCCCGCGCGGCGTGCTCCTTGAGCGACGCGCAGAAGGCCTCGATCGTGGTCGCGCGCAGCACGTGGAGATCGAGGGCGACGCCAATCTCCCCGATCTCGCGCCGGATCGTGGCGTGCTCGCGCTGCAGCCGCTCGACCTCCGCGGCGTGCGTTTCGGTGAGCGCCGGGAAGACGAACATCTCTTCGACGTCGAGGTGGGTGAGAAGGGTCTTCTCGACCTTCGCCCAGACCTTCGAGCAGAGCTCGCGATCGTCGGCGCGCGTGGCCGCGAGGAGGCGCTCGAGGAGGCCGTCGATACGCCGGTGATCTTCGAGAAGGACGACGCGAGGGTTCTTCGGTTCGTGTGCGCTCATACCGAAGACTCAAAGCATCAGCTGTGCCGCTCGGCGAAGGGGCACGTTCCGAGCGGTCGATTTGCGGGACGCGCAAACCGCGCGCGAGGACGCGAAAGCTGCGGGCTCACCGGGTCGCCGTGCGGTCTTCGCCCACGTCATCTCCGTGCGATTCCCGCGCCGTCTTTGGCACGCGGAGTGAAAGGGGACCCGCCATGAAGCGCATCCTCGTTGCCCTCGACCAATCGCCCCGCGCCCCCATGGTCCTCGCGCGGGCGGCCAGCATCGCGCGCGCCACCGGCGCGGAGCTGTACCTCATTCACGCCATCGGGATCCCCACGGACCTCCCTCCCGACGCCTTTCGATCGTCGCCCAACGAGCTTGTCGAGCAGTGGCGCGCGAGTTCCGTGCGAGGCCTCGAAAAGCAGGCCGCGTCGATCGAGGATCCGGCGCTGGTCGTTCACGTCCTCGTGCGGATCGGATCGCCATGGGCTGCGATCTGCGCCGCAGCACGCGAGCACGGCGTCGATCTCGTCATCGTCGGATCGCACGGCTACGGCGCGGTCGATCACCTCCTCGGGACGACGGCGGCGAGGATCGTCAATCACTGCGATCGCTCGGTCCTCGTGGTGCGCGAGCCGACCAGCGCGAGCTGAGCGAGCTGGCGCGGGCGATGCAAAGCCATCGAATCATGAAGACCAGCACCCCCGCGAAGGCGACACCCTCCATGAACACCAACGGCCGCACGAGCCGCGTCGAGGTAGCGGCCATCGCCGGAGCCGTGGCGGGCGCAGCCACGGGCGCGTTCCTCGGCCCCATCGGCATCGTCGTCGGCGCGGTCGCGGGGACTGCGGCCGGGACGATCATCGGAGTCGCGCTGGCCGACGACTCGGATCGACGTCACGCGCACGACGCCGAGCTCGATCGCGACCTCGGCGTGAGGTGATCGGAACGACTCGATGAAGGAAGAGCTCGCGCGTCCGACTGCGTTTCCGAGACCGCACCCGCGTCGCGTCGAGGTACGGGAGACGCACATCTCCTGCGTCTTTCTCGGCGAGCACGACGTCTTCAAGGTGAAAAAGCCGGTCGACTTCGGGTTCCTCGACTTCCGGACGATCGAGGCACGCAAGCGCGCGTGCGAGGCCGAGGTCGTCCTCAACGGACGCCTCGCGCCCGGCGTCTATCTCGGCGTCGTCCCCGTCGTCTGCCGGCGCGACGGCACGATGGCGTTCGGAGGGGAAGGGGTGCTCGTCGACTGGGCGGTGCACATGCGACGCATGCCCGACGAGGCGCGTGCCGACGTTCGCCTGGCGAAGGGGACCCTCGAGGCGAGCGCGCTCGACGCCGTCGCCGATCGACTCGCGGCGTTTCATGCCGCCTCTCGGTGCGACGCAACGACGAGCGCGTTCGGCACTGTGAGCGCGGTCGCCGCGAACGTCGCCGAGAACTTCGCGCAGACGCGGACACAGATCGCCGTGCACCTCACGGCGCGCGAGGCCGAGGAAATCGAGTCGTGGCAGCTCTCGTTTCTGAGCGACCACGCATCGCTCTTCGCCGAACGCATCGCCGCCAGGCGCGTCCTCGACGGGCACGGAGATCTGCGACTCGAGCACGTCTACTTCGGCGCGTCAGGCGAGATCACGGTGCTCGACTGCATCGAGTTCAATGAGCGCTTTCGCGTAGGCGACGTCTGCTCGGACGTGGCGTTCCTGGCGATGGACCTGGCGTGGCACGGCCGCGTCGACCTCGCCGAGCGCTTCATCGCGCGGTATGCGCGCGCGTCGGGCGACTACGATCTGTACGCCGTCGTCGACTTCTACGAGAGCTACCGCGCGTACGTGCGCGGGAAGATCGCGGCCCTCCATGCGGCCGACGCGCGCGCCGACGATGCGTCGCGCGCCCACGCTGCCCGCGAAGCGCGGCGCTACTTTCTCCTCGCGCTCTCGACGCATCGGCGCACGCTCCTGCGGCCGATCCTCGTCTGCGTCGGCGGGATCATCGCTTCGGGAAAGAGCACGATCGCGCAGTCGGTCGCGGGTGAGCTCGGCGCGCCGGTGGTCGAGGCGGATCTCACGCGAAAGCAGATGCTGGGGGTCGATCCCGGCGTGCACCTGAACGAGCCGTCCTGGAAAGGCGCCTACGATCCGGCGTTCACCGAGCGCGTCTACGAAGAGGTGCTGCGTCGCGCGCACGCGGTCCTCGCGTCGGGGCGCCCGGTCGTGGTCGACGCATCGTTCCGGAGCGTCGCGCAGCGCTCGGCGGCGCGTGAGCTCGCGCGCAGGATGGGCGTCCCCGTTCGCTTCGTCGAGTGCCACGTCGCTCCCGAAATCGCGCGCGCGCGTCTGGCGAAGCGCGAGCGCGAGTCCGCGATCTCCGACGGACGCCTCGCCATCTTCGACGACTTCTGCGCCCGCTTCGAGCCCATGGCGGAGATGAGTCGATCGCAGCGCGTCGTCGTGAACACCTCGCGCGAGCTGTCGCGCTCCCTCGAGAGTATCCGCGCGCACGTGGCGACCTGGCCGCGCGGCCTCCTCACGTGAAGCGGGCGGCTCGACGCGGCCTCACGCCTTCTCGGGGAGCAGCTCGTTCAATCGGTCTCTGAGGTCCGCGTACGCGACGGGCTTCGTGAACACGATGGGCGAAGGCTCGAACGGGATCGGCGGTCGCGCCAGCAGCTGCGGATGCCCGGTCACGAAGATCACGGGGATGCTCTGACCTCGACGCCGCGCCGCGCCGAGGACGGCGATGCCGCTCATGCCGAGCATCACGAGGTCGGTGACAATCGCATCGGGTGGGGGGTCCCGGTCCATGCGAGCGACGGCTTCGCTCCCGTCGCGCATCACCTCGACCACGAAGCCGTCTTCCTCGAGCATCGACGCGAGCCGCTTCGCGGTGCGTATGTCGTCGTCGACGAGAAAGATGCGTCGCGTGCGCGGCGCGACGGTGAGCGCGGGACTAGCCATGACGATCTCCCTCGGTGTCCGAAGCGCGCGCCGAACGCTCCTGGTCTCGTGTGATCCAGCGAAGCACGGCCGCCGGCGTGACCAGCCCGACGACGCGGCCGGCCGACAGGACTGGAATGTGATGGAGATCGTGCTCGACGATCACGGCGAAGGCGTCGGCGACCGTGGCGCAGTCGAGCATCGAGATGACGAAGGGGGTCATGCGGGTGTCGACGCGGCAGCAGGGGGCGCACGCCGCGAGATCGCGCCGTGAGCAGACGCCGATGGGGTCGCGGCACGCGTCGACGACGACCGCGACCGGCGCGCCGTGCTCATCCATCGCGCGTCGCACGCTCTCGACGGTCGCGCCTCCGTCGACCGTGAGCACGTTCCCGTCCATCACCTCTGCGATCGGTGCGCGCTCACGCTCGATCGGAGCGGTCGTCGGGTGGTCGCACGTGACGCTCGTTTCGTCGGCGCTCGTGCATCTCGGGCACTTCCGGCACCCTTCGACGGGCACCCAGGTCCTGTCTTCGGGGCAGGCGACGAGCTTCGACGAGCTGATCTTGTCGTCGCTGGAGAGATGGATGCGTCCGTGAAGAGTGAGGGATGTCATGGGTCAACCTCCGTGCTTTCCCGCGCAACACGAGTGAGGGGCGGTGGGGCCGCGCGCGATCTGCGCGCTCGCGGCGACGACGTGAAGCACGCCGAAGGCGACGATGGCGACCCCCGCCGCGCGACGTACCCACGCCACGCGCAGGAAGAGCGACGCTCGCGCGGCGAACGCGCCCATCGTGAGGAGGGTCGGGAGCGTGCCGACCCCGAAGGCGAGCATGGCGAGCGCACCCGCGCCTGCCGAGCCGGTCCCGAGCGCCAGGCCGAGCGCCGCGTACACGAGGCCGCACGGCATCCACCCCCAGAGCGCGCCCAACCCGAGGGCGGCAGGGAGCGTGCGAACGGGGAGGAGCCGGCGCGCGACGGGCTCGATCCTCCTCCACAGCGGGAGCCCCGCGCGCTCGATGACGGCGAAGCGCCGCCACGCGCCGGCGAGGTACAGACCGAGTCCGAGCATCAGGAGCCCGGCGCAGAGACGGAGCCCGAGCTCCGCGCCGCGAAGCGCAGGAATGCGATCGACGAGCGCACCGAACGCTCCGGCGATCGCCCCTGCGGTGGCGTACGAGGCGATGCGTCCGGCGTTGTACCCGAGCGCGAGCTGCGTCGCCTTGGCGCGCCGCTCGCGACCGAGTTGCGTAAGGCCGCCGTGGAGGACGCTCACGACGCCGCCGCACATGACGACGCAGTGCGTGCTGCCGAGGAGCCCCATGACGAGGGCGGACAGGAGGATGGCGCCGATCATTGGACTGCACCGAGGAAGCTGAGCGGCACGATCGCGACGTCGTGTCCGTCGCTCGCTTCGCGTGCGATGTGAATGCGCGCCGTGAGCCCGCCGTGAAACTGCGCGCGCGGCATCGAGAGGAAGAGCGGCACGTGCGCGTCCGCGAGTGACGCCACCTCGACGCGAGCGACAGGCACCACCGCGTCGATCCCCGGCGAGGCCTCGACGCCGAGGAGGAAGGCCTCGCGCTGACCGCGCTTGTTCACGAGGTGAAGATCGAAGGCGTTGCGGAGCGAGCCTGCATCGATGGTGTACGGCGCGCCGGGGAGCCGCATCGCCGTGGCCTCGAAGTCCGTGCGGGCGCGCGTGGCGAAGAACGCGACCACGCCGCCGACGACCAGCAGCCCCGAGTACAAGACGAGGCGTGGTCGCACGATCTTTCGCGCGATCCCCGCGAGGCCGTTCGGCGAGTCGTAGCGAATGAGCCCGCGAGGGCGGCCGACTCTATCCATCACGTCGTCGCACGCATCGATGCACGCCGTGCACGCGACGCAATCCATCTGGAGCCCGTTGCGAATGTCGATTCCCGTCGGGCACACGACCACGCATCGATTGCAGTCGACGCAGTCGCCCTCGACCTTCCCCTTCTTTCCACGCGGCTCTCCGCGCTTCGCGTCGTAGCCGACGACCAGCGAGTCCTCGTCGAGCAGCACCGACTGCAGTCGCCCGTACGGGCACAGCACGACGCAGAGCTGCTCGCGGAACCAGGCGAAGTTGCCGTAGAGCAACGCCGTGATCGCGAAGATCCAGGCGAACGCCTCGGGGTGTGCCCAGGGGGAGCCGCGCACCATGGCGAAGGCGCGCGGCAGCGACACGAAGTACGCGAGCACGATGTGCGCGATCAGGAGCGACGCCACCACGAACGCCGCGTGCTTCGCGATCTTCCGGAACGCGCGATCGAACGTGAGCGCGCCGGCGTCTCGCCGCAGGTGCTTCTCGCGCGGCCCTTCGATCCAGCGTTCGAGCCGCCGGTACACCCCTTCGAGGAAGACGGTGTGCGGACAGGCCCAGCCGCACCATGCGCGGCCGGCGAGCGCGGTCAGGTACACGAGGCCGAACCCCACGCCGCTCAGAAGAAAGAACAACAGCCAGGTGTCCTGGGCGTTGAAGGTCATGCCGAACAGGAAAAACCTGCGCGCATCCATGTCGAGGAAGACAGCCGGCGCGCCGCCGATGTGGATCCACGGGAGCGCGATCCAGAGCGCGATGAGGAGCGCGAAGACGATCTTGCGCGCCCGATCGAAGCGCCCGTGGACATCGGCGGGGACGAGGCGCTTGCGCCGACCGTCGCTCTGGATCGATCCCGTTGCGCTCTGCAGCACGGGCAGGCGCACGGTGCTCATCACAGATCCTTCTCGCCCTGCGGCGCCTTGCCGCCCGGCACGTTCGTCCCCTTGATCGAGAGGACGTACGCCACGACGGCCGCGACCTTCGCGTCACCGAGCTGCGGGCCCCACGTCGGCATTCCCTTGGTGGGAACGCCGTCGTGCACGCAGCTGAAGATGTTCTGGGGCTTGCCGCCGTGAATCCAGAAGTCGTCCGTGAGGTTCGGGCCGATGTTCCCGCCAGCGTCGGCGCGATGGCACGGCGCGCACGTCGAGGTGAAGACCTGCTTGCCGTCCTCGACGGTGTTCGGCGACTTCGAGAGCGCGATGAGCGTCTCGGGAGGGAGTGCGCCGCCGTTCTTCTTCGCCTCCTCTAGGCGGACGGCGATCATCTCCTGCTCGTACGCGACCTCGCGCGGCGCCCACACCTTGAGCTCGTGCTCGCCGTACCAGTAGAGGACCGCGAAGACGATCGCGCCGTAGAGCGTGTAGAGCCACCACAGCGGCAGCCGATTGTCCTCCTCCTGGAGATCGCCGTCGTACGTGTGGACGCTACGATCGCCCGTGTTTTCCGTTCGTTCATCGACCTTCATGGGAACCCTCCTCGTCGAGCGGGAGCGCGGCGGCGGTCGCATACTCGGGCGCGCGCTTGGCCATCGTGCGGATGACGACGACGAGGAACACGCCGAAGAAGATGAGCAGTCCGACGACGGGCAAGATGAGGAGAGGGCTCTGGGCGAGAAGATCTTTGTGCATGGCGCTCACTCCTTCGCGGCGGGCGCGGGGCCCGTGTCGTTCATGGAGACGTTCGACGGACCGGTCGCGGCGGGCGCGGGCTTCACGCCCAGGCGCTGCAAGTAAGCGACGAGCGCGACGAGGTCCGAGTCGTTCGCGACGTTGGCGCCGCTCGTCGCCAGGTCGGCGGCGATCTCCGCGGCCTGCGCGTGAGCGTCGTCGACGCCGTGGGCGATCTGCTCGTCGGTGTACGGTACGCCCAGCGTCTTCATCGCGTGGAGCTTGTCCACCGTGCGCGTGAGGTCGACGTGGCCATCGGCGAGGAAGGCATATGGAGGCATGTTCGATCCCGGCGAGACCTCGCGCGGATCGAGGAGGTGTCGGTAGTGCCAGAGGTTCGGGTACTTCGAGCCTTCGCGCGCGAGGTCAGGGCCGGTGCGCTTCGAGCCCCATTGAAAGGGGTGATCGAACTGCGAATCGGCCATCGTCGACGGCGCTCCGTATCGCTGCGTCTCCCAGCGGAACGGCCGGATCATCTGCGAGTGGCAGTTGTAACAACCCTCGCGCAGGTACACGTCGCGCCCTTCGAGCTCGAGGGCGCGGTAGGGGCGCGCGTCGGCGAGCGTCTGCTTGTCGGGCTCGGCGAGGAGCGAGGGGACGATCTCGGCGACACCACCGGCGAGCACGGCCAGCACGGTGAGCACCGTGAAGAGGAGCGCGCGCCCTTCGAGCAGCCGATGCCACGCCGGCTCGTCGCTGCGTGACGCCTGGATGGCGATCGTCCCCAGGATCGCGACCGTCGTGCCGACGATGGCGAAGAACGGGCTCGAGTAGATGTTCGTCACGAAGAACGCGCTGGCGAGCGTGCAGACGACCGTGACGAGGATGACGGGCTTGCCGAACAGGATGCCGCGCCAAGGAGTGCGATCGGCCGCTTCGGGGATCACGGCCACTTCGGCGGTGCCGTCGACCGGCTTACCGGCGAGCGCCGTCTTCGTCAGGTTCCACCCCATCATGATCATCCCGGCGAGGTACGCGAGGCCTCCGATGAGGCGCATCCAGTACATCGGCTTGATCGCGTTGAGCGTCTCGACGAAGTTCGGGTACTGGAGCGCGCCGTCGGGCGTCGTGGCGCGCCACATCAGCCCCTGGGTGATGCCGCTCGTCCACATCGCGGTGACGTAGAGGAGGATGCCGAATGTCCCCAGGTAGAAGTGGAAGTTCGCGGCGCGCGTCGAGTAGAGCTTTGTGCCGTAGAGGCGAGGGATCATCCAGTAGAACATCCCGGCCGCCATGAACCCGTTCCACCCGAGCGTGCCGGAGTGGACGTGACCGATGATCCAGTCGGTGTAGTGCGCGAGCCCGCTCACCGCTTTGATCGCGAGCAGCGGTCCCTCGAGCGTCGCCATTCCGTAGAACGTCACGCCGGCCGCGAAGAACTTGAGCACCGGGTCGACGCGGACCTTGCCCCACGCGCCGCGCAGCGTGAGCAGGCCGTTGAGCATGCCGCCCCAGCTCGGCGCCCAGAGCATGATCGAGAAGATCATCCCCAGCGTCTGCGCCCACTCGGGGAGCGCTGTGTTGAGGAGGTGGTGCGGGCCCGCCCAGATGTAGACGAAGATCAGCGCCCAGAAGTGGATGATGCTGAGGCGATACGAGTAGACCGGGCGTCCCGCCGCCTTCGGCAGGAAGTAGTACATGATGCCGAGCACGGGGGTCGTGAGGAAGAACGCGACGGCGTTGTGCCCGTACCACCACTGCACCAGCGCATCCTTCGCGCCGCCGAAGATCGAGTAGCTCTTGAGCCCGAAGACGGGGATGGAGAGCGAGTTGATGATGTGGAGGATGGCGACCGTCACGATCGTCGCGATGTAGAACCAGATCGCGACGTAGAGGTGCTTCTCCGTCCGGCGCGCGAGGAGCCAGAAGAAGTTCACCGCGAAGATCACCCAGGCAATCGTGATCGCGAGATCGATCGGCCACTCGAGCTCGGCGTACTCCTTGGCCTGCGTGATGCCGAAGGGGAGGGTGACGGCCGCGGCGACGATGATCGCTTGCCACATCCAGAAGTGCGCGCGCGCCAGGAAGTCGCTGGGGAGGCGGGCGCGGACGAGGCGCTGCGTCGAGTAGTAGATGCCGGCGAACACCATGTTGCCGACGAACGCGAAGATGACGGCGTTCGTGTGCAGCGGGCGAATGCGGCCGAAGGCGAGGTGCGGGTCGACGTTCGCCGGCCACCACGCCATCTCCAGCGCGGCCCACGCGCCGACCAGCATCCCGATGATTCCCCACGCGATCGACGCGAAGCAGAACCAGCGCGAGATCGAGTCGTTGTATTCGATGCGCCGAGTTTCGATTGGCGCGGCGGGGCTAGTCGCTTCCATAGGTGTCGTCGTCCTTGTCGTCGAGTGGGAGGAGCGCGAGGCGGTCGGCGTGATCGAAGTCGCGCTGTCGACAGGTGAAGAGAAAGAGCAGGATCGAGCCCGCTCCGAGCATCAGGCTCACGAAGACTTGCAAGGTCAGGGCCTCCACAACGGGCTCCTCGCGTTGAGCGACCAGGTGGTCGCCAGGATGGTCGTGAGCGAGCTCGCGGGCATCAGCACCGCGCACAGGAGCGGCGACATGACGCCGGCGTACGCGAGCGAGACGGCGATCACGTTGTAGGCGACGGCCAGCACCAGGTTCCGCCGGCGAACGTCTGCAAGCTTTGCGGCGGCGCGAAGAGCCAGGCGAACGGGGCCGAGGCCCGGCGTGACGAAGTAGAAATCGCTGCGCGCGGCCATGAAGGGACGGTCGATCGCCGGCGTACCGCTGCAGAAGGCCTGGGCGACCACGAGGCTGTCGTTGATGCCGTCGCCGATCATCAGGAGGTCGTGCGCGTCGTTGGCGGCGACCCACTTCGCCTTCGCCTCGGGCGACGCGGCGGCGATGGCGTGGTCCTCGCGAATGCCGGCGACGCGCGCCGCTTGCGTGACGCGCGCAGATTCGTCGCCGGAGAGGAGCCACACGTCGAAGCCCGCCTGACGGAGTTCCGCGACCTCGGCGCGCGCGTCGGGGCGGAGCGACTCCTCGGTGGTGATGTCGGCGAGCATGCGACCGTTCACGCCGAAGGCCACGTCGCCGACCAGAGATGCCTCGGGCGCGACCCACGACGGAAGCCCGAAGCGGTACTCGTCGCCGTCGAGCGACACCGAGAGCCCGCGGCCGGCGATCTCGCGGACGCCGTCGAGCGCGACGAGGCGTTGGTCGCGTTCGTTCAGCGCGCGCTGAACGGCGATGCTCTTCGGGTGGCTGCTCGCGCAGGCCATGGCGAAGAGAACGGCGCGCTGGTGTGCGTCGAGAGCGTCGATCGAGATCGGACGGGCCACGCGAAGCGCGCCACTCGTGAGCGTGCCGGTCTTGTCGAAGACGACCGTGCGTACGCATGCCGCGCGATCGAGGAAACCTGCGGAGCGAACGAAGAGCCCCGCGCGACGCAGTCCGGCCTGGACGAGGTCGTACGCGATCGGCGTCGCGATGCCGAAGGCGCAAGGACAGGTCACGATGAGCACCGCGGTGGCGACCTCCACGGCGCGGCCGAGGTCGCGCGCGAAGACCACCCACCCCAGAAAGCCCATCGCCGCAGCGAGCAGGACGCCGGCGACGTACCACTTCGTCACCGCCCGCCACCACGGAGCGCTCATCGCGCCGTCGGCGTCGCGAGTCTGCGGCGTGCGGAGGAGATCGATCAGCGGCGAGGCTTCGAAGTCGGTCTTGGCGATGAGCGTCGCGGCATGAGTGCCCGCGAGGAACGCGCCTGCGGGGACCATCGCGCCCGCCGCGTACGAATGCTCGCGGCTCTCACCGTTGATCCAGTCGAGCGAGAAGCCCACCGCGTCGCGCCCGCCGAGCGCGGCGTCGAGCGGGACGACGTCGCCTGGCGCGACGATCACCGAGTCTCCGCGGCGCAGCTCGGTGCAGCGAACCGTCTCCAGGCGGCCGTCGCGCACGCGGCGCGCGAGGAGCCCCTCGACGCCGTCGCTGGCCAGGAGCGACAGGCGGTTCTTCTCGAGGACGCGCTCCTGCAGGTAGCGACCGACCAGCATGAGCGCGATGAACACGTCGAGCGTGTCGATGAACACGCCGCGGTCGCGATGTGCGGCGTACGACCAGAGGGAGCCTCCGAAAGCCAGCGCGATGCCGAGCGCGATCGGAAGATCGAGGTGCAGCACTCGCCGCCGCAGCCCCTCCCACGCCGACCGAAAGAACACCGTCCCGCCGACCGCGACGCAGACGCACGAGAGCGCGAGGTTGACGCGCTGGAAGAGCACGTAGGTGGGCCCCTCGCGCAGTCCGGCGTAGAGCGCGATGGCGAAGATCATCGCGTTCATCGCCAGGGCGATGCAGACCCCCATTCGGACCGCCAGGCCGCTCGAACGCGCTTCGGCCCGCTTCAGCGGAGGACCGAACAGGTACCCGAAGCGCTCGATGTCGCGCACGAAGGCCGGGAGATCGAAGGTCCTTCGCACGATGAGCTGAGCGCGGCCCAGAGCAGGGTTCACCGTGATCGCCGTCGCGCCTTCGCGGCGGCGGAAGACCGTCTCCACGAGCCACACGCACGCCGAGCATCGCAGCCCCTGGACGTCGAGGACGACCCGCGCCGTCTCTGCGCCGGCGCGTCGCTCGTCCTCGATCGCGTCGAGCCACTTCAGATCGCGCCGGTCGCTGCGCGTCTCGACCACCGGTACGCCGAGCGCGCCCCGTAGCTCGTAGAAGCGATCGAGGTGCTCGGCCGAGAGGAGGCCGTGGACGATCCGGCAGCCGATGCAACAGAACGCACCGACGCTCGCGTCGGCCGGATTTCCACAATGGAGGCACGCCGCCGCCTGTTCTCGAGCGTGGATCGCGAGCTCCATCGGGATGTGCGCTGTACACGCCCCGTGCCGAACGCGAATTCGCGGCGACGGGTGTCGGGGGCGCGGAAGGCGGCGCAAGGCGTGCGCGCCGATGCAATTGGTGCCGTCAGGCGCGAGCTTCTCGGCGACGGCGCGAGGGAACCCGCCTGGTCGCGCCCTTGCACTACCGTCTCGCGTGAACCGAGCCACCGACCTCGCGCTCCACGAAGAGGCCGAAGCGCTCGCTCACGTGGGGACCTTCGCCGCCGGCCTCGACCCGACCGCTTCTGCGTACTGGTCCACCGAGTGCCGTCGCATCCTCGGCGTGTCGCTCGACGCCGTCGTGCACACCGAGATGTTCTGGAACCTGGTGCACCTCGATGATCGCGAGGAGCTCTCGCGCGCGAGGCGAGTCGCGCTCGAGAACCGTGAGGCCTACGACGTCACCTTCCGCGTTCGGCGCGCTTCGGATGGCGAGGTTCGCTGGGTGCAGAGCAAAGCGCGCCCCGTCCTCGACGACACGGGCGCGATCGTCGAAGTCGTCGGCGTCTTTCAAGACATCACCGAGAAGCGCGCGGCGTGCGAGCAGCTTCGGGCGGTCAACACGCGATTCGCGCGGCTCTCCCAGTCCGGCATCGTGGGTATCGCGGTCGGGCATCGCCTCGGCAGGGTGCTCGAGGCGAACGACGCCTACCTCGGCATGATCGGGTACACGCGAGACGAGCTCGAGCAGGGGCTGGTTCGTTGGACCGAGATCACTCCCCCGGAGCACCACGACGCGGATGAAGCCGCGGGCGCGCAGCTCAAGGAGCTCGGCATCGCGCGCGTCTGGGAGAAGGAGTACATCCGCAAGGACGGCACGCGCGTTCCGATCCTCATTGGCCTCGCGGCGCTCGACGACGACACGCGGATCGTCGTCGCCAACGACCTCACCGAACGAAAGCAGGTCGAGACGGCCCTCAAACGGAGCGAAGAGAAGCTCATTCAGGCGCAGAAGATGGAGGCGATCGGGCTCCTGGCCGGCGGCGTGGCCCACGACTTCAACAACATGCTGTCGGTCATCCTGAGCTACAGCGTCATGCTCTCGTCCGACCTCCGGCCCAGCGATCCGATGTTCGCCGATCTCGGGGAGATCGCCGCCGCAGGCCGAAGGGCCGCGGAGCTCACCCGCCAGCTGCTTGCGTTCAGTTGCCAGCAGGTGCTCGAGCCGCGCGTGGTCGATCTCACCGAGACGCTCTCCGGCCTCGAGAAAATGCTGAGGCGCCTCATCGGCGAGGACATCGCGCTCACGGTGGACGGCTCGCAGGCGGAGCTCCGAAACGTCGAGGTCGATCCCGGACAGATCGAGCAGGTGATCATGAACCTGGTCGTGAACGCGCGCGACGCGATGCCGATGGGCGGCTCGCTCACGATCGAGATGTCGAACCTCGATGTCGACGCGGCACGTGCGGCGACGGTCACGGGGCTGAAGCCGGGGCCCTACGTTCAGATCTCGGTGCGCGACACCGGCCACGGAATGTCGCGCGAGACCGTGAAGCGAATCTTCGAGCCGTTCTTCACCATGAAGCCCAAAGGGAAGGGGACCGGCCTCGGATTGTCCTCGTCGCTGGGCATCGTGCAGCAGAGTGGCGGCGCGATCGCGGTCGAGAGCGAGCTCGGTCGCGGCACGACGTTCTTCGTGTACCTCCCGGTCACCTCCGCGGCGTCGCGCCCGCAGGCCGCTCACGGCACGGGGCCCGTGCAACTTCGGGGGAAGGAGACGATCTTGCTCGTCGAGGACGAAGACCGCGTTCGAAACATGGTTCGCGCGATCCTGCGTCGCTACGGCTACGACGTGCTCGAAGCACGGAACGGCGGCGAGGCGCTCCTCACGTGCGAGCAGCACGCGGGGACGATCCACGCGATGCTCTCCGACGTCGTCATGCCGATGATGAGCGGCCCGCAGCTCGCGGGGCGTCTCCGCGCGATCCGCCCCGACATGCGGGTCACGTTCATGTCGGGGTACGCCGAAGGTGCGGCGGGCGCGGAGGATCTCGGCGTCCGCGGCTCGTTCGTTCAGAAACCGTTCACCCCCGACGTCCTGGTGTCGGCGCTGCGCGCGACGCTCGACGCATCGGAGGCGTGAGTCCCTACGATCGCTCGCGCGCGCCGTACTCGTTGAGCCGGTACTGGATCGTGCGAACGCTGATGTCGAGGATCTCGGCGGCCTTCGAGGTGGAGCCGTTCACCGACTCGAGCGTGGCCAGGATGGCGTGGCGCTCGAGCTCCGCCATCGTCGCGCCGGGAATCCGCACCGGGCCGAGCGAGTCGGGCGTCGTCTCGAACGGGAGGTCCGCTTCGTCGATCATGGTGCCTTCGCTCAGCACCACGGCGCGCTCGATCGCGTTCTCGAGCGCGCGCACGTTGCCCGGCCACCGGTGACCGAGGATCTTGCTGCGCGCCCCGTCGGTGAAGCCGTCGACCTGCTTGTGGTTCTCGGCGGCGAACTTGCGGAGGAAGTGATTCGCCAGGACGAAGATGTCTCCTCCTCGAATGCGGAGCGGCGGCATCTCGATGTGGACGACGTTGAGGCGGTAATAGAGATCTTCGCGGAAGCGCCCCGCGTTCACGTCGGCGGCGAGATCGCGGTTCGTCGCGGCGACGACGCGCACGTCGACCTGCACCGTCTCGTTGCCGCCGACCCGCTCGAACGTCCGATCCTGAAGCACGCGCAGCAGCTTGATCTGCGTGGCCATCGGGATCTCGCCGATTTCGTCGAGGAAGAGCGTGCCGCTGTTCGCTTGCTCGAAGCGCCCGAGGCGTCGCTTGTCCGCGCCGGTGAAGCTCCCTTTCTCGTGACCGAACAGCTCGCTCTCGAGCAGCGACTCGGCGAGCGCCGAGCAATGGAGCGACACGAACGGGTTCTTTGCACGCGGCCCGAGCGCATGGATCGCGCGCGCGAGCTCCCCCTTGCCGGTGCCGCTCTCGCCGGTGATGAGCACGGTCGCGCGCGCGGCCGCGACCTGGCGCGCGACGCGATACACCTTCTGCATCGCGGGGCTGGCGCCGACGAGACCTTGCAGCCCCTCGCCGTCGCGCTCGCGGAGCTGCCGGCGAAGGTTCTCGGCCTCGACGCGGAGCGCGCGCCGCTCGAGCGCGCGCTCGATCCCGACCAGCAACGCGTCGAACTCGATCGGCTTCGTGAGGTAGTCCTCGGCGCCGGCGCGCATCGCCTCCACGGCGGTGCCGACGTCCCCGAACGCCGTGCACACCAGCACGGGCACGCTGTCGTCCTGCTCGCGGAGCTTCTTCAGGAGCTCGATGCCGTCCATCTTCGGCATCTTCAGGTCGGTGACGACGACGTCGGCCGCGCGCTCGTTGAAGCGCGCGAGCGCGCTCTCGCCGTCCTCCGCCACGTCGACGCGATACCCCTCTTGCGTGAGGAGCTTCTCGAGCCCGCCGCGTGCGCTCGCTTCGTCGTCGACGACGAGGATTCGTGCCTTCGGATTCTTCTCGTTCATGCTCGGGCTCACTCTACGTCCAGTGGAAGGGTTACGCGGAAGACCGTCCGCCCCGGTTGGCTCTCGACGTTCATGCTCCCGCCGTGGTCGGAGACGATGCGGTGCGAGATCGAGAGGCCGAGTCCGGTGCCGTTGGCCTTGGTGGAAAAGAAGGGGTCGAAGATGGGCGCATCGAGGCTCGGCAGACCCGGTCCGTCGTCTTCGACTTCGAAGAATACGCTTCGCGGCTGGCGTCGTAGCCGAAGAGTGACGTGGCCTCCGCCGCCGGGAGCGAGCGCCTCCACGGCGTTCGCCAGCAGATTGAGGAGCACCTGTTCCATCTTCGCGGGGTCGACGTGGAGGACGGGATCGCGGCTCGGCAGGTCGACCACGATCTTCGCGCGCGCGTCTTCGGCCTTCTGCGCCACCAGATGCGCGACACGCTCGCAAAGCGCGCGAGCCGGCGTCGGTCTGAGCTGCGGAGGCTGCGGGCGCGCGAAGTCGAGGAACTCGGTCACGAGCGTGGCGAGCCGCTTGATCTCGTCGCCCACCACGTTCACGGCCTCGAGCATCTCCGGCTCGCTGCCGTTCTTCTTCAGCGCGCGCTCGAGAAACGCGACGTGGAGCTGCGCACCGTTCAACGGGTTCCGGATCTCGTGCGCGAGCCCCGCGGCGAGGGTGCCGACGGCGGCGAGCTTCTCGTGCTGCACGGTCTTCTCCTTGAGCGCGACCTCTTCGGTCAGGTCTTGACCGATCGCGAAGAGGACGACGTCGTCCTTCTCAGGACTAGGCGCATAGGCCAGTTGCCAGCGCACGTCGCGGTACTTGCCGCTCTTCGTGCGAATCGCGCACTCGATGACGTCGCGACCGCCTCCGGCTCCCGTCGCGGCGCGGGCGATCTCGGCCCCGAGCGTGTCGACGAGATCCTCCTGGAGGATCGAGGTGAACGGCTGCTCGAGCACCTCGTCGCGCGCGAAGCCGCTCACGCGCTCCGCCTCGCGGTTGAAGAGCCGGACCATGCCGCGCGCGTCGAGCCCCACGATGAGCACGCGCGCGAGCTCCACGGCGTTGACGTAGCGGTGCTCGGTGCGCACGAGCGCGCGGCTGATCTCCTGGTTCTCGAGGCGCTCGATTCTCTGCGCCCGCGCCAGCGTGTCTTCGCCGTACGTCTCGAGCATCAGCGCGAGCTCGAGATCGAGCATGCGGGTGAGCGCCTCGCACGTGGGGGTCGACTCTGCGGCGAGCGCGCGCTGCGCGATTCGCGTCAGCTCGACGCGAATGAGCGCCATGGCGGTGAACATGTAGCGCTGAGGGAGGCCGACCTTGACGTGCACGCGACCGATCTTCTGGCTCTCGGCGCAGTACGCCTCGTCGTAGACGCCGGAGAGGACGCGCCCCATCCATACCTGCATCGAGCGCTGAAGGCGTGCGATCTGCGCTTCGTCCTTGAAGACGGCGTGGGCTTGCTCGTGCTCGCGGATGCGGTCGTAGAACTCCAGCGCGATGCGCGCGAAGTGCGGCGCCGCGTGCGGGCGAAGGGCGGCCAGGAGGCGCGCGTCCTCGTCGGTGAAGGCGACGTACCGCTTCAGTTCGTGAAACCGCGTTTCCAGTGGGATCTCCGCTTCAGAAGGCCGTGAAACAGATGCAAGCCGGCGGCCACGCGCAGTTTCGCACGATCCCGCGCCGCGGATGGGCCAAGCACGCACGCCGTGCGCGCTCCGCGCAAGCGGTGCGCGGCGCGGGGACGGTTTGCGCGATTTGGCCGCGGCGTTCGTGTGGTCGGCCTCTTGCTAGCGCGCCTGATCCTCGATGACCCACGAAGTGGACCGCGCTCTCATCGGCGCCACGCGCTCCTTCGCACACGAGTCGCGGGCACGAAGCTGGTTCTACGTGCTCTCGACGTTCGCGCTCCTAGGCGCCTTCGCGGGGACGGCGCTGCTCTCCCCGTGGTGGCCCGTGCGGCTCGCCGCCTCGGTCGGCGCGGGGCTCATGATCGTGCGCGCGTTCATCCTCTTTCACGACTTCATGCACGGCGCGCTGCTCCGAGGCTCGCGCGTCGCTTCGGTGCTCTTCCAGATCTTCGGCGTCGCCGTGATGACGCCGCCGCGCGTGTGGCGCGAGACGCACAACTACCATCACGCGCACACCGCGAAGATCGTCGGCTCGAACGTCGGCTCGTACGTGATGGTCACGACCGAGATGTGGAAGCGCATGTCGCCGCGCGATCGGCTCGCGTACCGCGTCGTGCGTCACCCGCTCACGATCCTCTTCGCGTACTTCACGATCTTCGGTGTCGGCATGGGGCTCGGCCCCTTCCTGCGCGCGCCGCGCAAGCACGCCGTCGCCGGGCTCGCGGTGGCCCTGCACGCGGGCGCCTGGATCGCCGCGGCGTGGCTCGGCGTCCTCCCGGCGTTCATCTTCGCGTTCGCGCTGCCGTTGACGATCGCGTGCGCGCTAGGCGCCTATCTGTTCTACGCGCAGCACAACTTCCCGGAGATGCACGTGCAGCCGCGCGAGTCGTGGAGCTACACGCGCGCCGCGCTGGAGTCGTCGAGCTACATGGAGATGGGGCCGGCGTGGCGCTTCTTCACCGGGAACATCGGCTACCACCACGTGCATCACCTGAATCCGCTCATCCCGTTCTATCGGCTCTCGGAGGCGATGGCCGCGATCCCCGAGCTTCAGCGACCGGGGCGAACGTCGCTTCGGCCGCGCGACGTGGTCGCGTGTTTTCGGTTGAAGCTGTGGGACCCGGCGCTCGATCGCATGGTGGGGTATCGGTGAGACCCGACCGGCGCATCGCTCACGCCGCTTCGTGCGCGATCGCGTCGCGGAGCTGCGCGGGCGTGAACGGCTTGTAGAGCACGCGTTTCCCGGCGAGAAAGTCGGCGTCGGCCTGACTGCACTCCCCACCCGTCGCGAACACGACGCGCGCCGCGTCGAGCGGCGAGAGCTTCGAGAGGAACGTCGCCGCCGCGACGTCGGGCAGATGCAGATCACAGAGGATCGTGTCGTAGCTCTTCGCTGCAAGATGCCGAAACGCGTCGGCCGCCGTCGCGGCGGCGTCCGCCTGGTGCCCCTCGGATGCGAGCATCCGTCGTGTCATCCGAAGCACCGCGCCGTCGTCGTCGATGATCAGGATTCGCATGGCCCCCCCCTTGCTCGTCTGAACGACGATGCAGACGACGAGCCAGGTCATTCCCGCGGTGATCGCGCGCGGGCGCGAAGGCACCGCGCGGTCTTTGCACGTGGATGCAACGCGTGCGCGTCGCGCGGCGGTTCACGCCCACTGGAAGCGCGACATGCACGCGCCGCGATTCGCGGCGACGTCGTGCATCCTGCGCGCGCCGCTTTCGCGCGACCCTACGAACCTTCTCGCGCCGCTAGCGATGCGGACCAAACGCGATGAGGCTCATTCCCACGAGCGTCACTGCGCCTCCGGCGAGGTCCCAGCGATCGGGGATTTGCCCGTCCACGATCCAGAGCCAGACGATCGCCGTGACGACGTACACGCCGCCGTACGTCGCATACGTTCGCCCCGCAGCCGCCGGATGCAGCGTGAGCAGCCATGCAAAGAGCGCGAGGCTCGCGGCCGCCGGCAGGAGCACGTACGCGGAGTCGCCCCGTCGCAGCCACCGGTACGGCAGGTAGCAGCCGACGATCTCGGCGAGCGCGGTGAGCACGAAGAGCCCCAGCATCTTCAGCGCGGACATGAGGCCGAGCATGCACGCGCCGGGATTTCGCCGCGATCTTTTCCTATCTTGCGAGCGCGGTATCGTTTGTCGGTCCCATGACGAAGAAGAAAAAGAAGAAGCCGGCCGGCGCGGGCGGCAAGCGGACGATGGAGGTCGACCTCAAGTGGCTCGAGGAGAACCCCGACCTCGCCCCCGATGCCGCTCCGGCCGCGACCAGGGGACGCAACACGATCGAGGTCGACCCGGCGTGGCTCGACGAGGACGCGCCGAGCGTCGACATCGCGATGCCGCCCCGAGACTCCGAAGTGCCGAAGCGGATCGTCGTGCCACCGGCGTTGCCGCCGCTGGAGTTGCTCGCCCGCCCGCGTGTGAAGATGCCGGCGCTCCCTCGTGAAGAGAGCGACTCGGAGCCGCCGCCCGCGGCGCGACGTTCGTCCAAGCCTCCGGCGCGTTCGTCGGCGCCGCCAGCGCCGCGCCGCTCGTCGAAGCGCCCGCCGTCGACGTGAGCTAGCGAGGCCGGCGAGGCTAGCGCGCGTACGCCGCGTACCTGGGATCGGGCGCGTAGCTCCACTCGGTCACCGGTCGGAACGCGCGGTACGGCGTCGTCGCCGCGCGACGCACGACTCCGTGCGGCGTATCGAGCGCGTCG
Organism: Myxococcales bacterium; assembly: GCA_003151595.1. Next base: position 23,520 of record PLXW01000013.1, read on the forward strand.
ATCACCCACCCGTTGCCCGCGTACAGGCCGACGTGGCCGGGCCACCACAAGATGTCGCCCATGCGCACGTCGGAGAGCGGCACCTCCGGGAGCGTCGTCGCGATTTCGAAGGTCGTCCGCGGCACCCGCACGCCCACCGACCCCCACGCGCGATCGACCAGCCCCGAGCAGTCGAAGCACGACGGCCCGAGCCCTCCCCAGCAATACCGATGACCGACCTGCGCCCACGCGAACGCGACCACCGCCTGGCCTCGCGGCGTCGGCACCGGCTCACGCCCCGCCCGCGCGCGCGCCACGAGTGACTGTTGCGGGAGCGTTCGAGAGCCCGAAGCGCCGCACCCGGTTAGCGTGGCGAGAGACGCGCACGCGACCGCGATCGTGATGACTCGCATGGATCACATCGTCACCCGCGACACGGCGTGAGGTGAAATTCGCGGCTATTCGCGCGTTCCCGCCGTGTCCTAGCGACACGCGGTGGGCTTCCGATAGACTGTAGTGTGATGAAGCCCGAGGCGACTCCCGCTCCGCTCGAGGGGCGGACGATCGCCGACAAGTTCGTCATCGAAGCCCAGATCGGCCAGGGGGCCATGGGGGCGGTCTACCGCGCGCGGCAAGTCGCGCTCGAGAAGACCGTCGCCATCAAGGTGCTTCACCGCGATCTCATCGAGGATCCGCAGTTCGCCGCGCGCTTCCACCGCGAGGCCAAGGCCGCGTCGCGCCTCGATCATCCGAACTCGGTGCGCGTCATCGATTACGGGGAAGAGCCCGACGGGCTGCTCTACATCGCGATGGAGTACCTGGCCGGCAAGGATCTGCTGGCCGTGATGAACGCCGACTGGCCCGTCCCCGGCGAGCGGATCATCGGCATCTTGATGCAGGCGTTGAGCGCGCTTCACGTGGCGCACGCGCTCGGGATCGTGCACCGCGATCTGAAGCCCGAGAACATCATGATCCTCCCGGGCACCGACGACGAGGGGAAGCCCACCGACGTCGTGAAGGTGTGCGACTTCGGGATCGCGAAGCTGAGCAACGACCGCACCGGCTCGCAGATCACGAGCATGGCCAAGGGGCCGCTGACGTCGAGCGGGACGCTGGTGGGGACGCCCGAGTACATGTCGCCCGAGCAGGGGCGCGGCGATCCGCTCGACGCGCGGAGCGATCTGTATTCGGTGGGCGTGATCTTGTTCCATCTGCTGACGGGGAAGGTGCCGTTCGAGGCGGAGAACGCGATCGGGATCATCCTGAAGCACATCACCGACGATCCGCCGAAGCCGACGTCCATCGCGCCGTCGGTCGATCCGCGCCTCGAGGCGATCTGTTTGAAGGCGATGCGGAAGCGGCCCGAGGACAGGTACGCGACGGCGCGCGACATGCGGAGCGATCTGCGGGCGGTGCTCGATCAAGCGCGCGGGCTGCCGCCGCGTCCGCCCGATGCGTCGGTGCCGTCGCTCGACATGGCGAGGCTCGCGTCGGCGTCGTCGTCGCCGCGGCTGGAAGCGCCGAAGGTGGGGACGGCGACGGGGCTGTCGGTGACCGCCGATCACGGGCGACCGCGGGCGTGGGTGGCGGGGGTGGCGCTGGCGGCGGTGCTGGCCGGCGTGGGGCTCGGCGTGGTCGTCGTCTCGCAGCTGGGCGCGAAGAAGAGCGAGCACCTCGGGGCGATCACGCCTTCGGGTCCTGCGATCGCGCCGTCGGTGGATCTCACGCCGATAGCGCCGCTGGCGTCGATCGAGCCGGCGACGACGGCTTCGCCGACCGTCGTCGCAGCGCCGCGCGGACGGGGCGCACGCACGATGCCCGCTCCGCCTCCGCTGCCGACGCACGCCGCTCCGGTCGTTCCGGCGCCGAAGCCCGCACCGACGCCTCCGCCCGCCGCCGTGCCCGTCGCGCCCGCGCCGACGCCGCCTGCGCCCGACTCGGCGCAGTACGATCCGTCGAAGGCGACCGTCGCCGTCGGCTCGGTGACGCCGTCGAACGTGAACGGCGACGCGGTGCGCGCGGCCATGAGCGGCGCGAACTTCACCACCTGCTACCGAAACGCGCTCCGCGCACGAGGGCAGCGCGCGTTCGGCAGCGCGACGTTGAACCTGTCGATCGACGAGGGAGGGCGCGTGTCCGGCGCGATCCTCACCGGCGCGGACTGGCTCCCGGAGATGACCCGCTGCGTGCAGGGGAGCGCGAGCGGAATTCAGCTGCGCGCCGGCGCGGTCGAGTCGGGCGGAGGGACGGCCGAAGTGTGGCTCTCGTTCCGCGCGCCGTGATCGGTTAGAACGCGTTGCTTCGATGAACGTCGTCGTCGCGCCGCGCGCAGCGTTTGAGCATCGCGACTTCCGCTTCTACCTGTCGGCGCGTTTTCTTTCGAACGTCGGGACGCAGATCATGAGCGTCGCGGTGGCCTGGCAGGTTTACGCGATCACGCATCGCGCGATCGATCTCGGGTACGTCGGGCTCGCGCAGTTCGTTCCGGCGTTCGGGTTTTCGACGGCGGCCGGGCAGCTGGCCGATCGGGTCGATCGGGCGCGCATCCTGGCGACGTGCAGTCTAGTGCTGGCAGGGTGCGCGCTGGCGCTGTTCGCGATCTCGCGGGAGGCGACGCACACGGTGTTTCCGATCTACGTGGTGCTCTTCTTCGTGGGGGTCGCGCGAAGCTTCAGCGGTCCTGCGGGGCAGTCGTTGCTTCCGAGTTTGGTACCGCAGGCGCACTTTCCGAACGCCGTCGCGTGGGGATCGACGGTGTGGCAAGTGTCGACGATCGTCGGGCCGTCGCTCGGCGGGGTTCTATATGGCGCGGGGCCGACGTGGGTGTACGGGGTGTGTGCGAGCTTGCTGGTGACGGCTTCGATGCTGGTGTTCGCGATTCCGAAGCACGCGATCGCGCGGCAGTCGGACGAAGGGGAGAAAGAGAGCGTCTCGTGGGAGACGGTGCTCGCCGGGTTTCGGTACGTGAGAGATCACCGGGTGATCCTCGGCTCGGTGTCGCTCGATCTGTTTGCGGTGCTGCTGGGCGGCGCGACGGCGCTCTTGCCGATCTACGCGAGCGACTATCTTCATGTCGGGCCGACGGGGCTGGGGGTGTTGCGAAGCGCGCCGGCGGTGGGGGCGGCGGCGATGGCGATCGCGCTGGCATATCGGCCGCTCGCGAGGCGCGCGGGGGTGACGATGCTGACGAGCGTGGCGATCTTCGGGGTGGCGACGATCGTGTTCGGGTTGTCGCGGAGCTTCGGGGTATCGCTGGTCGCGCTGGCGGTGCTGGGCGCGTCGGACATGGTGAGCGTGATGGTGCGCTCGACGGTGGTGCAGCTTCGAACGCCGCCGGAGATGCGCGGACGGGTGAGCGCGGTGAACACGATGTTCATCGTGGCGTCGAACGAGCTCGGCGAGTTCGAGTCGGGGATCACGGCGGCGTGGTTCGGACCGGTGGCAGCGGTGGTGATCGGGGGAGTGGGGAGCGTCGTCGTGGTGGCGCTCTATGCGCTCTTCTTTCCGGAGCTGCGGAAGATCGACCGGCTCGACGATTAGCGCGAGCTCGACGATTCGCGCGGAGCAGCGAAGGAGAGACTCCGGGGCGCTCGCCCGACGGGGGTCTCCGTACTCGGAAGGGCGGACATTGCTCCAAGGCGGAGCCGTACCGCCCTTCCTGCGCTCGGAGACCCCCGCCGGGCTTGTTTGAGGCGGACGCATTGGGGATCTCGCTGGGGCGCGGAGCGTTTCGAGCTACCGCGACATCTGCGGCGCGACCGTCGTCGTTCCCGCGGCGTCGACGCAGCACTGCTTCACCTTCTTGCCGCTCCCGCAGGTGCACGCTTCGTTGCGGCCGACCTTCTTTGGGGGCAGGCGCGCGATGACATCCGGGTCGGGCCACTTCTTTGGGCGGGAGGCGCGCCCCTTGGCCGCGGCCTCGTTCACGCGGACGAGAAGGCCGTTCACGGTGTCGGCGGTGAACCAGTCGCGCGCTTCGGTCTCGAGCTTGCGCGCGCGGGCGTAGTAGCGCTCGGTGTGGTGGTTGCGATCGATGTGCGCCACAGGGCGGAAGCCGCGCGGGACCGAGACGAGCGCGTTGCCGCCGAGGAAGCCGTAGGTGCCGACGTCGCGTGCGGTGCGGAGGTCCCAGTCGATCTGAAACATCGCGCGGCCCAGGATCCACACGCCGACGAACGCGCGCGCTTCGCTGAAGTTGAAGGGGGCGAGGTAAGCCTCTTCGCCGCTCTGCGGGATTGATTCGGGAACGCCGTAGGGGAGGCCGAAGGGGATGCCGTAGTTTGCTTTGGTGGTGTCGCCGACGGACGCGTGAATCAGCTCGTGGAGCATGCTGCCGAGGAGACGCCGGTAGATGCACTCACCGAAGCGAACGGCGACGAGTCGGTACGAGGGGTCGTTTCGCTTCTGTGCCTCGCGCCAGAGAAGGTCGCCGTGCAGGTCGTAGATGGGGGTGTAGCCCCAACCGCGAAGCGCGTCGTCGCAGTGATAGAGGGCGGCGATTCCGCGCGTGCGATCGCGCGTATCGAGCGTGGTGCGGCACGCGCACGGGCAGGTGCGGGCCTCCAGCAGCGCATCGGCGATCGTCGGCACGCGGTCAGGATAGCTCGTCCCGGGGAGGGCACTTTTCCCGAAACGCAGAGGCTGCTCGCGCGTAACCTCCTCGGCGTGAAACCGCACGGTGTCTTGGTTCGTAGGAGGATGGGCATGCATCGAATCGGCTTGGCTTCTGGGATGGCGACTGCGCTCTTGGCGACTGCGCTCTTGGCGGCGGCGCTCGTGGCGAGCGGTTGCAAGAAGGACGATGCGACGGACGCACCGAAGCCCGCCGCGCCGATCGCCATGTCGGGCGCTGAGGGGAAGGCGATCGACTTCACGATCGACCCCGCGAGCAAGACCACGATCGACATGCCCGCGCCCAAAGAGCAGATCAAAGGTGACACCACGGCGGCCAAGGGAACGCTCCACGTCGACATCGGCGATCTGTCGAAGACGCGCGGCGACGTGTTCATCGACTTGAACACGCTGACGACGCACACGTTCGGCGACGCCGACAAAGATTCGACGCAGACCAAGCACGCGCATACGTGGCTTCAGATCGACGACATGGTCAAAGAGGCCGACGTGCGCGAGCGCAATCGCTGGGTGCACTTCGCCATTCGCTCGATCGACGGTCTCAGCGCGACGGACATCACGAAGGTCGCGCCCACGAAGGTCGACGGCGACGACGTGCGTACCGTGACGCTCACGGCCCACGGTGAGGTCGAGGCGCACTCGATCCCGTCGAAGTCGCTCCGCGATGCGCCGCTCGAAGTGCGCGTTCACGTCCCCGCGGGCTCGCCGCCCGATACGAAGCCGACGAGGCTCGAGGTCGTGAGCAAGGCGCCATTCACGATCGTGCTGGCCGATCACGACATCAAGCCGCGCGACGCCGAGGGGATCGTGGCGCAGAAGGCCTTCGGTCTCCTGGGTACCAAGGTGGCTGATGTAGCCAATGTGTCCGTGAATCTCGCCGCGAAACCGTGATGGGCGGCTCGGCTGACCTTTGGTACAACCTTGCTTCTCGTGTTTTTCGTGTTTTCCACGACGGCGCGTAGCGCGGTCTAACTCATCTATTAAGGAGTCTCCTATGCGACCGAATCTCTCCGTCACTTCTTTCGCCGGCACCCTCGCTGCGCTCGTCATCGGCTGCGGCGGCGCTCCGGCGATCCCCGCAACCGCGACCGACGTCGCCCCCGCCTCGGCGACGACGCCGTCGGCCGCTGCGATGCCGGCGGCTCCGTCGGCGACGGACGCAACCTCGGCTGCGGCCGCGGCTGCACCGGCGGCCCCCGCGGCTCCGTCGACGACCACGACGACGACCACGACGACGGCTCCGGCCGATGCGACGGCTGCGGCGGCCGCTGCGGCTCCGGCGGCGCCCGACGCGAAGGCGGCGATGGGCAAGAAGAAGGGTGGCAAGCCGGGCGCTGGCAAGGCGGCCGGTCAGGCGAGCTGCGGCGCGGGCACCTGCTCGGCCGACGCGAAGAAGAAGTGATCTCACGACGCGAAGGGGTGCGTGCTCTGGCGCGCCCCTTCGCGTCTTCATTTTGTGTGTCGTCGTTTCGAAGGACCGCGTTCATGGTGTTCGCATGAGCGCGCAGGTCGGCCTCGGGCTTCGCTGGGAGTTCCTCGAAGAGCTCATCGACCGTCGGCCGGCGGAGATCGATTTCATCGAGATCTCGCCCGAGAACTACATGCGCCGCGGTGGGTACTTCCCGAGCGCGCTCGAGGCCGCGGCGTCGGTGTACCCGGCGATCACGCACGGGCTGACGATGTCGCTCGGCGGAGTCGATCCGCTCGACGAGGAGTACCTGCGCGAGCTGGCGGCTTTCGTGGGCGAGGTGAAGAGCCCGTGGCACTCGGACCATCTCTGCTTCGGGTCGGCGGACGGCGTGGTGCTTCACGATCTGTTGCCCATCGCGTTCACCGACGTGGCCGTCGCGCGCGTGGCCGATCGCATCGCGCGCGCGAGAGACGCGCTCCGGGTGCCGATGGCAATCGAGAACATCAGCTTCTACCTGCACCCGGGCAAGAAGCAGATGAGCGAGGCCGAGTTCATCGCGCGCGTGTGCGATCGCGCCGACTGCGGGCTCATGCTCGACGTGAACAACGCCTACGTGAACGCGACGAACTTCGGCTTCGACATCGACGAGTGGATGCGCACCGTTCCTCTTCACCGCGTGGTGCAGATGCACGTGGCGGGGCACGAGTGGTTCGACGAAGGCCCGGAAGGGGGAGGGGCCCTCATCATCGACACGCACGGCGCCGACGTCTCCGATCCGGTGCTCGCGCTCCTCGAGCGCGTGGTCGCGAAGACGGGACCGGTGCCGGTGATCCTCGAGCGCGATCAGGCGATTCCGTCGCTCGACGGTCTGCTCGCGGAGATCGCGCGCGTGCGGACGGTGGTCGATCGCGGGCTCGCGCGGGCTCCTCGTAGCGGAGTCTTGTTGTAGGGTGCTCGCCATGCGACGCGCCCCTCTCGCTTCTCTGGTCCTGCCGTTCGCGATCGTGGTGTGCGCGCGGTCCGCTCACGCGCAACCCGCGCCCCTTCCGACGCTCCCTCCGCCCGCGCCGGCGGCGGCGCCGTCGACCCTGAACCCGACCCCGACCGCGACCCCGACCGCGACCCCGAACGCGACCCCGACCCCGACCCCGAACGCGAACGCGAACGCGANNTCCCCCATGGACGTCACCTCGTCGCCTCCGACCGTGACGCAGGTCTCCGCCCCCTACGTCCCCGCCGAGCCTCCGCCCCCGCCCCCTCCCACCGCAATCCCCTGCGCGGGCCCCGGCGCCTTCACGCACGACGGCTTCTACCTCCGCCTCTCGAGCGGCATCGGCGGGCTCGCCATCGGTGGCTCCGGGCCAGGGAGCTCGCCAAAGCTGAGCGGCTTCGCCTCGAGCACCATGCTCGCGATCGGTGGCACGCCCAGTCGTGGCTTCGCTGTCGGCGGAGCAATCGCCGCGCGATCCGTCACCAGCCCGCAGACCTCCGGCTTCCCCGGCGACGTCACGGACGTTCAAGCGAGCCAGCTCGGCGTCTTCGTCGACTGGTTCCCGAGCGAGCATCGCGGGTGGCACGTCGGCGGGTTGCTCGGCATCGGCACGCTGCGAATTCAGACGGTGCAGGGAGACGAGGTGAACCTCTCCTTCGCGGGCCAGGCCTTCGGCGGCTACGACTTCTGGATCGGGCCGGAGTGGTCGCTCGGCATCCAGGGGGTGCTCGGCTTCAGCACGCAGTCGCCGATGATGGACGCCAACCAGAACGACAGCGGCTATTCGCTCGGGTCACTCAGCGGCGCCATCGAAGGGACGCTGCTCTTTCACTGACCTCTACGCGCGCCCGCCGAGCAAGATCCCGCGCTCGCCGAGATCCGCCAGCAAGCGCGCGACGTCCGCGACGACGACGTCGCTCGTCACCGTCCCCACGTCCTTGCACGCGCCCGACACGGCGTCGCCGAGCGTCGCGCCGTCGAGAAGGCGCGCCACGATCGCGGCGGCCAGCGGCGTCAGATCGAGGAACCGCACCGCGTGCGCTGTGTCGCGATGGACCAGCAGCGTGGTCGCGCGCGCCGCGGGCTCGGCGCGATCGTCTTCGTCGGCGGAGAGCTCGTGCACGGCGAACGAGTACCGCATCAACCGCAACGGCTCGGTGAGCACCAGCGCGCGATCGAGCGCAACGTCGGTCACATCCGGCGTCTCGTCTCGCTCGCGCGCCGCCGCGATCTCGAACTCGACGAGCTCGTGCTTCGCGAGATCGATCGCCCACGCCGGCACGTCGCGGTCGGCGCGCCATCGCGGCTCCACCCAAGCCAGGAACTCGCGCGGCACGTCGCGAAGGTAGTGCGTGCGCGGCCCACACTCCGCCAGGTACGCGTCGAAGCTGGTGTCGAACGCGCCGCCCCGTGCGTTCAGCCGCGCGCGCGTTCGCGCGAGCATCTTCTCGGTCACGCCCGTCAGGTTGTTTCGAATGAGGCGCCGGTAGAGCGCGAGCCTCGGCGGCGCGCTCAGGATGGCCTCGATGTCCTGCGCGCCCATCCCGCTCTTCTCGAGGAACGCGCGCAGATCGCGCGCGAGCTCCGCGTCGCTCGTCGTGCCCAGGCACGCTGTCGCGATCATGGCGTGCACGCGCGCTTCGTCGCTCACGTGGTGTCTCGCGCTCTTTCAGTCGAGCGAGAACTTGTGACGGGCCGTGGCCCCTTCGCGGATGTAGATCGAATCGGTCTTCGTCTTCCCGGTCGGCGCGTCACAGCGGATCACGTGGAGCCCCGGCGAGAGATCGACCGCCGGCAGCGGCGTCGGCCCGCGCTTCATTCCATCGACGGTGATCGTGCACCACCCCGGCGAAGCGGCGATGTAGATGCGCCCCGTCCCCGGCGTGTTCGGCGAAACGGGGAGCGAGTCGACGCTGATCACGGGGACCGTCCCCGTCGGCGCGGGCGGCGCCTCGGCCGCCGCGGCGGCGGCGTTCGTATCG
>PLXW01000093.1 GCA_003151595.1 Myxococcales bacterium
CCTTGCGGTAGTAGTAGCAAGTGAACCGGAAGCTCGCGGGGCCCGGCAAGATGAGCATCGCCGGCGACAGGAACGCGAGACCCGACCCCTTCGCCCACGACGTGTCGAAGAACGGCGAGTAGAACGGCGAGAGGTACGGTCCGAACTCGTACCCTCCGTTCTCGAACGCGCGGAACGTCGCGTACACGATGAAGCCTGTGAGCACGCACACCGTCGCCGCGGGGCCGAGCCACCACGAATCACGACGAAGGGTGCTGCCGAGGCCGGATGATTGAATCACCGGCAAACGCACCGCGGGATTGGCCACTGAGAAAGTCCTCCTACGGCTCCTGGACCCCCGCCTGGAGCGGCGCGAACCTAGTCTGATCGGGCGTGTACGCGCAAGCGGCGGGCGATGATCGGCGAGGGGGAATGCGCTAGCGTGCCGCGCCGTGCGCGCCAAAACGATGACGCTCGTCGCGCTGGGCGCGATGTTTCTCGCGCGCAGAGCCGACGCTTACCGCCCCTTCGACGGCACCGACGCAGACGTCGCTGAGCTCGGCGAGTTCGAGCTGGAGATGGGCCCGGCGCACTTCTACGCCCAGCGCGAGCGCAACTACCTCATCGCGCCGGCGACGGTCCTCAACTTCGGCGTCTTCGACAAGACCGAGCTCGTCATCGACCTGAAGGACTACGTCGCCCTCGGCGCCGTGCCGACGGGCGACCCGCGCGTGCAGCTCCTCGATACCGACGTCTTCTTGAAGCACGTGTTCCGCGAGGGGATCCTTCAAGGCCAGACGGGTCTCAGCATCGCCGCCGAAGGGGGACCGCTCACGCCCGAGATCAACGGCACGAACGCCTTCGGGGCTTCGCTCGCCGTGATCCTCTCGTACCGGTGGGACTGGGGAACGGTGCACTTCAACGAGATGGGGCAGTACACGCGCGAGCACACGGGCGACCTCTGGAGCGGCGTCATCGTCGAGGGGCCGCACGAGTGGGTCGTGCGCCCGGTGACGGAGCTCTATTACGAGCGCGACTTCACGGTGAACCAGACCGAGTCGCTGCTCGTGGGCGCCATCTGGACGCTGAAGAACTCGTTCGTCCTCGACCTCGGCGTCCGCGGCGCGCGCGTGGGCGACGAGAACGCAGGCGAGATACGCCTCGGATTCACGTGGGCGCTCCCGATGTGGGAACCGGCGAACAACGCCGCCGCGCGCTCGCTTCGACGCCGCACGATGTAGAAGCTCGCTTGACGATAGTTCACTATTGAGTTAACTATATTCACCCGGGCGCTCGCCAGCGCGATTCACGCGCGGCGCGCGGTGAGTCTCCCCGGCGCGCCGTTCTTGCTCGCGTCGCTCCTGATCGTCGCGAGCTTCGTGTGGGCGCTTCGTGTCGCGCGCTGAAACGGTCTCGAAGAGAGGAGAATTCCCATGGCGAAGAATCCCCCCGAAGGATGGTCCACGATCTCGTCCGCCGTCTTCTACGACGACGCGAGCGCCGCCATCGCGTGGCTCGAGCGCGTGCTCGGCTTCAAGACGCGCCTTCGCGTCGACGGTGAAGGCGGCGAGGTGATCCACTCGGAGCTCGTCTTCGGCGACGGCACCCTCATGGTGGCCTCTCCCAAGCGCGAGCCCATGAAGAGCCCGCGCAGCCTCGGTGGCGCGAACACGCAGTCGCTGATGCTCTACGTGAGCGACATCGAGGCCCACTTCGCTCGCGCACGCGCGGCCGGCGCGAAGATCATCGCCGAGCTCGAGACGAAGAACTACGGCGACGACTACGGCAGCAACCGAGGCTACGGGCTCGAAGACCTCGAAGGCCACCAGTGGTGGATCGCGGAGCGCCTATGAGCACCAAGACCGAATCCCCGCGCCTCACGCCGTACCTGGCGTACGCCGACGCGCCGAAGGCGATCGACTTCTTGTGCCGCGCGTTCGGCTTCGAAGAGCGGATGCGCTACCCCATGCCCGACGGATCGATCGGTCACGCCGAGCTCACGTACGGCGACAGCGTGTTGATGCTGGCGACGGCCTCCGAAGGCTTCGGCTTCACCAGCCCGCGCGATCTCCCCTCGGTGCACGCGCAGACGCACTGCCGCGTCGACGATCTCGCTGCGCACTTCGCCCGGGCGCGCGACGCCGGCGCCACGATCGTCGCCGAGCCGGCGTTCGATCACGGCGTGCACATGTACCGCGCGCTCGATCTGGAAGGGCACCGCTGGATTTTCGCCGAGCCCGAGGAGGGCGCATGAGCGCCGCGCTGAAGCTCGATCGCATGTTCGTGGCGCTGGCCGATCCCACGCGCCGCGGCGTCGTCGAGCTGCTGCGGAAGAAGCCGCATCGCGCCGGCGAGCTCGCCGAGGCCATGGCCATGAGCCCGCCGGCGATGAGCCGTCACCTGCGCCTCCTCCGAAGCTCGGGGCTCGTGGAAGAAGCGTCGATCGCCGAAGACGCTCGCGTGAGCGTGTACCGCTTGCGGCACGAGCCGTTCGTCGCGCTGCGATCGTGGCTCGACGACGTCGAAGAGTTCTGGGGAGGGCAACTCGACTCGTTCAAGGCGCACGCCGAGAAGCGCGTCCGAGAGAAGGAGAACGAGAAAGCGAGGCGCAAGTCGTGAAGACCGCCGACAGCGTCAAGGTGACGACGTTCATCGAGGTCGATCCGGAAGACGCCTTCGACGTCTTCACGCGCGAGACGGATCTCTGGTGGCGGCGCGGCCCGCGCTACCGGACCGGTGGCGATCGTCGCGGCACGCTCCGCTTCGAGCCTGGCGCGGGCGGCCGCCTCGTCGAAGCGTTCGACGACGGTGAGGTGTTCGAGATCGGGCGCGTGCTGGTGTGGGGACGGCGGCACGCGCGTCACGCTCGAGCATCGCGGCTGGGACGCGCTGCGCGCAGACCACCCTGCGCGCCACGGTCTCACCGGCGCAGGCTTCACTGCCATGATCGGCCTGTGGTGGGGCGAGCTCGCCACGGCGCTGCGCATGCACGCCGCGAAGCGCCGCGCGACGCGATAAGCTCCGCGCCGATGAAAACTCGGCAAGCGTTCGTCGGGCTCACGATCGCTGTCACCGGCGTCGCCTGTCACTCGTCGTCGTCGCCTTCGTCTCCGACCGCGCCGGTCGACTCCGGTCCTCCCGGCTCGTGCGCCGTCACCGCGCCCACGCTCGCGGACTGGCGCATCCACGCCGACGGCACGCTCTTCCGCGACGCGAGCGATCGCGTCGTCTTCCTTCGCGGCGTGAACGCGGGCGGTCGCAGCAAGTTCGCGCCGTACGTCCCGTTCGACTATCCCGCCGGCGGCTACGCCACCGCGCTCTCCGCGTACATGGATCGCGCGAAGTCGTGGGGCATCGACGTCATGCGCGTCCCGTTCACGTGGGCCGCGCTGGAGCCTGTCGAAGGGCAGACCGACGACGCCTGGCTCGCCATGTACGACCAGTTCCTCGACGCCGCGTGGGCGCACGGCATCTACACGATCGTCGACTTCCACCAGGACGTGTACTCGGAGGTCTTCTGCGGCGACGGCTTCCCGGCATGGACCGTCCCCGACGCCGGCCCGCTTCACCACGACTGCCCGCAGTGGCAGCTCGAGTACTACCAAGACCCGGGCGTCACCGCGGCGTTCGACGTGTTCTGGGATGCGTCGTCACCGGTGCAAGTGGCGTACGGCAAGGCGTGGGACGGGATGGTCGCCCGCTACAAAGACAAGCCGGGCGTCCTCGGCTTCGAGCCGATCAACGAGCCGGGCTGGGGCACCGCCGACGAGAAGACGTTCGACGCGACGACGTTGACCGCCTTCTATTCGACGATGGTCGCGCGCATGCGCACTGCCGCTCCGTCATCGCTCGTCTTCGTCGACCCGACGGGCATCGACGGCACGCTCGTCTCGACGACGCTCGCCAAGCCGACGCCAGTCACCGGCACCGGCGGCGCCGACGGCATCGTCTTCGCGCCGCACTACTACCCGCTCGGCAACGACACGATGGATCCCAACGCGGGGCTCCAGACGTGGACCAAGATCGGCGCGGCGTGGAACGTCCCCACGTTCCTCGGCGAGTTCGGCGCGAGCCACGACGACGTCAACGCGCTCCCGTACATGACCGACATTTTCACGGCCATCGACGCCCTCGGATTGAGCGCCACCGAGTGGGAGTACAGCGTCGAGAGCGAAGAGTGGAACAGCGAGACGGACAGCCTCGTCGGCTCCGACGGCGGCGAGTACGAGGTCGTGCAAGCCGTGGCGCGCCCCTTCGCGCGCGCGGTCGGCGGCAGCGCGATCACGCAAGCATGGGACCCCACCGCCCAGACCTTCACGCTCGCGTACACACCGGCGAGCGGCGTCACGGAGGTATCGCTCCCGTCGCGCGCCTTCCCTTCGGGCTACGCCGTCACGATCACGGGCGCATGCTTCGACGCGAGCACGCCGGGTCGCATCCTCGTGCAACCCGACGCCTCGTCGAAGAGCGTCTCGCTGAAGATCACGCCGCGCGAAACGCGCGACTAGCGAGACTCAGTGAGCGGTGCCGCCCGGCAAACACAAGCCGGTCATCGTGTTGCACTGCGCGCCCGAGATGCAGTCGGTCGCCGCGGCGCAGGGGAACGCGCACTTGCCGAACTGCGTGTTGCAGTGGGCGAGGCCGCACGCCGAGTCGCTCGTGCACGGGAGCGCGAGAGGTCCCGGAGTCGCGAGCGGTGCGGTCGGAGCGGCGCCCGGAACGGCCGGTGCTGCACCCGGAACCGCGCCCGGCGCTTGCGGGTAGCCCGTCGGCGCCGCTTGCGGATAACCCGCCGGCGCTTGCGGGTAGCCCGTCGCCACCGGCTGCGGATACGCGGCCGTCGCACCCGGCTGCGGGTATCCCATCGGGTAGCCGCTCGCTGCGGCCGCCGCGGTCGACGGGTCAGGCGTCGCTGCGGGCTTGCTGCAGGCGAAGGCCACGACGCAGACCGCAACCAGGCTCAAGCTTCCAAAAGTACGCACGGTGACCTCCTCGACGGCGAGTCTCGCGGTGCGCGGCTCGGCCAAATGTGAGGCCAACGATTATCCGCGCGGCGCGCGATCGTCAACTGCGTGATCGTCAGCCGTTCGTGCGGCGGGCCGGCTCGACATGGTCGACCGGAATGGGTCGGCTGAACCCGCGCATGTCGACGGGACCGTGCGCGCGCGAAGGACGGCTGAGCCGCATCTCGCCGGCGACGTACGCTCCGATTGCCACCGTGGCGAGCACGATGGCGGCGATGACGAACGCGATCGACAGCGCCTGCGAGCTCGCGAGGAGGCTCGCCGCGATGCACGCCAGTGCGAGGAGGGTGACGAAGGTGCGCATGACGCGAGTAGCTATACCGCTCTCGACGACACGTGCGAGCCCAAGCGAACCATTTTCGGACGATTCCGAGTAATGTCCGCGCGCTTTGCGTCTGGCCTGTGTCGCTCCTCCATTTTTCTCGCTGGCGCTCCTCGCGTGCTCGTCGAGCACGACACCGGAAGGGCCACAGTGCGCGAACGGGTCGACCGCCGTCCCGTTCAGCGACGCCGGGATTCTTCCGCTGCGCGCGCTTCCGACCGGAACGCCGTGCGCGCCGAGCGCGGTGTGCAGCGCGACGATCGATGCGTGTCCCGACGACTGGCCCGCGGGCGCAACGGCGCCGCTCACGTCGAACGCGACGCCGTATCAGTGCACGTGTCCGGGCGGCGTGTGGTCGTGCGCTCCGACCACGACGACGGCGCCCCGCTGCTCCATCCTGGGTGACGCAGGGCTCGGCGACGCGGGGTCAACCGACGCGGGCTCGACCGACGGAGGGACCGACTGATGCGCGCGTTCGCTCTTCTCCTCTCTCTTCTCACTCCTCTCACTCTCTTGTCGCTCGTCGCGTGCTCGACCTCACCGGGCCCCGCTTCCGACGGCGTCGATGCGTCGGGCCCGCAAGGCATCGGTGCAACGTGCGATCCTTCGCGCGCCGATCCGTGTCTCCCCACGGGCGACGTATGCACCGGTGTCACGTGCGACCCCGCGCTCCGTGTTTGCCTGGAGTTCGCCACCGACGCCGGCCCTCCCTGCAACGCCGGGAGCGCGCCGTGTGGCAGCACCGCCGATTGCGACCTCGGTCTCACGTGCGGCTTCCCCGTCACCGGCGGATGCTCGGCCCGAGGCACGTGCATCGATCCTCCGCTCCCGTGCGAGAACGACGCTGCGAGCTGCGCCACCGCGCCGCCCGTCTGCGGATGCAACGGTCTCCCCGATCCGCTCGTCGTCGGCGGCTATGCGACAGCGCCCGTGGCGAGCACGGTCGCCTGCATCGACGGCGGCCCCGTGCTCGACGCCGGTTCGCTCGACGCCGCTGACGCCGCCGGCGATTGAGACGAGCGGTCGTCCCGATCGCACGAATCGCCCGAAGCTGCGGACGAAACGGATTCAATTCATCATCTCCTTCGACCGCGCGCGCGCGAGCTAGACTGCGCGGCATCATGAACGGGAGTCGCACGGCGTGAAGAAGCGAATCGGATGGATCGTCACGCTGCTCGTGGTCGTGGCCGCAGGGGTCGTCTTCTGGCGTTACCGGTCCGCGCACCACGCGCCCGACGTCACGTACAAGACCACCGCCGCCTCACCGCACAAGATCATCGGCAAGGTCACGGCCAGCGGCACGCTCTCGGCGATCGTGACCGTGCAGGTTGGCACGCAGGTGTCGGGACGTATCCAGAAGCTCCTCGCGGACTTCAACTCGCAGGTGAAGAAGGGGCAGCTCGTCGCCAAGATCGATCCGCAGCTCTTCGAAGCGGCGGTCGCGCAGTCGCAGGCGAACTACCTCCAGGCGCAGGCGAGCATCGTGAACTCCGAGGCGCAGGCGAAGAACGCCGACCTCCAGCTGGCGCGCACCAAGGCGCTTCACGAGCAGAACCTCGCCGCGCAGGCCGATCTCGACACCGCCACGGCGACGGCGGCGATGGCGCACGCCGGCATCGACATGCAGCGGGCGAACCTCGCGCAGGCGGCGGCGTCGCTGCATCAGGCGCAGGTGAACCTCTCCTACACCAGCATCCTCTCGCCGATCGACGGCGTCGTGATCTCGCGCAGCGTCGACGTCGGTCAGACCGTCGCCGCGTCGCTCTCGGCGCCGACGCTGTTCACGATCGCGCAAGACCTCACGAAGATGCAGGTCGATTCCAACGTCGCCGAGGGGGACGTGGGCCGCTTGCAAGTGGCGATGGCGACGTACTTCACGGTCGACTCGTTCCCCGGCCAGAAGTTCCGCGGCAAGATTCGTGAGATCCGCAACTCGGCCACCACCGTGCAGAGCGTCGTCACGTACGACGCCGTCATCGACGTCGACAACAGCGACTTGAAGCTCCGTCCCGGCATGACGGCGAACGTGACGGTCATCTACGCGCAGCGCGACAACGCCCTCTCGATCCCGAACGCCGCCTTTCGCTACCGCCCGCCGGCGTCCGCGACCCCGGCGCCGACGCCCGTGGTGAGCGCCACTGCGAGCGCCGTCGCGAGCGGTGCTTCGATCAGCGGATCCGCCGCGCCCGCAGGGAGCGGTGGGCACGGCCATCGCTCGCGCCCGGCCACCGACGACGCCACCGATCCGAAGACCATCTGGGTGATGCGCGACGGCACGCCGCAGCCGGTCTCGATCCACGCCGGCCTCAGCGACGGATCGTTCACCGAGGTGGTCGACGGCGATCTCAAAGAAGGCGATCTGGTGATCACCGAAGCCGTCACCACCGGTGACTCTGCACCTGCGCCGTCGGCCACGGGCCGCGGCATGCCGCGCGGCTTCTGAGCGAGGACGAGCATGGCCGGACTCCTCGAGATGGTCGACGTCACGAAGGTCTACGCGACCGGCGACGTCGAGCTGCGCGCGCTCGACGGCGTCTCGCTCTCCGTCGCCGAGCGCGAGTTCCTGGCCATCATGGGGACGTCGGGCTCGGGCAAGTCGACGTTGATGAACATCGTCGGCTGCCTCGATCGTCCGACGAGCGGCACGTACGAGCTCGCCGGTCGCCACGTCGGCTCCATGAGCAAGAACGAGCTCGCCGAGATCCGCGGCCAGTTCCTCGGCTTCGTGTTCCAGCAGTTCAACCTGCTCGCGCGCACCAGCGCGATCGAGAACGTCGAGCTCCCGCTCGTGTACACGGGGACGAAATCGCGCGAGCGAAGAGAGCGCGCCGTCGCCGCGCTCGAGCGCGTGGGTCTCGGCCATCGCCTCGAGCACCACCCCAACCAGCTCTCGGGCGGCCAGCAGCAGCGCGTCGCCATCGCCCGCGCGATCGTCAACCGCCCCAAGTTGATCCTTGCCGACGAGCCCACCGGCGCGCTCGACTCGCGCACCAGCGTCGAAGTGATGGCGCTCTTCCAGGAGCTCTCCGAGACCGGCATCACCGTCGTCGTCGTCACGCACGATCCCGACATCGCGTCGTACGCCTCGCGCGTCGTCTCCATGAAAGACGGTCGCATTCAATCGGACGAGACGCAGGTCCCGCGCCGCGCGGTGCCGCCCCCCTCGAAGAAGCCCGGCGAGGCGGCGCCCACGTGAACATCTTCCAGACGCTCCGCGTCGCCTTGCGCGCGATCTTCCGGAACAAGATGCGCGCGTTCCTGACGACGCTCGGCATCGTCATCGGGGTCGCGGCCGTCATCGCCATGATGGCCATCGGTGCCGGCGCCAAGGCGCGCGTCGAGCAGGCGTTCGCGGCGATGGGGACGAACCTCCTCATCATCCAGGCCGGCTCCTCGTCGACGAGTGGTGTCAAAGGGGGCTTCGGCTCGCAGCCCACGCTCACGTGGGACGACTTCGCCGCCATCCGCGACGAGGTCGCCAGCGTGAAGGCCGCCGCGCCGATGCTCCGCGCGTCGCTCTCGGTCATCAGCGAAGAGCAAAACTGGACGACGAGCGTCACGGGCACCTCGCCCGACTACTTCGACGTGCGCAGCTGGCCGATCGATCAAGGCGCGTCGTTCACGCAGTCCGACATCGACAGCGGCACGAAGGTCGTCGTCCTCGGAGCCACGGTCGTCGAGAAGCTGTACGGCGCGAACGCGAACTGCGTCGGCTCGTTCGTGCGCATAGGGAACATCCCATTTCAGATCATCGGCGTGGCCGCGAAGAAAGGGCAATCGGCGACGGGGCAGGACTACGACGACGCGGCCTTCGTCCCGTACACGACGTTCGCGCAGAAGGTCCAGGGGGGGCTCGGCAAGTACCTCCACGGATCGATCATGGTCGCCGCCGCATCTGCGCAAGCCACGACGCGCGCACAGACGGACATCAGCGCGCTGCTTCGTGATCGCCATCACCTCGCGCGAAGCGACGACGACGACTTCCAGCTCCGCAACCTGAGCGAGATCGCCAGCGCGCAGCAGGAGGGGACCGACACGATGACCACGCTCCTCGCCAGCGTCGCCGCCGTCTCGCTCTTCGTCGGCGGCATCGGCATCATGAACATCATGCTCGTGAGCGTGACCGAGCGAACGCGCGAGATCGGCATCCGCATGGCCGTCGGCGCGAAGCCCGCGTACATCCTCGCGCAGTTCCTGGTGGAGGCGCTCGCGCTGTCGACCGCGGGCGGTCTCATCGGCGTGGGCATGGGCGTGGGCGTGGCCACGTGGCTCGCCGGCAAGTTTCACTGGCCGATGTTGATTCAGCCCGACGTCATCATGCTGTCGGTCGGATTCAGCGCGCTCGTCGGCGTCGTCTTCGGCATGTACCCGGCGCGCAAAGCGTCGCGGCTCGATCCGATCGACGCGCTCCGCTTCGAGTGACCGCGGGCTACTCGTCTTCCTTCAGATCGCGGATCGAGTTTCCGTCCAGCCCGGCGACGTCGAAGTGCCACCCGGCGCACGACGCTCCGGGGAGCGACTCGTGCAGCTTCGCGGCGAACTTGGCGAGCGCGTCGGGTCCGCTCGATCCCGAGTAGTCCATCGCCACCAGCGCGACCGAGTGATGGTCGCGCGTCGAGAACAACGACGCCGAGACCTCGAACGCATTCCGCTCCGGCATCCGCATCGGCGCCATGCCCATGCCGCGCGATCGCCCGCTCCCGCGCATCCCGCCACTGCTCGGCGGGGCCATCGGCGCTTGCGAAGGCGCGGCGCCGCCGTCGACGCCGCCCGATCGCGGACGCCCGGCGACGGTGAACACGAGCACTTCGTCGCCGCTCGCCGCGGGCGCCAGCTTGTTGAGGAGCCCCTCGGTCACGCCGTTGGCGCGCGCGTAGTCGTCGATCGCGCCGGCGAGCTCCTCGTTCTTCGCGACGAGGTCCTTGTCGTACGCGATGGGGCACGTCCCCGGTCCGAACGACGACGAGAGCTTCGCGCCGAGATCGTCCCACGCCTCGGCGTTCATTCGCCCATCGCGGAACACGCCGAGGATCGACACCTTCGGCGCGGTCTTCGGGAAGTCGGGCGCATAGCGCACGCTCCACTGCGTCTCGTCTTCCGCGCAGGCGGCGGCGACGGCGATCAAGAGAAAGGAGACCCTTCGAAGCGCGACCAGTTTCACGCGCTGCTTATCCAACGTCGCCGCGCGCACGTCGAGTGCTTCTCGCCGCGGCGCACGCGGGCTTGCCAAGCTCGGGCACCGGTGTTCCTCTCCCGCGCATGAAGGGCAACCCGCGCGTCATCGACATGCTCAACGAAGTGCTCACCGGCGAGCTCACGGCCATCAACCAGTATTTTCTGCACGGCCGCATGTGCAAGAACTGGGGTTACGAGCACCTCGGCGCGCACATCCTGAAGGAATCGATCGACGAGATGAAGCACGCCGACAAGCTCATCGAGCGCGTCCTCTTCCTCGACGGCCTCCCGAACCTTCAGCGCCTCGGCAAGCTCAACATCGGCACGACGGCGCCGGAGATCCTCCGCTCCGATCTGGCGCTCGAGATGACGGCGATCCCGATGCTCAACAACTACATCCAGGCCTGCCGCGACCTCGGCGACAACGGGACGGAGGACCTCTTCCGCAACATCCTGGTGAGCGAGGAAGAGCACGTCGACTGGCTCGAATCGCAGCTCGAGCTGATCAAACAGCTCGGGGAAGTGCAGTACCTGACGCAGCAGATTCGCTCGTAAGCGGCGGCCCTCGGCCCGCACGAGCCCTCACCGCCGGCCCCTCTCCCGCAAGGAGAGAGGGGAGGAGAGATCACGCGTTGGCTCCCCCTCTCCCCTTGCGGGAGAGGGGGCTGGGGGGTGAGGGTGCGCCGGGAATTCCGCGGGATTCTTGCCTTTCCCGGAAATCGACGTCCTCGACCTTGAAGATGATAATGGCATTCAGTATCATCAAGGGCACGAGGTCGGGATGTACGTCTGCGTTTGCAATGGCGTCACGGATCGAGAAGTCAGCGAGGCCATCGAGGCCGGCGCGAAGACGCGCACCGCTGTGACCCGTGCATGCGGCGCCGGCGGCGACTGCGGCAGCTGCCACAGAGCGATCGACGAGATGCTCGGGTCGAAGTGCTCCCCTCTCGATAAGAGCGCCGACAAGAAGACTGCTGACGGGCTCATCGCGGCCCGCGACCTCGTTCGCGAACGCGCCGCCTGAGTCGCGCGGAGGAACGCCATGAAGGCTTTCGTGTCTTTGCTTATTGAAAACGGTAGTCAAGTTCACCCGTCCCACATGGGCGCCCTCGCGCTGGCGAGCGCCCTCGCGCTCGCGCCGGTCGGGTGCAGCTCGGCCGAGCCCTCGGTGGGCGCCGACGCGGGCGGGACGTTCACCGCGTACCAAGCCGACTTTCAGACCTATCGCGCGTGGCAGTCGTTCACGTTCGAAGGCAAAGCGGTCCCCGATAGCCCGCACGCCGTGGCCGGTGTTCGCACCGAATACATCAATCACCTGCCGCCCAAGGGGGCGACGGCGTTCCCGGTGGGGACGATCATCGTCAAGGTTCTCGACGACGATCCCGCGCTGCAAACGTTCGCGATGGTGAAGGTCGGCGGTGGGTACAACCCCGACGGGGCCAAGGATTGGGAGTGGTACGAGCTTCTCAACGACGCCGATGAGAGCGTGACCATTCGCTGGAACGGCGCCATCGCGCCGCAGGGCGACCCCTACGCGAGCTCGCCCGTCAGTTGCAACGATTGCCACTCCCAGGCCGCGAGCACCGACTACGTGCAGTCGGGGGCGCTCAATCTCGCGCGGCTCAACTCGGGCGCCCCCTTCGACGGCGGCGTCCTCGACGCGCTGGACGGAGCGTCGGAGTGAAGGCGCTCCTCGGGGTCGGCGCGGTCGCTGCCGTGATGCTCACCTCGTTTGCTGCGCAGGCGAACCCGCGCCCGCTGCCGTTCACCTACAACTACGAGACGCTCGGCGAGGGGGAAGGGGAGATCGAGCAGTACGTCGACATGACCCCCGTGCGCGCGCACGACGCCATCGGCAAGGAGGTCTACTACGCGGCGATGCAGTACCAGACCGAGTTCGAATACGGCATCACCGATCGCCTCGAGCTCGGGCTCTACGTCGCGCTGCAGCCGAAGCCCGATTACGCCGACGCGGCGACGCTGACCGAGGGGACCGGATTCAAGGAACGGCTCCGGTATCGGTTTGCCGAGGAAGGGGATTGGCCGGTCGACGTCGCGCTGTACGGCGAGCTCGTCGAGTACGACGTCGAGTTCGAGGTCGAAGCGAAGATCATCTTGCAGAAGCGGTTCGGCAAGCTGCGGATCGCGGCGAACGCCTGGGCCGAGCGCGAGTGGTACTACGGGCTCAATCAGCGCGATTGGGTTCTCAACCCGACCATCGGCGCCACGTATCAAGTCACCCCCGCGTTTCACGCCGGCGTCGAATACTGGATGCGCGCGGAGTTTCCCGATCCGTCACCGCAGGTGCGCACGTTCAATCTCGGGCCGCACCAATTCGTCGGGCCGGCGCTGATGGTGAACTTCGGAAAGATCTGGTGGTCGACAGGTGTGTACGTCCGCCTCGACGACATGGGGCACACGCCGCAGCCGCTCGACAACTTCGGGCCGATCTGGGTACGGACCGTCATCGGCGTGAGCTTGTAGTCATGCGCCGCGGCGCTCTCGCAGGTTGGGGATGTGCGCTCGGTCTCTTGGTCGCGTGCTCGTCGAAGCCACAGGCGACTCCTCCGGCCGTGGCATCGAGCGACGCGGGTGTGCCATCTCGGCCGATCGCGATCACGTCGCGTGCGACGCGCTTCATGGTCGCGGACCACATGCGCGCGGCGCTCGAGATGCAGCTGTCGGGAGAGCCCTTCGCCACGGCCATGGGGCGCGACCTCGGGGGGTACAGCCGCGACTGGACTCCGCCGAACGTCTATTTCGATCCGTCGCCCACGTCGACCGGGCCGTGGATCGATCTGGCCGGGTTTTCGAGCGGGATCGAGTCGTACGAGTACTCGAAGCAGCCGATGAACACCCTGGCGTTCGAGTCGGGCGCGGGGGTGTCGCTGGCGTACGGATCGCTCATCAATCCGGCGGGGCTGAACGGGAGTCTGGCCTGTGCGGGGCTGCGCGATCGCGTGCAGCACCTGGGCGCCGCGAGCAACGGAACCTCGCGGTTCATCCACGCCGAGAAGTCCGAGACGAACCCGCTCGGCTGGCCGGGGATCTGGCCGACCGTGGAGCCGTTCATCTCGTTCGATCCGACGATCGCGGCGACGAGCTCGGTGTCGGAGGCGTGCTCGATCACCTCGGACGACGATCCCGGGTCTTCGGGATCGATGATGAGCGACGACTACGAGTGCGACGCGACCTCTCTCCACTTGCCGGATCGCGCGACTCAAATCGACAGCGCGATCTCGCCCGGCAGCAGCGGGTGGGCGGGGTGGAAGGCCGCGTTGTGGATCCTCAACTACCTGCAGGTGATGCACGACTCGAACGAGAGGGCGATCACGAAGGTCGCAGACTCCGACCTGGCCCGCGTCGGCGCGTCGGGGAACGCAGTCGTGAGCACCGACGTGGGAGACAGTCCCGCTCCGGTGCCCGGGATCTATCTCGGGTCGAGTGACATCGAGGGGTTTCAGGCGGGGATGATGATCACCGCGCTCGACAACGAAGCGGCCGATTGGCTCTTCGCGCACACGACGACCGACGGCGCGACGCTCGGCGGATTCGCCGATACGAAGAGCGCTCTCGCGTACGACACGAGCGCGACGTTGCGCTGGTTCCCGGCGGAGATCGCGGTGACGGAGATCGCGGACGCCAACTGCGCGTTTCCGCGGCCGAGCGGGTACGCGATTCGATCGAGCGCGAGTCATCTCATCGATCTCGCCGGGCTGCTCGGGACGTACGCCAGTCTTTATGCGCTCACCGATCGGGCGAACGTCGCCACGGGTGGAGCGCAGCCGGCCGAAGCGTATTTCGACGGCGATCCGTTCGCGGTCGACGACCAGATCGCCGACGGCGAAGACACGTTGCACGATCGATCGCTGGCGATGATTCGCGTCGCCCTGGTGAACGTGCTGCGCATGCACGTCGATCCGGCGTCGGGGATTCCGGTCGACGACGCGACGTTCGCCGGGAGCGCGCCGTCGCGCGGGACCACGCTCTCGGCTTCGAGCGCCGCATACGCGCTCCTCGCGCTTCGCACGACGCGGCGATCGCTCTCCGACTTGCTCACGCTCTACTCGAACACGACGCCCGACACGGCGACGCTGGCCACGCCGATCGACGCGCCGCCGATCGCGCCGTCGGTCACGGTGACGAGCGAGCTCAATGCGCTGGTCGAAGCGATCTCGGGTCTCTTCTATGACCACCTCACCGATGCGAGCGGGCGCGCGTGGGCGGGTTGGGACGTCTCGAAGAAGGCGATTACCAGCAGCGAGGATCTCCTCGATTCGCATACGGCCGCCGTGCGCGCGCTGCTCCTCGCGTACCTGGCCTCGGGGAACGTGAAGTACCGCGATCGCGCGCTCGCCGTGTTCGAGCGGGCGGACGCCGTGTTCTGGGATGCGTCGGCGCGGATCTATCGGGCGGTGGCGGGCGAACCGTCGGACACGGTGACGTACTCGCCGGTTCGCTTCGCGCTCGTGCAGGCGATGCTGCGCGATACGTACGAGCTCATCGCGGCGAACGACGGGCACGCGGCCTTGGCGGCGAAGCTCCTCGATCGCGTGGGGCGCATGAACAAGCTCGTCTTGAACGGGTGGGACGATCGCAACGGTGATCAGAAGGTCGACTACCCCGCGGAGTGCATGCTCTCGGCCGACGGAACGCCGCGCGGCGGGTTGCAGATGGGCGAGCGGACGCTCACCGGCGAGTCGGGGAGCAACGTCGATACGTTCGACGCCGGCGTCGCGCGAAAGCCCGTGGTCGATCGCGACTCGGATTGCGTGCCCGAGATCTCGGCGGCGCAGCTACCGGCGGCGCTCGCCGATTCGGTGACGTTCCAGATCGCGAAGGCGGTGAGCAAGTGAGGGCGCGCGCTTGCACCTGGACGATCGCGCTGGCGATCGGGGCCTCGGCGGCGACCGACGCGTGCTCGTCGTCGCAAGGCGCGACCGGGAGCGTGTCGGAGCACTCGTCGAGCATCGCCGTGAGCTTCGACGCGAAGACCGTGTACGTCGTGAACGCCGACGCCGACTCGGTGTCGTTCCTCGACGCGCGCGGGAAGAAGCTGACGCGCGAAGTGCTCCTGGCGAAGACGGCGCCAGCGGTCGATGCGGCGGGGCGCTTCGAGCCCGCGGTGAGCCCGCGCGCGCTGGCGCTGGGGCCGAACGGGAAGACGCTGTACGTGACGGGCGAGCGATCGGGCGAGGTGTTCGCGATCGACGCCGCGAGCGGCGCGGTGCTTCACCGGGCGAAGGTGTGCGCCGAGCCGGTGGGCGTGCTGGCGTCGCCCGATGGCGCGTCGGTGTTCGTGGCCTGCTCGCAGGACGACATGGTCGCGGAGCTCGACGCGACGTCGCTGGCGAAGAAGACGACGACGGCCACGGATCGAAAACCGTGGGGGCTCGGGTTCAGCGCTGACCACGCGCAGATCTACGTGACCCATCTGCTGGGCCCGGGCGTGACGGTGCTCAGCGCGTCGTCGCTGGCGATCGCGGATCGATGGGCCATGCCCGACGGACCGCCGCAGAGCGATCCGGGCGACACGTCGGGTGCCGAGGACGCGCTCCTTCCGCACGGGCCTTCGCGCGGGATCTACGACGTGCTCGCGCGGCCTGGCTCACGCGAAGTGTGGGTCGCGCACATGATGCTGGGGATCGACACGCCGCAGCCGGCGCTCGTCTTCAACATGACGGCGTTCTCGGCGCTGTCGCTGATCGACGATCAGGGGAAATCGCTGGCGCGCCTCAGCGTGACCGCGGTCCCGGGTGACGGCGGCGCGTTCGGCGACGTGACCTCGGGGCCGCGCGCGATGGCGTTCTCCGCGGACGGGAAGCTCGCGTTCGTGGTCGATACGGCGAGCGAAGACGTGCTGGTCGTCGATGCCGACGCGCGCTTCGAGTCGTCGCTGGTGCGTCCGCTGCCGGGGCATCAGCCCGAGGGGATCGCGGTGGCGAGCGACGGGCATCTCTATGTCGACGAGCGCAACACGAGCGACGTCGCGGTGCTCGACTTCACGTCGGGAGACGCGGGGCCGACGTTGAGCGCGGAGAGCGGGACGATCGCGCGGCTCGCGCACGCCGATCCGATGCCGAGCGCGATGCGCCTCGGGCAGCATCTCTTCAACTCCGCCGACAGCGACGAGCTCCCGCTCACGCAAGACCACTGGGTCGCGTGCACGACCTGTCACGTCGAAGCGCGGAGCGACGCCGTCACGTGGCTCTTCGCGCAAGGCCCGCGCGACACGCCCTCGAACGCCGGCGGCATGTTGCAGACCGGGTTTCTCTTTCGCCAGGCCGCGCGCAACAAGGTGCAGGACTACTGGGAGACGATCGACATCGAACAAGGGGGACACTTCCCCGACCCCACGAGCGCCGCGTCGGTGCCGGCGCTCGCTTCGGATCTCGACGCGCTCGAGACGTACGTCGACTACGCCATTCCGCTTCCGGTTCCGCCGAGCACGCTCGACCCGGCGGAGGTCGCCAATGGGAGCGCGCTCTTCCAGAAGCTCGGTTGCAGTGGCTGTCACTCCGGGCCGGCGTTCACGGATTCGGGTGAGGGGAATCCCACGCTCGATCTGACCGTGATGCCGAAGATGCACGACGTGGGGACGTGGGTGAGCACCGGGGCCTACCCCGACGTGGCCGTGCCCGATCAGATCGGCGACCCGCGGCCCGCGGGTATGTTCGACACGCCGAGCCTCCGCGGCATCTCGGACAGCGCTCCCTACTTGCACGACGGACGCGCGGCGACGCTCTTCGACGTCTTCACGATGGCGCCGAAGATGGTGGGGCCAGAAGCCGCGGCGCTCTCGCAGAGCGACAAGGCTGCGCTCGTCGCGTACCTGCGATCGCTCTGACAGCGATTTTTGGCCGGCGACTTTTGGCCGGCGACTCTCGGCCGGCGACTCTCGGCCGGCGACTTTTGGCCGGCGACTTTTGGCCGGCGACTCTCGGCCCAGGCCCATTCCCGCACGAGCCCTCACCCCCGGCCCCTCTCCCGCAAGGGGAGAGGGGAGGAGAGCGAGCACAGCGTGCTCCCCCTCTCCCCTCGCGGGAGAGAGGGCTGGGGGGTGAGGGACGCGCGTAGAAGAGCGATCACCTACATGGACCGATCGCGGGATCAGCGGTATCGTTCTGCGCGCGCGATTCACCAAAGCCCTTGATTTAGGGGCAAATCACGACGCGGCTGGACAGGGCAGCGCACGATCGCCGAGATCGCACAACGTGACTGTTTCTTTCTGGCTCTCTTGGAATCGAGCTTTCCTCCTTCACGAAGAATGATTTCTGGATGACGGTTCCACGGTGGGCCGGCCATCGGCTGATAAGACTCGGACTGTCGCTGCCCCTACCTCGGGAGATCGCAATGCATTCACGCTTGCTCCGCTGCACCCTGGCGAGCCTCACGCTCGTCGCATCGACCGGCGCTCTGGCATCCGGATGCCTCAGTCGTCCGGTGGTGCCCGGTGAGCCGGTCACGAAGACGAACTTCACGACGAACATCCAGGAGCAGGCGGTCGACAAGCTCGACATCTTGTTCTCGATCGACAACTCGGCGTCGATGGGCGACAAGCAGCTGTTTCTCGAGGGCGCGATCCCGGACTTGATCAACCGGCTCGTGTCGCCGTACTGCCTCGACGCCACGGGCGCCGTGCAGGGGCCATCGACGAACATCCCCACTCCCGGGACATGCCCGAACGGCCAGACCGTCGAGTTCCCGCCGGTGCACGACATGCACATCGGCATCGTGAGCTCGTCGCTCGGGCCGCGCCTCGGCGACGTGCCGAAGGGGGTCGCCGGAGCCGCGTGCCTCGCGACCGGCACCGTGACGATCGGCACGACGCAGTACCCCGAGCACAACGACGACGCCGCGCACTTGCTCAATCGCTCGACGCTCCCCGGCGCGGCGACACCTGCCGAGACGGCGCTCGCCGATGCCGCGGGCGGATTCCTCGCCTGGTTCCCGACCGTGGACGCGAACAAGGGGAAGCCCGGCCCCGTCGGCGGCAGCGCGGCGATCGTCGGACCCGACTCGACGCAGCTCGTGAGCGACTTCCAGGATCTCGTCATCGGCGTTCACCAGTACGGGTGCGGCATCGAGTCGCAGCTCGAGAACTGGTACCGCTTCCTGATTCAGCCCGACCCGTACGCGACGCTCGGAACGCACAACAACGCGCAGAACCAGCCGATCGCGAACTGGGTTGGCGTCGACACGGTGATCCTCCAGCAGCGAAAGGACTTCCTCCGTCCCGACTCGCTCGTCGCCATCATCGTCCTCACCGACGAGAACGACTCCGAGATCGACGTGCGCTCGCTCGCCGGGCAGGGCTACCTGTTCATGAGCACGGCGTTTCCGCCTCCGCACGGGACGGCAGCCTGCGACTCGAATCCCGGCGATTCCGCCTGCCAGTCGTGCGGCAGCGCGACGGCCAGCGACCCGAGCTGCAAGCTCGCGAACAATCCGTACACGGCCTCGACGGACTGGGGCTTCGACTTGAACCTTCGCCACGTGCACATGAAGGCGAAGTACGGCCTCGATCCGCAGTTCCCGGTCGAGCGCTACACGACCGGCCTCTCGTCGCTCACGGTCCCGGATCGGACCGGTGAGTACCCGAGCGACGCGAAGGGGAACGTTGCGTCGAGCTACCAGGGGCAGAACGACTGCTCGAATCCGCTCTTCGCCGGTGTGCTCCCCGATCCGTCGAAGCTGTCGCCGGGGATCGCGACCGCGACCACGATCGCACCCGCCGACGCGACGCTGCTCTGCAAGCTCCCCGCGGGGCAGCGCGCGAAGAACCTCGTCTTCTACGCCATCATCGGCGGCGTGCCGCACGAGCTGCTGCACTTCGATCCGAACAGCCCGACCGCCAGTCAGCTGTCGGACGCCGACTGGGTGAAGATCCTCGGCAACGATCCGGAGAAGTACGACTACGGCGGGATCGACCCGCACATGATCGAGTCGTACGCGCCGCGCGCCGGGCTCTCGGCTCCGGGCTCTGCGAATACGGCGGATCCGATCAACGGGCGCGAGTGGATCACGAACCAGGGGCCGCACACCGACCTCAACGTCGACCGCGAGTACGCCTGCATCTTCCCGCTGGACCAGCCGCGTGACTGCACCAACCCCGACAACAAGCTGGCGTGCGACTGCACGGCCGCGCCGGGCGTGCTCACTCACGACCAGACGTCGCCGGTGTGCGATCCGACGACGGTCACGCAGCAGGACTACGCGAAGGCGTACCCCACGATCCGTGAGCTGCTCGTCGCGCACAAGATGGGCGATCAGGGGATCGCTTCGTCGATCTGCCCGATTCATGTCACGGACAACGCGGCCAAGACGGATCCGCTGTACGGGTATCGTCCGGCCGTCGCGAGCATCGTGAACCGTTTGAAGAACGCGCTCACGAACCAGTGCTTGCCGCAGAAGCTCACGCCGGATTCGACGGGCGCAGTGCCTTGTTTGATCCTGGCGACGCTGGCGCTGCCGGGGGACGAGTCGGCGTGCACTGCGCCGGGCGTGAGCGGACTGACGGTTCCCGATGCGACGGTGCTCGCACAGTTCAGGAAGACCGAAGAAGCCGACTACCAGGCGAACGGAGGGGCCGCCGCAGGGCTTCCCGATCCGAACACGCTGCCGGTTTGCCAGGTGACGCAGATCCTCGAGCAGGGCGGGGCATCCTGCAAGGCGTCAACGACCCAATCTGGCTGGTGCTACGTCGAAGGCGCTGCGGCCGGGACGTGCTCGCAAGCCATCCTGTTCACGACGGGAGCGCCCCCGACCGGATCGAAGATCAGCCTTCAGTGCATCGAAGAGTCCACCGCGGGTGGCGACGGCGGGCAGTGAGCTGACGCACGCGATCGCGACGCGCGTGTGAGCGCGCGCGAGGTGAGAGAGAGGCGCGATCGCGAGAGCGGTCGCGCCTCTTTCGATTTGTGACTGCGCGTGCTGGACGCGCGCGCAGCGAGCTGGCGCGGTCGGAGCCGCTCCGCATCGAAGGCCTCGGGAAGGAAAGCACGCGCCCCCTTCGTTCGATCTGAACTTCCGACGACTTACGGCGTAAGGGCTGCGCCCTGTCGCGTCTTATGTCGTGTCGCCGCGCGCAGCTGGAGGGAGAATACCCACCGCGCTGGACACGCGCCATTCGGGCCTTGCCCCCACGCCCGACCTCGTCTACTCGCCTCCGCCGTGCCCCCGTCCACGCCCGCCATCGACGCCATCCTGGCCGCACAGGATTGGGCCGACCTCTCCGGTCGGCTCACCAAGTACGCCCACGTCCGTCTTCGAAAGACGTCGTGGCACACGGCGGAGGAGATCGCGCAGCAGGCCATCGTCCAGCTCCTCGATCCGGCGTATGCGACGTGGGATCGCGACCGGCACCCGGACCTCTTCGACTGCCTCGGATCGATCGTGAACGGGCTCGTGGCGAATCACTCCCGACGCGCGAGCCGCCGGGGCGCGCACGTCACGCTTCGGGACGACGATCCCACGCACGACGACGAGCAGGAGCCGATTCAAGAGGAGAGCCTCCCCGCGAAAGGAGCGGAGGAGGAGCCGGAGGAGCTTCCGCCCGCGCCCGTCGACGACGCCCACCACCTCGTCGATGCGCGCTCTCCGGAAGATCTGGTCACGCGCGCGTCCGCCCAGGCCCGCCGTGACGAGGCGGCGATGGCGATGCTGCGCGCGAGCTTCGACGGAGACAGCCTGTGCCTCGCGCTCCTCGACCGCATGAAGGGCGATAGCAGCCCGGCGGCGGACGCCGAGGCGCTCGGAGTGCCGGTCGCCGAGATCTATGAAGCCAAGCGCCGTTTGATGCGTCACGCTCAACGAATCGCGCGCGACCTCGCTGGCGGAGGCGAGTCATGATGAGCACGAAGAAGCCCCGTACCGACGCCGAGATCCTCGACCAGCTCCAGGCCGACGCGGAGCTCGAACGCATCAAGCGTCTGACGCCCGCCGAGGTCTCCGCCGAGATCCGCGCTGCGGGCGGGGACCCGGAGGCCATCGGCGCCCGCGGTGCGGCGCTCGCGGCGAGGCTCCTCGCTGAACGCGGCCTCGATTGGAAGACGCGCGCGAACGCTCGGAAGGGGGCGATGGCTCGGAGCGTGGGGGAGTGGCCGAGCTTCAAGGCGCTCTCTCGTACCGAGCTCCTCGCGCGGATTCACACGGCGCGCGCCGATGCGCGGTTCGCGGCGCCGGTCGTCGCGGCGTTCCGGAAGCGCGGCGACGAAGACGTGAGCGACGACGAGCTGCGCGCGCTCCTCGAAGAGATCGAAGTGCTGCGCCGTCTCCACGCGCCCGACGACGAATGAAGCGCCACCGCGCTCCTCTCGCGCTCCCCGCGCAAGCCGCGCGCGACGTCCTGGGGCTGCGCGGCATCGGCGCGCCCGACGAGATCGATCTCGAGGCGCTCATCGCCGATTTTCGGATCACGCTCCGGCGCGACGCGATCGGCTACGCCGAGGGGCGCCTGGTTCGATGCGGGCGGCGCGGCGTGATGACGATCGACGAGTTGGCGTTCCTGAGCGAGAAGTGGCGTTTCGTCTTGGCGCACGAGCTGGGGCACTTCCTTCTTCACGAGCATCGACTGGACCTGTCGTGCTTCCCGAAGCGGTCGGCGACACGCGACGAGAAGAGCCGGAGCTTTCTCGACGAGGAAGCCGCGAGCAGCTTCGCGAGCGTGCTGCTCATGCCGGACGAGATGGTGAAGGCGCGTTACGAGCGCGCCGAGTCGCCTATGGATCGCGCGCGCCGGCTGGCGTCGACGTTCGGTGTGTCGCTCCCGACGGCGGCGCTGCGTGTGCTCGATTTCACCGACGAGCCGTGCGCTGTGGCGTACGTGGAGCGGGGCGTCGTAGCGTGGTGCACGGCGAAGCGGGCGTTCGGAGTGACCGTTCCGAAGCGCGCCGAGCTGCGTGATTGCGGCGACGTGGGGGGAGCGGCGCGCGTCGTAGGCGCGGGGGCGTGGGGTCGCGCGGTCGCGGGGGTCGAGCGGGTATGCGAGCAGTCGGTGGCGCTCGCGCCGTTCGACGCGAGCGTGACGATGCTTTGGCATGAGGCGGCGAGAGGCGTGGGGGAAGTCGCGGTGTGAGCGTTCGCGTCGGCGTTCGCGTTCGCGGGGAGAGAGAAAAACTCGGGGCTCTCTCTCGGGACTGACGAGCTTGCCCGGGTGCTCGGGCGCATCAA
>PLXW01000085.1 GCA_003151595.1 Myxococcales bacterium
GTTACACGGAATTTCGGACACCTCCAAGTCGCGGGCGCGATTTGCACGATCGCCGGAGCGCCGCAAGCATGCAGCTCACCCTCGCCTTCGCCTCCGCCGCCTCCGCGCGATGATCCCAACCCCGATCACCCCCGCCGCGATCAACCCCCCGTCCCCGCCACGCTCCGTCCCCGCCCTGCAGGCACACCCCGCGCTCCCCGCCCCCGCATCTCCACCCGCCGACGCGTTTCCGCCCGCCCCCGTCGCCGCGTCCACATCTTCATCGATCCCCCCATCCTCCGCGACCACCAGCCCGGCGTCCCCTTCTGCCCCCACGCCCACCGTGAGCGGCGGCACTCCCCCGTCGATCTCATTCGCCCCGCACGCCACCGCCGCTCCCGCGTCGCTCCACAGAAGCGACTTCGTCGGCTCTCCAACCGTCACGAGCGCGACCGAGTACGTGTCGTACTGATCGAAGGCCGTGACGAGGACATACCCAGGGTTGCCGGTTCCCGCCGTGAACACACCTGTCTTCGCGTCGATCGAAGAACGGTTGTTCCCACTGAAGTCATACGTGGTGTCTCGATTGGGATCGATGACCCACCGCACCGGCGCGCGCCCTCCCACCACGACGAACCTACCCACACCGCCAGGCACGAACGCCGCCGTCGACGGCGAGACACAGAAGCCGCTCGCCGCGAACGTGAGCCGCGTCTTCGCGGACGTCGATGCCAGGTGGTGTTCGTCACCGCCGTACGTCGCGACGACATCGACCGGCCGCACCGCCGTGCCTTGCGCGATTCCCGCAGGCACGAGGACCGACGCCTCCACGGTTCCGCCAGTGGTCAGACCGTTCGTGATCGCTTTGGTCGCGAGCGTCCACGAGAGATCGGGATACCCATCGGCTCCGTACGACTGGAACGAGAAGGTGACCGAGCCCGCCAGCGCGTGCGCATTGGTCCCCGTCACGCCGACCGTCGCCGTGAGCGTGACCGGTGTGCCCTCCGAGAGCGCCGTGGGCGTCGCCACGACCGCGGTCGTCGTCGGCGTCAGCGCGGCCCAGGCGCGCACCAGGTTGTACGCATCGATCGATCCGAGCCCCGTCGCGCAGTCGTACCCGGTGGTCGCCGCGTAGCCGTAGCGATTCACGCCGGGACAACCGATGTCTTCGTCGCTCGCGCAGAGCATCTCGTTGTTCCCCGAGGTGATGTCGTGGAAGGCGGACGGCGTCGTGCGCGCGAGCGTGTAGAGCATCGGGTTGATGTTGCCGAGGCGCCCGCCGGTCGCTTGATTGAGAAGGGCGACGACCCCGGCGAACGAGGGCGCCGACGCCGACGTCCCCGCGAGGCCGAAGACCGACGGAAAGCCGCCGGTGTGGAGGCACTCATAGCCGCCGAGATGGTCCACGATCGAACACTCGATCCAGTACGGGTTGTTGTCGCCGATCGAGCCTGCCGTGAGCGCGATGTCGGGGACCTGGCGCATGGCCGAGGGGGTCACGTTCGTCGGGAGCGTGCCGACGCTCGTGCAGGTCGGAATGAGGCTTTGGTACGCAGGCCGCGCGTAGATGTTGCTGATCCCTCCGCCACCGGCGACGAACACGTTGTTGGCGCGCTCCAGCCAGACCACTTCGTCCGCGCCGTATCCGGTCACGATGCCGTCGGCGCCGTACGTGAGCGATCCGCTCGGGAACTCCGTCCCGCCGACGGCCGTGACGCCCGGGAAGTTCGCGGGCGAGCCCGTCCACAAACCGGACGCACCGGAGTACCCGATGTACTCGCTGCACTCGGCCGCACCCCAGTCGCCCGATGCGGCGAGGAACGTGATGCCGAGCAGGTTCGCGGCCGAGCCGAAGACGTCCCACACGTCTTGCTCCGAGGCCGGGTAGAGCGCTTCGCACTCGAGGAAGCTCTCGCTGAGGACCGAGTCGATGTTCTGCTCGATCGCGTAGAGCGCGGAGGCGTTGGGGTCGCCGTCGTCGTCGACGCCGGTGTTGAAGTAGTCGACGTGAGCGCCCGGCGCGATGCCGTTGGACCACTCCACGTCGAGCACGGCTTCCATTCCTCCGGGGCCCCAATCGGCGACGCCCGTGTTGGGCGCGATGATGGGGGTGAAGTCCTTCTGCGCGAGGCCGAACGTCGCGCGGAAGGCGTCGATGTCGCTCTGCGCGATCTCCTGGATGCCCACGATCGCGATGTTGACGCCCGTTCCGTCGAGCGGCGTCCCGTTCACGCCGGTCGCGTAGAGCTTGTCGACGTCGTAGATCGCCGCCCAGTCCTTCGGACCGAGACCCCGCTCGAGGCCTCCGTCGATCACCTGACGCGACTCGCCCTTTCGGAGCATCGAGCGCGGGTGGAAGTCGTGCGTGTGGTGGATCGCGAGCACGACGTCGGCGAGCTCCGCGGGGATCGAAGGCGCGGTGCTCATCGCGTAGTGCGTCGCGCCGGCGACGCGGTACTGGCGCATCTCGGCGTGGAACGCGGTCTGGAGATCGGCCACGCGCCCGGAGAACGTGACCCGCGCACCGAGCGGCGACGCCTCGTGCACCGTGAGCCCCTGCTTCGCGAGCCAATCGCTCGTGCGCGCCAGATCACCGGCGCGCGCGCCGAAGCGAGCGGCGTACTGCGCGGTGGTGAGCCACTGGTGGTAGCTGGGCGAGGTCGGATCCGTGAGCGCGTCGCGCAGCGCGTTTCGATCGCTCAACTGCTCCGGCGTCGGCTTGAACACGACCGACAGGTTCGCGATGCGCTTGTTCGGATCGAGCGGCCCCACGTCGTACTCGGAGCGCGCGAGCGGATGCGCGCCGCGCGCGATCGGCACGTACCCCGAGCCGGTAGTCGTCGCGGGCTTCGCGACCGCGCTCTCGCCGCTCCCCGCCGACGGTCTGGTCCCGCAGCCGCTCGCCTGCGCGAGCACGCCCAATGCCGCGAGCGCTCCGAGCGCTCCGTACCAACCCGTGCGAGCCCTCGTTCCCCGAGACTTCCGTGGTGGCGACATGCACGGGCCTCCGCCCGAACGAGTCACCGTAGCTGAGGCTGGTTCGCCAACAAGGAGATGGCGGCCGCGACGTGACCAAGGTTCTGTCGAAGGATGATGGCGATCAATCTGGGAACACAGCGCGCGTCAGTCGCCCGCTTCCCCGTCGATGCCAGCGTCGGCCCAGGCGTCACTCCCCGCGTCGTCCGGGGCGAGACAGACTGCTCCGCCATCGGCCTCTGCGCCTGGCTGGAACGTTCCCCCTTCCATCTGACACGCACACTCGGCGCTCATCGGCGCGCCGCAGTTGACGACTTCGCAGCACGGGTCGGGATTCGCATTGCAACACTGGAAAGACGGATTCGGCGGCTCACAAATCGGCCCGCCGTCGACGGCCGCGCCGGGGTTCCACGTTCCTCCCTCCATCTGACACGAGCACGCGGCAGTCATCGCGGCGCCGCAGTTGACGACCTCGCAGCACGGATCCGGGTTGACGTTGCAGCACTCGCCCGTGGGAATGACGTTCGCGGCGTCGGTCGACGCGTCGCTCTGGCTCTGGACCTTGCTGCACGCCGCCACCGCCAGGCTCCCGCCGGCGAGGAGCATCTCTCGCAACCGTCGCTGCCAACTCATGCTGTTGCCTCGCTACTTCGCGTGCGCCTGCGCCTGCGCGCACAACCCGCCAAGACACGCATCCTCGTCCGCGATCACCACCGCCTGCTCCGACTTCGGCTCGATGAACTTCGTGAGCGCCTGCCCGCCGACACGCCACACGAGGAGCAGCACGATTCCGCCGCACGCCGTCATGATCGTCAGCTCGAGCACGCGAGGCTTGGTCTGATGCCGACCGAGGCGCGGCGACGGCGCGTTCATTCTTTCGGCATACCCCCCGTTTCGACCCCGCGCAATCCGCCGCACGAGGCAAACGA
Source organism: Myxococcales bacterium (assembly GCA_003151595.1). Next base: position 3,885 of record PLXW01000085.1, read on the forward strand.
GCGGAGGGCGCGCGGCCCGCGTCCGCGTTACAACCGGGAGCGGAACGAGCCAGCGAACCAGGGAGGGCGGCACGATGGACAAGGGACTCGGGAATCGGATGGTGATGGGCGTCGCGATCATGTCGTTCTTGATCGTGGCGGTCGCCGTCTCGGGGCGGCTCGGGCTGCGGCACGTCGTGGACACGACGCAGGACATCCTGGTGCGCGACGCGCACGTCTCCGAAGAGGCGCTCCAGGCAAGGGCGGCGACGCTGCTCCTGCGTCGCTACGAGAAGGACTACTTCCTGAACATCGGCGCGCCGGACAAGCAGGCCGACTACCTGGAGAAGTGGAATGGCGCACGCGATGCGCTCCTCGGTCGGCTCGACGCGCTCGACCGGCTCGTCTCCTCCGAAGACGACCACGCGACGCTCAAGACGATGCGCGCCGACCTGATGACCTACCTCGCGGGCTTCGACAAGGTCGCCGCCGACGTGCGGAGCGGCACGCTCGCCACGCCGCAGGCCGCGAACGGCGCGCTCACGGCTTACAAGGACGCGATCCGTCGCCTCGACGCGACGAGCGAAGCCATCGGCGGCGCGAGCGACATCAAGATGGGGAAGCGGATCGCGCTCCTCGGAGAGGACGCTTCGCGCACGAACGACGAGATGAGCGTGATCGCGCTGCTGGCGATCGCGGTCGCCGCGATGATCGGCGTGCGCGCGCGCGGCGTGATGAAGGAAGCGGCGGCGTAGCGCGCCTACGGTCTCACTCGCGCCAGCGCTTCTCCACGTCCTGCCAGAACCGAAGCCGGTCGCCGAGCGTCGTGCGATCGCGGATCTCTTGGGGGACGCGCGCGCTCGTCTGCGGCTCGTCGACGCGCTCGAACAGACCCGTGAGCTGCAGGACGCACGTACCGGCGACGCTCGCCATCTGCTTGGCCGATCGCAGACTCAAGAGATCCTTCCCGTCGATCGTGGCGAGCACGCTGGCGATGTCCGAGATGGGGAGAAAACAGATCGACGGTCCCTCGGTGTAGCAGCGCGGGTGCGAGTCGAAGGCGAACGTGGTGACAGCGTCGCACGTCATCGAGCTCACCTTGGGGAGCTCGGGGACGAGCGCCGTCTGGAGGCAGTGGAGGACCGCGTCGCGCCACACGATCCCTTGCGGCGTGAACGTCGTCTCCACGTCGTAGCGCGAGCAATACTTCTCGCCGTACCCGAGCGCGTAACCGGAAGCGCCGCACGCGTCGTCCGCTTCGAGGCACGCCGAGTAGAACGCGCACGTGCGCTCGACCGGAGCGTCGCAGCTCGCCGCCGTCGGATAGATGGGGCCGTTCGCAACGCACGGCGTGTCGCGCGTGAGGAGCTGGAAGCACCCCGCGGCCTTGTTCGCGCAGGCCGGGTGCGCGTGCGATGCGACGAGCGTAGCGACGCACGCCTTCCCCGCGGCCTCGGCGGCGGTGGCGTCGCACCACTGATTCGTCCACGTGGACCTGCACGCCTCGCGAACGTCGTCTTCGACCGGCAGGAGATACGTGGTCGTGGCGCTCAACGCCTCTGACGACGAGACGGCCGACTCCGACGTGACCGCCGAACAGGCTGCGACCGGGAGCGCGAGAAGGAAGAGCGAGGCGAAACGAGCGGCGGGCGGCGACACGCGCAGTGGGAGTTTCATGGGGCCGCGTGTAATGACGCATCGCAACGCGACGTGCAACGCGAAGCGTCGTTCGCTCCTCCCTACCCCCGCGTCGGATCCCTTCTCGTTCTCATTCACCACCGGCGCGGCCACTGACCACCTAGGTGACCAGGCGAGCGACCGCATCGATGACACACTCATCCACGGGCGCCCTGTCTTCGAAGCGTGAAGTCGAGCTGCGACTCGAAGAACGACTGCACCACCTCGTGTGGAACCGGTTGCACGACGAGCTGCGCTGGCCAATCGACGTGCGCCAGCACCTGCATCTCGAACTGCACCAGCACCGGCGACGGCAAGAGCAGCTGCAGCATCTCGACCGGCACCAACAGCACCGTCACGTGCGGTGGAGGCAGCACGTGCAACGCCGAGGTCGATACCGGGTCGACCGTCTCGTGCACCGGCAACAGCAGCTGCTGTCGTCGCTTGCCCGAAGGGTGGCTGCACCACCGACTGGAGCGCCGACTGCACGATCGTCTGCGGCGGTTTGGTGGCCTGCACCGTCGGTTGCAACGGTGGCGAGACGCAGCAGTGCGCTGCGGGTACGACATGCACGAACCCATGCAGCGGCAGTGTTCGACGCCGAGGCGCCGACGGACGCGGCCAGCGAGTAGTCACAAGAAGCGACCGCCGCCGCTGCGCGCCAATCTTGGTTCGCGGTGATCTTCCTTCGCGGTGATCCGTTTGTGTCGATCGATCCCACGATCCATGTGAATGTCCGCGGCGCCCTGGACATCGCAGCTTGGCGGGTGACTTCAATGCAACGTTCCTTGTCGATCGCGCTCGCAGGCGCACTCCTCTCCGCGGTTTGCGCGGGGTGCAACGCAGGCGCGCAGGTGCAGTTGGTTTCGTCGGCGACGCCGTCTTCGGCCAACGTGCAGCGCGAGGCGCCTCGCGTCGTCAGCGCGGTCGAGCCCTCGCCCCGCGCGCTCGCGATCCTGGCGCAGGCCGATCGCTCGGCTGACGATCGCGCGCTCGATGCTTCGCATCAGACCGCCGCTCTGCTCACGTACATCGACGTCGCCGAGGGGATGAACGTCGCCCAGCTCGCGTCAGGCGGCGGCTACGTCACCGAGCTCCTCGCGCGGAGCGTCGGGCACCAGGGACGCGTGTTCGCGGAGAACCCGCCTGCGCTACTCGCGAAGCACGGGCTCGAGAACGCTTGGAAAGACCGGCTCGCGCGTCCGGCGGGGGCGCGGATCGTGCGGCTCGACGACTCGCTCGACACGCCGCTCCCGATGCACGGGCTCGACGTGGTCTACGTGAGCGACGAGCTGGGCGACCTCGCGGCTGACGGGGTGAAGCCGGGCGCGGGGGCGAGCGCAGCGTGGAACTCGCTGCGAAGCGGCGGGCGGCTGATCGTGGTCGAGCGCGCACAAGCGAGCGGCGCGCCGCGCGCGGAGAGCCTGAGCGCGATCGAGCGGTGCGGGTTCCGCCTGGCGAGCGAGGGGCGCTTCTTCAACGGCGGCGAGCGCGTGGCCGTCACGTTCGTGAAGCCGTAAAGGGCGCGCTCACCCACGAACGAGACTCCGCGCGACGAATCGCCGTACGATGGCGATCGTCATGGCGAAAGAGGTCTTCGCGGACGAGTATTTCCGGATCGTCGTCGACGAACGCTCGCGGCTCGTCTGGCTCATTCGCACCACGGCGGCGTTCCCGACGCTGGAGATGCTCGAGGCGGCGTTCAACGACGTCAGTGACGCGGTGAACAAGCTCCCGGTCGAGTGGTCCCTCCTGGTCGACTCGCGTGAGGGACCTCTTCGCAACGACCCCGCGTTCGAACAGATCCTGGCGCGTGCGCGCGGGCAGATCGTGGCGCGCTTCGCGCGGTCCGCGGTGCTCGTGAAGAGCGCCGTGGGCAAGCTCCAGATCGCCCGCTACGCCCGCGAAGACCACAAGTCTCCGCGCGTGTTCGACGACGAAGAGGCCGCGGTCGCGTACCTCATCACGCCGCGCGGCGAATCGAAGCGACCGCCGAAGCCGTGAAGCGTCAGACGAAGAAGTCGGGAATCAGCTCCGCGCCCGGCACCATCGCGTACTTCGACAGATCGGTGATGCCCTCGGCGGCCATCACCTCGTCGTCGATGTAGAAGTTGCCGGTGTGCTGGCGGCTGTTGCGCACGAAGATCGCGTGCGCCGCGTCGGCCATGATCTCCGGGCTGCGGCTCCCCTTGATGACTTCGTCGCCGCCGAGGAGGTTCTGCACCGCCGCCGTCGCGATCACGGTGCGCGGCCACAGCGCGTTCACGGCGATCCCTTCGGGCTTCAGCTCTTCGGCCATGCCCAGCACGCACAGGCTCATGCCGAACTTCGCCATCGTGTAGGCCACGTGCGGCGCGAACCACTTCGCTTCCATGTTGAGCGGCGGCGAGAGGTTCAAGATGTGCGGGTTCTTCGCCTTCGCGAGGTGCGGGATGCACGCCTGCGAACAGGCGAACGTGCCGCGCGTGTTGATCTGGTGCATCAGGTCGAAGCGCTTCATCGGCGTGTGAAGCGTGCCGGTGAGGCTGATGGCGCTGGCGTTGTTCACCAGGATGTCGATGCCGCCGAACTTCGCGACCGCCTGGGCCACGGCCGCGGCGATCGACGCTTCGTCGCGCACGTCGACGATGCACGCCAGCGCCTTGCCGCCGGCCTTCTCGATCTCTTCGGCCGCCGAGTAGATCGTCCCCGGGAGCTTGGGGTGCGGGTCCGTGGTCTTGGCCGCGACGACGACGTTCGCGCCGTCCTTCGCCGCGCGGAGCCCGATCGCTTTGCCGATGCCGCGGCTCGCGCCGGTGATGAAGAGGGTCTTGCCCTGGAGGGTCGACATGCTCTCGCTATGGCATCGCCTGCGGGGGCGCGTCAATGGAGACTGAATCGCCATTCAGCTGGCGGGGACGATCACCCCTCGCCGCGCCTGGAGACGCGCGCGCACCTCGGCCGTCATCTGCCCTTCGGTGGCTACGCGATCGGCGAAGAGCGACCAGGCCTCCTCGTCGTCGCCCGGCGCCGGAGCGGCCCCTTCGAAGGCGAGCGCGCGGACCCACGCGAGCCGGTCCTCCGGACGCGGGTGGCTGTCGAACGGCGTCGGCTTCTTGCCGAACGCCTCGGCGATCGCCTTATCGACGTCGCTCTGCGGCGCAGGAGCGGCGGGGGCGAAGGCATACAAGTTGGGGAGCGCGCTCTTCGTCTTCACCACTTCGTCGAGCGTCGCCCCGATGTGCGCGTCGAAGCGCACCGAGCGCTCGATCACGTGGCGGAGTCCCTCCTCGAACGCACGCGATCCATAGGCGAACGCCGCCCAGCGATCGGCCAGCACCTCTTGAAGACGCGACGCCCCCTGCGAGATCCCGAGGAACGCGCGCCAGAACCCGCGCACGAACCACCACGCCGGGTTGATCTTCGAGGCCACGCGCCGCTGCACGAGCTGCATCGTCATCGCGAAGAGCGAGCGGCGCACGCCGAGCGCGAAGCCTCCGCCGGCGGTGTCTTCGTTGTGGAAGTGACCGTACTCGTGCGCCAGCACCGACTTGAACGCGCGGAGGCGCATGCCGTCGAGCACGCCTGCGCCGAGGATCAAGCAGCGATCGTGAGAGCCGCGGAGCTGCGCGCCGAGCGAGCCGCGATCGAAGACGGCGATCTCGGTGAACGGCGTGACGAAGACGCGATCGACCGGACGCGTGCCGATGCGCGCAGCCACTTCGTCGAGCGCGGCGCGCATCTTGGGGTTGGCCGCGAGGTCCATCACCAGGCCCGGGTCTTCGTCGTTCGGCCGAACGAAAACGCTCTTCACGATGGCGACGAGCGAGCCGAAACCGATGATGGCGATGATGATGAAGAGCTTGGGCGCGATCCATCCGGCGGCGATGACGGCGGCGATGACGCCGAACGTGGCCGCGACGACCACGACCGCGAGGAGCGGGAGCGATGCGTAGTAGTAGGCCGACGCGACCCACAAGACGCCGCGATACACCTTCCGCAAGCGGCGCTCGAACGGCCGGACGTGCGCTTCAGTCGGCCGCGTCGCCACCGCGCGAAGCGTCGCGCGACTGAGCGCATATCCTGCGGCGAGCAGGAGCAGGAGCACCGCGAGCCAGGCCACGACCGCGCGCCCCAACCACTTCGCCGCGCGCAGCAACCACGGGCCACGACTCTCGTCGATCGCCTTGGTCATCGACGCGGCCATCTCCTCGGGGAGCCCATCGGCCCGGGCGCGCGCGAGCAACGTGTCGGCGCGATCGGCGTCGCCGTTCTGCGCCGCGAGGATGGCGGCGTAGAAGCTCGTCATCGGGTCGTTCGGCGCGAGCTGGAGCAGTCGATCACTCCCCTTCTGCGCCATCGCCAGATCGTTCGCCGTGAAGCCGACCTGCGTGAAGACGCTCCAGTAGTACGGATCGTCGGGCTTCTTGTCCGCGGCGCGAACGGCGAGCCCCTTCGCTTCCGCCACGTCCGCGGCCGGCAGCTCTCCTTTGATCGCCTGGAGCGCAGCCGCGAGCGCAGCCTCGTTTGGAGCGGAGTCTTCTTTCTTCAGCGCAGCCCGGCAGTGCGTCAACGCCTCCGGGCGCCGCCCGAGCTGCGCGAGCACTCCACACACGCGGCGGTCGGCGTGCGAAAAGCCCGGCGCGAGCTCGAGGACCCGCATGTAGAAGTCGAGGGCCGAGAGCGTCTGGCCGGCGTCGGAGGCCGCGACCCCTTGCTGGAAGATCGGCACGGCGTCGGGCGCGATCGCCTGGAGCTCGCTCGCGATCTGCTGCTCGAACGCAGGATCGCGGTGCCCCAGCGGCGCCGCGCGCGCGCTCGAGAGGCCGAGCACGCAGAGGAACGAGGGAACGGCGACGACGACGGCGAACAGCAGCGCGCGAATTCGGTTCATATCCATCCCATCGGATCGTTCTACGGAAATGTTGCGTACTTTCTTCGTCCTGATCGGATGTCACCCGTTTTCGCGCGGACACGCTAGGGTGAGCCTCGATGGCCAGTGGCGCTGCGCACGGTTTCCGCAACGAAGCGCTCGGACCCGCGCTCGACGTCGCGATCAAGGGCGACCCGCGGACGCTCTACGAGCTCCTCGCGCGGCTCGGTGGGCTCCCCGGTCCGCGGGCGAACGCCGGGCTGGTGGCGGCGTTCGCGTCGGAGTGCGCGGGGCGCGGGAAGAAGGCCGACCCGCTGATCGCGAAGATGGCGACCATCCACGTCGACGTCGCGCCGGGCGCCAGCAAGTACGAGATCATTCCGATGTGCGGCGTGGCGGCGCTGGGCGCGCGGGCTGCGAGCGACCCGTCGGCCATGCGCGCCCTGGCGACGCTGCACGACTGCGCCGAGGACATGCGCTTCCGCGTGCGCGACGAAGTGATCGAGGCGCTCGCGCGGATCGGCGAGGCGCGCGGCGAATCGCTTGTGCACGACCTCGCCAGCTGGATGGACGGACTCTTTCACGCCGCCGCGGTCCTCGAGGCGCTGGCGCACGCCTCGTGGCTGACGAAGATCAAGTCGGTCGACGTCGTGCTCGAGCGGCTCGACGAAGGGTTCGTCCTGGCGCGCGACGCCAAGCGCGCGGTCGCGCGTTACCCCGGCTTCAAGGCGCTCACGCAAGCGCTGGAGAAGGCTCCGGCGGAAGCGGCGGCGCGGTTCGGCGTGCCGGTGTTCGATCTGCTCGCGAAGTGGAGCGCGTCGAAAGATCCGGCGATGCGCGAGATCGTGGACCACGTGCTCCTCACGCCGAAGCTCACGGGCCGCTTCGCCAGCGAGATCGCGCGCGTCCGCGCTTCGCTCACGGCGACGGAAGCTCCGCGACGCGATCCGCGAACGTACGTGGGACCGACGCGCGGCCGCGGACGCAAAGCCCGCGGCCGTTAGTCAGCAGCCGCTCACCAGACTTCGCAGCGCGTCGCGTTCACCATCTTGCTCCCCGCGGAGCACGAGAACGCCGCGGCGAACTCCGGCGTGTTCGAGAGCACGCCGTTCACGCGGTAGCGCGGCGGCGAGTGCGGGTCGATCGTGAGGAGCATGCGCTGCCGCTCCTCGCGCTGGTTCTGGCACCACGACTGCGCGTAGCCGTAGAAGAACTGCTGCGCGCTCGAGTACCCGCCGGCCGGCGCGGCGCTCGCGCCCTCCTCGCGGTGGAGCGACGCCAGCGAGATCTTCACGCCGCCGAGGTCGGCGATGTTCTCGCCCAGCGTGAGGTGCCCGTCGACGTGCTTGTCGGCGAACGGCGCGTAGCCGTCGTACTGCGCGGCGACGCACGCGATGCGCTTGTCGAACTCGCTGCTCGAGGCCGGCGTCCACCAGTCGCGGCGGCTCCCGTCGGCGTCGAACTTCGCCCCCTCGTCGTCGAAGCCGTGCGTCACCTCGTGCCCCATCACGACGCCGATGCCGCCAAAGTTCGTGGCGCGCGCCTGCGAGAGCCCGAAGAACGGGCGCTGCAAGATGCCGGCGGGGAACGTGATGTCGTTGAAGTCGGGGCTGTACTGCGCGTTGATCGTCGCCGGCGTCATGGCCCACTCCGAGTGATCGACGGGCTTGCCGACCTTCTCGAGGTCGCGCTTCGCTTCGAACGCGCGCGCGCGAAAGACGTTCCCCAGGTAGTCGGCGCGATCGACGTGCAGCGCATCGTAGTTCCGCCACGCCGACGGGTACCCGATCTTTTTCGCGAATGCGGCCAGCTTGGCCTTCCCGCGCGCGCGGGTCGGCGCATCCATCCACGCCAGGTGATCGATGTCGTCGCCCATCGACGCCAGGAGATCGGAGACCATCCCTTCGACCGCCGCCTTGCCGTCCGCTCCGAGCGCCGTCTTGGCGAACGTGCGCCCGAGCGCTTCGCCCATCATCACGTCGGCCACGCGCACGCATCGTCGCCACCTCGGCTCGATCGCTTTCGCGCCCGTCAGCAGCTGCTGGAAGTGGAAGTCCTCCTCGACGAACGCCTTGCCCAGCGACGGCGCCGCCGTGTGCACGAGGCGCCACCGCAGGTACGTGCGCCAGCTTGCCATCGGCACGCTCGCGAGGATCCCGGTGAGCGCCTTGGCGTACTCGGGCTGCGTCACGTTGATGCCGTCCATCGCCGGATAGCCGAGCGCCGTGAAGTACACGTCCCACGGGAACCCGGGCGCGAGCGCCGCGACCGCCTTGCGATCCATCCGGTGGTAGACCTTGTCCGGATCGCGCTGATCGACGCGCGACATCTGCGGCCCGGCGAGCTTGGTCTCGATCGCCATCACCGTCGCCGCGTCCGTCTTCGCCTTCGCGGGAGTCTCGCCGGCGAGGACGAACATGGCCTCGACGTGCGCCTGCATCTTCGCGCGCATGTCGACCGACTTCGGGTCGTCGTGAACGTAGTAGTCGCGATCGGGGAGCGTGAGCCCCGCCTGGCGGAAGGCGCCGATCGTCTGGCGCGCGTCCTTCTGATCGGTCTCCGATTCGAAGTCGAAGATCGGCGTGAGCTGGAGCGTCTGCTGATGCGCGATCTCCTTGGCCAGCGACGGCGCGTCCTTCACCGACTCCACGAGTGCGAGCTCCGGCGCGAGCTCGGCGAGACCTCGCGACTCGATCCCCGCTTCATCGGTGCAGGATGCATACAAATCGCCGACGGCCTTCGAGTACGGGTTGTCCCCGTCGAGGTGCCCGGCGCTCGCGTCCTCCAGGATCTGGCGCATCGTCTTGGCGTTGTTCTCGGCCAGCACGCTGAAGCCGCGCGCCCACGTCGACTTGTCTTCGGGGATCGGCGTGGACTTCATCCATCCGCCACAAGCGTGCGCATAGAAGTCGTCGCACGGGGCGACGCCGCGATCGAGCGCCGCTTCGTCCACGCTGCTCGCGGCCGAAAGCGAGGGGGGCGAAGAGGCGGGCTGCGACGCCGACAGCGAGGCCGGGGTGGCGACTGCAGGCGCGGGCGGAGCGCCGCACGCGAGCGGAACCAACGCGACGAACGAGAACGGAAGAATCGCGCGGAGCGGGAAACGGGTTCGCATGGGGATGCCGTACAACACCGGAGCGCGCAATAGGTTCAAAAGAAACGCGCTTCCGTGTGCTGGGTCACGCCCTGTCCCGCGCCTGGAACGTCAGGTCATCGCTGGCGGACGCAGGCTCACGGCGGAAGCTTCGTCGACGATCTTCGTCGCGGCAGCCGCGCGCGCGTTCTTCTGCTGGAGCGTCGCGTGATCGACCACGGCGTGCCCGTCGAGCAGGTCGAGGTACTCGAGGTCGAGCTTGCCGCCGCTCGGCAGGATGAACACCGCGAACAGATGCGCCTCGCGCCGCACGTCGGCCACCAGCTGCCGCGGCACGTGGAGCGCGGCGTGCGTCACCAGATGCACCACGAGATCGCGTTGCTCGCGCGATCGCACGAGCGCCAGCTCGGTCGCCAGCTGCGCGAACACCCGTGCCGGGTTCCGCCCGCGCTCCCCTTTGAAGCCCAGCAAGTACGCCGCCGGCAACTGCCGCTCGCGCGCGCGCTGCACGTCGTAGAGGCGCGAGTCGAAGAAGCGAAACCACACCTCTTCGCCCGCGAGCTGCAGCTTCTTCCCGAGCGCGATGGCGAGACCTCGCGCGAACACCTGGCGGTCTCCGCGCATCGACGCCGACGCATCGATGAGCACGTAGTGCAGGCGCCGCGCGGGCTCGGGCGCCTGGTCGCGCGTGTAGAAGAGGAGCTCTCCCTCGGCGAGCCGTCGCGCCAGCTCGTCGTCGTCCCACGCGAGCTCGGTGAGCACCATCGAGTCGAGCGACCCTTTGCCGCCGACGCCCGAGTAGCCCGAGACCGCGTGCGTCCCCGTCGCGCGCGCGCGGCGCGTCTCGAGGACGCTCGGCAGCAGCTCGAGCGAGAAGTTCACGATGTCGTTCGCCTCGGGCGTAGACATCGCCGCCAGGAGATCGACCTGCGCCAGCGCCGAGGCCGCGCCCGACTCGGCGCCGAGCATCCCAAGGAGGCGCAGCGTATCGATGTCGATCGCGTCGGCCAGCGTGAGCACGTGCAGGCGCGATCGCACCATCGCCTCGAGCATCGCGCGATCGAAGTCGCGAGACACCGCGTTCCACAGCGCCGCCAGCTGCGGGTCGAGATCGCGCACCAGCTCGGGATCGAACGGCACGCCCGCCGTGTACGGCGATCGCACTTCCCCGCGCGTCGCCATCATCGCGCCCAGCACCCGCGCCAGCACGACGACTACGAGATCATCGCCGAGCCGCAGCGATCGCGCCTTCACGCTGGCTTCGCTCGTCGCGATCTCGTCGACGATCGCCCGATACCTCACGGCCAGCTCGCGCGTCGGGCTTCCCGCCGGCGCCACAGCTTCGAGCGCCGTCCGCGGCCCGAGGTGAAGCTGCTCTTTCGGTGCGGCGTAGAGGAGGCCGAGGTCGTGCACCACGAAGAGCGGCGCGTGCACGCCGAGCCGCTCGAGATCGCGGTGCCACTTCACGGCCCGCACGATCATCATCGGCACCGCCGGCCGCACGACGCTCAGCGCCAGGCTCCCGAGCGGCCCCGCGATCGACGGATCTCTCGCCAGGGCCTGCGGGACGGGCATCGACTACCGCGCGGTTTCGGATCCCGTGACCGCTTCGCGCGGGCGCCAGCGGAGCGTGGGCTTGCGTGCCGCGCGCGCTTCGTCGAGTCGCCCGAGGCGCGTGACCGACGGCGCTTCGTGCAGCGCTTCCGGCTTCTCCAGCGCCTCCTTCGCGATCGCCTGCATCGCGTCGACGAACTGATCGAGCGTCTCCTTCGTCTCGGTCTCGGTCGGCTCGATCATCATCGCGCCGGCCACGACGAGCGGGAAGTACACGGTCGGGGGGTGAATGCCGTAGTCGATGAGCCGCTTGGCGATGTCGAGCGTCTTCACGCCGGCTTCTTTCTGGAGCCGCTTGTCGCTCACGATCACCTCGTGCATGCACGTGCGATCGAACGCCGGCGGGTACCACTCGCCGAGGCGCACGCGCACGTAGTTCGCGTTGAGCACCGCGAGGTCCGTGGCGGCCTTCAACCCCTCGGGCCCCATCTCGCGGATGTACGCGTAGGCGCGCACCATCATCCCGAAGTTCCCGATGAAGCTTCGCAAGCGCCCGACGCTCTTCGGTCGATCGTAGTCGAGCGAGTACACGCCGTCGGCGAAGCGCACCGTGGGCTTGGGCTGAAAGGGCTCGAGGCTCCGCTTGAACGCGACCGGCCCGCATCCGGGACCACCGCCGCCGTGCGGCGTCGTGAACGTCTTGTGCAGGTTGAACTGCATCACGTCGATCCCGAGATCGCCCGGCCGCGCGCGCCCCATGAGCGCGTTCAAGTTCGCGCCGTCGCCGTACACGAGGCCACCCTTGTCGTGGACCATCTTGGCGATCGTCGGCAGGTGCGTCTCGAAGAGCCCCAGCGTGTTGGGGTTCGTGATCATGATCGCGGCGGTGTCGTCGTCGAGCAGGTTCGCGATGTGCTCGGGATGGATGATCCCGTCGGCGCCGCCCAGGAACGGCACGGCCGTCAGCCCGTTGAGCGTGCACGACGCCGGGTTCGTCCCGTGCGCCGTGTCGGGAATCAGCACCCGCTTCGGCGAGCGCCCGCGTTCCGCGTGGTAGGCGCGAATCATCATGAGCCCGGTGAGCTCACCCTGCGCGCCGGCCGCGGGCTGAAGGCTCACCGCGTCCATGCCGACGATCTCGGCGAGCGCCTTCTCGAGCCGCACCATCAGCTCGAACGCGCCCTGCATCATCTCCTCGGGCGCATACGGATGAAGCCGCGCGAACCCGGGCAGGCGCGCGGCCCACTCGTTCACCTTCGGGTTGAACTTCATCGTGCACGAGCCGAGCGGATAGAACTGCGTGTCGATCGCGAAGTTCTGCTGCGACAGGCGCACGAAGTGGCGAACCACCTCGGGCTCGCTTACCTCGGGCAACCCCGCTTCATCACGCCGCGCGTTCGCGCCGAAGAGGCGCGCAACGTCGACCTCCGGCACATCGAGCGGCGCGAGCGACACGCCGCTCCGCCCCTTGGCACCACGCTCGAAGATCGGCGGTTCTACAAACTGAAGCCCGCGTTCCGCGTCCTGCATGTGAAGTGAGACCCTTACTGCCAGTTGTCTTTCGAGGCAGGCGGCGCGGTCCCCTGCATGTCGCCTTTGATCGAGTTCATGTCGGGCGTCTTCCCGATCTGCTTGACGGTGTGCCAGCTCCCGCCGACCTCGTCGCTCCCCATTCCGTACTCGCCGTCGAGCTCGGGGATCTTGTCGCTGTTGATCTTGAAGACGAAGTACCCCTTGCCGGAGGCTTCCGCCGCAGGACCGACGAGCCCGTATTTGTGCTCTTTCCACGTGAAGTGCATCACGTTGCCGGTGGCGACGCCGGAGAGGTCGCCCCACGCGCTCTGGTCCGCGCGCTTCCACTTGCCGACGATGTTGTTGTCGTTGGCGACCATGTGGAGGTTGCCGAAGACCGGGTTGAAGTACACGCCGGTCCACGTCTGCCCGTCGGGCATGTTGTCGGGCTTGATGTTCGCGCTACGGGCGCCGGCGGAGTCGCCGCACCCGACGATCGACGACGAGGCGCACGCCATCGCGCACGCGGCCACGAGGGGACCGAAAAGACGAGCGGTTCGCATGCGGCGCACTTTAGTACCTCACCCCTCGGACGATCCAGGGCGATCCAAGCCTCGGTGTAGGATCGCGGCCGTGAACCGCCGGCTCCGTTCGCTCGCACCGTATTCGTTCGTTGGTTCGTGGATCGCGCTCGTGGCGTGTGGGGGCGCGACGCCGCCGAATCGAGCGAGCGCGCCGAGCCTGGTGCCACAGCCGGACGTCGCGAGCGCTCGCGGGGTCCCCGACGCGGCCGCGCCCGTGAACGACGAAGCGGCGCGCCACAAGCTCTTCGCCGAGCTCGTCGCCCTCGTTCGCCGCTACCACGTGTTCTCCCCGCAGACCGAGAAGAACCTGGGGCGGCGCTGGGACGACGAGCTTCCCGCGCTCGAAGCGGACTTCGCACGCGCGGCCGATCGCCCGGCGCTGACCTTGGCGCTCGTTCGCTTCGGCAACAGCCTGCACAACCCGCACTGCGGCTTCGACCCGCCGGTCGACGCGCAGATCGTCGTCGTGGACGCGAAGGCCGACGTGGAGTGGACCGACGGCAAGCCGGTCTTCTACGTGGCCGAGCCGCCCAAAGGCTCGACGCTCGTTGCCGGCGACGTCTTCGAGGAGATCGGCGGCGTTCCTGCATCCGAGCTCCTGGTGCGCGAGATGTATCGCTCGAACTCGAACAACTGGTTCGGCATCGCGCGCGCCGTCGCGCGTGGGATCACGCGACGCGCGACGCTCGCCGCGAAGCTCGGGTCGCACGTGATCTGGAGAGTGCGCCCGCGCGACGGAGGCGCCGCGAAGACCGTCGACCTCACGTGGCACGCGGCCGGGTCGTCCTCGGAGGAAGGGAGCGACTACGCGATCGACTACACGCGCGCGAGCTGCAGCGGTCTCCCTGCCGTCGGCTACGGCGCGTACGCGCTCGCCTCCGAGGGGCCGAACTTCTGCCTCTACACCTCGAACGACGCGCGCTACCGCGCCTACCCCATCGTCCGCTACTTCTCGTTCGCTTACTTCCGCGGCAACGAAGACAGCTACGAGCCCGGCTTTCACCGCGCGCGGGCCGATCACGACGCGCTGCTCGCGCAGCTCTCGGCGCTCACCGGCGCGAGGGGCGTGCTCCTCGATCTCCGCGACAACGGCGGCGGCAGCAACCCGAACTGGGCGATGGATTGGTTCGCCCCCGCGCCGTACACCGATCACTACGTCTTCACGAGGCTCGACGACGATCTCCGCGACCCAGGCTTTCGTCGTGACGCGAACATGGAGGACCCGAGCGAGAGCCGCGCCTTCCTCGCGCAGCTCGACGCCCGCGCGCCCGGCCAGGAGTTCGCGAAGCGCCCGTTCTTCTGTCGCCCCGACACGTGCGACTGGGACAACCGCTACACGCCGAGCCACCGCGTGACGAAGCTGCCGCTGGCGTTGCTCGTCGGCCCGGGATGCGTGAGCTCGTGCGACGCCTTCACGCAGCAGTTCTCCGAATGGGGCTTCGGGCCGCTCATCGGCGAGCCCACGGCCGCGGGGCACACGACGCGCCGCCTCACGCGCGATGTGATGTACCAAGGCGAGCGTCTGGGAACGCTCATCCTCGCCTTCTCGTACGAGGTCAGCGGCAAGAGCGGCGAGCGCGTTGAAGGCGTCCCGATTCACCTCACCGATCGGCTGGACCACACCTTCGCGAACCGAGCGCGCTACGACGCATTGCTCGTCGAGCACGCGATCGCCGCGCTGCCGAAGACGCCGGCAGCGCACGCGAAGCCGTGAGAGCGTCTTGTGCAGACCGCGTCGCGCAAGAGCGCGGACGCGCCGTCAGGGACTCGCGTCGTCCGGCTCGCTGCCGTCTTCCAGCGCCGCGCCGTGGCACTTCTTGAACTTCTGACCGCTGCCGCACGGGCAGGGATCGTTGCGCCCGATCTTCGGTCCCTGCCGCTGCGCCGGCTGCTGAATCGCGCGCTGCTGCGGCTGCGGCCTGCGTGAAGGCTGCGCCGCCGCCGGGTCCTGCGCCTCTTCGCCGTCGACCTCGGAGCCGTGGCGCGTGTGCATCGCCGCTTGCTGCGCGGCGTGACGCTCGGCGTCCTCGCGCTCGATGCGCTCGATCTCCGTCTCCTGCTGGACCTGCACCTTGAACAGCTTCGTCGCGACGTTGCTGCTCGTGGCCGCCATCATGTTGATGAAGAGGTCGTAGCCCTCCTTCTTGTACTCCTGCTTCGGGTCCTTCTGCCCGTAGCCGCGGAGGCCGATGCCGTCGCGCAGGTGCTCCATGTTCGTGAGGTGCTCGACCCACGCGCGATCGATCTCCTCGAGATAGAAGTGCCGGAACACGCGGAGGATCAGCTCCGTCCCCAGCTCCTTCTCCTTGGCCTCGATGATCTTCTCGGCCTGCGTGTAGAGCCGATGCGCGACCTCTTCTTGATCGACCGTCGACTCGTAGTTGACGGGCTTGGCGCCGAAGTGCTCGATGAACGCGCTTCGAATCCCCTTCCAGTCCCAGTCTTCCGGCGGCTTGTTCCCGGGGCAGCTCTCTTCGACGACCGCGCCGATGATCCCGTCGGCCAGGTCGAGCAGGCGCTCGCGCTGCTCGGTGAGCGACTGCGTGATCTCGCTGAGCAACCGCTCGTAGACCTTCTGCGGCTCCTTCGCCTCCGACTCCTTGAAGTCGATGCGGTAGCCCCAGAACTTGTAGATGTCCTCGCGCAGTGAATCGAGCGAGTAGAGCTCCTTCACTTCGCTGACCTTTGTCGGTCGCGGCGGCGGCGGCGATCCGTCGGCCGCGGGCGCGCTCATCGGCGTGCCGTAGTGAACGATCATCTGCTCGATGTTCGGCTTCACGTCGGTGCCGAGGCGCTCGAGCGGCTTGATGTCGCGCATCTTGCCGGTCGGCTTGCCGTCGTCGTCGAGGCGCTCGGGCTTGTAGATGCCGAGCAGGAGCTGCTGACGGATCGTGTAGACCGTCTTCCGCTGCTCGCTCATCACGTCGTCGTATTCGAGCAGGTTCTTCCGGATGTCGAAGTTGCGCCCCTCGACCTTCGTCTGCGCGTCACCGATCGATTTGCTCACCCACGGGTGCTCGATCGGCTCGTCGTCCGGCATCCCCATGCGCTCCATGAGCGACTTCACGCGGTCGCCCGCGAAGATGCGCATCAGGTCGTCTTCGAGCGAAAGGTAGAAGCGCGACGAGCCCGGGTCTCCCTGGCGACCGGCGCGACCACGGAGCTGGTTGTCGATGCGTCGCGACTCGTGGCGCTCGGTGCCGACGATGTGAAGACCGCCGGCCGCCTTGACCTCGTCTCCCTCGGCCTTGCACGACGCTTCGTACTTCTCGACGGTCTTCTGGAACTCCTCGGGCTCCGCCTTCTCGTCGCGGTTCTGCTCTTTGAACTCGAGCCGCGCGAGCATCTCGGCGCTGCCGCCGAGCACGATGTCGGTCCCTCGACCGGCCATGTTCGTCGAGACCGTGATGGCCCCTTTGCGACCGGCCTGCGCGACGATGAACGCTTCCTTCTCGTGCTGCTTCGCGTTCAAGACCGCGTGCGGGATCTTCTTCGACTTCAAGATGCGCGCGATGGCGCTGCTCTTCTCGACGCTCGTGGTGCCGACGAGCACCGGCTGTCCGCGCTCGTGGTACTCGTTGATCTCGTTGATGACCGCGGTGAACTTCTCCCGCTCGGTCTTGTAGACGAGGTCTTCGTAGTCCTGCCGCAGGATGGGCTTGTTCGTCGGCGCGACGATGACGCCGAGCTTGTACGTGGAGTGAAACTCCTCGGCCTCGGTGTCGGCCGT
>PLXW01000143.1 GCA_003151595.1 Myxococcales bacterium
GGGCGCGGGCCGAGCGGGTCGACCGGCGCGCTGGCGACGGGCGCGGGCGCAGGAGCAGGCACTGCGGGCGGCGGGGCGACGGGCGCGGCTTCACCGCACGCGGCCACGAGGAGCGCGATGGCGATCGAGGCGAGCGTTCTCACTTCGCACCTCCCGTCTTCTTCGGTGCAGGCGCAGGGGTCTCGGGTTTGTCCTTCGGCACGACGCGCAAGATCACTCTCGCGTTCGGATCGAGCACCGACTTGGCCGTCGCTTGAACACTCGGTGCGCTCGCCTGGCGGTAGCGATCGAGATCGCGCTGCGCGAACCCTGGGTCGCCCACCTCGGCCTGGTACTCGTTCAAGATCGACGCGCGGGCGTCGATCGTCTGAAGCCGCTCCACGAACTCGGTCTCGTACCCGTTCTTCGCCCGCGCCAGCTCGTCTTCGGTCACCGGCGTGGCGCGCACCTTCGCGAGCTCGGCGTCGATCGCCGCTTCGATCGCGTCGAGCGACACGCCGGGGCGCGCCGTCGCCTGAATCGCGAACGTCGAGCTCAAGTAACTCGATTGCTGGCTCGCGCTCACGTCCTGCGCGATCTTCTTCTCGTAAACGAGCGACTGGTACAGGCGACTCCCCTTCCCCTTCGCCAGCACGCTCGCGAGCAGGTCGAGCTCCGCGTCGGCCTTCGTCAGGTGCTTCGGCGACTGCCAGGCCATGTACGTCCGCGAGAGCTCCACGCGATCTTGCATCGTCTCGCGCACGACGCTCTTCAACGTCGTCACGTTCGAATCGAAATTCGGCGCGCCCGGATCCTGCGGCTTCCCCTTCGACGGGATGGTCGCGAACCAGCTCTGAAGAAGCTGCATGGCCTCCTCGGGCTTGAAGTCGCCGGCGATGCAGATCGAGGCGTTCGCCGGGTCGTAGTACTTCGCGAAGAACGCCTTCACGTCGTCGACCTGCGCCGCTTCGAGGTCTTCGTGCGAGCCGATGACGGGGTGATGGTACGGGTGCCCCTCGGGGTACAGGAGCTCGGGCAAGCGGAGGTGCACCATGCCGTACGGCTGGTTCTCGCTCCGCTGGCGGCGCTCGTTGCGGACGACGTCGCGCTGGAGATCGAGCTTCTCCTTCGTCATGAGCGGGCCGATGTCGCGCAGGCGATCGGCCTCGAGCCACAGAAGAAGAGGGAGCGTCCCGCTGGGGGCGAGGTCGTAGTAATCGGTGCGATCTTCGGTGGTGTAGGCGTTGTTCGAACCGCCGGCCGCCTCCATCCACTTGTCGAACTGGCCGCTCGGCGCGCGCTGCGTCCCCATGAACATCAGGTGCTCGAAGAGGTGCGCGAAGCCGGTGCGGTGCGGCTCTTCGAAGCGCGAGCCGACCCAGTAACCGATGTTGACGACGACCTTCGGCAGCGAGTGGTCTTCGCTCAGCAAGACGGTCATGCCGTTCGGCAGCGTCGTCTTGGTGAAGGGGATGGCGATGTCGTCCGCGGCGTGAGCGGCGGGGGTGAACGCGAGGGTCGCGCACGCCGTAGCGAGCGCCAGGGATGCACGGAAACGCATGGCGCGCACCCTACTGTAAGGACGCGGGCATGACGAACGTTTCCCCCGTGTGATCGCCGTCTCGAAGTTCGCCGCATCGCTTACGCTGCCGCGCATGGATGGGCCGCCGAGCGACCCGCAGGAGCGGCTCCTGCGCGAGAGAGCGCTCGTGGCGCGCGCGCAGGCGGGGGACCGCAAGGCGGTGGGCGACCTGCTCTCCCGGTACGGGCCGACCTTGTACCGCTGCGTGCTCTTGCCGCGGCTCGGATCGGAGGCGGCGGCGAAGGACGCGCTGGGCGAGACGTACGCGAAGGTGGTCGCGCGAATCGACAAGTTCACCTGGACCGGCGTCGGCTTCTATCCGTGGTTGCGGACGGTGGCGCTGCGCGTGGCGATCGACGCGCTGCGGGCACGGAAGCGAATGCTCTTGTGGGAAGCGGAGGACGTGGAGCGCGAGCTCGACGCGTCGTCGACCGCGACGCCTCTGGAGCACGCGCTCTCCACGCTTCGCGATCGGCAAGCCGCGCGCGCCAAGGTCGAAGCGGCGCTGGGGCGAATCCCTCCGAGGTACGCGCGCGCGATCCGGATGCGCATCCTGGAAGAGCGCTCGCGCGAAGAGGTGGCGAGCGCGCTCGAGGTGACGCCGGCGACGTTCGACGTGCTACTCCATCGAGCGATCGGCGCGCTGAAGAAGGCGGCTCTGCAATGACGGATCGTGACGACGACATTCGCGACGCGCCCCCCCGCGACGAGAGCGACGAAGCTCCCCCCTCGGCCGAGGAGATCGCGGAGGCCGAGGCGCTGCGCCAGGCGCTGGCCGATCCGTCGCACGCGCACGCGCCGGCCGACTTCGCGCGCTCCGTCGCGCTGGCGTACGAGCCGCCGGCGCTCTCGCCGCAAGCGCATCGCGCGATCTTGCAGCGCTCGTTCGTGCGCGGCGAAGTGCAGCGCGCGGGATCGAAGGCGAAGAGGACGCGCGCCGTGTTCGGGATCGTCGGAGGCCTGGCGATGGCGGCGGCAGTCGCGCTCGTCGTCGGGCGTACGCAGATGGCGTCGTCACCGGAAGCGGCGATGGCGCCGATGGTCCCTGCGCGATCGACCCAGGCGCTCTTTCACGAGCCGTTCGCGCGCGTCGGCGGAGAGAGCGCACGCATCGATCGGATCGCGTCGGCGCGCGCCTCCGATCTTCGCGACAACCGCTTCGCGGCGTGGGGTGTTCGATGACGCGGCCGACGTCGTTCGTCACCACGATTCTGGCCGTCGCGATCGCGCTCCTCGGCACCGCATGCGAAAGGTCCGACGCAGGGCGCGCCACTGCACCCGACGCAGGCGCACCGTTCGACGTGGAGACGATGGCGTTCCTTTCCGAAGCGCGCGCCCTCCATCACGAGGCGAACGTGAACGAAGACCAAGGGAACGTGCGCGGATCGATCGCAGCCGTCGAACGCATCGTCCACGCTAAGCGCCCTCACGGTGATCGCGCATCGCCCGAGATCGAAGAAGTGCTGGCCGACGCGTACGCGCGCCTCGCGGAGCTCGACCTGCGCGCAGGTGACGCGGACGCGGCGTCGCGCGCCGCGAGCGACGGTCTCACACACGCGAAGGAGACGACGTACTTCCGCGGGCACCTCCTCGAGGTCGAAGGGGTCGTCGAAGAATCGCGCGCCGCATTGCTGGCCGACGCGGGCGACCAGGCGGGGGCCGCGCGCGCGCGATCGAGCGCGATGCGCTTGCTCGAAGAGGCCGTATCGGTGCAGGGGCGCGTGATCGAGGCCGCGCTCGACGGCGGCGCGACGGAAGGAGACGCACGATGAAAGGGACCTTCGCGCACCTCCTCGCCTGCTGCCTATTCGCCGCGTGCGCCGCGTGCGCCGGATCGGCGCAGACGCAAGCCCCCGCCGCGAGCCCTGTGGCCAGCCCCGAGCCGTCACCGGCCGCGCCTCCCGCGGCGCAATCGAAGTCGGCGTACCCGGGCGGGTCGTCGAACGATGCGACCACGCCCTCCGCCGCCGGCGCGTCGATGGCGCCGCAGACCGAGTCGCTACAGCCCGCGCCCGCGTCCGCGCCGCCGCAAGCTCCTGCGATGACTCCTGCGGACACGTCGCGCGATCGAGCCGAGGCGAGCAAGGCGAACAAGGGCGGCGCGGGCGATCTCGCGCGGGCCGAGCGCGAGATCGCGAACGGCGACTGCGCGACCGCGTGCCGCGCGCTCGGATCGATGGAGCGCGCGGTGGCGTTCATCTGCATGCAATCGCAAGGCGACGACGGCGGCGCGAACCGATGCGCCGACGCGCGCACGCGGCTCATCGCGTCGCGCAGGCGCGTGCGTTCGTCGTGCGGATCGTGCGCCGGCGGCCCGAGCGTGGATCCGGACGCACCGGTGCCGTCGACGCGATGAACGGAGTCGTCGCCAGCGACCTCCGCGAAGGCGGATCGTGGACGCGCGCGCAGAGCGTGAAGAACGGCGCGATCGTCGTCGTCGTACACGTGTTGCTGGCGGTGCTCGTGCCGTGCCCGCGCGCGGTCTTGCGCGCGATCGGGCGCGTCGTCGGTCGCCTCGCGTTCGTCGTGCTCGCGCGCGAGCGAGAGACCGCGTCGGCGAACGTGGCCCTCGCCTTCCCCGCGATGACTGCGCGCGATCGCCGCGCGCTCGTTCGTCGCGCGTACCTCACGCTCGGCGCGCACCTTGGCGACGCGCTCGCCTCGCTCGATCCCCGCCGCCCGATCGATCCGCTCCCCATCGACGACGCCTCCCTCGCGCTCCTCACGCATTCGCCTCGCGGAGTCGTCTTCGCGTCGGCGCACCTCGGCCCGTGGGAGCAGGTCGCGCAGTCGCTCGTCCATCACGGCGTCCCGCTCACCGCGCTCGCGCGCGAGGCGTACGACCCGCGCCTGTCGCACGTCTACGATCGCCTCCGCGCCGGGCGCGGCCTCCGCACGATCTATCGCGGCCACGCCGGTGCGGCCTCGCGAATCATCCGCACGCTTCGCGCGGGAGAGGTCCTCGGCGTTCCGATGGACCTCCGTTCGCGCGTCGCCTCGATCCACGCACCGTTCCTTGGAAGGCTCGCGCCGACGCCCGTGGGGCCCGCGCGCATCGCGCTTCGAACGGGCGCGGCGGTCGTGGTCGGAACCGCCGCCCCCGCGGAGGTCGGAAACGATCGCCCACTCCGGATCACCTGCACGGCGATCCGCACCGACGATCTCGCTGACGATGACGCGGGCGAGCGCGTTTTGACGGCGCGAATCAACGCCGAGCTCTCGGCGCGGATCCTCGCTCTACCGTTCGATTGGGTCTGGATGCACGATCGCTTCGGAGATCGGATTCCCGTAGGCTGACGGGGAATCGTGGCCGATCTCGAGTCCTTGATCCCGATACCGTGCGGCGCCATCGACGCCGACCGAATGCGGGCGATGCCGCTGGCACCGACGGATGGGTTCCTCTTGTCGCGCGTGGACGGCGTGAGCTCCGTCGCCGACCTCGCGCAGGCGACGGGCATCGCGCTCGAGGACGTGATCGCGTCGCTCATCAAGCTCGAGTCGCTCCGATTGGTGGAGCTGCCGAAGGGGCCGAAGTCGTCGCGACCACCAAAGTCGTCACGGCCACCGAAGACACCGCGACCCAAGGTCGACGCAAAGCCGCGCAGCGTCCCGCCGCAGCAACCTCCCCCCGCGCGATCGCCACAACCGCCGCCGGTGCGTTCGCCGCAACCGATGTCGCGTGTCTCGCCTCCGCCGCGCGCCCCGTCCCCCACCGCGCACTCTTCGCCGCGCCCTCCGCCGCAAGCGTCGCCCGTGCCGCCTCCTCCCGCACCGGGCCCCTCGCGCTCCGCGCCCGGCGCGCCGTTCACGCCGGTCCCGAGCCTCGATCTCTCGCCGGAGCAACAGCAGCAGATCAGCGTGATCTTCGCGCAGCTCGACGACCTCGATCACTACGCGCTGCTCGGCGTGGAGCGCGGCGTCGACAAGAAAGCGATCAAGCGCTCGTACTTCGAGCTGACCGCGAAGTTCCACCCGGACCGGTACTTCCGAAAACAGATCGGTCCCTTCAAAGCGCAGATGGAAGCGATCTTCGGCCGCATGACCGAAGCGCACGACACGCTCACCGACAACGCGCGGCGCGCCGACTACGACGCGTACATCGGCTCGGTCGAGCGAACGCGCAGCATCGAGCGCATGGTCGCGGAGAGCGCGGCCGAGATGAGGCGCGCGGAAGAGGTCGCGGCGGGCATATCGATCTCGTCGATCCCGCCACCGCCGTCGTCGCATTCGATGGAGCCGCCGTCCTCGGCCTCGATGCGCGTCGTCCCGCCGGCGCGCCCGAGCGAGCCGCCGCGCGCGTTTCCGAAGGAGTCGCCGACCGGGAAGATCTCGGTGTTCCCGCCCGAGTCGCCGACGGCCGTCTCCGGGAGGCCGTCGGGGCCGAACCTGGGCGCGCTCATCGGCGACGCGCTCACGAAGGGGCCGAGCGATCGCGGCCCAGGCGGCGGCAGCGGTCGGATCTCGATACCCGCCACGCCGTCTCAGGCGCCGGGAGATCAGACGCGGCGCGAGATGCTCGCGCGAAAGCTGATGGGCTCGCGCAGCACGCAGGGCTCGGTGCGCGGCGCGAACGTGCCGAAGGTCCCGGCGATCGGATACGTGAAGACGGAAGACGCGGTCGACTCGCTGAAGCGCCGCTACGAAGAGAAGGTCACCTCGGCTCGAACTGCGCAGGCGAGGAAGTACAGCGAGAGCGGGATGGCGGCGCTGGCCAAGGGCGACATGGTCGCGGCGGCGAACGCGCTCCGCGTAGCGCTCACGTTCGACACCGAGAACGCGGAGCTCAAGGTCGCGTACGACAAGGCGCAGCGCGCGTCCGATCAGCTCCTCGGCGATCAGTATTTGAAACAGGCCGACTACGAAGAGAAGGCGGAGAAGTGGGCCGACGCCGCGCGATCGTGGCGACGCGTGGCCCGCGCGCGCGAAGACGACGCGAAGGCGCACGAGCGCGCGGCACATTGTCTCGTGAAGGCCGCGGGCAATCTCCATGACGCCGCGGCGCTCGCGCAGCGCGCGGTCCTTCTTCAGCCGAAGAGCGCGCCCATCCGGCTCACGTTGGCGAACGTCTACCTCGCCGCAGGCCTCACGTTGAACGCCCGGCGCGAGCTGGAAACGGCGGCCCAGCTCGCTCCGGACGACGCGAACATCGCGTCCCTATTGAAGCGCATCGCCAAGTCCGATTGACGCACTCGTCACATCGAGCGTCGAAGGCGTCGCGAAAAAACACTCGCGCCGTGACGAATTAGGGCATCCTTTTGTGCTGGGAGATTCAGGGATGGAGAAGGTCATCGGCATCGACCTCGGTACGACGAACTCGTGCGTCGCTATCGTGGAAAACGGAAGCCCGGTCGTCATCCCGAACCGCGGGGGGTACAAAACAACCCCTTCGATGGTCGCGGTGACGGAGGCCGGCAAACGGCTCGTTGGGCATATTGCCAAGCGACAAGCGATCACCAACGCCGAGAACACGGTCTACGCGGCCAAGCGGCTCATCGGGCGAAAGTGGAACTCGCCACAGGTGAAGAACGCCGTGGCCACGTCGAGCTATCGCATCGTCGAGGGGCCGCACCGCGACGTGCGCATCGTGCTTCGGGACAAGGAGTACAGCGTCCCCGAGATCAGCGCGATGGTGCTCCAGGAGATGAAGGTCATCGCCGAGGACTACCTCGGAGAGACCGTCGTCAAAGCGGTCGTCACCGTCCCCGCGTACTTCAACGACAACCAGCG
>PLXW01000073.1:0-186 GCA_003151595.1 Myxococcales bacterium
TCGGGGTCGCGGTCGGGGTCGCCGTCGCCTTCGGGTACCCGCCAATCCGCACGGGCCACGACGCGCACCCCGCGATCACCAGCGCCGCTCCGACCCAAGCGATCCGTCGCACCATGCGCGCGAGCATCGATCGCCCGCGCCCGCACATCAACGCGCTTCGTTCACCCGCCCACGCGTTTGCCACAG
>PLXW01000073.1:195-90189 GCA_003151595.1 Myxococcales bacterium
GTCCCGATCATGGGATTCTTAAGTTCTGCGCATTTTTCGCGCACGCTGTGTCGATGAGAACCATCGCTTCGTGAACGAACAGCTCGTTCTACCGCTCGAAGATTTTCTTTCACGAGGGGGCCCGGGGATTCCCCGCGCGCGCCGCGTCTTCTGCAACCGCAANNCATGGACTACACGCTGGCCATCTACGACCAGCCAGCGATGGACGAGCTCTCCATCCGCGCCACGGTCGAGAAGCTGGTGAAGCGCGGGTATCCCGACTTCATCGCCCACCTACCCATCGACACCAACTTCGCGGTGCGCGGTCTGCTCATCGACAAGCGCTTCGGTCACATCCTGAAGATGGACCGCTACAAGCACGTCCACAAAGGCTTCCACGGTTTCCGCGAGCTCTCCAAAGACGAGCTGCGCACGCTCTACCACGCGAAGAAGATCCGCCCGGCGACGCCGCGTTACCACTGGATCGACACGCTCTACGCGCTCAGCGAAGCCACGCTCTACGCCGCGCTCATCGATGCCCTCGAGACGAAGGGGTACGCCGTCGACTACGCGCGCGTCTTCACCGACATCCGCGAGAGCATCGACGAAGCGCACCGCGACGGCACGATCCTCGAAGCGGTGAACTCGGATCTCCCGCGCTTCGTCCACCGCGATCCGGATCTGGCACCCACGCTCCACAAGCTCCGCAGCGCGGGCAAGCGGCTCTTCCTGCTGACGAACTCGCGCGCGACCTACACCGACAAGATGATGAACTACCTGCTCGGTCACGCCATGACCGAGTACCCGTCGTGGAGGAACTTCTTCGACATCGTCATCGTCGCCGCCACCAAGCCCGCCTTCTTCCAGGAGCGCCGCCCGCTGCTCGAGCGCGTGGGCGACAGCGACAAGACCCACGCCGCGAACTTCCCCCTCGAGCGCGGCAAGATCTACGAGGGGGGGAACGTCCACGACCTCGAGCGCGCGCTCGGCGTGCCGGGCGACGAAGTGCTCTACGTCGGCGATCACATTTACGGCGACATCCTCCGCTCCAAGAAGGAGAGCGCGTGGCGCACGGGGATGATCATCCAGGAGCTCGAGGTCGAGGTCGCGGCGTACGAGTCGCGCAAAGAAGACATCGACATGACCGAACAGTTGGACGAAGCGCGCGAAAAGCACGAAGACGACCTTCGCTACCTGCAGGCCCGGTTCAAAGACCTGTCGCGTCAGATCGACCACATCAAAGAGAAGCCGAACGGCGTCCCGCTCGTGGAAATCGAAGGGGAACGCGGTCGCGCCAAGCGCGCGCTGGAGCGGGTGCGGGGCAAGCTCCGGAACCTGGAATCGGAGATCGGCGTCATCGAGCGGCGGGTCGACCAGCGCTTCCATCCCTATTGGGGGTCGCTCCTCAAAGAGGGGAACGAGCAGTCCAGCTTCGGGGCTCAGGTCGAGGAATACGCGTGTGTTTACACCTCTCGCGTATCGAATTTTCTGTCGTACTCACCCCAACAGTATTTTCGCAGCCCACGCGATGTGATGGCGCACGAGATCGGGGCGTAGCGCGCCGACTGCGTGCTAGGTTCCGGGAATGCGTGGGGTAGGTTTCGCCGTCGCGACGATGGTCGTGGCGATCGCGGGGTGCGGACTGGCCACTTCCGGTCTGTTCGATCCGTCGAGCACCGTCCCCTCGCTCGACGGCTCGTCCGCCATCGTGACGCCGACGTTCGACGCCAACGGACCTCCGACGACGAACGACGCCGGACCGCCGCAGAGCGACTCGGGCGACGACGCGGGCTCGCCGATCACGCCGCAGGACGCGGCGAGTGACGGGCCGCCGTCGACCGGATCGGATGCATCCTGCGTCGATACGCAAGACGCGGCGACGATCGCGACGATCACCAGCTGGCCCGCCCCGCCGGCGCCGAAGATCGACGGCGTGCTCTCGGAGTGGCCGTGCGACGGGCGCATCGACTTCAGCGCCACGAACGCCGCGTACACCAAGCCCTCCACCCACTCCCTGTCAGCGACCGTCCAGGCGCGCTGGGACAAGCAGAACGTCTACCTCGCGGTGCACGTCATCGACTCCACCGTCGGCGGCAACGACGCGGTGGACCCGTACAACAACGACTCGGTCGAGGTGTACGTGAGCGGCGATTCGTCGCTCAATGGCGACTACGACGTCACGACCCATCAGTACATCACCGACTGGAAAGGGCTCGTCGTCGACTACGGCCCTTCGCACGCCGGCGACAACCCCGACACGAAGCCCGCGCACTTCGTGGCCGCGAGCGTGACGGTGTCGGACGGCTGGACGTTCGAAGCCTCCATCGGATGGCAGGCGCTCTACGGCGCGGGCGGAGCGGTGTTCGCGTCGGGCACGAGCCTCGCGCTCGATCTCGAGATCAACGACGGCGACGGCACGAGCCAGATCGCCGCGCTGGTGCTCACGCTGGCGCCCGCGCAACCGACGTGCACGTGCGTGCAGAACCAGTGTTGCTGCGGAGCGACGAACGACCTCCCATCGTGCGACAGCGCGCGCATCGGACGCGTCACCTTGGAGTGATCGCGCAGGTTGCTTCGAACCACGCGATCCGTGGTATCGCGAGCGCGTGCTCCCGCGCGGCGTCATCAAAGAGAAGCCCGAAGACTTCGTCGTCGACGAGATCCCGCTCTACGAGCCGAGCGGCGAAGGGGAGCACCTCTACGTTCGCTTCACCAAGCGCGGCCTCACCACCGACCAGGTCGTCCGCGCCATCGCGCGCGCGATGAACGTGCACCCGCGTGACGTCGGCGTCCCGGGGTTGAAAGACAAAGTCGGAGTCACGACGCAGACGATCTCGCTGCCGGTCCCGCCGAGCATGCGGCTCGACCCCTCGTTCGTGGAGCGCGCGCGATCGCTCGTCCTCGACGGCGTCACGATCCGCGACGTCCGCAAGCACGGGAACAAGCTCCGCACCGGTCACCTCGGCGGGAACATCTTCCAGCTCGTCGTGCGCGACGTGGAGACCGCGCACGCGCACGAAGCTGTGAGCATCCTGGAGCGCATCGGACGCGAAGGGGCGCCGAACGCCTTCGGCTCGCAGCGCTTCGGCCGCGAAGGGGACAACGCCGCGCGCGCGCAGTCGTGGCTCCGCGGCGAATGGAGCGGCCCGCGCGACGGACGCGCGCGACGCTTCCTGTGGTCGTCGCTTCAGTCGGCGATCTTCAACGACGTTCTCCAGCGCCGCATCGCCGACGGCACATGGACGACTCCGCTCGAAGGCGACCTCCTCCAGAAGGAAGACTCCGGCGGTCTCTTCCTCTGCGCCGACGTTCAGGCGGATCGCGCGCGCGCCGAGCGCGGCGAAGTGTCACCTACGGGACCCTTACCTGGGATGAAGATGCGCGCGCCCGAAGGGGCCATCGCTGCGCTCGAGCTCGATGTAACGAACAAGTGGCTCGGCGAATCCTTCAATTTCGAGCCCGTTCGTCAGCTCGGCGAAGGGACACGCCGCGCTTTGCGCGTGCTGGTGCGCGATATGCGAGTCGAGGTTGATCCGCAAAATGACGGGGAACAACGCTCCAGCGTGCGGGTTTACTTTGTGCTACCGAAGGGTGCATACGCGACGACCGTGCTCGAGGCAGCCTTCGCGCTCGACGAGTCACCGCAGGCCGAAGCCGCAGCCGATGCAGCGGCGAGCGAACAAGACGAACCGGACCGTTGAGCCGTCTGAAGTGAACCGAGGGTATCGAGACACGCGATGATCGAGCGAATCAAGAGCGCGATGGTGGGCTTGGGGGCCGGATGGGTCCTCTGGTTGTTGCTGGCGTTGAGTGTCCTCTCGCTTGCGATCATCTTGGAGCGGGCGTGGCTCTTCTGGACGTTGCGCGACGACGTCGAGACGCTCATGCGCGAGCTCGGTCGTCTCCTCCGTGCGGGCGACATGGAAGGAGCACGCCGCAGACTCGAGGCATCGCCGAGCGCGGAGGCCGCAGTGGTCGTCGCCGGAATCGTCGAGTCCGACATGGGCGCCGCAGCTGCTGAGGAAGCGATGGCCGGCGCGAGCGCCCTGCAGCGCCTGAAGCTCGAAAAGCGGCTCGCGTTTCTAGGAACGCTCGGCAACAACGCACCGTTCATCGGTCTCCTCGGAACCGTCATCGGAATCGTCGGCGCGTTCGAAGAGCTCAGCAAGACGGGCGTCGCCGCGGCGGGAGCAGCACCCGCGGCCGCATCGCAGCTCGCGCCGCAAGCGGTCATGGCCAACATCTCCGAGGCCCTCGTTGCCACCGCCGTCGGACTCGTCGTCGCGATCCCGGCGGTTGCCACTTACAACGCCTTCCAGAGGCTCGTGAAGGCGACCCTCTCGAACACCGAGGCGCTCTCGCACGTACTCCTCGCTCACCTGAAGTCGGATGGAGGCGTGGGCCACAACGTCGAAGCGACCATCGAAGCAGCAGCATCGAAGGCCGACCGTTCGTCGAAGTCACCGGTCGCGCGCGCTGCGCCGCGGAGGCGTGAGGACGTCGAGGGCGAAAGCTGATGGCTGGAGGCGCGCAAGATCAGGACGACGGCATCACCGGGATTAACATCACCCCGCTCGTCGACGTTACGCTTGTGCTCCTCATCATCTTCATGGTGACCGCCAAGATGATCGTCTCCTCGGGCGTGCCGCTCGATCTGCCGAAGGCCGCCTCCGGAACCGATGTTCAGACGGTGTTCAGCGTGACGATGGCCGTCGACGGTTCGACCCAAGTCGATGGCAAGCCAGTCGCCAACGACGACGCGGTCATGGCGCTCGCGCAAGCGGCTCACGACAAGAACTCGGAGCTGCGCGCGGTCATCAAGGCCGACAGCGCGGTCCCGCACGGGCGCGTGATCCACGTGCTCGACATGCTGAAGCAAGGCGGAGTGTCCAAGATCGCGTTCGGCGTGACGCCCATTTCGCCGATGCTCGCGCCCACCCCCGGCACGGCTCCCGGCACGCCTTCGCCGCGGCCATCGAAGTGAAGCGATGCCGCGGGAACCGTTCGCCGATGTACTGAGGCTCGGTCGCGAGCAGCACACGTTCGCGGTCGTGATGGCCGTGATGGTCGCGCTGTTCGTACATGGCACGGCGGCCGCGCGCATCGCCATGATCGACGTGGACCTCCTCAAGTGGACCCACGCGATGCGCCTGTCGATCAACGACAAGCTCGCCGCAACCTACGATATCGAGATCGAGAAGCCGACACCCAAGGCCGAGGAGCCTCCGCCGCCGGAGCCGAAAGAAGAACCTAAGGAAGCTCCCCCGAAGGCCCCGCCTCCGAAGGCGAACGAGCCCCCTCCCCCGCCCCCCGCCGCCGCGCAGGCCGGCAAGGTGTTGATGCAGGAGCCCGACCCGAACACGCCGGTCGACTTCACGAACACGTTCGTCGTGGGCAACGGCGATCAGTACGCAGGCGGCGTGACGCAAGCGACGGGGACGAGCACGAGCGCGGTGTACAACCGGAACGCGCAGGCGGGCGGGAAGCCCGGTGGGACGGGGACGAAGCCGTCGCCGGAGGGCGTGGTGGCGGATCGATCGCGCGTCCTCAGCGTGCGGAACACGAACTGGCACTGCGACTTCCCCCCCGAAGCCGACTCGGAGCAGATCGACGAGATGGTGGTCCCGACCGAAGTGACCGTGAGCGCCGACGGACGCGTATCGAACGCGCGCGCGACGAAAGACCCGGGCTTCGGCTTCGCGCGTGCCGCTGTGCAGTGCGCGCTCCGGCAGGGCGCATCGACGTTCGACCTCGCGCTCGATCACGACGGCCACGCGGTCCCGGGCACGCGCGTGTTCAACGTCCACTTCGAGCGGTGAGATGACGACGACGAACGATCCGCGCGCCGAGCTGGCGACTCTGGCCGCGTCGCTTCGCGCCTACCTCGAGGTACAGGCGGACACGGGAGCGCACGGGATTCCGAGAGGCGCGAACGTGAACGCGAACGTTTCGCCGCAAGGCGCAGCCCGCGAACCCTCACCCCCCGCCCCCTCTCCCGCAAGGGGAGAGGGGGAGCCAGATGCGATCTCTCCTCCCCTCTCCCCTCGCGGGAGAGGGGCCGGGGGTGAGGGGACGCGCGTGACCGCGGCTGAGAGCACGCGCATGGTCGCGGCCGAGACGCCGACGACAACGGTGCAGCCCTCCCCCTCCCGCCTCCCCCTCCTCGCCGCCGAAGTCTCCTCCTGCACCAAGTGCGTCCTCTCCCAAACGCGCACCCAAACCGTCTTCTCCCGCGGCAACCCCCTCGCCAAGATCGCGATCGTCGGCGAAGCCCCCGGCGCCGAAGAGGACGCGCAAGGGCTCCCCTTCGTCGGACGCGCGGGCCAGCTCCTCGACAAGATGATCGGCGCGATGGGTCTCGACCCGGAGCGCGACGTCTACGTCTGCAACATCCTCAAGTGCCGCCCGCCGGGCAACCGCCGCCCGGAGCCCGAAGAGACCGACTCCTGCATCCCGTATCTCCACGAGCAGCTCGCGATCGTGAAGCCGAAGGTGATCGTCGCCATGGGCAACAGCGCCGTGCAAGCGCTGCTCGGCACGAAGCTCGGCATCACCAAAGTGCGCGGGCAGTGGAAACTCTACAAAGGCGAGACGCTCGTCATGCCGACCTACCACCCCTCCTATTTGCTTCGCCCCTCACCTCAACAGATCGAGGCGAAGAAGCAGGCGTGGGAGGACTTGCAGGCCGTGATGAAAGAGCTCGGCCTCGCGCTTCCCGCCAAGAAATAGTCGCGCTGAAACGCGCTGAGACGCAAATGGCTCCTGCTCGGCACACCCGAGCTTCGTAGAGTGCGCGCGCTGACATGACTTACCGAGGAGACGCTCGATGAAGCTCACGCGTGCGTTCACGGGGATTTGTGCGGGTTTCGTCGTCTCGATCGTCGCGGTCGAAGGGTGCGGCGGGCACTCGGGAAACGGCTTCACGGCCGACGCGGGGCCCATCGGGGTCACGGTCCTGCCGGACGGCGCGATCATCGGTCCCGGTTTCGGCGACGACGGCTCGGTCTCGCTCTTCAACGACGGCTCGCCCCAGAGCGGCGACGACAGCGGCCACTACGCCGACGCAACGCCCGACGTGAACAACGACGGCGCCTGCGTCTCGGGCGACGCGGGCCCTGCGCCCTACGCTCAGCACTGCATCTCCCCCGGCACCGCCAACGAGTGCGACGGCACGACCGACACGAAGCTCACGGCGAGCGGCATCGCCGCATCGATGCTCAACGGCACGACCGGCAACGGCTTCGACGACGACTGCGACGGGCTCGTCGACGAAGGGTGCAAGTGCAACAACGCCGGCACTACCAAGGACTGCTACCTCGTGCCGCCGTCGCTCATCGATCCCGGCACCGGCGCGCCCGTCGGTTGGTGCGCCACGAACTCGAAGGGGTCGCTCGATTGCACCGGCAGCGAGTTCCCGGCGTGGTCGGGGACGTGCCGCGGCGCGCAGCCTCCGTACGCGCACGACATCTGCGCGGCCGGTGACTACAACTGCGACGGGCTCGACCAGAACAGCGACGTCGAAGACTGCTCGTGCCACGCCGCCGTCGTGACGTGCCCCACGGCGCCGCTCATCGAAGCGCCGTACCCCGACCCGACCAAGATCGGTGCGGTCGACGGATCGAAGTGGGTCGGCGGCGGACAGATCACGCAGACCACCGGGTGGAAATGGACCGTCATCGGCGGCGACTGCGACAACATCCTGCCGCACCCGACGTTCGCGATGTACACGAGCACCAACTCCACGACGGCGAACGCGCGCATCGGCACGCGCACGCCCGTCGCGTTCGAGACGACGACTCCGCCCAGCGAGTACAAGGCGACGGCCAACGCTCCGCTGATCTCGATCCAGGCCTCCACGAGCGACGGCGCGGCGGGAGCCACCATCTATCCGGCCTTCGGATTGAGCGGCGACTACGTCGTGCAAGGCGAGTTCGACCTCGCGGGTACGCACTACGTCTGCACGCAGCAAGTCCAGGTGCGTGCGCCCGGCATTCGCGCCGAGCTTTGCTGGGACACGGTCGGCGGCGTGAACGGCGACGCCAAGGGCGCGAACGGGGCGACCGGCGCGAACGACATCGACCTCCACCTCGCGCGGCTGCAAGGGATCAGCTGCAGCAAGTACGGATGGGACACCACGTGCTCCGCGGCCAGCGGCAGCAACACGACGTACGAAGACTGCTGGTACAACTCCGACTGCGGCTGCCGCGACTACAGCACCGCGGGTCCCGGGTGGGGCTACGCGGACTCGCCCCAGAGCGCGTGCATCGGGTGGGGATCCGAGCGGAGCCTGCCGAACGGCGTCGACTACACGCAAGGGTGCACGAACCCGCGGCTCGATCGCGACAACGTGACGTGCGATCCGACGGTCGACGATCCGACGAACACCGGCGGCGGAGACCTGGGGAGCGTGGGCGGCTTCTGCGGCCCCGAGAACATCAACCTCGACAACCCGAAGAACAACGAACAGTTCGTCATCGGCGCGAATCACTACGACACGCACGGCGGCACATCGAAGGCGCACACGCACGTGAACGTCTACTGCAACGGCGCGCGCGTGGTGTCGGTCGGCTACGATCCGCTGACGGCGACGTCGGCGGGCACCGGGCCGGTCCTCATCACGGCGGGGCAGGAGAGCACCGGCGACTGGTGGGAAGTCGCGACGGTGAAGTGGAACACGGCGAACCCGCAGGGGTGCGACGTGGCGACGGTGGGCTCGTCGCTCCCGGACACGGCGCGCGACGGGACGTCGAACACCGCGGTGTGCGTCGACTCGGCCATGACCACCACTCCGGCGGCGCCGAAGCCGTACAAGAACCACCAGTTCATCGAGTCGAGCGGCGCCATCCCGGGGACCGCCGCCGCCTTCTGCAAGCACTGAGCAACGGCGCGCCGAGACGCGCGCGCGTCAGCGACGCTCTTCGTGCTCGTCGTTCACCGCGTGCTCGTTCTGCGCGACGTGCTCGACCGCGGCCTTCGAGGCGGCGCTGAACGCGGCGGCGGCGAGCTGCGCGTAGGCGTCGACGCGCGTGTATACGTGATTGCCCGCGGCCGAGCAGCTCGCGCCGCGCGACACCACGCCCACGATCTCGCCGGTGCGCTCGTCGATCGCGGGGCCGCCCGAATCGCCGCGGCAAGTCGCTTCGTCGACCTCGAACTCGCGCGGCCCCAGGACCGCGCCCGTGTCGGCGTTCGCCGCCGGGCCGACGGTGAGCACGGTGCTCCCCGTGCGCGCGACGCGGTTGCCGATCTCGTTCGTGACGCCGCCGCCGAACCCGATCGGCAGGACGCGATCGCCCGACTCCACCGCGCCGTGCAACCGGATCGGCAACACCGTCACGTCGGTCAGCGGATGATCGAGCACCAGGAAGGCGACGTCGGCGTCGCACAGCACGCGCCCCACCGGATGCAGCGTGCGGATGGCGTGCGCGCGGATCGGATCGCGATCGACGTGCACGTGCGCGCCGACGTAGATCCCGATCGTCCCCGGGTCGGCGTCCTCGGCGAGGTGCAGACCGTTGTGCGACTCACCGCGCGCGTCGCACGCCGGCGTCGCCGTGATCGCGCGCGAGACGCAGTGGCGCGCCGTGAGCACCAGGTTGGGCGCGACGAGCGCGCCGCTGCACAGGGTCACGTGCGACTGATCGTCGTCGAGCGAGGTGGCGACGGCGACGACACCCTGCTGCTCGGAGTCCATGATCGCTTGCGAGAGCACAACCGGGATGGGACGCGCGTGAACGCATCCACCGGCGAGGAGAGCGGCCGTCGCCG
Source organism: Myxococcales bacterium (assembly GCA_003151595.1). Next base: position 9,943 of record PLXW01000073.1, read on the forward strand.
CGAGAATCGACCCTGCTCTTCCGAGCGGGATAGGCGCACTGGGGCGGGAACCCGGAGGTTCCCCGTCTCGTCCGTCTGTCATTTGTTGTTGTCGTGTCCGCTCTTTGGAAAGAGGTGCATGGGTGCGGGATCGCCCAACATGCATGATGACTGAACCGCAGCTCGTCGGAGCCCGGATTCATGAGATCGCGATCCGTTTTGTAAGAGCGGATGCGCGTCCTCACTCTATGCGGCGCGCGTGTATGTGATCAGTCGCGCAGGCCTTCGAGCTGCGCGTTCAGCTCGGCGCCGATCAACAAAGACCAGCTCGTCAGGTAGAACCAGACGAGCAGAACGGCGACCGCAGCCACGCTTCCATAGAAGAGTGCGTATCGGCCTAGTGAGCTGACGTAAGCGCCGAACCCCCACGACACGACCGTCCACGCGGCGAACGCGAGAAGCGCCCCGGGCCATACGCGGCGCTGCACGCCCGGCGGATGCGCGACCGCCATCCGATAGAAGGCGGCGATTCCGGTGAGCGCAAGGAGCGCTAGACCGATCGCGAGCGCGCCTCTCTCCCAAGAGTCGCGGAGGAGTTGCGGCAGCGGAGCGCGCGTTCGACGTGTGACGGGAGGCGACGCCTCGCGCTCCTTCGATGATCGCGTAGCGGCCGGAGCGCGTGACGACGCCGAAGCCGACGCACGCGGCGCGTCGGCCGCGACGTGAGTCGTCGCAGACTCACGATGGACGGCGGCGTCGATCTTGAGAGCGCCCCACGCCAGCACCGAGATCGCCACGAGCGCGCCGGCCACCCAGGCAAACGCGAGCATCCGCTTTCTCCACCACGGGCGGCGAGGCGCGGCCGCGATCACTTCGAGCTCGTCCATCAAGCCGTGCGTCCCACCCGCCGCGAGCCAGAAAAAGCCGAGCACGCTGAGCGGCGCGATCGTAGACCCTCCCGCCCCCGCGAGCCGTTCGAGCTCGGCGCGAATGATCTGCTCGGCGGCATCGGGCGTCGCTTCGATCGCCGGACCCAGCAGCGCGTCGACGCCGCGCTGGCGAACCACCTGCCCGAGCACGAACCCGATCAGTACGAGGACCGGCACCAGACTGAGAAAGAAATGGAACGCCATCGCCGGCGCCGCGCCGTCGGCGTTGTGAATGCGTAGCCCCTGCGCGATGCGGAGCGCGATCCGGGCGACGCGCTTGTGGAGCGGCGCTTCGCGGGCGAGGAGCGGCGCGAGGGAGGTCATCCGAAGCCCATCGTAGTTCTTCGACGAGGCGGGGCTCATACTTCGTTGCGATGTCGAATCTGCTCCACCAGCGAGAGCGCCTCGCGCGCGCGATCGACGAGCAGCACGGCCCGTTCGATCCGCTGCAACTTCAGGCGCTCCGCGAGGTGCCGCGCGAGCTGTTCGTGCGCGCGGCGGACGTCGATCGCAGCGCCGCGGACATGCCGCTCCCGCTCGACGACGAGGGGCTGGCGACGGTCAGCGCGCCGCACGCCTACCTGCTCACGTACCGCCTCCTCGCGCTCGGTCGTGGTGATGTGCTGGTCGAGCTGGGGAGCGGGACGGGCTACGGAGCCGCGCTCGCCAGCTACATCGTCGGCCCCAGCGGCCGCGTGCTCACGATCGAGATCGACGAGTCGCTCTCCGTTCGTGCGCACGCGAACCTCGCGCCGCTCGCGAACGTCACGGCGATCTGCGCCGACGCGGTAGGCAGCACTCCTTCGTGGCGCGACGCGCGCAAGATCGCGTGCACGTTCGCCGTCGACGAGCTGCCGCGCGCGTGGCTCGACGCGCTTCCGAACGACGGCATCCTCGTCGCGCCGGTGGGTGCGCGCGAGAAGGATCAGCAGCTCGTTCGCGTAGCGCGCGAAGGATACGACCTCCGCATCACGCACCACGGCGGCGTGCGCTACGTGAAGAATCGCTCCGCGTCCGGCGTCGCTACTTGAACATCGAAGCGACGGGCACCACACGCACCGCCTTCGCGTCGAGCGGCACCGGGAACGCGGCGATGTCCTTGTCGTCGGCCTGAACCTCGGGCGGCTTCGGCGCGTCGTAGACCGGCGGCGTCGAAGGCTCTCCTTTCGTGAGGAGGTCGGCGATCTTCTGCCCGTCGCTCCCGACGATCGCGATCGACACGTTCTTCGCGTCGAGCGCCTTCGCCAGGATCGCCTTCAGCTTCGCGCCGTCGAGGTCCTTCCACGAGCGGCGGAGCACGTCCACGTACGGCGCGTCGAGCCCGTACGTCTTGTCGTCCATCGCGTACCCCAGCCTGCGCGAATCGGTCTGCTGCTCGAGCCCCACGAGGCGCGAGAGGAACTCCTTCATCCGTGCGAGCTCGTCGTCGGCGAGCCCCTCGGTCGCGAGCTTGGTGTAGAGGCGTAGCGCCGCCCGAAGCGCGAACGTCGTGTTCGCCGGCTTCACGGGCCTCAGCCACATCGATACGAACTGCTGCCTGCGCGCGACGTTCGGGCGCGCGAAGCGGTTGTACCCCTCCTGCTCGAAGTACTCGGCGTACGCGTAGTCGCCGTAGTTGAGGCCACGCTTCCCGCGGATCTCCTTGAAGAGGATCCCCGCCGGCTGGCGGTGAATTCCGAGGGCCTCGATCGCGAAGAGCAGGCCCGGGTAGCTCGCCTCGTCGGAGCGCGTGACGGGCGTGGTGAAGCCAATCGAGATCGCGGTCGCGCCTGCGCCCGGCTTGTCGACCACGAGGAGCTGGAAGCCGTGACGCGCCGGCGGATCGGGGAGCTTGGCGCGCTCCCCTGCGCACGCCGCGAGCTTCGCGACGTCGGCGGCGACCTGATCGTCGAAGCCGTCGGCGTACCCGCCGGCGATCCCGATCGTCACGCGGTCCTTGCAGAACGCGCTCGTGTACTGCGCGTGAACGTCGTCGAGCGTGATCGCCGCGAGGCCGTGCTCGGTCCCTTCGGTCGGGTGCCCGTACGGGTGCCCTTCGTAGAGCATCCACTCCAGCGCTTCCTTGCCGAGCGCCTCGTCGTTCGCGCCGCGAAGCTCGCTCGTGAGCTCGCTCGTCTGCCGCGCCCGAAGACGCGCGAACGCTTCGGCGTCGAAGCGCGGCGCGAGGATCACGTCACGCAGCAGCGGATAGAACTTGTCGACGACGTCGCGCGGCACGGTCGCCGAGAACACGGTCTCGTCGCGATCCACGTGTACGTCGATCGACGCCGCCAGCGGATACAACTTCGACGACAGCTCGGCGTAGGAGAGCGCTTGCGTCCCCCCTTCGGCCATCGCCGTCGCCATCAGTCGCGTGAGCCCTTCCTTGCCTGCGGGATCGTCTGCCGAGCCCGCGGCGAACGCGATCCGGATCGACACCACGCGCGCATCGGGCGACTTCAGCGCGACGCGGGTTGGCGCCGCCGGCGTGGGCGTAACGGCCGCGGGGCGAAGGTCTTCGGGCTTGGCCGTCGTCGGCCCGGGGACGTTCGGCGGCGGCGTCTCGGGCGAGCAGGCGGCGACGGCGACGAGCGCGGCGAACGCTGCAAACGTGACGTGACGCGCGCTCACTTCGCACCTCCGGTCTTTTCGGTCTTGCTGGGCTTCGCGGCCTCGGCCTTCGCGGCCGGCTCGCTCCCCGTCCCCGTCGCAGTCCCCGTCACGAGCGTCACCACGTCGCGATGCGCGGGCACGAGCCCCTTGGCCACGCGCGCCACGTCCTCCGGCTTCACCGCGGCCAGCGCCTGTGTGTACTTCTCGAACGTGTGCACGTCGCCCGTCCGCGCCGCGAGCGACGCGAGCCGGTTCGCGATCTGCGCCGCGGTTTGCGCGCCGATGATCGTCTCGTTGAGGAGGTGATCGCGCGCCGCCACGACCCGATCGGCCGCCAGCTCGCCCTTCGCCGCGGAGTCGATCGTCGACTGCACCGCGCGGATGATCTCGTCGAAGCTCGTCTCCCCCTTCAGCTTCGCGTCGATCTCGAGCGCGCCCGGATCCTTGTTCTCCACGCTGCGCGGCGATGCATCCAGCTCGAGCAGCTTCTGCTCACGCACCACGAGACGCTGATACAGCTCGCTCGGCTCCCCGAACGCCGCCGCCAGGAGCGTCGCCAGCGCCGCCGTATCGGCCAGCGACGCCTTCATCGACGGGATCCGGTAGTCGATCGCCAGCAGCGGATCGGTCGGCGATCGCCAGTTGAGCGCCCGCGCCCGCGCCTTCTTCTGCTCCGGCTCCGCGATCACGGCGTTCCGCGCCCGCGTACCGCGCCACGGCCCGTACGCCTCCTTGATCGCCGCGAGCGTCTTGCCGGGATCGAAGTCGCCAACGACGAACACCACGCAGTCGTCCGGCGTGTAGAAGCGTTTGAAGAACTGCCGCGAGTACTCGTACTGGTTCGGCATGTCCTCGACGTCGTGCTTGTTGCCGATCGTCGTGTGCCCGTACGTGTGGCTCTTGTACGTGAGCGCCCCCATCGCCTCGTCCATCTGCGCGCGCGGATCGGAGAACACCTTGTTCCGCTCGCCGAGCACGGCACCGGTCTCGTCCTTGTATTTCACCTCCGCGACGTGAAGGTGCTGGAAGCGGTCGGCGTTCAGCTTGATGAGGTCGGGGAGCGCGTCGCTCGGCGCGGTCGTGTTGTAGACCGTCATGTCGCTCGACGTGTACGCGTTGTCGTCGGCCCCGAGCGCTTGCATCCGGCGCGAATACTCCTCGGCCGGCACGGTGTCGGTGCCGCGGAACATCAGGTGCTCGAAGAGGTGCGCGTACCCGCTGCGTCCCGCCTCGACCTCGTCGCGCGACCCCGCTTGCACGAGCGTGTAGTACGAGACGATCCCCGGCGAATCGAACGGCACGGTTACGACGGTGAGCCCGTTCGCGAGCTTGTCGACCTGCATCGGATGCGGCAGCGGGCTCACGGCCCCATCCGCCGCTGCGCCCGTCACGACGGTCGTCAGCGCGAGCCCCGCGCACAGCGCGAGCGCGGTCCCGAAAAACGATTTCACCACGGCGTCCTCCTAATGAGGACGCGACGCTAAATCGCCGAGCGCGATTCGGCAATGAGCCCCCGCCGGCGACTTAGCCTGTTCTTGTGGGACTGCGTCCCCTCCAAGCGGCGCTTGGAGCCCTCCCCGGCCTCGCCTTCGGCGAATCGTGCTTCGCACGACGACCAGATCGAGAACGACTTGGAGCCGCGGGCGCGGCATTCGTGCGGAATCGCGCTGCGACCCGTTCAGAACGTCGTCGTGCAGTATTGGAGCCCGGCGTCGTCCTCGACGGGCGTCGCGAGCGTCGGCGGCGTGAGGAGCGCCGGCGTGGAAAAATCGAACATGTCCATCAGTGGATCGGCGTTCGCGTCGCGCGCCGTCATCGCCGGGATCTTGAACTTCGCTTCGATGAACCGCGTGATGCTGGTGTGGTCGTAGACGTTGTGCCCGACGTACCCCTTCTTGGCGTATGGCGAGACCACGATGAGCGGCACTCGGAACCCGAGGCGCGTGTAGTCGCCGCTGACGCCGACGTCGGACCCGGTGAGGATCGGCGCCGTGGTGTCGGGCGCGCAGGCCGTGGGGGGCGGGACGTGATCGTACTCGCCGCCGTTCTCGTCCCACGTGATGAAGAGCGCGGTGTGCGCCCACTGCGGGCTCGTCGTCACGGCCTTCACGATCTCCTGGAGGAAGAACGACCCGATCTGAACGTCGCTCGGCGGATGCTGGTCGTCGTTGGTGGGCGTCGAGTCGGCAACCCCGATCTTCGGGTCGACGAACGCCACCTGCGGCATCGTCCCGTTCTTCGCCGCGTCCAGAAAGTCCTGGAGGGCGAAATGGGTCGTCTGATCGATTGGGTAGCGCTTGACGATGCCTATATTGAGCACCGTTGCCAGCCCCGGGGTGCCATCGGTGTACGCGGCCCACGAGGCGTGACGCTGTTCGAGCTCGTCGGTGATGATCCTGTTGTTGACGATATCGTTCGGATCCGTCGTCGGGAAAGTCGGGAACCCATTCTCGGTTTGCCCGAAGCTCGTCGCGGACACGAGGAAGTCGCGGTTGGGATATGTCGGCCCCAGCGTGGAGCAGAAATAGTGGTCGGCGACGGCGTACGAGTTGGCGAGCGAGTACTCGAACGGAATATCCGTGTTGTCGTACCACCACATGGCGCGCTCACCGTCGAGCAGCGTCGGCACGCCCGCTTCGGGCCCTCCATCGAAGAGATTCCCGTCGCCGTCGGTCCCGTTGTGACTCGCGTAGAAGCCGTCGTTCGCGCCGTTGTCGTACGAGAGGTGCTGCGATCTCCAACCGTGGTCGGTGTCCGTGAAGCACATGTGCGGCGCATGCATGTATGGATGCGTTGCGCCGGCTTCGGAGCCGGGTGCGTCGGGGTTCGACGAATTCGCAGGTGCTTCTTCGATGTCGGTGCGCGACAAATCTTCGTTCATGTGACCGAGCATCGAGTCGAAGGAGCGGTTCTCCATCACCACGACGACGATGTTGTCGATCGGGATCTTCGCGTCCAGCGGCGTGCTCGTGCCGAGAGTCGTGGCCGGCATGTCGCCGGCCTTGAACGTGCACGAGGCGCGACCGGTCTGCGCCGCCGTGTCGGTCGGCTGGGTGATCGGTTGGTCCCACGCGGGGGGCGTCGGCGGGAGATCGCTGGCGTCGCCGCCACCGTCATCGCCGCTGGAGCTGTTCGCGTCCACGCCCGCGTCCGCGGCCGGTTTGGGCCCGGAGTCGGGACTCCCGTTGTTCCCTCCACCCGAATCACTGCTGCTGCACGAGGCGACCGATGCCATGGCCGTCGCGACGACGACCGCGGCGCAAATTCCGATGAAGCGCATGCCGACCGGCTTACCACGAAGTCGGTGGAGAGGCGCGTGACGGGCGTGTGTCAGCCGACGCGCTTTTTGGCGTCGTCGTCAGCAGGGGGAGAGGCCTGGGAAGCGTCCTTGGGGGCGTCCGATTTCGCCTCGCCGGCCGAGGCCGAGGCGGCCTCGCTCGCGTCGGTCTTCTTCGCGTCGCCCGCAGCGCCGTCCACGGGCCGCGCCGTCGGCTTGCGAAGGAACTGCTCCTCGACCGTGTGCGCGACGTTCTCCACCGCGCGCCCGACTTCCTTCGCGCCGGAGATCACGGCCTCTTCGATCTGCCCGGTTGGGAGCTTGTCGATCGTCGTCTTCGCCGCGCGAAACAGGAGGCCGAGGCCTTTGCGCAGATCGTCGATGGGGTTCGGCTTGTCGGAGTCGGACATGCCTCAAAGATGCGGACGCACCACATGGAACGCAAGGACCGCGAGCTCGTCCGTGAGGCACTTGGTCGCCACCGCGCTGCCCTTCGGCGGCGGCCCCGGCAGCACCCAGCGCGAGGCCCGAGGAGGACCACGGTCGCCGTGAGCGCGGGGGCGAGGGTGACGGCGGCGAGCATCGCGGGCACGAGGGCGATCGCCACTGACCCAGCGCTGTCCACGGTCCCCCGGCGCTGTCGACAATGCCCCAGCACTGTCGACGGTCCCCCGGCGCTGTCGACAATGCCCCAGCACTGTCGACGGTCCCCCGGCGCCGTCGACACCACTCCAGCGTCGTCGACGGTCCGCCGGCACTGTCGACACCGCCCCAACGTCGTCGACGTGTCCCGCGGCGTCTCCCCCTACCCCGCCGCCTTCACCCGCGCCGCGTTCTCCCCTCGCCCGCGCGCGCTCCACGCCGTGCTCCGATTCCGACCCGATCGCTTCGAGACGTACAGCGCTTCATCCGCGCTCTTGAACAGCGTCTCCCACTCTTTGCCGGCGTCGGGGAACGTCGCCACGCCGATGGAGCACGTCACGCTGAATCCGCCGGTGGGCGTGTGGAACACGATCTTCGCCAGCTCCTCGCGAATGCGCTCGGCGAGCAGCATCGCGCCGGCCGCGTCGGTCTGCTCGCACAGGACGATGAACTCTTCGCCCCCGAAGCGCGCCACGAAGTCGGTGTTCCGCTTCTGCCGCTTGAGCACGTCGCCGAGGCCTCGAATCACCAGGTCGCCGATGTCGTGGCCGTGCGTATCGTTCACCTTCTTGAAGAAGTCGATGTCGGCGATGAGCACGCTGAGCGGCCTCCCGAAGCGCGCCGCGGCCGCCACCTTGCGCCCCGCTTCGTCCGACATCGCGCGCTTGTTGAGCAGCCCGGTGAGACCGTCGGTGGTCGCCATTTTCTCGAGCTGCGCGATCATCCGCGCGTTCGAGAGCGAGGTCGCGAGGTGGCTGGCGAGGACCTCGAGCGTCGGGCGGGCCGCTTCTCCGAAGGCGTGACGTCGCTTGGCTCCGAGGATCAGCGTGCCGAGCGCGCGATCGTGAAGGATGAGCGGCAACACGAGGAGCGACGGGACCTTCGGCCACGGGAAGCGGCGCGTGAGCACCACCTGGTGAGCGGCGTCGAACTCGCCGCGGTACGGCAGCGCGCAGCGGTTCTGCACGACCATCGAGACGAGGCCGGCGTTCGGCGCGAAGCGCGCACCGACGAGATCCTCGACGTCGCCGTTCGCCGCCACGACCTCGTGCATCTTCGCTTCGTGATCGAAGATCGTGACCGCGGCGAAGTCGAAGCTGGCGATCTCGCGCGCGCTCCGCACGGCGGCGTCGAGGACGTCCTTCTCGCTGAGCGCGGCGCTGAGCGAGCGCGCGGCGCGATAGAGCTTCCCTTGCTCGACCTTGGCGCGCTCGAGCTGGATGAAGACCCGCTCGTTCTGGATCGCGCGGAGACAGTGACGCGCGGCTTGCGACGCGAGCTCCTCTTCGTGCGGCGTGAACGCGCGGTTCTCGGTGCGGTCGATGGCGAGCACGCCGCGCAGCTGCCCCTCTTCGAGCACCGGGATCGCCACGAGCGAACGCACCGGGCAGGGGCCGTCGTAGTACGGGACCTTGTAGGAGGGCTTGAGGTCGTGAAGCGAGACGACCTCGCGCTGCGCGATCACCGCGCCGAGCACGCCGTCGCCGGCGAGGAACGGCGCGTCGCGGACGTCATCCGAGATCGTCGCCAGCTCGCTGATGCGGAGGTGCGTGCCGGCATCGTTCAACCACAAGAGGACGGCCGTGTTGAGGTCGAGCGTCTGGCGCAACAGATCGAGCGCGTAGTGCACCGACTGGTGAATCTCTTCGACGCTCGACCGCGCGAGGCGATCGGCGCGCGATTCGTCCGGCTTGGCGTTCGAGGTCGCGGAGTCCTTCGTGTCGCCTTCACCGTCGCGCGCTTCCCCCGCGCCGAGGAGGCGATAGCTCCGCGCGTCTTCCTTCAGGCGGACGATCTCTTCATCGACCCGCACGCGCGCCATCGCGCGAATGCGCGCGACCTCGGCGCGGAGGAAGGTCAGGTTCAAGAGCGCGAAAGCCGTCACGAACGCGGCATGGATGATCAGCGTGCGCGGGTCGTCCTCGCCCAGCGTGAGCCGTCGAATCGCCGCCTCGAGCACCACCACCCAGGCCACGACCCACGCGCCCGCCGTCGGCCGCGCGAACGCCGCCACCACCGCGACCAGCACGTACACCGCCGGCGAGAGCGATCCGTCGAGGTTCCCTTCGGAGCGCAACAGCGCCGCGTCGAGCCCCACGGTCAGCAGCGCGCCGAGCTCCACGTCGACCAGGAGCGGCGCTTCGCCGGTGGTCCGCAGCTTCGCGCGTAGGCGCGACACGAGCAGAACGAGCCACAGCGCGCTCGCCAGCGCCTGCACCACGCCGAACGGAATCGTCGCCGCGCCCGACACGACGAACGCGCCGAGCAAGATCGCCAGCACGAGCCCGTGGCCCCGCCGGATGGCGCCGCGAACGACGAGCGCGCCTCGTACGAGTGGGTCCATCGTGATCTGGCGGTACCAGCGGCCACACGAAACGGCCAAATTCACGGGTCCGCATGCGTGATCTGCACACACGCAGCGCACACACGCGCACGGATGACGTACAAGACGTTCGTGGCGAAGAGCGAACGGCCTGCACCGGCGCCTTGGTTCGGATGGGGGCCGGTCACGGCGCTCATCATCGCGTCGAATCTCGCCATCTTCGTGTGGGAGGTCGTGGCCTCGCGGTCGTTCGACGCCATCGTGAACGTCCCGCTCCGCGTGTGCCTCGCGTTCGGCGCGAATTACGCGCCGCTCACGCTCGCGCTCGGTCAGTACGATCGGCTCGTCGCGCACTGCTTCGTGCACGGGTCGATCCTCCACGTCGGCCTGAACATGTACTCGCTTCGGCAGCTCGGCCCGTTCGTCGAGAAGATGGTCGGCAGCGCGCGGTACGCGATCCTCTACGTGATCACCGGGATCGCCGGCGGCGCGACGAGCCTGACCTGGGGCCTCCTGCACGGCGCATCCGGTCCGAGCGTCGGAGCGTCGGGGGCGATCTGCGGCGTGATGGGGGCGGCGTTCGTGCTCGGCCTGCGGCTCGAAGGGTGGAAGAGCGGCGGGATCGCGCGGCAACTCGCGTTCTGGTTGCTCATCATGGTGGCGATGGGGCTCAGCTCGAAGAACATCGATAACGGCGCGCACCTCGGGGGCGTCGTCTCGGGCGGTGCCATCGCCACGATGTGGCGGCGCGGCGTCGCGTACTCGCCGGCGGCGACGTTCGCGTGCGTCGCGGTGTCGACGGTCGTGTGCCTCGCGGCCGGCGCGGCGACCGCGTACCGCGACGCGACCGACCCCTTCGCGCTCCTCGGCCCGAACGAGCGTGCGCACCTGGTACAAGCGGCGCTCGCGCGCGGCGATTGCGCGATGGCGCGACGCGCGCTCGTCGCGACCGAAGCGGTGGCCGAAGGAGCGCCGGAGATTCGCGGGCTACGCTCCGAGGTCGAGAGCGCGTGTCCGCCAGGCACCTAGCGACGCGCGGCTCAGGGTGACGTGGCGATCGTCGCGTACGACGCGCCGGAGATGCCAGCGATCGCCGTAGGTGAGGCCCACGCGCCGCTCGCGTAGCTCGCGATCGTCACCGCGCCCGCCGTCGCCATCGCGGCCACCGCGTCGTGCCCGCAGGTCCCGGTGGCGAGGCTCGGCGCGGCGGTGATCTGGCCGGAGCCGATCGGCGTGGGGACGCTCCACGCGAGGCCCTGCGTGCTCGTGAGCTCCATCGTGTAGGCCAGCCCGTTGCCGCCACGCCATCCGACGATCGCACGTCCGCCGCTCATCGCCGCGAGCGACGGCTCGTTCGGCGTGTACGCGTTCGCGTTGGTGGCCACAGGCGCGGACCACGTCTTCGTTGCGCCGTCGCGGATCGCGTAGTCGATCGTGTTGATCGGCGGGTTGGCCGAGCTCGCGAGCGCGCACACGACGAGAAAATCGCTCGTGCCGCCGTCGCTCGTCGGCGCGACGAAGGGAATGATCGCAGGCGCGAGGTTCGTTCCGAGCGCCACGGTGCCGAGCTGAACCGCGGTCTGCCAGCCGCCGGCGGACGTCCACGACTGCGCGTAGAGATGCGTGTCGTTGCCTTCGTACGCGATGACGAGCTCGTTCGCAGACGCCGCGGCCGACGCGCGCACGGGGCCGAACGATTGCGGCGCCGCGCCCACTTCGACCTTGTCGGCGCCCGTGTCCCACGACGTGCCGTTGAAGCTCGCATGGAAGTAGAAGTGAGCCGGGTTCAGGTAGACCGCTTGAAGCGTCGCGCCCATGGCCGCCGCGGCGGGTCCATCGACGGCGCTCGCGTTCGCGCCGAGCGCAGCGGGCGTCGACCACGTCGTCCCCGCGAGCCCGAAGCCGAAGAGCGCGCCGCCGCCGCCCGCGTCGACGTTCATCGCGGCGAGCGCCTCGAACCCGGTCGACGTGGCGACGAGCGCGGGCGCGGAGGCGAGCGAGCCGGTGATCGCCTGCGTCGTGAAGGAGCCCGCGCCGACGGCGACGGCTCCGACGAGCGACGAGCCGCTCCCGGCGACGACGACGGTGGGCGATCCGCAGTCGGTGCCCGTGACACCTGCATCGCCCGCGTCCTCCGACGCGCTCGCCTCGACGTCGTACGCGTCCGTCGCGTCGATCGACGAAGGCGCGTCGACGGTCGACGCGTCGTTCGTCGGGACGGGCGAGGCTCCGTCGGCGGGCTCGCCCGCGTCGTCGGACGAACCGCTCGCATCGAACCCGAACACCGGCCCGTGCGTCTGCGCGTCGCTCGCCGAGGTCGCGCACCCCACGCCGGCCACCGGCGCGACGAACGCGACCACCGTGACCAGCGCGATTGCGGGCGCGACGAATCGGCGCATGGGCCCGACTGTAGCAACCGCCCGGAGAAAGTTCACTCCTCCATGAGGCGCGACAAACGGCGCCGCGCGTCGAGCGCGTCACGAAGCGCACGCTCGACCCGCGACGACGAACGCTTGCGGTCGCGGACGCGCTTCCGGTCGACCCGCATCGCCAGGAGCATCTCGCGAGGAACGCGCGGGTGGTGGCCCCCTTCTTGTGCCGCGGCCAGGATCGCCTGAGCCTCGTCGCCGAGGAGCCACGGCAACAGGAACGCGAGGCTCTCGCCCGGCGTTCGCGACTCGAGCACGTAGAACTCGGTGGAGCAGGCCATCGATCGCGCCCCGCACTCCGCGCGAACCGAGGGGTGGACGAGCGCGATCTGCCGCAGGTACGGACGCAAGCGCGACACCAGGAGATCGCCCGCGCGCACCCGCTTCTTCGCGCTCGACGGAGGCGCGCTGCTCCGGAGCGCGGCGCGCACGTCGATCAGTCCTTCGCGCGCGTGCGTCGTGTCGAAGACCACGGCGCGCGCCAGATCGTCCCCTTCGATCCGCTCGCTTCGAACGGTGACCAGCGACGACAGCGGCTCGCCGTCGCCCGTGACGAGGCGTGTGGCGAGATGACGCTCGGGCGCGAGCGTGATCGCGTCGCCGAGATCGGCGAGCGTGCGGACCACGTGCGCGCTCACGAGGTGAACCCGGAGGCGCGAAGGAAGTTGGCGAGCGGAAGCGCGATCCCGTCGAGGTCGTGATCGATCCCGCGCCACGTCGCGTCGTCGTGCCCGGCGCGGAAGATCGGCTCGCCCGCGGCGTCTTTTCCGGCGCGCTCGCTGGCCGCGAAGAACGTCCGCTCGCCCCGATCGACGCGCGCGAACGGGGTCGGTGTCGCGCGCTTCTTCGCGAAGACGACCACAGCCTTCTGCGACGTGTGCGGCATGAACGTCTCGCGCGGCAAGCTGGCGACGGCGAGCACGCGCGCGTTCTCGGTGAGCCACGCGCGAAGCCCGCGCCACGATCGCGCAGCCACTTTGTTGTGCGGCAGCACGATCGCGAGGCGCCCGCCGGGGCGAAGCATCTCCAGGCACCGCTCGACGAAGAGCGCGTCGCGCTCCACGCGCTTGCCGGCGCGCGCCACGGCGTACCCGGCGTACGCCACGTCGCCCGCGAACGGCGGGTTCGTCACCACCACGTCCGCTTCGCCCGGCCCTCCGGCGTCGCGGCGCAAGCTGTCGCCGCGCACGATCCGCGCGGGGTCTTCGCCGCTGGCGATCGACACGAGTCGCGCCACGCGAACGGCGCGCGCATCGACATCCATCCCCCACGTCTCCACCTTCGCGTTCGCCCGCGCGTGCACCAGGAACGCGCCCGACCCGCACGCCGGATCGACGACTCGCTCGCCTCGCGACAACAGCAAGAGGCGCACGATCCAGTCGACCACGTGCCGCGGCGTGAAGAACTGCCCCTTGTCTCCCTTGCCCACGCGCGTCACGAGCTGCTCGAAGACGGCGTCGAGCGCCTCGGCGTCGCCATCGAGCGCCGCGCGATCCAGGAGCGCGCACACCTCGGTGAGCGTCGCGTCCGGCACCTCGAGCGACGGCGACGCGTCGAGCCCCGGCCACTTCTTCGCCGCATCGCGCAAGCCGCGCTCGATCGCCGCGCGGCTCCGCCCGGCGCCCGAAAGACGCGCGGCGATCACCGAGAAAACAAGCTCGAACGCATCAGCCCCGCTCGACGCGAGGACGATCTCTTCGATGCGCCCGACGACGCTCCGCTGGCTCGCCCGAACGCGATGCCGCTTCGCCATGCGCGACGCTTATCACATGCCCTGATCACGTGCCCTTTCGCGCCGCGCGTTCGCGAGCTAAACCAGCGCCCATGGACGCCAAGGTTCTCCACACGAAGCTCGCCGACGCCGCCAAACGCTTCCACGCCGAGTCGATCGGCGAACGCGGCGGGCGCGACCCGATCGCTGCGCTCTACACGGAACGACGCGCCGCCTATTCGCTCTTCGCGCTCCACATGAGCGACGCCGACTGCGAAGCGCTCCGCCCGTACCTCTTCGGCCGCGTCATCCCACGCAAAGCGGGAGATGCGCCGGTCACGTGCTTGAACCTGGTCGACGGCGAGTGGAAGCGCACCGCCGAGCTCGCGCCAATGAAGTCGCTGGCCGACAAGCGCATCACGCTGATGGAGATCGCGCGCTCCACCGAGAAAGACGTCGCGCACTGCATCGATCGCGCGCACGCCTTCTGGACCTCGCTCGAGTGGTCCGACGAGGCGCTCACGTACAGGAAGCACGTCATCAAGAACTTCTCGCGCTTGCTCCACTACTTCTACGAGGAATGCCTCGACGAGCTCCGCCAGCAGACGCCGAAGACGCGCCTCGAGGCGAACAAGGACTTCTTCGAAGCGAAGCGCGCCGCCGATCACCTCGAGGGGAACGCCGAGAAGGCGATGCGCGGCGAGATGATCCCGTCGATGGTGCCGGGCCAGTCGTACTGGAAGAACGGCTACCTCGCGGCGGGCGTGTGCGCGGTCATCACGCCGATGAACTTCATCTACGGCATCCCCGGGATCCAGATCGTCGGCTGCTACCTGAGCGGCTCGCCCATGATCTTCAAAGGGCACCCGTTCAGCGCCATCACCAGCACGACGCTCATTCGCATGCTCATCGCCTCGGGCGCCGACCCGCGCGCCGTTCACAAGCTCGAAGGGTTCGGCGGCGACATCGCGGGGCTCACGCGCGATCACCGCATCGCCGTCGTGAGCGTGACCGGCAGCGCCGAGACCGCGAAGAACATCCAGGCGGGGCGCGACGTGCGACCGGTGAAGTTCGAAGGCGGGGGGTGCAACTGGGCGTTCATCGACGACGGGTACTCGGACGAGGATCTGAACAAGATCGCCGTGCGCCTCACGTACTCGAAGCTCGGCATGGGCTCGCACAAGTGCACGTCGCTCCACGGCATCGCCGCCAGCAAGGCGACGCTCGATCGCGTCGAGCCGCTGATCGCCAAGGAGATGAAGGCGTGGCGCTCGACCGATCCTCGCGCCACGCCGGCCGAAGAGACCAAGGTGGTGAGCCCGCTCATGGTTCACAAGGCGGCGACGATGATCTCGATTCAAGACGCGGCGAAGAAGGCCGGCGTCCGGGTCGTGGTCGAAGGGGTGCGCCTCGCCGACTCCGACTACAGCCAGAACGCCGAGGTCTGCACGCCGATCGTCCTCGGCCGCGTGACCCCCGAGACGCGCCTGGCGGTAAACTGGGACGGCAAGGACACGACGATCGCGCCGGCGACGACCGAGTTCTTCATGCCCATCCTGTGCACGATGGAAGTGGCGAGCTTCGACGCCTTCATCGGCTTCTCGCTCAACGTGAACTCGCACGACCTCGCCACCAGCGTGTGGACGCGCGACGACGCGAAGATCCAGCGCGCGCGCCGCGTGCTCGGCGGGATGCTCAAGGAGAACGACGGCACCGACAGCGCGCTCGAGTGGGAAGAGTTCGGATCGAGCGGCATCGGCGACAGCGGCAACACGGGCGTCGGCGACGCGACGACGACGATCGCGATGTTCTGCCGCAAGCAGAAGGGGCGACACTTCACTTTCTAGGACGCCTGCGCGCGTCTGCTACGATTCTCGCGCGTATGTCGACGACGAGAGCCAAGGGGACGAACTTTCGCTCGTTCGTCTCCGCCCTCCGGCGCCTCCGTGGTGAAGAGGCGCTCGCCCGCACGATCGAGCTGTGTCCGCGCGAGATCGGCGACGCGGTGCGCGTGAACGCTTACGTCTCCGGAGGGTGGTACCCGATCGAGCAGTTCGCACAGCTCCACCAAGCGGCACAGCGCGCGTGCAAGGAAGGACCCGAGCTCTCGCGACTCCTCGGCCGCGACGGCGTGCACGACGACTTCAAGACCGGCGTGAACCGCCTGGTCACCCTCGCGCTCACCCCCGAAGCGCTCTTCAAGTGGGCGCCGCGCGTGCTCGGCCTCTATTACGATCGGGGTCGGATCGTGATCGAAGAGTCGCAGGTCGGCCGCGCCATGGGTCGCTTCGAAGGGTTCGACGGCTTCACGCGAGGCGTCTGGGAGGACTTGCTGGGCGGCTGTGTCGGCACGTTGGAGCTCGCGGGCGCAAAGAACATCGTCGTTCGCCACCTGTCGGGCGGCCAGGACGGCGACGCGCACCTCGGGATCGCCGTGCGCTGGACGAGCTGACCTGCACGTCTGATACGTTCGTCCTCGTCGATGACGCAGGTGAAGGGGCTGGTCTTCCGCTCGTGGCTGGCGACGTTCAAGCGTCTCCGGGGGAGTGAAGCGTACGCCCGGACGCTCGAACGACTTCCGCAGGAGATCGCCGACTCTCTCCGCGTGAACGCGTTCGTCACCGGCTCGTGGTACCCGGTCGAGTGGCTCCATCTCATCCAGCTCGCGGCGCGCGAATCGTGCGGCGAAGGGATCGAGCTCACGCGGGCGATCGCGCGTGAGGCGGTCAAAGACGACTTCCGATCCGGCGTGCATCGCCTGGTGACCCTGGCCGCTTCGCCGGAATGGATCCTCAAGTGGGCGCCGAAGATCGTCGGCTACTACTACGACACGGGGCGCCTGGTGGTGGAGGAGGCCGTCGTGGGACACGCGATGGGGCGCTTCGAGGGCTTCACCGGCTTCACGAAGGATCTGTGGGAGCAGGTCATCGGCGGAAGCATGGGAGTGATGGAGCACGCCGGCGCGAAGGGGCTGACCTCGAAGACTCTCGCCGGGGGCAACGACGGCGACCCGAACATGACCTTCGCGATGCGGTGGACGTGACGATGCGCGCGCTCGTCTTCGATCTCTCGATCGTGAAATACCTCGTGGCGAAGGCGATCGGCGCGAAGCGCGCGCCACGTCTGTTCTATGGCCCGGGCTCGTGCTTCACGCTGCGCGACGTCCCCGCTCCCACTCCACCGAACGACGAGTGGCTCGTGCTTCGACCACGCCTCGCCGGTCTGTGCGGGAGCGATCTGGCGGCGATCTTCTTCAAGATGAGCCCGGCGATGAGCGCCGTGACGATCGGGTCGGGCGAGCGCGCCGTGTTCGGCCACGAGGTGCTCGCCGACGTGGAGCACGTGGGGCCGGGGGCGCGCGATCGCGACGTGAAGGAAGGCGATCGCGTCGTGGTCGATCCGGTCCTGGGGTGCGAAGCGCGCGGGCTCGAGCGGTGCGCGCGGTGCGCGGCGGGTGACTACGGGACGTGCGCGCGGATCGGGAGCGTGATGCCGAAGGGGGTGATCCTCGGCGCGTGCGGCGCGTGGCCCGGCGGGTTCGGCGAGCGAATGGTGGCGCACAAGTCGCAAGTGTTCCGCGTGCCGGACGCGATCCCCGACGAGCTCGCGGTGCTGGCCGAGCCGCTGGCGGTCGCCGTGCACGCGGTGCTTCGTCACCCGCCGATCGACGACGAAGAGGTGCTCGTCATCGGCGGGGGGCCCATCGCCTTCGGCGTCTTGTGGGCGCTCCGCGAGATCGCGCCCCGCGCGCGCGTGACGCTCTTCACCGTCGAGGACTACCAGCTCGCCATCGCGCTCTCGCTCGGCGCCGAGCGCGCGTGGTCGCCGCGCGGAGGCGCGCTGATGGATCGCGCCGCGAGCGCCACGTCGTCCGCCGTGCTTCACCCCGACCTCGGACGCGAGTACCTCGCCGGCGGGTTCGCGCGCGTCTTCGACTGCGTGGGCTCGAAGGCCAGCCTCGACGATTCGCTCCGCATCACCGCGCCCGGCGGGACGATCGTGCTGGTGGGGGCCGCGGGGGTGACCCCCTCGCTCGACCTCACGTTCTTGTGGCACAAGGAGCTCAAGGTCGAGGGCTCGGCGTACTACGGCGACGAGGCGTGGAACGGCCGCCGCGCGCGTACGTTCGACGCGACGCTCGAGATGATGACCTCGACGCGCGCGCCGCTGGCGAGCCTGGTCACGCACCGATTCCCGCTCGAAGACTACGGGCGCGCGATCGAGGCCAGCGTGCACCGGACCGCGCATCAGAGCGTGAAGGCGGTCTTCGCGCCTCAACGATGACCGGCCGCGCTGCAGGCAAAAGACGCGGTGCTAGAGTCGGCGCCATGGACTCGCTTCTCCAGGGGACGACTCGCCTCACCGACTTCGACGCCGCGTGGAGCGTCGCGCGCGGAGGCCCCGCGCTTCGCGCCGTCCGCATCGCCGCCGAGAAGCTGCGCGACCGCTTCGCGTCCGGCCCGCGCGTCGTCGCCGTTCGCACGATTCCGCTGAGCACGCTGCTCTACCCGACGAAGTACGCTTTCAATTCATCGGCCGCGTCGCCCGCGCCGTACGTCGTGATGACCCATCGCTGCCTGCTCGTGCAGTTCCTTCAGGCCGGCGCGCTGAAGATGCTCCTCTTCAACCCCACGGACATCGAAGCGGCGCGCGCCACGCCGTACTTCGCGAAGATGATCGCCCGCTTCGGCGAGCGCGCGACGAACCTCCTCGTCGAGAAGTTCGAGCCGCTCGACGCGCAGCTGGCGCGCCTCGGCGTCGCCCCGACGGACGTCGACTACGTCGCCTTCGATCACTTCCACACCCAGGACCTCCGCGGGATCGTCGGCACCACCGACGGCGCCCGCCTGGCGCGCTTCCCCAACGCGACCTTGCTCGCGCCGAAGTGCGAGTGGGACGACTGGGACGATCTCCACCCGTACCAGCGCGCCTGGTTCGTCCGCGACGGCAAGCGGAACGCGAAGACCGATCGCATCGCCTTCACGAGCGGCGACCTCGCGATCGGCGACGGCGTGATGCTCGTTCGAACGCCCGGGCACACCTCCGGGAACCAGACGCTCTTCGTTCACACCGAACAAGGCGTGTGGGGCGTGAGCGAGAACGGCACCAGCGCCGACAACTGGTCGCCGCACGACAGCCGCATCACGGGGCTCGCCTCGATGTGCAGGAAGAGCGAGCTCGACGTGGTCGTGAACTCGAACACGCCCGAAGGGGGCGCGACGCAGTACACGTCGATGATCCTCGAGCGCACGATGGTCGATCGCGTGCGACGCGCACCCGCGTTCGTGCAGATGTTTCCGTCGAGCGAGATCACTCCGTCGGCGCTGGCGCCGGGACTTGCGCCGACGCTGCTCCACCGCGCGATCACGAGCGGCGAGATCGCGGCGGCGAGGGCCTCGACGCGACGCTCCGCGCAGGTCGGGACGCGCGCCTGATCGCACGGGCATCGCGTCATCTACCCGCGCTCGACGGGGTTCGCGGGCTCGCGATCCTGTCCGTCCTGCTCGTCCACTATCTCAGCTTCACGTCGTTCATGGATTCGAGGGCGCCGCGCTCTTGGTTCGACGAGATCTATCTCCGGCTCGTGCAGTACGGGGGCGCGGGCGTCTCGCTCTTCTTCGTCCTCTCCGGCTTTCTCATCACCGGCATCTTGCTCGACACGAGAGGCTCGCCGAACGCCTGGAGAAACTTCCTCGCGCGGCGCGCGCTCCGGATCTTCCCGCTCTACTACGCGGTGCTGGCGATCTACTTCGTGGGGCTACCGCTCCTCGGCCACGTCCCGCCGGAGGAGCGCGCGCAAGGGTGGTACTGGGCGTACCTCTCCAACTTTCACATCGCGACGCACGGTTGGTCCGCCGGCAAGCTCGGGGCCACGTGGTCGCTCGCGGTCGAGGAGCAATTCTATTTCGTCTGGCCGCTCGCCGTCTTCGCGCTGAGCCGCCGCGCGCTGGGGTGGCTCTGCACCGCGCTCATCGTGCTCTCCGCGCTTCTTCGAGGATGGCTCGCGCTTCGCCACGCTCCCGAGGTTTCCGGGCTTGCGACACCGTACGAGCTCGACGGTCTCGCCTGGGGCGCGTGGATCGCGATCTTCGTTCGCGCGGATCGGCCGCGACTCTCGATGGCGTGGGCGGCCGCGCTCGTCGCGTCGGGCGCCCTCGGAATCTGTGCGGTCACGGGTCGCGACGACCTTCGACAGCTGCTCGTCATCCGCGAGGGCGACGCTCTCGCTCGCGCGTCGCTTCAGACGCTCTGGACGCTCTCGTGCGTGGGCGTCGTCATCGCGGGAGTCGTCGCGGTGACCGGAGACCGAGTACACTGGGCGCTGACGTTCGCGCCGCTTCGAACGCTAGGGAAATACAGCTACGGGCTCTACCTCTTGCACGTGCCCATCGGAGTCTTCCTTCGCGACCACCGGCTGGTCGACATGACGCTGCTCCCGACGCTCCGGAGATCTCACGTCCCGGCGGTCCTGTTGCTGACGCTCGCCGGCTGCGGCGTGACGTTCATGGCCGCCTGGGTGAGCTGGTACGGAATGGAAAAGCGCCTGCTCGCGCTCAAGTCCCATTTCGAAACGCCGGACTCGCTCGGTGAGGCTCCGCGCGAGCTTGGCCGCTAAGCCGACGTCAGCCCGGAAGCGCCCGAGGCACCGGAGCCCGAGAAGAGCGTGACCCGCGCGACGGATCGCTTCTTCGTCATCTGCGGGCGTTCGTACGGGGCGCGCGCGTCTGCTTCGTCACGCTTCTCGGTGCTGCCGTTCTTGTCGTTCATGGAGCCTCTCGGGTGCACGGCGTGATCAGCAGGCGCTGCTGGTGTCGGAGCATACGAGGAGTTTCGTACGAAGGCGAAACGATCAGCGCGGTCCGTCGTGGGTCATCCACCAGGCGCTCAAGGCCAGAAGCAACACGGCGGTTACACCGACCAGCAGCGCAGCCATGGGGTCGGGCTTGGTGCGGGTCACGAGCGACTCCGCCGCACGCTTCACGGCGTCGTCCTGAGAGGAGGCGATCACCCTCGCCGCCTCGCTCCGGAGGCGCCCGAAATCCCCTGCCGTGAACGTCGCTACGAGCGCGTCGAGCTCCGGATCGCGCGGGAATTCCCGGGTGAACGCCGGTCGCCCGTCGTCTTTGCCGCCCGTTTTCTCGTCGTCCGCCACGCGCGGACTCCACGCGGGCGGCCGCGCTCTGTCAAGCGCGCCATGCTTCCTCGGCGAAGAGCCGGTGATATACCGGCACGCATGAAGTCGCTGAAACTCGCCCCCGTCCTCACTGTGGTCACGACGTTGACGACGCTGATCGGATTCGCCGCGTGCGGCGGCGGCGGGAACGGCACCGCGCCCCCCTCCCCGACCAACGACGGCGGCCCGAGCACGACGAGCGAAGGTGGCTCCAGCGACGCGGGCGACGCGAGCACGAGCGAAGCCGCCGGTCCGCCGCAGTCGATCTTCGTCGTCCCCGCGGCGCTCACGGATCTCGCGGACGTTCACTTCTTCGATCACCCCTGGCCGAGCGACGTGCGCCGCGACGCGAACGGAATGATCGTGCTCGACGGTCTCTACAACCCGTTCGGCGAGCCGCTCATCACGGCCTATCAGTCGGCGGTGAAGGGGAGCATCCACGGCTTCTCGGTCGCGGCGTCGGGCTTCCTCCGGTTCAACACCGACCTCGATCCGGCGTCGCTCCCCGCGTCACCGCCCGACACGCTCGCGGCGACGTCGACCGTGCAGCTGATCAACGTCGACGCGAATTCGCCGGAGCACGATCAGCGGCACCTGGCGCAGCTCTTCTGGCAGCAGGGGGCGGGCGACTACTGGCAGCCAGACACGCTCGCGGTCATGCCGGCGCTCTCGTACACGCTGCTCCCGAACACGAAGTACGCCATCGTCGTCACGCGCGGCGTGAAGGCGATGGACGGGACGCCGGTCGGCCCGTCGCCCGATCTGCAAGAGGTGCTGGGGCTGGTGACACCGACGACGCGCACGCAAGCGGCGCACGATCTCTACGCGCCGGCCGTTGCCGATCTCGCCGCGCTCGGAATCCCCTCGTCGAACATCGCGCACCTCGCGGTCTTCACCACGAACGATCCCACCGCCGAGCTCTTCGCGATCGCCGACGATGTGAAGGCGAAGGTCGCCGCGCCCACCGTCATCACCGACTCCGACGCCGGAGTCGCGGGGGGCGACGTGAGCTCGTGGCAGTACAACGCGGGCGACGAAGAGAGCGGCGTCTACGACGTTTATCAAGGATGGTACGGCCCCTCGCCGAACTACCAACAGGGCACGCCCCCCTACGCGAGCAGCGGCGGCAACTTCGTCTTCGACGCCACCGGCCACGCCGTCGTTCAGAACAGCTTCCCCGTTCGCTTCACGCTCGTCGTCCCCAACGACCCGACGAACTGCCCGATGCCGGCCAGCGGTTACCCCATCCTCATGTACGAGCACGGCACCGGCGGCGATTGGCGCTCGCTCATCGAGGAGTACAACTCGGTCGGCGACGCGATGGCGCGGCAGTGCATCGCCTCGATCGGCACCGACGAGATCTTCCACGGCGCGCGCCCCGGCGCTCCGGCCATCGGCGACCCGAACGCGGAGAGCGACGAGGAGGTCGCGTTCTTCAACTTCCAGATCCCGACCGCGATGCGCACCAACACGCGCCAGTCGGCGATCGACTACGTGCAAGAGGCGCGGCTCTTCAGCGAGACGAAGGTCACGGTCCCGGCGGGCGTCTCGCACACGGGCGCGGCGATCGCGTTCGACGCGAGCAAGATTCTCTTCATGGGTCACTCGCAGGGTGGGCTCAGCGGCCCGCCGTACCTCGCCGCTGACCAGGTGGTCCGCGGCGGCGTGCTGAGCGGCTCGTCGTCGAGCGTGCCGCTCACGTTGCTCGACAAGACGCTGCCGACCCCGAGCATCGCCGCGCTATGGATCGTCGCGCTCGGTCTCACCCACGGCGACGACGCCACGGAGCTGAACCTCTTCCACCCGATGATGAGCTTCGCGCAGACCGTGGTCGATCCGATCGATCCGCTCGTCTACCTCCGCTACATCGTGCAGACGCCGCGCGCCGGCCACGCCGCGAAGAGCATCTACCAGACCGAAGGGGTGAACCCCGACGGCACCGGCGACTCGTACGCGCCACCGCACGGCATCGAGGTCGGCTCGGCGGCGCTGGGTCTCCCGCGCGAGACCCCTGGCATCCACGCGCGCGTCGAAGCGCCGTGGAGCGGGCTCAGTGACGTGACGATCGGCGACGGCGGCCTCTCCGGAAACCTCGCCGACGGCAGCGCGAGCGGCGTCCTCGGTCAGTTCGTTCCGGCGCAAGGGAGCGACGGCCACTTCGTCTTCTTCGACATCGCCGCGTGCCGCAATCAGGCCGCGGTGTTCTGCAAGAACCTCGCGGCGGATCCGAAGGGGCGGGTGCCGCCGCTGGGGAACTGACGATCACCGCCCTCCCCCGCGAGCCCTCACCCCCCAGCCCNNAGGGGCCGGGGGTGAGGGTGCGCGGCTAAACCGGATCGCGTCGCTTCAGGAGCACGATCAAGATGAGCAACATCACCACGCTCATCCCCATCAGCACGCCGATCGACACCGCCCACGTCCCGTACTCCACGAACCCCCACGCGCCGGTGATCGTGTCGCTCGCCATCTGAGCGATCGCGCACTGGAACTTCCCGTTGAACACGAAGTCGGGCGGGCTGTTCAGCGACGACTTCAGATCGATGAGCCACGCCGGGTCGCTGGCGATCGCCAGGCGCTCCTGCGCGATCGATCCCTCGAACCCCCAGCGCGCCGGCATCACGTACATCAGCGGGCGGAGCATCGGGTTCGTCGTCATCGGCACCATGAGGCCGCCGAGCACGACCTGCGGGATGAGCGCGATCGGCGTCAGCGCCATCGCCGCCTCGGCGCTCACGACCACCGTCGAAAGCAAGAGCCCCAGCGCGGTCGCGTTGATGGCCACGGCCACCATCGTGATGAGCTCGAGCAGGAAGGCGACGATGCCCCCCTGGAAGCCGAGCGTGAAGAACACGATGCCGAGCAGGCACAGGCACTGGATGACGCACACACCGGCCAGGATCAGGAACTTCGAGAGCACGTAGTTCCCGAGGCCGAGGTTCACCATCCGCTCGCGCAGATAGATCGCCCGCTCGGTCACGATCTCGCGCGCCGAGTTGCTCGTGCCGAACCAGACGCACGACACGACGACGAAGAACATGGCCGCCGTGTGATCGGCCGTGGGCTTCATCGTGTTGAGGAGATCGCCCGTGGCCATGGCCTGGCTGTTCTTCGTCGCCAGCTCTTGCAGCGCGCCGAGGCACCAGAACGGAACGGCCTGTTTTTCCCCGGCGAAGACGAACGCCAGCATGACCCCGATGATGGGCGCCTGCAGGAACATGATCATCGCGCCGGCGCGATCGCGCGTCTTCACCTTCCAGTAGCGCGACATCAGCAAGACGAGCTGGCGCAGCTGCGGAACGGCCACCTTGTGAGGCGCGCCGCGCGCCGCCGGATCGGTGCCGACCGCGCGCCGCCCCGAGTACATCTTCTGGTAGACGGCGTTCCCGTTCTGGAAGAACTCCGCGCGCCACGCCCGCGCCGCGTCGAGGCGCGCCGGCGTCTTGGGGATCGTCGGATCCCGCTTCTTCATCTCTTCGTGCACCGCGCGCTCGCGCACGTTGAGCATGTCGAACATGTCGCGCGGGTTGTCGACGTGGCGCGGCTGGCCGATGCGCTCGGTGATCGACCGGAAGAAGCCGTACGCCGGGTCGCCGGTGGGCCCGTAGTACGTCGGGATGCCGCCGTAGCCCATGATGAAGCACAGGTTGAACTTCTCGAACTCGTCCTTCGCCGGCTGGTGGATCGTCATCACGATCGTCTTGCCGGTCTTGCGCGTGAGGTCGTGCAGAAGGTTGATGAGCGCGGTCGTGTCGTCGGCGGCGAGCCCGCTCGTCGGCTCGTCGAGGAACAAGATGACCGGATCGGTCACCAGCTCCATCGCGATGTTCACGCGCTTTCGCTGCCCGCCGGAGAGCACCTTCGCCTCGGGCTTGCCGATCTGGAGGTTCTGCACGGCCTCGAGGCCGAGATCGTTCAGCGTCTCCTGCACGCGGCGATCGATCTCTTCTTCGCTGTAGTCCGGCGGCAACCGGAACTTCGCCGAGTACCTCACCGCTTCGAAGACGGTGAGCTCCGGGTGAACGATGTCGTCTTGCGGGACGTAGCCGATCGATCCGCGGAGCGCGTCGTAGATCAGATAGAGGTCTTCGCCGTTGATCCGAACCTGCCCGCTCGTGGGCGGGAGGTAGCCGTTCAACGTGAGCAGCAGCGTCGTCTTGCCCGCGCCGCTGGGCCCCATCAGCGCGATCATGTCGCCCGGCAGCGCCTTGAAGCTGACGTGATCGAGGAGGGTCTTCATCTCCCCTTTGCGATCGCGATCGGGGACCTGAAGGAAGAGATCCCACGCTTCGATCTCGTACGTCGGCTTGCCGGCCCATCCCGCCTGGTCGTCGATGGCGACGTTGACCTGGCTCCCGGCGATGTGGAGCACGAGAGGCATCGGGCCGATGTAGACGCGCTCGTCGTTCGAGACCGGGACGCGCGTGTTCGGCGGGATGCGCGCGCCGCGAACGTACGTGCCGTTGGCCGAGCCGAGATCGACGAGGAAGAGCTTGTCCCCCTCCTTCACGATCTGCGCGTGCTTCGACGAGACCTGCGCGTGCTGGACGACGATCTGGTTGTCGGGCGTTCGGCCGATGGTGATGACCGACGAGCCCATGGTCTCCATCGAGAGCTCGCCGATGATCGTGCGGTGCTTGCGCGGCGCCGACGCCCCGCCGGCGTCGGGCGTGCTCCCCTGGCCACCGCCGCCGACCTGCGACTGCGGCATCGCGTGCGAGAGCTGCGGCTGCGCGGACTGCGCGCCGGTGATCGGGCCGGCGGCCGCGGCGTGGGCGATCTGCACGAGCACGGGAACGGGGATCGGCACGGGGCCGAAGGCGATGACGCCGTTGGGATCGATCGGCACCGGCTGGTTCGCCGGGATGCGCTGACCGGCGACGTAGGTGCCGCTCGTCGATCCCTGATCGACCACCTGCATGCGATCGAGCATCACGATGGCGTGCGTGCCGCTCACCGCCGGATGGGCGAGCACCAGCGACGCGCGCGCCGCCTCGCGCCCGATGATCACCTGCCCGCGCGGCGCCTGCATCGCGCCCGGTGCCATGAGCATCAGCGCGATCGCCGGATGCGCCAGCGGCACCGGTGTCTGACCGAGCGTGAACTGCGTCCGGAAGTCGAACGGCACCAGCTGGTTCGGCGTGGCCGGCGTTCCGTTCGCCGCGCTCGGCGCGACGCCGGCATCGACGAAGTAGAGCGCGCCCTGTTGCTTCACGATCCGCGCGTGCAGCGGCGCGACGCCCGGCCCTTGAAGGACGATGTCGCAATCCGGAGCGCTGCCGAGGGTGACGATCTCTTTGCCGAGGCCGGGGATCATGGGGAGTCCTTCGAATGGGCACCACGCGCCGGCAAGGCCGGGGACGTGCCGTCGGGTGGCTTTCCGCGCGAGTGTCGCACGGGTGCGGGTTCGACGGGGGCGAGCGGTTGAAGATCGGAGGCGTCGACGTCGCCGGCGTCGGGCGGCGCGACGGGGGCGAGCATCACTGACGAGGAGGTCGCGGGGCCGGTCACGATCGTGCCGGCGTCGAACGCGATCGACGTTCGCTTTCCGCCGCGCTCCGAGGCGTGAATCACGAACACCGCCAGCGCCGCCGCGACGCCGATGGCCGCGAGCACCAGCCCGGCGATCATGCTCGGCGACGATCGACGCGCGCGGGCCTCTGCAGGCGCGGGGGGAGGCGCCGCTGGGATGATCGCGATCGCCCCCTTCCCACCCTGGAAAGGAGGCGCCGCCGGAGGACGCAGCGTCGGGTTGTCGAGGACCACCGTCGGCGCGACTCCACCACCCGCGGTGGCCGACGGCGCCGACACGCGCGGGCGCACCAGCATCACCGTGATGTTGTCGTGCCCTCCGCGCGCGTTCGCCAGGTCGACCAGCTTGCCCGCGGCCTGCTCCAGAGGATCGCCGCTCACGATGCGCTTGATATCGCCTGCGTCGACGAGATCGCTGAGGCCGTCCGAGCACAGGACGAACGTGTCGCCCGCGACGTGCGCCAGCGGCTGTGGACGCACCGACACTTCGACGTCGTCGTCGATCCCCAGCGCGCGCGTGATCTTGTTCGCGTCGGGGTGCGTGGCGGCTTGCGCCTGCGTCAGGATCTTGGCGTCGACCATCTCTTGAACCATCGAGTGGTCGCGCGTGATCTGAAACACGTCGGACTGCTGCACGAGGTACACGCGGCTGTCGCCCACATGCGCGACCTCGGTCCCCGCACCGTGCACCAGCACCGCGACCACGGTCGACCCCGGCCGCCCGCCGCTCGCGCCGCCCGGTCCCGGCTCCTCGCTCGGCACGCCGAGCCCGCGCACGCGCACGTTCGCCAGACGGATCGCGTCGCGCAGCACCTCGCGCGGCGCGGAGCCCGGCGCCGCTTGCTCGAACGCCTCGAAGATCGTCGCCAGCGCCGCGGTCGACGCTTCACGCCCGCCGACGTGCCCGCCCATTCCGTCGCACACCACGGCGAGCAGCCCGAAGCGCGTCTCGCGATGACCGCAGGCGTCCTCGTTGATCTGCTTGGTCGGATCGCGCCCCGGATCGCTCCGCTCCGCGACGTCGACCGCCGGCAGCGTGATCTCGGTCTCCCCCGCCATGATCTTCGCGTGCCGTCCGCTCAGCCGTCGAGGCGCACGGCGAAGTCGATCGGCCCGAAGCGGAGCTGCCCGCCCGGAGAGACCGGCGTCCACGCCGCGGCCGCGATGCGCGAGCCGTCGAGGTACGTCCCGTTGTTCGATGACTCGTCACGCACCCAGAGCTGTCCGCCGTCGAAGCGGAGCGTAGCGTGCACGCCGCTGATGCGCGGCTCTTCGAGGAACACGCCGCACTGCTGCCGGTCGCGCCCGACGCGCAGCTCGGTCCCGGGTCGAATGGTGAACTGTCCAGCCGAGCCCACGATCGTGGCGGCGCTGGCGACGGGCGGCGCGCCTTGCGGAGGCATCGGCGCGTAGGGCGACTGCGGTGATTGAGCGTACGGATTCGCAGGCGGCTGCGGGGGCGCCGCAAGTTGGCCCGTCAAAGGAAAGGTGGGAGCAGAAACGCCCCCACCTCCTTCCTGCGCGGCCATGCCGGCTGGGAGAGGTTGCCCGCACGAGAAGCAGACGCCCGGCTGCCCCGGCGTCGCCATCGTGATCATGTTGCACGCCGGGCAGCGCACCTGAACGACGGCCGCAGGCGCCGGCGTCGCGTTTCCCATCCCGGCGCGCTCCGTCGTCCCCCACGGTGACGCCGGCGGACCTTGCGGCGGCACGATCGGCGCTTGCGGCGGCGCGTACCCTTGCATCGCACCTGGCATCGCACCTGGCATCGCGCCCGGCGTCTGGTTCGGCATCGCGCTGGCCATCGCGTTGCCCTGGTAGTTACTCGGCGCCTGGTAGTTGCCGGGCGGCGCAGGCGGTCCTCCGTACGGCGACCCTCCTCCACCGGCGATGATCGGCGCAGGCGGCGGCGCACCCCCACGACGCTTCCCTCCGCCCCCACCTCCGCGCATCAGCACGATGAGGAGGAGTCCGATGACGACCACGCCACCGACGATCCCGAGGATGAGGAGAAGGTTGAATGGCGCGGCCTTGGCCTTGAGCGTGAGGATCGACTTCGCGTCGTGCCCGCTCGTTCGCCCCGCCTTGTTGTCGTAGATGACGACGTGCGCGACCGCGTTGTCGCCCGTCCCTTCGACGAGCTTGTCGTCGTTGGGCACGTTGAACGTCGCGAACGTGTCGCCGACGTCGGTCGCCGCGCCGCGCATGTTCTCGGCGATGAGCGTCTGCATCGCTTGCTTCGCGACCGCGGGGTCAGGGCTGTTCGCGTTCGGATCGGGCTTCGTTCCGGCGGGGACGAAGTACGCCTCGGCGCGCGTCTTGTCGCCGCTCCAGCAGAAGTTCCCGTACACGCGGAACGTCCCGCCCGGGTAGACCGCGTTCGCCGTCGCTTCGGCTTCGGTCTTCTGGAGATCGATGTCGAGCGGCCACACCGTGGGATCGACGCCGATGGGGACGTCCTTGAACGATCCGTCGGGCGCGATCACCGGCTTCGTATTTTGAAAGACGAGGTTGAACGTCTGCGTGACCGTCGGGTTCAAGCAGGACAGGCGCCACTTCACGATCCACATGGCGTTGAAGCGCTGCTTCACGAGCCCGATGATCGCCGCCGCCTTCTTCGCCCCCTGCCCGCCCCGCACGATGTCGAAGAACCCGCCGATCTCGGGGTTCGCCAGCGACTGCATGAACTGCGAGTCGTTGTCCTTGTAGAGACTGTTGGCGAGGCCGCTGCTCGACGGGAACCAGATGGCGATGACGGGGAGCGGCGTCTTCGGGAGCGACGTGTTCTCCGCCGGGAAGCGCCCCTGATCGAGGTACTGGTGAAACACGTCGGCGCTCGGAGAGGCGCTCTCCGGATCTCCGCGCCCCGCGCCGTCGCTGAGGACGACCATCGCCTGGTGGAGCGGAACGGTCTCGGGCCCCTTGCTGTTTCCGAGATCGCCGAACGCGTCCTGCGTCATCTGCTTGATCTGCGAGAAGAGCGGGCGGTCGTTGCCGTGGCTCGGCATCGGCGACTTGATCTGATTCAGGATGGCGACGAGATCGTTGCGCTGCGCGAACGTCTTCCACTTCGAGTCGGAGACGTACTGGCGCGGGCGATCGTCGAAGACCATCAGGTCCATCAGGTCGTTCGCCTGCATCGAGGCGATGAGCTGCTCGGCGACGACGCGCGCGTCGGCGTAGCGCGCCCCCATCCCGCTCGACGCATCGAGCGCCACGAGCCACGCCGTTCCGACGCCCGCTTCCTTGCCGACGACCGAGCCCCACTGCTCCTTCGAGGCGAACGTGGTCAGCGTGTCGGCGCCGGCGACGTTGACGAAGAAGCGCGCGTTCGCGTCCGGAAACGGGAACGGGCTCCACAACGCGCCCGGCTTCTCGATCGCGTTCGACCAGCAGTCGAGCGTCTGCTCGTAGCCGGTGATCGACGCGCACGGCGTGAGCGCGTCGCTCAGGCGATTGAACTGCACGACCTCGAGCACCGTCGTGAGGAGCGGCGTGCCGTTGGCGATACCCGCGCTGGGATCGATGCGAAGGATGTGCGCTTCGGGGGCCGCGCGCACGGGCGTGGCGAACGAGATCGCGATCAGCGCGAACAGCGCGGAGGCGAGCGCGGCGAAGATGGATTGGCGTCTTTTTTTCATGGGTAGAAACCGAGCCGAGCGTGGAGCGCGCTCGTCCTCCTCAAAGGCGTCCGAGGATCTTGACGAGCGTGGTGAAGCCGCCGAAGCGAACGCGATCGCCGTCGCGAAGCTCGCGACGTCCGTTCTGTCCGATGTGCTCTTCGTTGACGTACGTGCCGTTCGTGGAGGCGGTGTCCTCGACGACGATCGACGCGGCGTCGACGACGAAGACGGCGTGACGCGAGGAGATCGTCGCGTCGGCCAGCGCGATCTCGGCCGGCTCGCCGGCGTTCGAGCGACCGACCGTGACGCGCCCGGTGCCGAGCGGCCAGAAGTCGCCGCCGGGATTCGTCTGGAACGAGACCACGAACCCCCGGAGCATCTTCGTCCCCGCCGGCGGCTCGGGACGCGCGTCGTTCGTCGGCGCCGGAGGGGGGACGTATTGCGGCTGCGCGCCCGGCGGTGGAACGGCGGCGGGCTGGAAGACCCCTTGCGGTGCGGGGGCGGGGGGCGCGTACGGCTGCGGAGGCGCGTAGGCCTGCTGCTGCGGCGGTTGCGGCGGCGCGTACTGCTGCGGCTGCGGTGGCGCGTACTGCGGTTGCGGCGGCGGTTGATACGCTTGCGGCTGCGGCGGAGGGAACCCCTGCGGCGCCCCGAAGCCGAGACCCGGCGCAGCAGCCGGCGCGCCGTAGCCTTGCGGCGCGGCCTGTTGCTGCTGCAGTTGTTGCTGTTGCTGCCTGGCGTACGCGTTCGGATCGTTCGCGAACTGCATCGCGTCGAGCGCGATGGGGTGCCCCTGCGCGCAGTAGCTCGCCCCTTGCGCGATCTCGTGCCCGAGCTGACACCGCGCGACCTGCCCGCCGTACTGCGGCGCAGCCTGTGGCGGCGCAGCCTGTGGCTGTGCAGCCTGCGGGGGTGCATACGCCTGCGGCGCATACTGAGGAGGAGGGGCGCCGTAAGCGGGAGGCGGCGCTGGCTGGGGTGCGGGCGCGGCTTGCGCCGGTTGCGCGGGCTGCGGCGCTTGGCGGTTAAGCGGCGAGCCGCACGTGTTGCAGAATCTATCGGTCGGGTTCGCGATCGCTCCGCATTGCGAACACGCGCTGCTCACGTTCATCGGACAGCCTTCCAGGCGCGTAGATCGGGGGCGATCGCCCCACCTTTGCGCGCGGGCCAGCATAGTCGCCTGCCCGCGGAAGAGGCGAGAGGAATGGTCAGGCCTCCTCAGTCCCAGCGCACGTCGACCGCGAAGCTGCCCAAGCCCAGCGGTTCGTCGGGCTGCGCGGTCTTCAACGTGCCGCAGTGGAACGAGACGTTCTTCGCCCCCGAGAGCTTGAAGAGCGCGTGCACGTAGCCGTCGAGGATGCCGCCCCACCACCAGTAGAGTTGGTTCGAGATCCCGGTGCGGAGCATGCGCGCCGCGTGATCGTCGATGCGCTCGACCTCGATCGTGCCGTGATCGAAGTACTGCGCCGAGATCGCGCCGAGCTTGCGCACGAGCATGTGGGGCGAGACCACCTTGAGGAGCAGCTTGTAGATGCCGGACGCGTCGGCCTCGGCCTGCATCGCGCTGGCGCTGGCGACCGACTCCCACGGCGCCATCTTCCGGAGATCGGCAGCGGCGATGTCGAGGGCGGCGTGCGCGAAGAGGTCGTACCAGCTCGCCGCGAGGATCGGGCCGCTGAGGTACTCGCGCACCGCGCGATCGTCGATCGCCGCGAGCACCGCTTGCCGTCCGCCGGGCACGATGCGGTCGTAGACCGCCATGCGCGCGCGGAGGCCGTGCCCCTTCACGCGAAAGGCGCTCTGCCCCGGTGGCAGGGGGAGCTGGCGCGTGGGCACCTTCCAGTTCGGCATCGACCTCCGTCGTCTATACTCTGCGATCGTGAGATTTCGCCGCACTCTTCCTTCGCTCGCGCTGGTCTTCGCGTTGCCGTTCCTCTCGGCGTGTGGAGGGGAGCAGTTCGTCGCCGGCGCGGGAACGCCGGAGGCCGGGGCGCCGGACGCGGGTGGCCCCTTCTGCCCGACGCAGAGCGGGACCGACTTCTCCTGCTCCGACTTCGACGAGAAGCCGCTCCCCGAGAACTGGAACGCGCTCCTGACCAAACCCGGAAGCGTGGCCGTCGCCGAGGACGACGCCGCGAGTGTCTCGCCGCCGAACTCTCTTCTGGCGATGGCGCCTGCGCTCGGCCCGGGTGCAGCCGCGACCGAGTCGTTCGTGTCGGCAACCGCGCTGCCGGCGGGCGGCGTGCACATCGCGCTCGACGTTCGTATCGACGCGCTCAGCTTCCCGAACAACGCCACGGGCGCGGCGGTCGTTCCGCTGCTCTACACGCAGAGGAACTACGAGGTCCTCCTCGCGTTCGTCCCCTCGACGACGGGACCGTTCGACTTCTTCCTCGTCGAGCTGGCCCCGGGCCCCGTCACGGCGCTCGATGCGGGGTCGACCTCGACGCCGCACGATCTCACCGCGCTCTTCGCGCAGCCGGACGACGCCGGACCGAGCCTGGGATCGTGGCAGCATCTCGAGCTCGCTCTCAACATCGACAAGGGAGACAAGTCGGCGACGGTCACCGTGGGCTCACGCTCGATCGTCGTCTCGCTGAACCCTCCGGTCGGAACGGCGAACGGGAATCGAACGTTCTCGATCGGGGTGCAGGCGACCCCGCCTACCGGCCCGACGAAGATCCGGTTCGACAACG
This sequence comes from Myxococcales bacterium, assembly GCA_003151595.1. The sequence goes on from PLXW01000073.1 coordinate 42,847, forward strand.
TGACGTACTCGGCGAACTGACCCTTCGGTCGAGTCTCGCGGTTCCAGCCGAGACTTCGCGGTTTCGGATCGCGAGCTCGCGATCTGAAACCGAGACCTTCCCGGTTTTGGATCGCGAGCTCGCGGTTTTGGATCGCGAGCTCGCGGTTTTGGATCGCGAGCTCGCGATTCGAAACCGAGACTTCCCTGTTGGCTACGGATTCGCCGCGGCTGCGATCGCCGCGCGCATCACTTCGCGAAGCGGGACACCGTGCGCCTGCGCCGCTGCGACACACGCGTCGAGCTCGGGCTTCACCTGCGGAGGGCCGAAGGGGCCTTCGGCGATCTTCACGGCGATGGGGCCATACGCCGTCAGCACGGTGACCATGCGACGCGGGCGCTCGACGCGCGACACACCGTAGCGACGTACGCCGATCGACGTGGTCTCGCGGATCATCGCGGACGCGATGCGCTCGGCGTCGGGGGCACGCGCCAGCGCGGAGAGCGTGAAGGCCGGGCGCCCCTTCTTCATCGTGATCGGCGCGGCCCACGCATCGAGCGCGCCTTGCGTGAGGAGCGAATCGATCGCCGCGCCGAGGAGCTCGCCCGTGGCGTCGTCGATGTTCGCTTCGATGACGACGTGCGTGTCTTCGTGTGCATCCTGCAAGTGGTTCGCGCGCGACTCCCCGAGGATCGCGCGCAACAGATTGGGGCGATCGGCCAGGTTCGCCGTCCCCGCTCCCCAGCCGACGTGCGACGGCTCGAACGACGGCCAGCGCGACGAGGCGCGCGCGTGGCTCGCCACGATCGCCGCGCCCGTGGGGGTCACGAACTCGAAATCGATCCCGCCGTCGTACGTCGGAAAGCCGCGCAAGCACTCGACCGTCGCCGGCGGCGGCAACGGCAGGACGCCGTGACGCGCCTTGACGAACCCGCGCCCCATCGGCAACGGCGAGACGACCAGCGTCGCGTCGAGCCAGTCGAGCGCCGCGGCGCTCCCGACGACATCGACCAGCGCGTCGATCGCGCCGACCTCGTGGAAGTGCACGTCGTCGAGCGTCGAGCGGTGCACCTTCGCCTCCGACTCGGCGAGCTTGCGGAACGTCGCGTGCGCCAGCTCCTTCACGCGCGGCGAGAGCGACGACGAATCGAGGATGGCGCGAACCGCGGCGTACGTGCGCTCGGGCTGCGCGGTCTCGACGTGAACGTCGAGCTTCGAAGCGACGATGCCGCTCTTCACCGACGTGCCGAAGTGAATGTGAAAGCCGGCGATGGGGAGCGCCGCGGCGGCTTCGGCGATGACGGTCGGAGGCACACCGAGATCGACGAGCGCGGCGATGATCATGTCGCCGGCGAGACCGCTTGGAGCATCGAGAAAGAGCGTCTTGCCGGTGCCGGCGCCGCGCGGGAGATCGGGGCGCGTGGGGGCGTGCTCGTGGGCGTGGGAATGGCCGTGATCGTGATCGTGATCGTGATCGTGATCGTGATCATGGTCGTGACCGTGTGCATGGTCATGCGCGTGATCGTGCGAATGCTCGTGAGCATGATCGTGCTCGTGGTCATGCGCGTGATCGTGATCGTGCCCGGCGTGCGTATGCGGTTCGTGCTTCATGCGCGAGCGCCCGCGCGAAGAATACGAGCCGCGGCGAACGCAGCGCCGAAGCCGTTGTCGATGTTCACCACCGTGATGCCCGACGCGCACGACGTGAGCATCCCAAGCAAGGCCGCCAGCCCCTCGAACGACGCGCCGTAGCCCACCGACGTCGGCACCGCGACCACCGGCGCTTCGACGAGACCGCCGACGACGCTGGCCAGCGCCCCTTCCATTCCGGCGATCACGATCACCACCGCCGCCTTCTCGAACATCGCGCGCTTGTGCAGCAAGCGATGGATCCCGGCGACGCCGACGTCGAACACGCGATCGAACGCGACGCCGAGCATGCGCATCGTCTCGGCGCACTCTTCGGCCACCGGCATGTCGCTCGTCCCGGCGCTCACCAGCGCCACGCGCCCTTTGCCCAGCGGCGCAATCGGCGCCTGCTCGAGCGTCGCCGTGCGCGCCAGCGGAACGTAGTTCAGCGCGGGGAGCTCCTTCATCGCGTGCGTGGCGTGCTCCGGCGACATGCGCGTGATGAGGACGTTCTGCCCTTTGCGCGCGAGCTCCCTGGCGATGCCCACGACCTGCTCGGGCGTCTTCGACTGCGCGAGGATGACCTCGGGCGTCCCCTGACGAAGCGCGCGATGGTGATCGACGACCGCGTAGCCGAGGTCGACGAACGGGAGATCCTTCAGCTCGGCGAAGGCGTCGTCGATGCTCGCTTCGCCGGCGCGCACGCGCTCGAGGAGCGCACGAAGTCGCGGTGTATCCACGCGCGGAACGTAGCACGCGAGCCACGAGCCGCCCGGGCGTGTGCTACCGATCGTGCGCGATGCCCATCCCGTTCGCGTTCCTCCTCGCGTTCGCGCTCGGCGCCGCGTTCGCGCGGGCGGCCGAAGGGGAGATCGCGCGGACCGAGGGGCCGCTGGTGACGTCGCGGCCGATGGCCATCGTGCTGGCCTTCGCCGGGCTGGTGATGCTGCCTGTGGCCGGGTACTTCGCGGCGTTCCACGGCGACTGGGCGTACCTCTATTTCGCGCCGTGGCAGAGCGTTCCGTCGGCGGTCGATCTGGTGCTCGTGGTCGCGGCGGCGGCGTGCGTGCCGGCGGGGTTCGTGGCGACGGTGCAGGCGATCCGCGCGCGGCGGGCTCAGGCGGTCGCGGCGTTGATCGCGGCGCCGGTGGCCATCGCGATCGTCCTGGCGCTGGTCTTCGCCCGGCGCCTGGGGGTGAGCGCCAGCGCCGCGCAGTACGCCGGTGGATTCGGCGTCGAGCCGATCGCGGCGAGCGCGCTGGGCAAAGGGGTGGTGTGGGGAATGATCGCGATCGCCGCCGGCGTCGCGTGGGCGGTTCGAGCACTGCGGGCCGCGCCGCGCTAGATTCCACGCGTGGTCTGGGTCCGCGGTGCTGCCATTCGTCCGGTCCCTGCGTACGCGCGGGTGGCCGAAGACACGCTCGACGCCCTCGAACGCGAGCTCGCGCAGGAGAGCGACGGCGCGCAGCGCGAGCTCGATCTCGCCTTCCGCCGCTTCGAGGAGACGCAGCCCAGCCTGGCCGACAAGATGACCGACGTGCTCGGCAAGCCCATCGACGAGACGGCGCTGGCGCTCGGGTACTTCCTCTCGATCGCGATCTGGCTGGCGTTCGATCGCACGTTCGGCGAACGCCTGGCGCGCGTGACCGACGACTCGGTGCGCGCGACCGAGGCCGCCATCGCGCTCGAAGAAGAGCTCCGCGCGTCGCACGGCCACGAGCCGCTCGAGCTCGACGACGTGGTGGCGATGGAGCAGCCAGGGATCCTGTCGTTCGTGCACGAGCACGTGGAAGCGGCGCTCGACCCGGGCGTCGACGGCGACGCCTCGCCCGAGCCGGGCGACCCGAGCGAGACGACCGAAGAGACGACGCGGCGCGAGGTCGACGTGGACGACGTGCACGCCGTCTATCGCGCGATCCTGGTGCTCACGCTCTCGCTGTCGCACGCGGTGGCGCCGATCGACGGCGCGACGCGCACGCACGAATTGCTCGCGTAAACCTCGCGCGCGCGGCGTGCGTCGCGTCGGGCGGCGCCCCCGTGGTATCCGTCGCGCATGAAGGTCGAAGCGATGGTCATCCGCCGGCACGGCGGGCCCGAGGTTCTCGCGCGCGAAGCGATCGAGCTCTCGGAGCCGGGGCCCCGCGAGGTCCGCGTCCGCGTTCGCGCCGTGGCGCTCAACCACCTGGACATCTGGACGCGCCGCGGTCTCCCGAACCTGAAGCTCGAGTACCCGCACCGGCTCGGCGCCGACGTCTCCGGCACCGTCGACGCGCTCGGCCCCGGCGCGCGCCTCGCGAGCGGCATGCACCTCGGCGACAAGGTCCTCGTGAACCCCGGCGTCTCGTGCGGCGTCTGCGCGCAATGCCTCGGCGGGCGCGACAACCTTTGCCGCAGCTACCACATCCTCGGCGAGAGCACGCAGGGGGGGTACGCGCGCTTCATCAACGTCCCCGACGCGAACCTCCTCCCCTTCCCCGAGCCGCTCTCGTTCGTCGACGCCGCGGCCATCCCGCTCGTGTTCCTCACGGCGTGGCAGATGCTCGTCGGCAAGGCGAAGCTCCGCGCCGGCGAGACCGTCCTGGTGCAAGCCGCAGGGAGCGGAGTCTCCAGCGCCGCAATCCAGATCGCGAAGGTCATCGGCGCGCGCGTCATCGCGACCGCCGGCAGCGACGCCAAGGTGGAGCGGGCGAAGAAGCTCGGCGCGGACGAGGCCATCAACTACGCGAAGACCGACTTCCTTGCAGAGTGCAAGCGTTTGACCGGCAAGAAGGGCGTCGATTGCGTCGTCGAGCACGTCGGCGGCGAGGTGTTCGAGAAGAGCATCCTGGCCTGCGCGTGGGGCGGCCGCGTCGTCACCTGCGGCGCCACGGCGGGCTTCACGCCGGCGATCGACCTCCGGCAGATCTTCTTCCGCCAGGTCGAGGTCCTGGGGTCGACGATGGGGAGCAAGGCCGATCTCTTCGCCGTCCTGGAGCACGTCCGGGCCGGTAAGCTCCGCCCGGTCGTCGATCGGGTCCTCCCGCTCTGGGACGCCACAAAAGCTCACGAGATCCTCGAGTCGCGTGCCACCTTCGGCAAGGTCGTTCTCGAGGTGGACTGATCTCGCCAGTTGCCCCTATAAGGACGCCCATGCACCCGGGAGTCCCTCAGATCATGCTCGGTCTGCTCTGCATCGTCGGCGGAGCACTGGTCATCAAAGTCCTCGGCAACGAGCTCGGCTGGCTCCTCTTCGTCTTCGGGGTCTTCATCGGCTGCCGCGGCGGGATCTCCATCTCGCAGAGCGGCGCCAAAGAGCTCGGGAACTAGAAACTCAGTCGCCGCGATGCGCGTCGTCCGGGCATGCACCCGGGAATGAACGCGCGCGCGTGCATGTAAAGGCACGAGCCATGTACGACGTCCGTGCACTCAACGAGCTCGTCGCGCGCGAGAGCTCCTTCGTCGAAAAAGTAACGACCGAGGTCGGCAAGGTCATCGTCGGTCAGCAGTACATGATCGAGCGGATCTTGATCGGCCTGCTCACCGGCGGCCACGTGCTCCTCGAAGGGGTCCCGGGGCTCGCCAAGACGCTGACCGTGCGAACGCTGTGCGAGGCCATCAGCGCCAAGTTCGCCCGCATCCAGTTCACGCCGGACCTCTTGCCGGCCGACTTGATCGGAACGGTCATCTACAACCAGCAGAAGGGGGAGTTCACCTCGAAGCTGGGCCCCGTGTTCGCGAACCTGATCCTGGCCGACGAGATCAACCGAGCGCCGGCCAAGGTGCAGAGCGCGCTCCTNNTCGAGCAGGAAGGGACGTACCCGCTCCCCGAAGCGCAGATCGATCGCTTCATGCTGATGGTGAAGGTCGGTTACCCGACGCGCGAAGACGAGCGGAAGATCATGGACCGCATGACGATGTCGGAGGTGGCGCGCGCCACGCCGGTCATCACGCCGGCCGACCTGCTCGAAGCACGCAAGATCATCAGCCAGGTCTACGTCGACGACAAGGTGAAGGACTACATCGTCGACGTCGTGTTCGCGACGCGCGAGCCGGCGAAGCACGGCCTCAAGGATCTCGCGCCGCTCATCGAGTTCGGCGCCAGCCCGCGCGCGTCGATCGCCTTGAATCTGGCGGCGCGCGCGCATGCGTTCCTGCGCCATCGCGGGTACGTCACGCCGGAAGACGTGAAGGCCATCGGGCCGGACGTGCTGCGCCACCGCCTCGTGCTCACGTACGAAGCCGACGCCGAAGAAGTGACGGCCGAGCAGGTCGTCCGTCGCGTGTTCGAGGTCGTCGAGGTTCCTTAGGCCTCGCGCGAGAGCAGCACGCCATGATCCCCAAAGAGCTCCTCGCGGCGCTCCGCACGATCGAGATTCACACGGCAAGGCTCGCCAACGAGCAGCTGTCCGGGACGTACACGTCCAGCTTCAAGGGGCAGGGGCTCGCCTTCCGCGAAGTTCGTCCGTACCAGCCGGGCGACGACGTCCGGACGATCGACTGGAACGTGAGCGCGCGAATGAACGAGGCCTTCGTGAAGGTCTTCGTCGAAGAGCGCGAGATGACCGTGATGCTCGTGGTCGACCAGTCGTCGAGCGAGAGCTTCGGCACGCGACGGGCGCCCAAGTCGCGCGTGGCCAGCGAAGTGAGCGCGCTGCTCGCGTTCAGCGCGATCCGGAACAACGATCGCGTGGGGCTGATCCTCGCGAGCAACAAGATCGATCGCGTGGTCGCGCCGAAGAAGGGCGAGAAGCACGTGATGCGCGTCGTGCGCGAGATCCTCGGCTTCGAGCCGAGCCACGAGCTGCCGACCCGGACGCGCGGCAAGAACGGCGAGCCGCTGCTCGGGCCGGCGACGGACTTGAAAGCGGCGCTCGAAGCGCTGGTGGGCGTGGCGCGGCGGCGGAGCATCGCCTTCGTGGTGAGCGACTGGTTCGCGCAAGGGCACGAGCGGGCGCTGGCTCTCGCTTCGGCGAAGCACGACGTGATCCCGGTGGTGCTGGTCGATCCGCGCGATCGCGAGCTGCCCGACGTGGGGCTGGCGACGTTCGAGGATCTCGAGAGCGGCGAGCAGATCGTGGTCGACACGAGCGACCCGCGCGTGCGCGCGCATCACGCCAAGACGATGAAGGCGATCGCGGCGACGCGGCGGCAGATGTTCACCAAGCTGGGGCTCGACGCGGTGGAGATCGAGACGAGCGGCTCGTTCGTTCGCCCGCTGCGCGATCTGTTCGCGCGTCGCGCGCGGAGGATGCGCACGCGATGACCTCGCGCTTCGTGCTCTTCACGGCGGCCGTCGCGTCGCTCGCGTTCGCGTCGGCCGCGCGCGCGGATGACGCGGGCGCGGCCAGCGATGCCGGCGTGCCCTCGGTCGCGCAAGCGCAGGTGAACGGCTGCGTGGAGTCGATCCCGTCGGGCGGCGTGCGTCCGACGCTCGTCGACGTGTTCCCTGATCGCGGATTCAGCGGCTACGCGGCGACGCTGAAGGTCACCGTCGAGCACGGAAAAGGCGAGACCGTGCTGCCGAACGGACTGTCCTTGCAGAGCGGCGGCGACGCGGCCAAGGCGCTGAAGGACGCTTCGTTCACCATCCCCGATCAAGACGGCGGCGCCGCGGCGCGTCTCACGCCCGGCGAGCTCACCGCGAAAGACGATCGCGCGCGCACGATCCTGGAGCTCCCGCTCGTCGCGCTCCCCGCGGAGCCCGGTCGTCACGTGCTCACGCTGCCGCCGCTGCCCGTCGCCGTCGCACGCTCGAACGGCGAGATCGCGACGGTGTGCACGCGCGCGCACCGCATCGTCATCGACGATCCGATCGCCTCGACGCTCCACCCCGAGCCGAAGCCGAACCCGCCGGCGTGCATCCAGCGCGAAGAGTGGACGGCGCTGAAGAAGGGGCTCTTGTGGTTGAGCCTCGGGCTCGTCGTCGGCGCGCTCATCGCGTACCTCGTTCGCAAGTGGCTCGCGCGCCCGAAGCCGGTCGTTCCGCCGCCGCCGCCGCGCCCGCCGTGGGAGGTCGCGTTCGAGCGGCTCGATGAGGTGCGGCACGCGGGGCTGCTCGAGGTCGGTCGCTTCGGCGAGTACTTCGATCGGGTGAGCGACGCGCTCCGGAACTACCTGGGCGCGCTCTACGGCTTCGACGGGCTCGAGTCCACGAGCGACGAGATCATCGCCGCGCTCCGGAAGTCGCACGTGCAAGGGATCGCGCTTCCGGAGGTGGTCGCGTTTCTTCAGGACTGCGATCTCGTGAAGTTCGCCAACTTCACGCCGCCGCTCGGCGAGTGCTCGCGCGTGCTCGAGGCGGGCGAGCGGATCGTCCACTCCACGATGCCGCGCGCGCCGACGTTCCAGTCGTCGCCGATGGATCGACCGCCGCCGTTCAAGATGCCGCCGCCCGAGCCGCCGCAGCCGCCCCCTCCGCCGCCGGTCGATAAAGGAGGGACGTTCTGATGCCGCGCTGGGTGCGCGCCACGCTCGTGGGGATCGCGACGCTCGTCGTCGCGATCGTGGCGAGCGTGTGGGCGATCGTCGCGCGAGGCGAAGCGTGGCTGAGCGCGAAGTGGCTCGTGCCGCTCTGGTTCACCGCGCCGGTGGGCGTAGCGCTCGTCGCCTTCATCGCCTGGCGCATGACGCTCGGCGCCGACACGCGCGTGCCGCGGCTCGCGTTGCCGACGCTGGTGCCGCTCTTCTCCGGCCCACGCGGCTGGCGCGCGAAGCTTCGCGATGCGCCCGGGGTTCTCCGCGGCGCGGCGGTGTTCCTCTCCATCCTCGCGCTGGCGCGCCCGCAGAGCGTGCTCCGCGGCGAGAACGCCGAAGAGCGCGGGATCGACATCGTCATCGTGCTCGACCTCTCGGGATCGATGCGCGCCTTGATGGACTCGCCGTCCGACTCGGCTCAGCAAGCGCGACCCGCGCGCCTCACGCGCCTCGAGACCGCCAAGCAGGTGATCCTCGACTTCGTCGCGCGTCGTCCGAACGATCGCATCGGCGTGGTCGTGTTCGGAAAGAACGCTTACATCCTGTCGCCCCCCACGCTCGACAAGACGCTCCTCGCCGCGCTCGTCTCGCGCATGTCGCTCGACATCATCGACGGCAACGGCACGGCGATCGGCGACGCGGTCGGGACCGCCGTCGCGCGCCTGCGAAGAAGCGACGCGCGATCGAAGGCGATCATTCTTCTCACCGACGGCGACTCGAACGCCGGATCGATCGCCCCCGACTACTCCGCGCACCTCGCGCAGACGCAGGGCGATCGCGTCTACACCGTGCAGATCGGCAACGGCGACGAGGTCGACGTGCAGAGCGGCGTCGACCTCTTCGGCCAGCCGCAGTTCCAGCGCGCGCACTTCCCGGTGAACCCCGCGCTGCTCAAGAAGATCGCCAGCGACACCGGAGGCGAGTCGTTCGTCGCCACCGATCGCAAGGGGCTCGAGCTGAGCATGCACAAGATCCTCGACCACCTGGAGAAGACCCGCTTCGAGGCGCAGGCGGCCACGATGGAAGATCTCTTCCCGTTCCTCCTCGTGCCGGGCGTCCTCCTCATCGCGCTCGAAGCGCTCTTCCGTCTGGCGCTCGTCAGGAGGTTCCCCTGATGCGCTTCGCATACGACTTCACGAGTCTGCCCGTGCTCATGATCGCCGCGGCGTGCGCGCTCGGCGTCGTCGGGTTCGCCGTCGTGCTCGTCCTGCAGTCGTTCGCGCGGACGCGGGCGCAGACGCGCTTCGGCGAGCCGGCGCTGGTGGCGCACCTCGAGTCGTGGGACTCGGGGTCGCGGCGATCGGTGAAGAACGTGCTGCTGGTTCTCGCGCTCACGCTCGCGTTCGTCGCGCTCGCACGGCCGCAGTTTCGAAATGGAACGCGGCTCATCCCGGCCACGAACCTCGACGTGGTCATCGTGCTGGACTACTCGAAGAGCATGTACGCGCGTGACATCGCGCCCAGCCGGATTCAACGCGCGAAGGCCGAGGTGGCGCGGCTGATTCACGATCTGCCGGGGGCCCGCTTCGGCGCCGTCGCCTTCGCCGGTGAGCCGATGAGCTTCCCGCTCACCAGCGACGGCGCGGCGATCGCGCAGTACTTCCGCCAGCTCGATCCCAACGACATGCCGGTCGGCGGCACGGCCACGGCGCGCGCGCTCGAAGCGGCGCGTGAGCTCTTCGCGCGCGATCCGAAATCGAAGGACCACGTGCGGGTGATCGTGCTCGTGACCGACGGCGAAGACCTCGAGGGCGATCCCGCGCAGGTCGCGAGCGAGTGCGCCGCGGAAGGGACGCGGATCGACGTCGTGCAGATCGGGAGCCGCGCGCCGGAGGTGATCCCCGAGGTCTCCGCCGAGGGGCGCGTGACCGGGCTTCGCCACGACGATCGCGGCAAGCCGCTCACCACCGAGCTGTCGGCGGAGGGCGAAGCGCAGCTGGCGAAGGTGGCGCAGGCCACGGGGGGCGAGATCGTCCGCGCGCAAAAGGGAGAGACCGGGATCGATACGATCGCGCACGGCCTGCAGAAGATGATGCGCGAGGAGCTGTCGGAGAAGGTCGAGACGGTCTTCGCCGAGCAGTACGCCTGGCCGCTCGGCCTCGCGCTGCTCCTCTTGATCCTCGAGGCGGCGATCGCCGAGGCGCCGCGGCGCGCGTCGGCGCGGCTTCGCGCGGTGCGAATGTACGGACAGAAGGAGGCGAAGCGTGCGAGCACGTGAGCTCCTGGCCGTCGTGATCGCCGTCGTGCCGCTCGCATCGGTGGCGTGCTCGTGGGATCCGTCGCATCCGTTCGATCGCGACGCGCCCGAGGTGAAAGAAGCCATCGGCGCGCTCGACGCGGGCAACGCGACGGCCGCGGCCAAGACGCTCGAGGACTACCTGTCGACCGGCGCGTGCAAGGAGGGCGCGATCGGTCTCCCCGAGTCGGTGCGACGCCTGCCGAACGGATCGTTCGATCTCGGGCTCGCGCTCTTCAAGATGGGCGAGTCGTTCGGCGCGCGGTTCGGCGACGAAGAGGTCGACGCCGGGATGACCGACGAGGCGCGGCAGAAGCGCGCTGCGCAGATCGCGTGCGCGCTCGAGGTCGCGCAGCACGTGGCGAGCGACGAAGGGGTGCCGCTCGATCTCCGCGCGCGCGCCCGGTACCTCGAAGGGAACCTCGACTTCCTCGGCGCCGACTATGAAGCCTCGGTGCGCGCGTACGACGAAGCGCTGCGAATGGCGCCGGGAATGGTCGACGCCGGCGATCCGGTCGGGCGCGACGCGGCGTGGAACCGCGCCATCGCACTGCGACGGATCGAAGATCAGAAAGACGCCGGGAACGACGCCGCGCCTCCGGACGGATCCCCCGGCGATGCCTCGAACAACAAGGACGCCTCGCAGCCCGACTCCGGGCCGAGCGACAGCGGGAGCAACGGTGACTCCGGCAACAACAACGGCGACGCCGCGTCTCCGCCGCCGTCCCCCGACGCCGGCGAGCCCGACGCCGCACCGCCGAGCGCGCCCGACGCAGGACCGCCGCCGCCGCCGCGCGAGAGCCAGGACGATCGCGTGCTCGATCAGCTCGAGAACGCGCCCACGGTGCAAGAGGAAGACGCGAAGAAGCGCGCCGCGACGCGCCGTCACGTTCGCGGAGAAGACAAGTGAAGGCGCGCCCCGCGGCGAGGCTCGTCGCGCGCGTCGCGTTCGGCGTGCTCGTCGCGCTCTTCGCGATCGCCTTCGCAGGCTCCGCGCGCGCCGAAGATCGCCCGCGCCTGAGCCTTCAGAGCGACGCCGACGTGATCGCCCTCGGCGACACGCTTCACGTCACGCTCGAAGCGCAGTCGTCGGGGAGCACGCCGATCGATCCGCAGATCGGCGCGGTGAACGGCTTTCAGGTCATCGGGATCTCGCCGTCGACCTCCACGTCGATGAGCATCGTGAACGGCACCATGTCGAGCACGCGCGGCCTCACGACGGTGTGGTCGCTCCGCGCGACCAAGGTGGGCGTCTTCACGATCGGCCCGCCCACGGTGCGTGTCGACGGGACCCGCTACCGCGCGCAGGCCTTGAGCGTGCGCGTCGTCCCTGCGGGCCAGGCGCCGCAGCGCATGCCGCAACAGCAGCAGTCCGATCCGTTCGATCCGTTCGGCGGCCTCTTCGGTCAGTTGAATCAACAGCTCGGCCAGCAGCTGGGCCAGATGCAGGACCCGCGGCAACAGCTCCAGGCGCAGCTCGATCCGAAGTACGCGCTGAACGCGCCGCGCGGACAGACCGCGTTCCTTCACGCCGTGGTCGACAAGGCGAACGTGGTCGTCGGGGAGCAGGTGACGTTCACCGTCTACATCTACGTCGACGCCATGCTCGGTCACTCGATCGACCTGAACGATCCGCACGAGGCTCCGGCCAGCGACTTCGTGAAGCGCTCGCTGCAGCCTGACGAGTCGAAGGTGGAGACGCTCGGCATGACTAGCGTCGGCGGGCAGATCTATTCGGTGCAGCTCCTCCGGCGCGTGGCGCTCTTTCCGCTGAAGGCCGGCGACCTCGACATCGGCGAGATGTCGCTTCAGATCAGCGGGAAGAACGGGCTTCGCTCGTCCGAAGACGTGCACGTGCACGTGAGCGAGCCGCCGGTGCAAGGACGGCCGCCGGGGTACGCCGTCGGCGACGTGGGGACCTTCCTGCTCTCGGCGGACGTGTCCTCGCGCGACACGGACCAGGACGGCGCCATCGGCGTGACGGTGAGCCTCTCGGGCAACGGGAACCTCCCCGCCGCGATCGATCCGCCGGAGCGCGCGGGCGTGGAGTGGCTCGAGCCGCAGGTGACGGAGAAGGTCGGGCGGCAAGCGGGCGACAAGTTCGGCGGCTCACGAACGTTTCAGTACGTGGTGCGGGTGCATCGCGCGGGCGACGTCGATCTCGGCGACTTCACGCTGCCGTACTGGAACCCGAAGACGAGCGCCTACGAGACGGCGCAAGCGACGCTGGGCGTGGTGCATGCGAAGGCGAACGCGAACGCGCACGCGCCGGTCGATGCGGTGATGGATCCGCTCCCGGGCTTGCCCGCGGTTCGCGCGGCGCGTGAGCCCGTCGCGACGGCGCAGAAGCACCTCGACGACACGCCCGCGTTCTGGCTGTCGCTCGGCGGGATGCCGCTGGCGTACGGCTTCGTGGTGATGGCGGCGGGCGCGGCGCGGCGCGTTCGCGAGAAGCGCGCAGCTCACGGAGCGTCGCCGAAGACGGAGATGCAGGCGCGCATCGCAGCGGCGGAAGCGGCGGCGCGCACGGAGGACGCGAGCGCGATCGACGCGGCGACGGCGCGCGCGATCCAGGCGGCGGCGATCGCCGGCAAGCAGATCAACGTGCGCGGGCTGGCGACGAGCGACATCGCGCGGGCGCTGAAAGAGGCGGGCGTCACGGAAGACGACGCGCGCGAGCTGGAGTCGGTGCTCCTGGCGTGCGAGGCGGCGCGGTTCTCTGCCTCGGAGACGAGCGGCGCAGACGAGGCGCGGCAGCGGTGGGAGCGTGCGCGACGCGCGATCGATCGTCTGGCGGGACGCGCGTGAGAACGTGGCGCGCGATCGCGCTCGCATCGTTGCTGCTCGCTGGCGCCACGAGCCTCGCGCGCGCTGACGCGTCCGGGCCCGACGACACCGACGCTCTCTTCAAGCAGGGCCTCGCCGCGCTGGCCGACGCGCGCCCAGGCGACGCCATCGCCGACTTCGAAGCGATGGGGGATCGCGGCGTGGTCGATGCCGTCGTGAGCTTCGATCGTGGCCTGGCCTACGCGCAGCGAATCCGCGGAGGCACCCCCGCGCCCGGCGATTTCGGCCGCGCCGCGCTCGGGTTCGAAGAAGCGCGCGCGCTGACGCACGACCCCTCGCTGGCGCGCGAAGCGACGAACGCCCTCGGGACCATCCGCGCCGAGGTCGCCCGGAAGCGCGCGCTCGCCGGAGAGCCGGTCGACGTCGATCCCGGAGTGCCGCTCGGGCGCGCCGTCATCGCCATCGCCGGCGAAGACGCCTGGACGGCGATCGCGGCGATCGCGTCGTTCGTGCTCACGTTGTCGCTCTTCGTGCGCTGGCGCGCCGTCGCGCGTCGCGTGCGTCTCGGGGCGGCGATCGCGCTCGGCGTCGCCGGGCCGCTCTTGGCGATCACGGCGATCCTCGCGTTCGCCGCGCGCGACGAGCGTCTGCACCTCCGCGAAGGAATCCTCGTGACCCCCTCGGCCCGCCTTTCCGACGATCGCCACCTCACCATCGCCGGCGACTCCCCGCTCCCCGAAGCGGCCCACGTCACGGTCGAAGACGACGCCGCCGGCTGGACGCGGGTCCGGTTCGGCGCGCAACGCGGTTGGCTCCCCTCGCCGTCGGTTCGTCCCATTGCTCGCGCGGTTTCCGCGAATTGGCGCTAAACTAGTCGCCGAGCGGAACGAATGTCCCAGCCCCAAACTTGTTTCGGTTGTGGAAAGAGCGCGCCCGAGACGGAGACGAGCTACACGCTCATCTCGTCGGCGCACGGCTGGCGCGTCTCGCGCGAGAAGGACGAGAACGGCGAGAACGTCGCGCGTTGGCGTTGCGGCGACTGCTGGAAGAAGTTCAAAGAGAACCGCGTGGGCGACAGCACGCCCTCTCCAAGCTCGCGCAAGCGTTAGCCGCGCCGGCGAAGATTCACGCGAACTAGCGCTCCGGAATCGGTATCTTCGTAGCTCGTATGCCTGGTTCGATCGACGAGCTCGCGTCGCAGTGGCGCGCGCATCCGAATGCAGCGTTGACGATCGCGTTGTGCGACGCGCTCCGCGGCGTGCCGCGCGTGACGCTCGTCGAAGAAGTGGGGGCGCGGGCGGCGCGTGATCACTCGGGCGACGCCTCGGTGCTCCTGGCGGCGGCGCGGATGTACATGGCGGCGCAACGCCTGGGCGACGCGCAGACCGCGCTCGTGTCCGCGGGGAAAGCGGCGACGACCGACGCGCAGGTGTACCGCCTGCTGGGCGAGGTCCTGCTCCGACGCGGCGACGCGGAGCGCGCGGTGAAGGTGCTCGAGCGCGCGATCCAGTTCGGCGCGACCGACCCCGAAACGCGCCTGTGGAGCGAGCGCTCGAAGGTCTTCAAGTCGATGCAGGCCACCTCGGGGATGCGCGCCGTGGCCCTCGAGGTGCAGAGGACCGCGCCGCTCGACGCCCCTCGCCCGCCGATGGACTCGACCGGCGACACGACGACCGAAGTGCACGTGGTGCGCGCGCCGCCGCTCGGCAGCCCCGACGACGACGACGACGACGAGCTCACGCGCCGCCCCGCACCGATCCCGAGCGAAGTGAAGCGCGCGAGCGATCCTCCGCCGCGCCCGCCGTTCCACTCGACGAACACCGGAACGAACGTGCTCGCGCTGCCACTCGGCGGCGACGACGAGCCGAGCGTCACCACGCAGTTCCCGCGCGACGACAAGCGCGCCAGCTACAAGGACATCGACACCGCCGATGCCTTCGCGCCGATCGGCGCCGTCCCTCCCAAGCCGGCACCGCCGCCGCGCGATCCGTTCGCCCAAATGAACATGGGCGCGAACATGGGCGCGAACGCCGGGGCGAGCCGCGGCAGCGCGAACCTGAGCGCAAGCGCGCCGATGCAAGGGCGCCCGCCGCCGGAGATCGCGCCGCGTCCGATGACGCCGGGGGGCGCGCTTCCGGTGCTGGCCAACGGTCCGCCGCTCGCCGTCGAGCCGCGCGACGTGCTCGACGCGCTCGAGATCGCGGGGCTGTTCGAGCCGAGCGCGATGGGCGCGGCTCCGGCAGCGGCGTGGGACGCGGCGCAGAAGAAGCCGCGCGGACGCGGGTTCATCGCGCTGATCGTGACCACCGTGTTGTTCGTGGGCGCGACGGTGGGCGCGCTCGTGTTCGTGCGCGACAAGCGGGCGAAGCAGCACGCCGAGTCCGAGCAGATCCTGGCGAAGGTCAGCGAGATCCTCCACTCCGCGCGCGGCGCCGATCTCCCGCAAGCCGAGCAGCTCCTGTCGCGCTCGTTCGATCTCGACTCGCGCTCCCCGCGCGCCGCGCTGGAGTGGATGCACGAGCGCGCGCTCCTCGGCCTCCTCAAGGGGGGCGGCGACATCGCGTTCGAAGATTCGATCTCGCGCGCGCACGAGGTCGAAGTGAAAGAGTCGGACGTCGCGTTCGCGCGCGTGGCCTCGTTCCTCTTCCAGGGCGACACCGTCGGCGCCGCAGCCCTCCTTCCGAAGTGGGACGACAAGGCGAACAAGGACGCCTGGTACGAGCTGCTCGCGGGCGCGTCGCTGGCGCGCGCGGGCGACACGCATGCCGTCGATCGCTTCGCGGCCGCCGCCGAGCTCGATCCGGGGCTCGTCATCGCGCAGATCCACCTCGCGCGCGCGACCGCGCTCGACGGTGACGCGACCAAGGCGATGGAGCGCGCGAAGGCCGTGAAGGACAAGCTCCCGGGCCGCCCCGAAGGAGCCGCGCTGGTGACGCTCGCCTGGGCGCGCGATCCGGCGCGCAGCGACGCCGCGCCGCCAGACGCGGACGAGACGATCAAGAACGCCGCCGATCTCCCGGCGCCGCTCCAGTTCGTTCCGCACGCTGTCCTCGCCATTCGCGCGATCGGCACACACGACTGGGCGACGGCGAAAGACGAAGTGCAGAAGGGGCTCGCCGTCGCCGACGGTCCGGGCGTCGCCGCCTGGCTCGGGAGCATCGCGCTCGACACGGGCGACGAGCAGCTGGCGCGAAAGGCGGCGCTCTCGGCCGTCTCGTTCTCGGCGGTGTACCCGCCGGCGCGAATGCTCGCGGCGCGCGTGGCGCTCGTCGGCGCGCGGCTCGACGAAGCGTTGAAGGCGACCGAGGAGCTAGACGCGACGTCGCCCGACGTGGCCGTCGTTCGCGGCGCGGTGGCGTACGAGCGCCTCGACGTGGACGGCCTCGGACGCGCGCTCGAAGCGATGCCCGAGACCGAGCAGAAGCTCCCGTTCCTAGCCGCCATCCAGCTCGCGCCGGCGGTGCTCGTGGCCGAAGGGGCGATCGATCCGGGCAAGCTCGTGGACATGGCGGACGACGAGGCGCCGTGGAGCGATCTCGTGGCCATGGACGCCGCGCTCGATCAGGGCGACATGGATCAGGCCGACGCGATCGCCGCGCAGTGGAAGGGGGGCGAAGATCGCCCGATGCGCGTCCTCCGTCTGTCACGCCTCACGCGCTACGAAGCGCACCTCGACGCCGCCGAAGCCGATTCGCTCGCCGCGCTCAACCGCGTCACGGTCACGCCGCGCGTCCTCGCCGAGCGCGTGTTCGTCATGGTGGCTCGCGGTCGCGCGCAAGACGCAGGGCCGCTGCTGGCGAAGTATCCGCTGGTGCTCGGGCCGCTCGGCACGTGGCTCAGCGCGTACGCCGTGGCGTCACTCGGCAAAGTGGAAGAGGCCAAGGCGCGCACTTCGACGCTCGACCCTCCCCCCGCGGGCGCTCCGCTCACCGCGCGCGTCATCGCCGCCACCGCGCTCGCCGCGATGCACGACCGCCACCGCGCGACCGACATCCTGAAGCCGATCCTCGCCGCAGGTTACGTCGGGGTCGACATTCAAAACGCCGCCCTCGCCGTCGGCTTCCGCCGCGTCGATCACAAGGGGAAGAAGTCGACGTTCGACCCGCCCTAGTCGCGCGTCGCTCCGCAGCGACGCGCCCTCGGCTTCAACGGTTCGGCGGCTGGACGCGGTGCTGGCCGCTTCCGTGCGAGCCGCGCTTCGCGTCGACGTCGATCATCGATCGGAACTCTTCCGGCTCGACGCTCCGCCCCTGCGCTTCCTCGAGCGACACCAGCTTGTTCTTGTAGAGCGAGAACAGCGACTGGTTGAGTGTCTGCAT
Source organism: Myxococcales bacterium (assembly GCA_003151595.1). The sequence goes on from PLXW01000073.1 coordinate 60,250, forward strand.
CCCGTACTTGTCCTGGCCCATCTGCATCTGGGTATAGATCTGGTGGATCTTCCCTTCGCGAATGAGGTTCCGGATCGCCGCGTTCGGCAGCATGACCTCGAGCGCCATCGCCCGCCCCGGCGTCCCCATCCGCGGCACGAGCTGCTGGCTGATGACCCCCTGGAGCACGAACGAGAGCTTCGCGCGGATCTGATCCTGCTGGTGCGGCGGGAAGGCATCGATGACGCGGTTGATGGTCGAGATGGCGCTGTTGGTGTGCAGCGTGGCGAACACCAAGTGACCCGTCTCGCTGATCGTGAGCGCGGCCTCGATAGTCTCGAGGTCGCGCATTTCGCCGACGAGCACGACGTCGGGGTCCTGCCGGAGGACGTACTTGAGCGCGATCTTGAACCCTTCGGTGTCGGTGCCGACCTCGCGCTGGTTCACGATCGAGAGCTTGTGCGGGTGCAGATACTCGATCGGATCTTCGATCGTAATGATGTGGCACCGCTGCTCGCTGTTGATCTTGTCGATCATCGCCGCCAGCGTCGTGCTCTTGCCGGAGCCCGTAGGCCCGGTCACCAGCACCAACCCGCTCGGCTTCTGCGCCAGCTCCGCCACCATCGCCGGCAGGCCGAGGTCTTCGAACGTGAGGATCTTGAAGGGGATGGTCCGGAACGCGCCGCCCACGGCTCCGCGTTGCATGAACACGTTGGCGCGGAAGCGCGACAGGCTCTTCACGCCGAACGAGAGATCGAGCTCGCTCGTCTTCTCGAACTGGATCTTCTGCTCCTCGGTGAGGATCGAGTAGCAGAGCTGCTTGGTCTCGACGGGCCCCAGCGGCGGGAGCTTGAGCGGCACGATCTGACCGTCGATCCGCAGCAAAGGCGGCGCGCCGGTCGTGATGTGCATGTCACTCGCCCCTTTTTCGATCATCGCCTTCAGCAGTTGGTGAAGGTTGACCTTGAGGTCCGTGCCTTGCGTCATCGAGCCGCTCCGTTTCCCGTTCCGTTTCGAAATCCCATTCGCATCGCACGCTGCATCAACTCAGTCCGCCATCGTGACGCGGCTCACTTCTTCCGGCGTCGTCACGCCGGCGAGCACCTTGAGAATGCCGCTCATCCGCAAGGTAACCATTCCCCCCTTGATTGCTGCCGCCTTGAGCTCGGCCGTAGACCCGCCCTGAAGAACCATGTCCTTCAACGCTTCGTTGAAGCGCATGACCTCGTAGAGCGCGACGCGCCCCTTGTACCCCGTGTCGTTGCACGTCCGGCAGCCGGCCCCCTTCATCAGCTGCGCCTTCGCGATCTGGTCCGGAGTGCAACCCATCGTCTTCAGCACTTCGGGATCGGTCTTCGGCGCGGGCGCCTTGCAGTCGCCGCAGATCTTCCGCGCGAGACGTTGCGCGAGCACGCAGTTGACGCTGGCCGTGATGAGGAACGGCTCGACCCCCATGTTGAGGAGACGCGAGATCGTCGCCGGCGCGTCGTTGGTGTGCAGCGTGGAGAGCACCATGTGCCCCGTGAGCGCCGCCTTGACCGCGATTTCCGCCGTTTCGAAGTCTCGAATCTCTCCGACCATCAAGATGTCCGGGTCCTGTCGGAGGAAGCTTCGCAGCGCCATCGCGAAGTTCAGGCCGATGGAGTCCATCATCTGCACCTGATTGATGCCGTGCAAGTTGTACTCGACCGGGTCTTCGGCGGTGCTGATGTTGTGCGCGACCTTGTTCAAATCGCTGAGCGCCGAGTAGAGCGTCGTCGTCTTGCCCGATCCCGTGGGCCCCGTGACCAGCGTCATTCCCCACGGCTGGTGGACGGCCCACAGGAAGTCTTCGAGCGGCTTCGGGTCGAAGCCGAGCTTCGCCATGTCGAGCTGCAGGTTCCCCTTGTCGAGGAGCCGCATGACGATCTTCTCGCCCCACAGCGTCGGCAAGATCGAGACGCGGTAGTCCATCTCTCGGCCCTTGCCGAGCTTCAGCTTGATGCGTCCGTCTTGCGGCAACCGGCGCTCGGCGATGTCGAGCGAGGCCATGATCTTCACGCGCGACGCGATCGCGTTCTTGAGCTTGAGCGGAGGCGTCATCTCCTCCTGGAGCACGCCGTCGATGCGGTACCGAACGCGGAGCTTCTTTTCGTACGGCTCGATGTGAATGTCGCTCGCGCCCTTCTTGATGGCGTTGAGCAGGATCATGTTGCAAAGGCGAACGACAGGCGCGTCCTCGCTCGCCTTCTCGAGCTCCATCAGGTTCACCTCTTCGGTGTCACCCGTGACCTCGATCTCGCCTTCGTCGAAGCCGGCCATCACGTCTTCGTACGAAGGGCCGACGTTGTAATACTTCTCGACGCACGCGAGGATCGCCGTCTCGCTCGCGATGACCGGCTCGATGTTGTAGCCGGTGAGGAACTTCAGATCGTCGATGGCGTTGAGGTTCGTGGGGTCGGCCATCGCCACGATGAGCGAGCTCCCCGCGCGCGACACCGGCACCACCCTGTGCTTCTCGCACTGCTCGCGCGAGACGAGCTTCAGGATGTCGGCGTCGATCTCGTACTCCTCCAGGTTGACCGTCGGGACGCGGTACTGCTGCGAGAGGAAGTTCGTGATCTCGGTGTCGCTGATGTACCCGAGCTTCGCCAGCGTGAAGCCGAGGTTCTGCCCGGACTTCTGTTGTTCGTCTTGCGCTGCGCGGAGCTGCGCGAGGCTAATGAGCTTCTCCCGTACGAGGAGCTCTCCGAGCCGGTTCGAGTTCGCCATCCGATCTCCCGCTTCCGTGAACGAAAGCCGCAAGTGGAGGGTTCCCGCGCATGAACGCGCGGACCCCTGCTCATTGAGAGTCACTGACCGGAACCGAAGCGTCAAGCGGTGGGAGCAGGGCGCGTGACGTCCGACGGCGTCGCATTTCCGACACGCTCCACGGCTCCGCACACGTCCCTACGTATGAACGCTTGCGCGTTGCTCTATTCTTTCGGCGCAGTGTTCGACCGGCTCTTCGGAAAGTCGCGGGATGCGGCGGTTCTCGCGCAGCGCGCGGAGGTCGCGGGCGATCTCGCGCGCGCCGTGCAGCTCTGGGTCGACGCCGGGCAGGCGCAGGAAGCTGCGCGCGTGATGGTGATGCGCGGGGACGTGGAGCTCGACTCGGCGAAGCGACTTCAGCATTACGTCCAGGCGATCACGCTGGCGCCCGAAGCGCACGCCGTGCGCGCCGAGGCGCGGAGGAAGCGCGCGCTCCTGGCGATCGAGATGGCGAGGAGCGGCGTCACGAGCGCTGCGGCGCGGCGCGACCTGATCGACGCGGCGAGCGAGCTCGAGGCGCTGGGCGAGGCGGCGCGCGCAGCGGAGGCGTACGCGATCGCGGGCGACGTCGAAGGTGAAGCGCGGTCGCTCGTGGAGGCGGGCGAGGTGGAGAAGCTGGAGGATGTCCTCACGCGCGACAACGAGCGCGAGCGTGGCGAGAGGGCGTCGCGCGATTCGTTCGCGGAGGTCGATCGCCTCGTGGCCGGTGGCGAGCGACGCCAGGCGATCGCGCGCGCGCGCGCGACGGCGAACGAAGAGAAGGAGCGCGCCATCCTCGCGAAGCGCGCGACCGCGCCGCGCGTGACGATCGAGCTCGATGGGAAGCGCGTCCAGCTCGTGCTCGGCGACGAGGTGATCCTGGGGCGAAGCGAAGGGGCCATCACGATCGCGTCGCACGCGATCAGCCGCAGCCACGTCGCCATCGCGCGCGCAGGCGATCACGTCGAAGTACGCGACCTCGGGAGCCGCAATGGAACCGAGCTTCGCGGAATGCGCATCGGCGGCCCTCTCCCGGTGCCGGGCGAAGGGCTCGACGTGAAGCTCGGCGGCGAAGTCCCGCTCCGCGTCGCGGCCAGCGAGGCGCTGCCGGGCGCGATGGCGATCCGCGTGGCTGGCGAGACGTACGTGGCGCCGCTGGGACCGGCGCGCATCGGCATCGGCGCGTGGCGGCTCGAGGCCTCGAGCGACGGTTGGATCGAGCTCGTGACCGACGACGATCCGCCTGCCTATCTGGGAACGACCTCGCTCGGTCCGCGAACGGCGCTCCTGGCCGGCGATGCCATCGGGCAAGTGCGCGGAGGAGCCGCGGTTCTGCGCGTCGTCGGATGAGTTTCTGGAGCCGCTTCACGCGCAAGCGCGAGCCCCCCCCCGAGGATCCGGTCTCCGCGGAGTCGGCCGACGCCGCCGCCGATGCCATCGTGGACCCTCCCGAGAGCGACGAGCTCGCGCGCTTGCGTCACGTCGGCGAAGAAGCGGGGCCGAGCGTGGACGAAGCGCTCTCGGCGTTTCGATCGCTCCGTTCGTCCCCGGAAGAAGCGCGCGCGATCGACGTCGTCTGCACGCTGGCGAAGAGCCGCGCGATCGATGAAGGGCTGCTCGTCGCTGCGGCCGCGGCGCTCTCGGATCGCGGAGAGCGCGATCGCGCGCTCGCCCTGGTCGACTCGCCGCTCGCCCCCTGCACCTCGATGCCGGCGCGCATGCTCGCGTCCGACCTCCGCGAAGCGCGCGGCGAAATCGCCGAGGCGCTGTCGCTCGTCGAGCGCGTCCTGGTGCGCGACCTCGACTATCCCGGTGCGCGCGAGCGTCATCACCGCTGGCGCGCGCAGCTCGGGCTCGACGCGGCGAGCGGCGCCCGCATCGACGCCAGCGCAAACACGATCGTCTCGCGCCAGCCCGAAGCGCCGTTCCTCTTGTTGCGCGAGGTGGCGCGCGGCGGGGCGGGCGCCGTGTACGAAGCGTCGGATCGCGAGCTCGGTCGACGCGTGGCGCTCAAGGTCTACCACCACGTCGATCGAGATCGCGCGCAGCTGATGCACGAAGCCCGCGTCGCCGCGGAGCTCGCAAGCCCCGGCATCCTCCGCGTCCTGGATGTCGACCCCGACCGCGGCTGGCTCGCGCTCGAATGGGCGACACTCGGCTCTCTTCGCCAGCACCTTCGCGCCGACGATCGCCGCGACGTAGCCGCGATCGGGCGCTGGGCCCTCCTCCTCGCCGCCGCGCTCGCCCGCGTCCATTCCAGCGGCTGGGTCCACCACGACGTGAAGCCCGCGAACGTCCTCCTCGACGCGAACGCCCGCCCCATCCTGGCCGACTTCGGCACCGCGCGGCGCATCGGCGAACCGAGCCCTCCCGGCAGCCTCGGCTACGTCTCCCCCGAGCGACTCGCATCGCGCGCCAGCGATCCGCGCGACGACGTCTTCGGCTTCGGCCGCATCCTCGAGGACGCGCTCGACGCCCTGGCCGCGCTCGCCGACCCGCGCGAGGCAGCCGCCTGGCGCGTGATCGCCACCGCCTGCACCGGCCCCGACGCCACCCGCCCCGCCGACGGCCGCGCGCTCGTCACCCGATTGCGCGTCGAAGCGCCGGGCGGCATCTCTTCACCTTGATCGCGACACCTTGATCGCGACCTATTCGTTCGCTAGACCATCGAAGCGTTCACGATAGCGGAGATCCCGCCCCGAGGCCCGAATGCCGACCACGTATACCGATCTCATCGCCGATGTCCGGAAGCAGACGAAGGAAGTCTCGCTCGACGAGCTGAAGCGCCGTCTGGAAGCGAAGGAGCCGCTCGTCCTCGTGGATGTGCGCGAGAAGGAGGAGTACCGCGCAGGCTACATTCCGGGCGCGATCAGCGTCCCGCGCGGCTTCCTCGAGATGCAGATCGAGCAGCGGGTCCCGGACAAGAACGCGCACGTCGTCGCCTACTGCGCGGGCGGCACGCGCTCGGCGCTCGCTGCGGCGACGCTCCAGGGGCTCGGCTACACGCACGTCGAGACAGCGAACCCCGGGTTCGTTCGGTGGAAGGACCTCGGCTACCCGATGGACACCCCGCCGCAGCTCACGGACGCGCAACGCGACCGCTACTCGCGCCACATCCTGCTCCCCGAGGTCGGCGAGGCGGGCCAGGCGAAGCTGCTGAAGAGCAAGGTGCTCCTCCTCGGCGCGGGTGGTCTCGGGTCACCCGCGGCGCTCTACCTCGCGGCCGCGGGCGTCGGCACGCTCGGGATCGTCGACGCGGACACGGTCGACGCCTCGAACCTCCAGCGCCAGATCCTCCACGCCACCAGCCGCGTCGGCATGCCGAAGGTCGAGAGCGCCGCCATCGCGCTGAAGGATCTCAACCCCGACGTGAAGGTGGTCCCGTACCAGGAGCGCATGACGAGCGCGAACGTCGACCGACTCTTCGCCGACTACGACGTCATCGTCGACGGCACCGACAACTTCCCCACGCGCTACCTCGTGAACGACGCCAGCCTCTTTCTCGGCAAGCCCGTGGTCCACGGATCGATCTTCCGCTTCGACGGCCAGGTCACCACGTTCGTCGGCGACAAGGCGGCCAAGACGCTCGGCCTCAACGGCGGCGTCGGCGGCCCTTGCTATCGATGCCTGTATCCGGAGCCTCCGCCGCCGCACCTCGCGCCGAGCTGCCAGGAGGCGGGCGTCCTCGGGATCTTGTGCGGGATCGTGGGGACGCTTCAAGCGACGGAAGCGATCAAGCTGCTGCTCGGAAAAGGCGAGCCGCTCATCGGCCGCCTCATGACCTACGACAGCTTGAAGATGCAGTTCCGGTCATTGAAGCTCCGGAGAGACCCGAACTGCATCGTGTGCGGGCCGAAGCCGACCATCACGAGCTACATCGACTACGAAGGGTTCTGCGCCCTGGGGTGAGCAATCACGCCCGCCTCGGCGGACGCCCTTGAACGCGCGTGAGCCTTCGGGCAGGCTCGCGCGCGTGCGAAGGCCGCCTGCGCGCGCGATCGATGCGGGGGTCGTGCTGTCGTTCGTCGTCTACGCGGTCGTCGCGTGGTGGCCGACGCGGAACCTCCCGTACTTCTGGGACGCGGCGGGCTTCATCATCGTGGCCGCGCGCGACATGGCTCGCGACGGCTTCTTGCCGTTCGTTCCGACGCACGAGTACTACGCCCACCCGCCGCTCTTCATCGCGCTCGTCGCGTCGGCGTGGCGCGTGTTCGGCGACTCGAGGGTCGTGGCGCACGCGGTCGTTCTCCCGTTTCTTCCGCTGGCGATGACGGGCGCGTACGCGCTGGGCGTCCGCTTTCACGGGCGCCTGGTTGGGTTCGTGGCCGCGACGCTCTTCGGCGCGACCGCGGCCACGCTGTGCGAGCTCGGTCAGGTCTATTTCGATCTTCCCGTGGCGGCGCTCGCCACGTGCGCGCTCGCAGCGTGGGTCCTCGAGTGGCCGCTGCTCTCCGGCTTTCTGTTCGCGCTCGCCGCCTGGACCAAGATCCCGGCGGCGACGGTCCCTCTCGGCCTCGCGGTGCTTCTCGCGATCGACCCGGCGCGACGACACGATCGACGCGCCTGGCTGGGCGTGGCGTTTCCGATCGCGGCGACGTGCGCGTGGTTCGTCTATCACCACGCCATCGCGGGATGGTGGCTGGCAGGGGCGAGCCAGCCGCAGTGGGTCCCGACGGGCGCCGACGCGATCGCGGTGCGCGCCGTGCGCTTCACGCGGATCTTCTTCTTCGACCGTTGGCGATGGCTCCTCTTCGCGATCGCGATCGCCGCGTCGATCGTCCTGCGCCGCCGCGGCGAGCGCGTCTTCCCGCGCGAGGTCCTGCCGCTGGCGACGTGCATCGCCGGAGGCGCGGCGCTCTTCATCGCGTCGACGTTCATGCCTCGCTACGCGCTCTTCATGTTCCCCGCGTACTACGTCGCGAGCCTCGTCCTCGCGCGCCGCGCGCTGCGATCGGACCGCTGGTTCGCGGCCCTCGGCGTCGCGCTCCTCGCGCTGTTCGTGCGGACCTGGCACCCGCGCATTCCGCTCACGAGCTCACTCGAGGTCGCGCCCAACAACGACCTCTCGTACTTCGACATGATCCGGATCGGCCGCGCCGCCGCCGCCTACGTCGAGACGGAGCACGGCGGCGCGATGATCTACGGCGGCTTCCACGAGCGCTACCAGCTCGGCGAGCCGTGGCAGGGCTACGTCGAAAGGCCCCTCGACGTGCACCCTTGCTACGCCTTCATTCGATCGCGCACCGAGCAGCTCCTCTACATCCACGGCTACGAACCGGAGCAGGAGGCCTGCCACCTCGTCGCAGAGAAGACCGGCGCCCGCGCCATCAAGCGCTTCGAATCGAACGGGAAGTGGATCGAAGTGTGGCGCGTGCCGACGCCCTGATCGCGAGCGGGGCCCGTCACTCGTCGGTCGACGCGTGCCTCTTCTCTTCGATCATCGGCTTCAGAAGGACACCCGGCTCGCTGTCGGCGTCGTCGTCCTTCGAGTCTTCCACCGTCTTCACGCTCGCCTGTTCCGTCGGGAGCGGGTGCAGGTCGTCGAACCGCGCCAGGATCTTCGCCGGATCTTCGTCGTCCGACTTCGGCGGCGGCGGCCACGACGCGACGTACTCGGGCTTCTCGCCCGGGGTGCTCGTATCGATCCAGGCGACGTGACCGGTCTTCGCGTCGCGCACGTCCATGTGGATGAACGAGCTGTTCGGGTAGAAGCCGCAGCCTGTGTCGTCGAGCGTCTTGCAGAACGCGACGAGGTCGGTGTTCTCGACGCCGTCGATGCGGAAGTCGATCGCGCGCCCCGTGGCGTGGAAGCTCCCCTTGCTGGTCGGGCGGTAGCCGCTGACGACGAACAGCTTCGAGGTCTTCTCGGGCTTCGCGAAGTGATCGAGCATCAGCTGGAGGCGCTCGACGAGACGGCCGTCGATGAGCTTGATCCCCGGCGCGAGCTCGTCGCTGTCTTTCTTGTCGGCCTTGGCCGCAAGCTCCGCGATGGGCTCCGTCGGCTTCGCCGCGCTTCCCGGACGCGTCATCACCGACATCTCTTCGATCGCCAGCGGCGCGATGCTCCCGTCGCACTTCGTGAGCGCGAACGACTCTTCTTCCGTTCCGCGCGTCACTTCGACCGGCGCGTGCAGGCAGGCCGACTTCGGGTGCTTCGACTTGTGGGCCGGCGGCGCGTCGGTCGTGCGGAGCGTGGCGCGGACGATCGGCGTCGTGCGCGGCTCGACGGCGTGCCCCCGGTCGGCGTGCGCCTTCGAGGAGTGCGAGCGCTCGGCGCGCGGCTTCTCTTCCTTCGACGGCTTCTCTTCCCTGGCGGCCGTCTTCTCTTCCTTCTGAACGGGCGCGGCGCACGTCGCGATCACTTCCATCCGCGGCACGGTGGCGGCGGCGGCGATCGTCGGGAGCGGCGTCTTCGACGGCTTCGGCGGCGGCTTGGTGCTCGCGCGCTCGGCCATCACCTGCTCGGTCACGTCGGTGACGTCCGAGTCGTCGCCCTTCACGATCTCGGGCTTGGCCGCCTTCGCGTGCCTCGTGCTCTCACCCTTCTCGACGCCGATCGGCGCCGACTCGTGACGAGTCCCGCGCTTGACCGCTTTCTTCTTCGCGTGCCCGTGCGAGCCGGGAACGCGATGAACTTGCTTCGTCGTCGTCGGCGCGTCCGTCGCTTCTCCTGGTGTGGACCGAGCCGCGCTTCGCGCGGACTCGCCGTCTGCGCGTGCAACCAGCGGCGACGTGATCACCGCCGCGATCCCAACCAGACGTCCGACCCACGAGAGCACCGTCTTCGAGAGCATCGATTCCTCCTCCGCGACGCGAGTCGTTCCTCTCGCGTATGAGCACCTTCGCCTACATGCCCCCACCGCGGCCAAGAAAGCCGATCGCATTTTCTTCCCCCGTTGACCCCCGCGCCGATTCACGTGAGACCACGCGACGATGACTCCGTTGGAAGAGGACGACGCGCGTAGCTCAGCCAAGCACCGGGCCGCGCTCGAGGCGCTGTTCACCCGCAATACCGAGAAGACGCCGACCCCTCCGCCGCCGGCGCTCGAGCGGGCGGCGAAGATCGTCACGCTCACGCCGAAGGACGATCCGCGGCGCGAAGAGCGCGACAAGCGCTTAGCGAAGTTGATGGCGGCCGAGGGGCACAGCGCCGTGACGAAGGCGTGCGAGGCGTTCGTGAACGCGAAGCTCGCGCTCCCCGAAGAGCAAGAGGTGATGCTCAAGCTGCTCGATCACGATCGCGACGATCGCGTGCGGACGGCGCTCGCGTCGCTGTCGGTCTTGCTCGAGACGGAACCGCCGCAGCGCCGCGCGGTGCTCGACGCGCGGCTGCGGCGCCTGGAAGACGACGCGGAAGACACCGACGTGCGCGCGCTCGCGTCGTCGTTGCGGAAGAAGCTCGCGCGCGTGGTGCGGTGATGGATCGCACCGAGTTCGAAGCGAAGTGGAAGAAGCTCGTCGCCGACGCGGCCAAGGCCACGGCGAATACAGGGTGCGTCGGCTGCGAACGATGCGAGCGATGCACCGAGTGCACCTTCTGCCGCGAGTGCAAGGCGACCGCGCGCTCCCACTACTGCACGTCGTGCGACGGCTGCACCGACTGCTCGCACTGCGCGCGCTGTGTCTCGTGCCTCGCCTGCCAGCAGTGCACCGAGTGCGAACGGTGCAGCGCGAGCGCGTACCTCGTGCGGTGCATCGGGTGCAGCGGGTGCACGTATTGCTTCGGATGCGTCGGCCTCTCGAAGCGCGACTTCCACATCTTGAACGAGCCGTACGACCGCCAGAGGTACTTCGCGATCGTCGCCAAGCTGTCGCGCGAGCTCCGCATCGCATGAGGGCTCTCGTTCAGCGCGTGGCGTGGGCGAAGGTCGAGGTCGACGGCGAGGTCACCGGAGCCATCGAGCGCGGGCTGCTGGTGTACCTGGGCGCCGGCAAGGGCGACGGCGACGCCGAGCGCGCGTACGTGCTTCAGAAGGTGATCGGCCTCCGCATCTTCGAAGACGAGGCCGGGAAGATGAACCTCGGCGTGCTCGACGTCGGCGGCGCGCTGCTCGTCGTGAGTCAGTTCACGCTCTACGGCGACGTGCGGGGCGGACGGCGTCCGAGCTTTGTCGACGCGATGCCGCCGGAGGAGGCCGAGCGCGCGTACGACGCCTTCGTTCGCGAAGCACGCGCGCAGATCAAGGTGGAGACCGGACGTTTCCGCGCGCACATGCGCGTGAGCTCGCTGAACGACGGCCCGGTGACACTCTGGATCGACTCCGCGGCGAAGTCTGGCGATACTCGGTCGCCGTGAACGACCAGGCGAGCGACGACACGAGAGACCCGCTCCTCGACGCGCTGTGGGGACGCGTGATCGAAGCGTGGGACGAAGAGAAGCCGCACCACGCGCTCCTCGAGTACGCCATCGCGCAGCAGAAGCTCCCCGAGGTCGCGGGGCGTTACCGCGCGATCAAGGAGAGCGATCCGGAGCGGGCGGCGCGGGCGCAGAAGAAGCTCGACGGGATCGTGATCGCGGCGACGCATCTCTTGATGGCGATGAAGACCCCCGCGTCGCCGACGAAGGTGCCGACGTGGCTCACGGCGACGGCGTTCGTGATCTGTATGCTCTTGATCGGGTGGGTGTCGCGGCTGGTTTTCTTCCACTAGCGACCATTCGCGCCGCGAGCGCGATCGCTTCGCGCATGCCGCGCGCGTCGGCGATCCCTTTGCCGGCGATGTCGTACGCCGTGCCGTGGTCGACGCTGGTGCGGATGATCGGGAGCGCGAGCGACACGTTCACCGATTCGCCGAAGCCGACGAGCTTCATCGGGATGGTCGCCTGGTCGTGGTACATGGCGACGACGCCGTCGTAGTGGCCGTCCTTCGCGCGACGGAACGCGGTCTCGGCGCCGAGCGGGCCGTCGATCGTGACGCGCGCATCGGCGAGACGTTCGCGCGCGAGCGCGATGCCCGGCGTGATCGCGCGCGTCTCGTCGTGACCGAGGAGCCCCCCTTCGCCGGCGTGCGGGTTCAACGCGCAGACAGCGATGCGCGGCGCGCCGCTCTTCCCGCGAAGCGAGAGCGCGAAGCGGGCGGTCCAGTAGGTCGCGGTGGCGACGGCCTTCGGCGTGATCGCGCGCGGGACTTTCGAGAGCGGGATGTGCGTCGTCACGAGCGACGTCGTGAAGCGATCGCACCAGAAGGCCATCACCACTTCGCGGGCGCGAAGGCGTCGCTGGAGATGCTCGGTGTGTCCGAGGAACCGCGCCGCGGTGGGGACGCCCGACGAGGCGATGACCTCCTTGCTGACGGGGCCTGTCACCATCGCGTCCGCCTCTCCGCGCGACGCGAGATCGCACGCGGCGTCGATCCACGCCAGCTGCGCGGCTCCGTCGCGAGGCGTGGGATGGCCTGGTTTTCCCGAGCGGAATCGATCACCCAGCGGATTCCAGACGCCCACCAGGCGGGCCGGGAGAGCCCACGCTTCGCTGGCCGTGCTCACGCGAATGAAGCGCGCGCCGTCGATCTTCTTCGCGCGCGCCGCTCGCTCCACGGCGTCCATCGCGCCCACGAGGAGCACGCGCTGCGATCGCGACGCGGCGACGGCGGCCTCGGCGCTCACCTCGGGGCCGATCCCGCACGGGCAACCGATGCTCAACGCGAGGCGTGCGCTCGTCATCGCGACTTCGGTCCTCTCGTCACGCGTTTTGCGATCTCCTTCCGCGGCGCCTCTCCCTCGTCGTCGCCCGCGTCCTCGCGCGGCGCGCGCAGCTTGTACCCCGCGCCGCGCATCGTCTCGAGCGGGAGACCGTCGCCCAGCTTCGCGCGCAGGCGACGCACGTGGATGTCGACCGTGCGTGCGCCCCCTTCGTAGCGAGCGCCCCACACGCGCGCGAGGAGCACGTCGCGCGAGAACACCCGCCCGCGGTTCGCCGCCAGGTACGCCACCAGCGCGAACTCTTTCGCCGTGAGCGCCACGCGCCGCCCGTCAAGCGTCACCTCGTGCGCCGCGCGATCGATCACCAGCGGCCCGATCTTGAACCGCTCCTCGGTCGAGAACTCGCTCCGCTTCCACTCCAGCGCGCGAATCCGCGCGTACAGCTCGACGGGGTCGTACGGCGACACGATGAAGTCGTCGAACCCGCTCGACGGCTCGAGGCGCGCGACCTGGCGCGTCGGCAGCTGAATCAACGCCGGCACGTCTTGCAACCGCGGTTCACGCCTCGCCGCGCGCAGCGACGCCACGGCGAGGTCCGGACGGTCCCCCGCTTCGAACACGATCGCGCGCGGCGAGCGCCCCTCGTTCTCGCTGCGATCGAGCGCGCGCGAAAAGTCTTCCCACAGATCGAGCGCGCGAACGTCGGCGCCGAGCTGGCGCAAGAGCGCGGCGGCCCCGTCTTCGTGATCGAGCGTCGGCCCGTGACCGACGACGATCACGAACGTCGCCTTCGCGGGACCGGACATCGCACCGGGAATACCGCGCGTCGCGGCAGCCGTCGAGGCCGGTGACTAACCGATCTTCGTACCGCCGACCGTGATCGCGCTGATCTTGATCGTCGGGCACCCGACGCCGACCGGCACGCTCTGCCCATCTTTGCCGCACGTCCAGATGCCGTCGGAGACGCCGACGTCGTTGCCGAGCATCGTCACTTTGCGAAGCACCTCGGGTCCGTTGCCGATCAAGTTCACGCCTTTGAGGGGAGCCGTGAGCTTGCCGTCTTCTATCAGGTAGCTCTCGGTGAGCGAGAAGACGAAATCGCCGTTCGCGATGTCGACCTGCCCGCCGCCGAAGCGCTTGGCGTAGATCCCGCGCTTCACGCTGCGAACGATCTCCTCCGGATCGTGCGGGCCCGCCGTGAGAATCGTGTTCGTCATGCGCGGCATCGGCGCGCACGTGAAGCTCTCGCGGCGACCGTTCCCGCTCGGCTCGCGCTTGAAGAAGCCGGCGCTGTGACGGTCGTGCATGTAGCCGACGAGCTTCCCCTTCTCGATGAGGACGCTCGTGCGCGGCTCGTTCCCTTCGTCGTCGACGTTGATGCTGCCGCGCGATTGCAGGAGCGTCGCGTCGTCGATGACGGTGCACAGCTCGCTAGCGACCTCGTTGCCGATCTGGCCGGCGTAGTTGCTCGTCCCCTTTCGATTGAAGTCCGCTTCGAGCCCGTGCCCGACCGCTTCGTGAAGGAGAATCCCGCTGTCGCCGGGGGCGAGGACCACTTCCATCGTGCCGGCCGGCGCTTCCACTGCGTCGAGCATCCGGATCGCCTGCTCCGACGCCTGGCGCGCGTGCCACTCGGGGCTCTTCCCCTCGAAGTAGCCGAGCGTCGTTCGCCCGCCGCCGCCGGACGACCCTTCCTGACGCTTGCCGTCTTGCTCGGCGATGGCTCGGACCCCGAACCGGACGAGCGGCTGGACGTCGTGCGCCATCTTCCCCTCGGACGTGACGACGAGGATCTCGCGCACCTCCTCGGCCAGGCTTGCCTCGACCTTCACGATCCGTTTATCGAAGGCCTGGGCTTCGGCGGCGGCGCGCTCGAGGAGCTTTCGCTTCTCCATGCCGTGCACGTCGAGCGTGACGCGATCGAGCTCGTACCTTTCAGGGAGCGCGGAGAGCGCCTTGGCCGCGATGGGCGCCTTCGATCCGCCGCCGCTGGCGATCTGCGCCGCCGTCTCGGCCGCGCGCTTCATCGCGTCCCAATCGAGCTGCTCGACGTAGGCATAACCCGTCGCGTCGCCCTTCATGACGCGCACGCCGAGGCCCATCGAGACGCCGCGCGACGCCGTCTTCAGGATTCCGTCATCGAACACGAAGCCGCCCGCCGCGCGGTACTCGAAGAACAAGTCGGCGTAGTCCCCACCTCCGTCGAGCGCGACGGAGAGGAGCTTCTCGCAGGTTCGCGCGTCGATGGCGTTCGGCGCGCCGGGAGCGAACGGGGCCCTGTACAGATCGGAGCGGGTCGGCATGAGTGGAGTGAACGTAAGCGTCGCGGCACCGAACGTCGAGGTGCAGTGCGCTCGTGTCCGCACCGTTCGCGCCAGCTCTTCGCGCACAAGGTACGCGGTGCTCGAGCGAATCGGAGTCCACTCGGTCGGCCGAAGTATGCAAGCGACGAGGATCAGCGCTAATCTGACCCGAGTGGCGAGCCTTGTTTCAACCGTAAGTCGGAGTACCCAGGCCCGTGGCGATTGACCGCGACAAGGTCCTCCAGGCGGCTCAGAAGTTCGTCGAGAAGAAGAAGTACGACAAGGCCGTCCTCGAGTACCAAAAGCTAGTCGCAGAGGATCCGAACGACGCTCGGACTCTGCTGAAGATCGGGGACCTCCAATCGAAAATGGAGGCGTACCCCGACGCCATCGGCACGTACGAGCGAGTCGGGAAGTTCTACGCGGTCCAGGGGTTCGCGCTCAAAGCGATCGCGGTTTACAAACAAATCCGCGAGCTCATCGCGAAGCACGCGCCGCAGCTCGAAGACAAGTACGGCCACATCACGCCGAAGCTCGCCGAGCTGTACCAGCAGCTCGGGCTGACGAGCGACGCGCTCGCCGCCCTCGACGAAGTGGCGACGCGCCTCCAGCGCCAGAACAAGGACCAAGAAGCGATCGACGTCTTCCGGAAGATCGTCGAGCTCGATCCGACGAACCCGCTCCCGCACCTGCGCCTCGCCGAAGCGCTCTCGCGCGTGAAGGACACCGAGGCCGCGGTCGCCGAGTTCGGTCTGGCGGCGTCGCAGCTGGCGCGGCTCGGACGGCGTGACGACGCGCTGAAGGTGATCGAGCGCCTGCTCCACCACAAGGCCGACGCCACGCACGCGCGGATCGCCGCGGAGCTTTACCTCGCGCGCAACCAGCAGAACGACGGGATGCAGGCGCTGGCGAAGCTCCAGATCTGCTTCCAGGCCAATCCGAAGGACCTCGACACCCTCGCCTTGCTGGCGCGCGCGTTCGCCGCGATCGGGCAGGCGGCCAAGGGGATCGAAGTCCAGAAGGAGATGGCGAAGATCGCCCGCGAGCAGGGCAAGGGAGAGCTGTTCAAGCAGCTCGTCGACAAGCTCCAGCGCGCGGCTCCGAACGACGAAGGGGTGAAGTCGCTCGTCGCCTCGGCGCGTGGCGACGAAGCGAAGGCCGCGCAAGCCGCGCGTCAGCCGCCGCCGCCCCCGCCGTCGTACGTCGAACAGGATCGATCGTCGGTGCCGATCGACGACCTCGAATACGAGGCGGTCGAGACCGGCGAGATCGAAGAGTCGGAGCTCGAAGCCGATCCGATTCCGCTGCGCAGCGATCGCCCGCCGCCGCGCGCGATGCGTGAGCCGGATCGCTACGACGACTCGTCGCCGGAGCTCGTGGTGGGGGACGACCAGCTCGTCGCCGACGACTTCCCGAGCGGAGAGCTGGCGCCGGCCGATACGGGGGCGCAGGTCGCGCAGGCGTTGTCGGACGCGTCGTCATTCCGGCGCGTGCGGCTCTATCCGAAGGCCATCGAGACCATTCGCATCGGGCTCGAGATCGAGCCGCGTTCGCTCGATCTGCGCGAGATGCTGCGCGACGTCCTGCTCGAAGCGGGCGATGTCGATGCCGCGGTGCTGGAGATGCTCGACCTCGCGGCGCTGTACGTCGACTCGCTCGACGGCGAAGCGGCCGCGCGTTGCCTGCAAGACGTGCTCGCCTACGACCCGCCGAACCAGCGCGCGCGCGCGATGCTGCACGAGCTCGGGTACGAGGTCATCGACGAGCCGGAGGCGCAGCCCGAGGAGTACGCGGAGAGCGATCCGCAACAGGTGGCCGCGCCGCAGCCTTCGCGTGGCGCTCCGCAGCCCGCGCAGCAAGCGTACGGCGGCGGGTACGACGAGCCGCTGCCGGCGTACGAGCTCGACGAGATCGGCACCGGGCAGACCGGCTACGACGATCGATCGATCGACACGGCGCCGAACGCGCGCGCACGACGTCCGCCTTCGCGCGCGCCGGTGGCGCCGCTCGGCGAGATGGACGATCCGTTCCTCGACGGAACGAGCGAGCCGCTGCCGAGCTTCCCGCTGGAGTCGGGGCCGGAGAGCGCCGCTGCGTTCGATCTGGTCGAGCGCAACGATCAGATCGCGCAAGAAGACGAACCGTTCGGCGAAGAGGAGCTCGGGGCCACCGCGGCGCGCGAGGTCGCGCCGGAGCTCGAGCAACTCGATGAGTCGGCGTACGAGACGGCGCCGCCCGAGTCGCCCGTGGCCGAAGCGGCGTCGTTGCCGCCGCCGAGCCCCGAGCTGGAAGAGGCGCTGGAGGAAGCGGAGTTCTTCGCGTCGCGCGGTCTGTTCGACGACGCGAAGAACATCTTGCTCGAGCAGCTCGAACGCTTGCCCAAGCACCCGCTCCTTCGCGAGCGCCTCGCCGAGCTGAGCGCGCAGGAGAACGCGAAGCGCGGATCGGGCGCGCGCGAGCGTCCGAGCGGGCCGCTGTCGGATCGCGGGTCGGCGGATCGCGCGTTCGACATCGCCGCGTCGCTCGACGCGCTCGAGCAGAGCGACAAGGCCGAAGACGGCGGCGCGTTCGCCGAGCCGGAGCAGCAGGTCGACGTCGAAGAGGTGTTCGCCAAGTTCAAGGAAGGCGTCGCCAAGCAGATCAGCGTCGACGACGCGCAGTCGCACTACGATCTCGGCCTGGCCTACAAAGAGATGGGCCTCCTCGAAGACGCCATCCGCGAGTTCGAAGTGGCCGCGCGCGACGCGAAACGCGAGTGCGTGTGCCGGTCGATGATCGGGATGATCCAGATCGAGCGCGGCAACATCAACGAAGCGATCGACGCGCTGATGCGCGGCCTCAAGGCCAAGGTGCGGACGCCCGATCAGGACACCGTGCTCGAGTTCGAGGTCGCCGCTTGCTACGAGACCAAGCGCATGAGCGCCAAGGCGCTCGAGTTCTATCAAAAGGCGGCGCGCCGCGACCCGAGCTACCGCGACGTGGCCGACCGCATCCGGCGCATCAAGGGCGAGCAGAAGCCGGCCATGAAGGCGGCCGTCGGTGCCGACGAAGAGTTCGATCGCGCGTTCGACGACCTGCTCGGCAGCGGGAAGCCTTAGCTAGCGAAGCACCGCGGCGACGAGCTTGGCGACGAACGGGTCGCCGAGCGCGATCTCTTTCGCCGCTTCGCGCGCGACGCGGCGGGAGGCGAAGATCGCGCGGAAGGCGAGGTCGAGGGCGGCGATCGACTCTTCGCTGACGCCGCGGCGACGGAGGCCCACCTTGTTGAGCGCACGGACGCGCGCGCGATCGCCCTGCACGATCACGTACGGCGGCACCTCGCGCTCGACCATCGCGCCGGCGGCGACGAACGCGCTCTCACCGACGCGGACGAACTGCGCAACGCCGGAGAGCCCACCGAACGTCGCGTAGTCCTCGACCACGGCGTGCCCCGCGAGCTGGACGCCGTTGGCGATCGTCACGTGCGAGCCGAGCGTCACGTCGTGCGCCACGTGCGCGCCGACCATGAGGAGCGCGTGCGAGCCGACCGACGTCGTGCCGCCGTCAGTGCCGCGATGGATGGTGACGTGCTCGCGAATGACGTTCGCGTCGCCGACGACGAGGCGCGAGGGGCCCGCCTGATCGCGTTTGTGCTGCGGCTTGCCACCGATCGCGGCGAACGGATGGATGACGTTGTCGCGACCGATCGCGGTCGGCCCTTCGACGACCACGTGCGACATGAGTCGCGTCCCCGCGCCGACGACGACCCCGGCGCCGACGACGCAGTACGGGCCTACCTCGACGGTCGCGTCGAGCTCTGCGCGCGGATCGACGATCGCGGTGGGGTGAATGCGCGTCGCCATCAGTCGGCCCGATCGACGACGCTGGCCAGGAGATCGGCGTGCGCGCACAGCGCTCCGTCGACCGACGCCTCGCCGTGGAACTTCCACACGTTCGTGCGGTGATGAATGATCGACACCTCGAGATCGAGGCGATCGCCGGGCGTCACCGGGCGGCGGAACTTCGCCTTGTCGATGCCCAGGAAATACATCAGCGAGTTCGAAGCATCGAACGGCTCGCTGGCGTACGCGAGGATGCCGCCGATCTGCGCCATCGACTCCAGAATGAGGACGCCGGGCATGATAGGCCGCCCCGGAAAGTGCCCCTGGAACCACGGCTCGTTCATGGCCACGCACTTGTGCCCGCGGATCGATTTGCCGGCGACGATCTCGGTCACGCGATCGACGAGCACGAACGGAAAGCGGTGCGGCAGGATCGCGAGGATGCGGTTGATGTCGAGCGACATGGAAACGTGGGGGGACACGTGGTGCTTCACTTGATTCCGCGATGGAGCCGCGCGAGCGCGCGCAGCCAACGGGTGCGCGGAACGGCGGGATATCCTGCCACGACGGCCCCAGGCGGTACATCGCCGATGACGCCGCTCTTGGCCGCGACACGCGCGCCGTCGCCGACGCGAACGTGATCGGCGAACCCCGCTTGCCCGCCGACGAGGACGCCGCGGCCGATGACGACCGAGCCGGCGAGACCGCACTGCGCAGCGAGGATCGACCCTTCGCCGATCTCGCCGTTGTGGCCGACGTGAACGTGCGCGTCGAGCTTGGCGCCGCGACGGATGCGCGTGGGCGAGAGCGTGCCCGCGTCGATGGTGCACAGCGGGCCGATCGACACGTCGTCTTCGATCACGACGCCGGCGATCTGCGGCACACGCCGCACGTCGCCGCGCGGCCCTGTCGCCCAACCGAATCCCGGCGCGCCGATCACGGCGCCAGCGCCGATCTCCACATTGCGACCGATGACCACGCGATCGAAGAGGACCGCGTGCTCCCCCACGATCGTCCCCTCACCTCGCGTCGCCGTCACGTCCGGCGCCTCGCAGTCGTCGAGCACCGAGGCCAGCGCCCAGGTCGCGTGCGCGTGCGTCCACACGCGATCGCGGGCGGGCAGACGCGCCGCCAGCGACTCGTCGGCGAGGACACACGCGCCGCGCTCCAGCGCTTCGATCGCCGCGCGCACGTACCGCGAGGCGAGGAGCGGCGCGAGCTCCCCTTCCTTCGCGTGCTCCACCGGAACGACCCGCTCGACGCCAGCGTACTCGCTCGCGTCGCGCGCTTCACCACCGAGCGTCGCCGCCAGCTCCAAAAGCAAAGACGGCGCGCGCAGTCGCACGACGCCGTCCCACACGGTCGCGGTCATCGAAGTCGACGCGACCGCAGGCGCTACTTCTTGTCGGCCGCAGCGCCGCCGCTGTTGTACATCTGGATGCACTGATCGGTCAGATCGAGCTCGCTTCGCACGAAGGCGACCGTCTGCTTGTCGATGATCATGTCGTAGCCGTCGCGCGCAGCGAGGCGCTTCACGATGGCCATGACCTTCTCGAAGATCGGGTCGGTCGCTTCCTTCTGCTTCTTCTGGATCTCCTTGTCGTACTCAACGAGAACCTGCTGGAGGTCCATCATCTGCTTCTGCAGATCCTCGACGCGCTTCTGGTACGCCTCTTTCGAGAGCACCTTCTGCTGCTTGTCGATGTCTTCCTTCTGCTTCTGAAGGTCGACCTGCTTCTTGTTCAGCTCCTGCTGACGGCTGTCGAAGAACTTCTTCAGCGACGCCTGCGCGCGCAGGCCGTCTTCGGTCTGCATGACCGCGCGCTGCACATCGACCACGGCTACCTTCGTGGGCGCCGCAGGCTGGTCGGCGCGCGCCGAGTGGATGGGGGCGAAGGCCATCGACAAGGCGACGGCGGACGCGGCTGCAAAGCGGCGGAGCGAATTCATTGCGCTGGCCGTAATCAAACGGTCGCCTCAGGTCAAGGAGAGGCTCTCCGAGAGTCAGGCCGGGCGCCAACGCGCGTTCACACGCAGGGGGGCACGGGTGCCCTGCGACGGGCGCGAAGCGGGACACGCGAGCGGGGAGTTTCCCCTGCAACGACGCGCTCGAGCGGCCTGAATCAGGCGGATCGCGCGAGCCTTCGTGCGATGGCATGGCGCGTGGATGAGTGGGCGCGAGAGGCGTCGCGTGCATCCGATGCATGCCCGCTCGATCCCGGAGGCGACGATGACGATTCGCAAGTGGACGTCCCACGCAGGAGCCATGGCGCTGGCAATGACGGCGCTCGGCGCGCTCGCGCCGGTCGCGACGACGGGGTGCGGTGGAGGTGCCGGCGCGAACGGGAGCGGCGACTACTACTGCGACAACACGGGCTGCTACCAGTGCGACGGCTACTCGTGCAGCTCGGTCGCGCCTCCCCCTGGCAACGGCAGCGGCAACGCGAACGACGGAGGGACCACGCTCCCCACGGCTGACGCCGGCAGCGCGCCCGACGGCGGATCAATCGCCCCCACGACCGACGCCGGACCCACGACGGTCGACTCCGGGCCTACGTGCGGCGACGGCAACGGTCCGTGTGCGTGCACGAACAACGCGGAGTGCGCGGCGGGTCAGACGTGCGTCGCCGGCGCGTGCACCGCGTCGAGCAACGCCTGTAGCTTCTCCAGCGAGTGCCCCGCGGGCGACGTCTGCGCCGACGGGCGATGCGTCGCCGATTGCAGCGCGCCCGGTGCGTCGTGCCCCGCAGGGTCGACGTGCCAGAAAGGAGCCTGCGAGCCCACGCCGGTCGGCACGCCGTGCACGACGGGCGCGCAGTGCGGCGGCTCCACGCCGGTCTGCGTCGCGGGCAACTGCAGCGCGGCCTGCACGCTCGACTCGCAGTGCCCGAAGGGGGACTACTGCAACCAGGGCGCGTGCGAGGTCGACGCGCGCCCCAAGCCGAACTGCACGAGCGTGAACGACTGCCTCGGCGGCTCGACGCAAGCGTGCCTCGGCGGCTACTGCCGGTACGTGTGCTCGTCGAACACCCAGTGCGCGGAGATCGACGTTCGGATCGACGTGTGCAGCGCGACGGTCGCCGACGCCGGAGCGAACGGCTACTGCGAGACGTCGATCGAAGCGACGCCGCAGTGCACCTCGAAGAGCGATTGCCCCAGCAACGAGGACTGCGTCAGCAACGTCTGCAAGTAGACCCGCTCAGCTCGGCTGGTCGTCGACGGCGCACGCTTCGTCGAACGACTCGACCTGGACGGTGACGTACTCGGTGTCGAACGCCTCGCGCAGCGCCTGCGAGAGGCGGCGCGCGATCGTGGGGTCGGTGGTCTTTGCGCGGACGTGCGTGGTGATGGCGTCGTGGCCCGCGCCGAGCGTCCACACGTGGAGATCGTGGACGTCGGTGATCCCCTCGAACGCCAAGATCGCTTCGCGCACCGCGCCCACGGGCAAGTGCGGCGGCGCGGCTTCGAGCAGCACGAGCGTCGCCTGGCGCGCCAGGCGATACGCCGCGGCGACGAGGATCGCCGCAACGGCGAAGCTGGCGATGGCGTCGACCGAGACCGGGCCGCCGTACTTGATCACGATCGCGGCCACGAGCGCCGCGATCGATCCCAGCGCGTCGCCGAGGAGGTGAAGCCACGCCCCGCGCAAGTTGAGCGCATGCCCGTGGAGCTTCTTCGGCGCGTCGGTCCCCTTCGTGGGAGCGTGCGCGTGGCCGTGGTCATGACCGTGATCGTGATCGTGGAGCGCGCCGTGAAGAAGCCACGCGCTGATCCCGTTCACGACGAGCGCCGCCGCCGCCACGATGAGCATGATCCCGGGGCGCGGGTGCCCCGTTCCGCTCAGCTCCGCGATCCCCTCGCGGACGATCTCGACCGTCGCCGCGAGCACCAGCAGCGAGTTGAAGATCGCCGCGACAGGCTCCGCGCGGCGCATGCCGAACGTGAAGCGCGGCGTCGGCCGGCGGATGGCGATGCGCATGGCCACGAGGCTCATCGAAAGCGCGAGCACATCCATCAGGAGGTGCAGCGCGTCGGCCTCGAGCACCACGCTGCGCGCGGCGATCGCCCCCGCGAGCTCGAACGCGAAGAACCCCGCGATGAGCGCGAGCACCATCCCCAGGCGCTTGGCCTGCCGTGCTTCGCGCGCGGTGAACTTGCCGTGGGCGTGCGCGCGCGACGCGTGCTCGTCGTCTAGCGCCGGCTGCGGGGGAACATGGGCGTGATCATGATCATGGTCGTGATCGTGATCGCCGTGGTCGTGGTCGTGCGCGTGACCTTCGCGCCGCGTGGAAGACATCCGATGCGCGGTCTATATGAGAACGTAGTCTTCGGCCACGCTCGTCGTCGTGTTCTCGAGAACGCCGGAGGTCTCTTCGTCTCGCTTGATGGCGAGCATGTAGAGCCCTTGCAGGATCGCCGGATGGTCCCGGATCAGCGTGAGGAAGTCCTCACGCGGGAGGTGCAGAGTCACCGTGGGGTGCACGGCCACGACGTCAGCGTTGGCCTTCCGGCGCAACACGAGCGCGACCTCGCCCACCACTTCACCGACGCCCAAGGTCGCGATCACGAACGGCTCGCCCGCCTCGTGTCCCACGACCGCGACCTCACCCGACGCGATCAGGTGGAGCCCCTTGGCTTCTTCGCCCTCGGAGATGAGCCGCTCGCCCTTCTCGATGACGCACGTCTCGAACGTCTCGACCAGCGCCGGACGCTCGGCGGGATCGACCGCGAGCAGCACGGGCGATGTCCGCACGAGGTTCGCCACCATACGCCGGCGACAGTGCGCGGCCAGCTCCACACCCACCTCGGGGCGCGTCTCGGCGACCTCTTCGAGCGCGTCGCGACGCGCGACCAGCAAGATCGACGGGCGACACGCGACGACGCTCGCCGCGCGCGGTGCACGCGACAGGAGCGCCATCTCGCCGAAGAGCGCTCCGTTGACCAGGCGCGCCAGCGTGATCGGCGGCGGCAGCTCGGTCGCTTCGCCGTTCTCTTGCGGCCCAGGCTCTTCGCCCAGCTCGTACGGGTCGCGTCGCACTTCGAGCTCGCCGCGCGCCACGATGTACGCCTCGGCCCCTTCTTCGCCCTGCGTGATGACGAAGTGGCCTTGCGCGACCGTGATCATCTCGAAGGCGCCGATGAGCGCGCGCAGCCCTTCTTTCTCGAGCTGAGAGAACAGCGGGAGCGGCGCGACGAGCGGCGGCTCGGACTCTTCGAGCGCGTCGTATGCCTGCTTCGCCTCGTGAACAATCTGGGTGGCCTTCGAGAGCAGCGCGGGGCCCGTGAGGAACGAGCTGAGCGGGTTGAACTCCTCGAACGTCGGGAGGGGCGGCGGCGGCGGCGCGGTGGCGTCGGTGAGGCGCGGCGAGCCCGCGCAGAACGCTTCGGCGATCGCGTCGAGGTGCGCGTCGATCGGCTGATTGAGCGTCCGCAGATCGCCCACCGACGCGACCGCGAGCGGCAGGTTCCCGGCGTCGATCGCCCGCTTCACGCCGAGCTCGAACCCTTCGACCGCGGCTTCGGTGCGCCCGGCGTCGGCCAGGAGCCGCGACGTGAGGATCAGCGCGCTCGGCACCGACCCGTCTTGAGCCACGACCGCAGCACTCCATCGCAACGCCGCGTCACGCTCCCCGGCGAGCATGAGCGTGAGCGCTCGATCGAGCGGTGAATCGATGTTGTGCGCGCCCGGCAGGTCCGGCGGAGACGTCCGCATATCCGTTCAAGGGTACACGAGGCGTCCCGGGAAGTAAGGGGGGCTTGTTTGTGAGTTTCCCGCGGACCCTGAGCCTCACTCCGCCGCTTCGCGGCTCCGTTCCGGCAACAGCGGGAGGCTCTTTCACCCCGGGGGGAGCGCGGCCGCTCCACCCGGACCCCCCAGCCGAATGCGCCGTACACTTTACTCGTCGCTCTCTTCGCGCTTCTCGCTTCGCTTGCTGATGAACGCCGTCATGGCGCTTGCCGTCGCGCTCACCAGCGGCATGACCTTCGGGTAGTCCATGCGCGTGGGGCCGATGACGCCGATGCTGCCGGCGGCGCGGCCGTGATCCTTGTAGGCGGCGCCGATGATCGAGAGCTGCCCGCCACCGAGCTCGCCCGCCTCGTGACCGACGACGACCGTCGTTCCCTTCGCGGCGACCGTCGCGTCGAGCAAGCGAAGGAGCTGCTCGCGCTCGTCGAGCGCGTTCATCACCTGCTTCATCCCCTCCATCCCCTGCGCGCCGGCGAACTCGGGCTGGCCCAGGAGCTTGGCTTGCCCTTCGATGACCACGTCCGCGCCGCCGTGCTCCAGCGCTTCGCCGACCGCCGCGCCGCCGAGCGAGAACGCGCGGCGCCGGAGATCGTCGTGCTGCACCTGCTCGGTCGCCAGCTTGCGCGCGAACATGTCGCGCAGCTCCCCGAGCGTGCGCCCTTCGATGACGTCGTCGAGCAGGTTGTGCACGCGAAGAAGATCGGGCTCGCCCACGTCGCCGCGCACGAAGCGGTTCTGCACCGAGCCGTCGCTGAGCACGAGCACCGCCAGCAGCTCGCCTTGATGGATGCGCACGAAGCGGAGGTGCTTCAGCGTGAGCGACTCGGCGCGCGGCGTGACCACGACGGCCACGGTGCCGGTGAGCTCACTGAGGAGCCTGCCACTCTCGCGCATGAGGTTCGACGGCGCGAGCGACTCGAAGCGCTGACGGATCTGCGAGACGTCTTCGGGTGAGAGGTCCTGCATTCGCATCAGCGCGTCGATGAACAGGCGGAACGCGCGGTCCGTCGGAATGCGCCCCGCGCTCGTGTGCGGCTGGCTCAAGTAACCCCACTCTTCGAGGTCCGAGAGCACGTTGCGGATGCTGGCCGGCGAGAGATCGATCCCGTGTTTCTTCGAGAGCGTTCGCGAGCCCACCGGCTCACCGTTCGCGACGAACTCGGTGACGCAGGCGTAGAGGATTTGACGGGCGCGTGCGGAGAGATCCGCCATGACGAGCCCAGTCTAGCACGGGCTTTTGGCCTCGATCGGAGCCGGGGGCTACAGTCCGGAGGATGTCCGTGACGTCGCGGCGGACCGCGCTGGAGAAGCTGAAGACCGTGCTCGTTGCGCTCGCGGCGCTCCCGCTCGCGGCGTGCGCGTACCGCGGCGACGTGAATCACCCGCAGCTCGCGTTCGCGCAGGTCCCGGTCAACGGGATCGCGATCGCGACGGCGCGCGAGCGGACCGATCCGGAGGTCGACCCGGCGAGGACGCCGGCCTACCGGTACGCGCAGCTCGATCGCTCCACGTGCGAGGCGGAGCTCGCGCGGAGATCGATCCCGTTCATGCGCGTGGACGATGCGCGCGGTGTGCTCGCGCCGATTCGTCTCGTGGGCCCGGTCGGCGGCGTCACGTATCGAACGGGGCTGGGGGCGAAGCAGCGCGAGACGTCACCCAACGAGGTCTTCGACTGCCGGCTCGTGCTGGCGCTCGACGACTTCAGCGCCATCTTGCGGGCGCACGACATCGATCAAGTGATCCACATGAGCGGATGGCGCCCGCCGTCAGCGAAGTCGTGGCCGTCGGGAAAGCTCGGCACGCGGCACGACGGCGCACTGGCGATCGACGCAGGGTGGTTCGTGAAGAAGAGCGGCGCGCGGCTCGACGTCGAGAAAGACTTTCACGGACGCATCGGCGCCAAGACCTGCGGCCCCGGCACCGGCCCCACGCTCGCCACGCCCGAGGCGCTCGAGCTCCGCGCGATCGTCTGCGAAGCCGCCGACGCCCACCTGTTCCAGGTCGCGCTCACGCCCGACTACAACTGGCCGCACCGGAATCACTTCCACCTGGAGGTGACGCCGAAGGTGAAGTGGTTCCTGGTCCATTAGGCGCCCGCACCGAGGCGCGGCCGGACGCGATGGGCCCGTGGCCAGCACCCTCCGGCCGGCGGCCCACACCATCCGCCCCGCGGCCGGACGCGATGGGCCCGTGGCCGGACGCGATGGGCCCGTGGCCGGCACCCTCCGGCCGGCGGCCCGTACCCTCGGGCCCGAGGCCGGACGCGATGGCCCCGTGACCGGACGCGATGGGCCCGCGGCCCTCACTTCAACCGCGCCAGCGTCTCCTCGAAGTCGGCCGGCGGCGGGCGCTCGAAGCGCACCTCCAGGTTCGTCGCCGGATGGAGGAACCCGAGCTCGGCGGCGTGGAGCATCAAGCGCGGCGCGGGGATTTGCGGCGGCTGGTAGCCACGGACGTAGACCCGCTCGCCCACGATGGGGTGACCCGCTTCGCTCAGGTGCACGCGAATCTGGTGCGTGCGGCCGGTCTCCAGGCGGCAGGCGATCAACGTCGCGCCGTCGAGCGCGGCGACGACCTCGACGTGCGTGATCGCGAGCTGCCCCTCCTGCCCGCCGCGATTGCGCCCGCCGCGCAGCGTGCCACGCAGACCGTCGCCGCGATCGGCGACGATCTGCGATCGAATCGTGCCCGGTTGAACGACGCCGTGCGCGATCGCCAGGTAGCGCCGATGAACGGTGTGCGATCGGAACTGTGCGGCGAGGCTCTGCTTGCCGAGCCACGAGCGAGTGAAGACGAGGACGCCGCTCGTCTCCTTGTCGAGACGATGCACGACGCCCAGCTGCGGCCGCGTATCGCGCTCCCCTTTCTTCACGCGCTTCGACAGCCACGTGCGCACCAGCTCGTCGAGCGTCTCGGGATCGCGGGTCGTGTCGCGCTTCGCCCCCGCCGCGCGCAAGACCTCGTTCGCCCCTTCGTACGGGATGGTGCTCACGCCGGCCGGCTTGTTCACGACGATGACGTGCGCATCCATGTGGATGATCGCCGCGTCGTCGAGGACGATCCGCGCTCCGCCTCGCGCGTCTTTCAATCGTTTCGGCGCGCTCATCGTCACGCGCAAGAGCGATTTCGCCCGCACGTACTTCAGCCCATCGGTGACGGTCTCGCCGTCGACCCGAACCTTGCCGCTCGCGATCCACTTTCGCGCTTCGCCCCAGCTCACCCCGAAAAGCGCGCGAACGGCACCGTCGAGCGGCCTTCCCGCGAGATCGCTCGGGACTTCTCGCTCTCCATCTCCAAGTTTTGTGGGGGGGTCCGACATCCGGTTCGTCTTCTTCCTCTACTCTTCCTGAAGTCTTCCCGCAGCGTGCTTGACACTGAGTCGGGCCACTCCGCACAATCGCGAATTACCCGGCGGAGAAGTCCTGCCGGATTTCGAGCTCAGGAGACGACCACGTGCCCAAGACCCTGCTCGCCGTCGACGACAGCGCCACGATGCGCAAAGTGCTCGAGATCACCTTCAGCGGTGAGGACTTCACGGTCATCACTGCCGACTCGAGCCAGTCGGCGCTCGCGAAGCTCGGCGACAAGCCGGCCGCGATCGTGATCGACACGGCCCTCGGCAACGACGACGGCTACGCGCTGGCCAAGGAGATCCGAAAGAAGGAGCCGACTGCGGCGATCCTTCTCCTCTCCAGCCGCTACGCGCCGTACGACGCCGCGAAGGGGAAAGACGCCGGCGCCGACGACTTCATGGACAAGCCGTTCGACACGCAGCAGATCATCGACAAGCTGCGGAAGGTCATTCTGGCCAAAGAGGGCGCGCCCGTCCCCGGTCCCGCGCCCGTCGCCGCCGTCCCTGCGGCTCCCGCGCCGAAAGCGGCCGCGGCCCCCGCACCGTCGCCGGCTCCCGCTCCGGTCGCCGCGAAGATCCCGGCGCGCTCGCAGACGCTGGTCTTCGGAGAGAACCCGCCCACGCCCCAGCCCGCCGCCGCAGCCGCGAAGCCCGCAGCCGCCGCCGAGCCGCCCAAGCAGGCAGCCGCGCCGATGAACATGGGACAGACCTCGCCGCAGCCGGTCGCCGCCGCGGTCAACGGGCACCTCGCCGGGAAGCTGTCGGAGCTCGGGCTCACGCCGGCGCAGGCCGACGCGGTCATGGCGCTGTCGCGCGAGGTCGTGGAGCGCGTGGTGTGGGAAGTCGTCCCGCAGCTCGCCGAGGCGATCATCAAGGAAGAGATCTCGCGCCTCACGAAGGGCTGATCCCTCTCCGTCGGTGAAGTGCTAAACGCTCGGGAATGAGCGACACGATTACGCCCGATCTCGCGAAGCCGTACGAGCCGCGCGAGGTCGAGGAGCCGTCACGCTGGTACGCGTTCTGGGAGAAGCACGGCGTCTTCGAGGCCTCGAGCGATCCGAAGGACGCTCGGCCGCCGTACGTCGTGCCGATGCCGCCGCCGAACGTGACCGGCTCGCTCCACATGGGCCACGCGCTCATGTGCACGCTCGAAGACGTGCTCGTTCGCTGGCACCGCATGCGCGGGTTCAACGTGCTGTGGCAGCCGGGGATCGATCACGCCGGGATCGCCACGCAGACGGTGGTGGAGCGACAGCTCGCGCGCGAAGGGACCACGCGGCAAGCGCTGGGGCGCGAGGCGTTCGTGGAGCGCGTGTGGAAGTGGAAGAACGAGAGCGGCGGGCGCATCAGCGTCCAGCAGCGCGTGCTCGGCAGCTCGCCCGACTGGCGGCGGATGAAGTTCACGATGGACGCGGACATGAGCCGCGCAGTGACCGAAGCGTTCGTGCGCCTGTACGAAGAGAAGCTCATCTACCGCGCCACGCGCCTCATCAACTGGTGCCCCGAGTGCCGCACGGCGCTCAGCGATCTCGAAGTGGAGAACGAAGAAGGGGCGCAGGGCGAGCTGTTCGAGTTCGCGTACAAAGTTGACGGCGAGGATCGCGAGATCGTCGTGGCCACCACGCGGCCGGAGACGATGCTCGGCGACACCGCCGTCGCGATTCATCCCGACGACCCGCGCTACACGAGCCTTCACGGGAAGAAGCTCGTTCACCCATTCGTCGACCGGAAGATCCCGATCATCCTCGACCCTATCGCCGTCGACATGAAGTTCGGCACCGGCGCCGTGAAGATGACGCCGGCGCACGACTTCAACGACTTCGCGACCGGCAAGCGTCACGGGCTCGAGGAGATCAGCGTCTTCGATCTCGACGGCAAAGTGAACGCGAACGGCGGGAAGTTCGCCGGGCTCGATCGCAAGTTCGCGCGCACCGCCGTGAAGAAGGCGCTCGACGAGCTCGGGCTCGCGCGCGGATCGAAGCCGCACGTGCTCAACATCCCGCGGTGCCAGCGATCGAACACGATCGTCGAGCCGATGATCTCGACGCAGTGGTTCTGCTCCATGAAGAAGATGGCGGACGACGCCATGCTGGCCGTGAAGAGCGGCGAGACGAAGATCATCCCCGAGGAGTGGCAGAAGACGTACGACCACTTCCTGGCGAACATCCAGGACTGGTGCGTGTCGCGCCAGCTGTGGTGGGGTCATCAGATTCCGGCGTGGCACGGGCCCAACGGCGAGATCGCCGTGGCGCGCGAAAAGCCTGCGAATCTCGGGCCGGAATACGTGCAGGATGCAGACGTCCTCGACACGTGGTTCTCGAGCGCGC
>PLXW01000063.1 GCA_003151595.1 Myxococcales bacterium
TGCAGATGCCGGAGATGGACGGCTACACGGCGACGCGCGAGCTGCGGAAGCGAAACTACAGCGGCTCGATCGTCGCGCTCACGGCGCATGCGGTCGACGGCGATCGCGAGAAGTGCCTCGAAGCCGGCTGCGACGAGTACCTCACCAAGCCCATCAACCGCCCCAAGCTCCTCGCCGCGATCCGCAACTCCGTGGGCCTGGCGCGCGCGGCGATGGAGAACGCGGAGACATCGTCGCGAAGACTCACCCTCCCCGACAGCAGCGAGCCGCTGGTGAGCGAGTTTGCCGACGACCCCGACATCGCCGACATCCTCTCCGAGTTCGTCCGCTTGCTGGGCGACCGCGCGAGCGCGCTGACGGGTGCGCTGGCCCGCAACGACCTCGAGGCGCTAAAGCGCGTCGTTCATCAGCTGAAAGGAGCCGCCGGCGGCTACGGCTTCCCCTCGATCACCGAGCAGGCGAAGTGCGTCGAAGACGCGATGGCGAACGCCGGCGACGGCACGGAGCTGAAGAGCGCGGTCGACTCCCTCACCTCGCTCTGCCACCGCGCAGGCTTCTGCGTCGAGAAGAAGCAGCGGTCGGCGTGAGCCGCGCGGGCGCTCGCCCACCCGCACGCCAAAGCGAAAAGCCCCGCGTCACTCGAAGTGACGCGGGGCTCTTTCGTTTCACATCACCTCCCCCGATACCGCCGGAGGCCGAGAGGGGGAGGCCGGGAGGGGGAGCTAAAGCTGGCGGCGCGAGCGGATCGTGACCTTCACGCTCGCTTCGCCATGTTCCCCAGGATCTTCGCCAGATCGCGCAGCGCCACCGGCTTCGTCACGAAGTCCGAGACCCCCATCACATCGAACTGGCAACGCCCGATCTGCTCGACGCTCCCGGTCACGACGAGCACCCGCGCCCGCGCGCCGTTCGGCATCGCGCGCAGGTACGACAGCGTCTCCACACCGTTCAGGCCGGGCATGTCGAAGTCGAGCACGATGACGTCCGGCATTCCGCCGCGCGCGAGCATCAGCGCCGCTTCGCCCGAGGATACGCCGCGCACACGAAGGGGGAGCCCCGACGACGCGATGCGAAGAGCGCGCTCGGCGAAGGTACGAAATCCTTCGTCGTCGTCGATGACGAGCGCATCGAGCGCGACCCCTTCGAGCAGGCTCGGCTGCGCGTTCGGATCGAACGTCGCCGGCACCATCTGGAGCGCCGCATCGCGGATCGCCTCGTCGAGCGCGAGAGCGAGAGCGCCCGCGTCCGGATAGCGATCCGCCGGAGACTTCGCCATGGCACGCGCGACGACGTCGTCGAACGCCGAAGCCGACGCACGCTTCGCCGACACGCGCGGCACGGGCGCGTCGGTGTGCTGCCGCATGAGATCTTGCACGGTCTCGCCGGTGAACGGCGGAGCGCCCGTGAGGAGCTCGTACGCCAGCGCGCCGAATCCATACACGTCGGTGGCAGGCGTCGCTGTCGCCTCACCGATCCACTGCTCCGGTGCCATGTAATGCGGCGTTCCGATCACGGCGCCGGCGTCTTCGCGGCTCGCCGCGGCGTGCGCCAACCCGAAGTCGATGAGCACGGGCCTCCCCGACCCCGCCTCGACGAGGACGTTGCTCGGCTTGATGTCGCGGTGAACGATGCCGTGGGCGTGAACCGCGGCGAGCCCGCTCGCGGCCTGGCGAAGGATCGTCGCCGCGCGGTGGATGGGCACCACCCCTCCGCGCTGCGCGTACGACGTGATGATGACGTCGAGGTCCGCCCCTTCGACGTACTCCATGACGAAGAACGGCGCGCCGGCGTGCTCTCCGAAGGAGTGGACCTGCACCACGTGCTCGCTTCGCACGCGCGCCAGCGCCGTCGCTTCGCGTCGAAAGAGGGTGCTGACCTGCGGGTTCCGAGCGAGCTCGGGGTCGATCACCTTGAGCGCGACCGTTCTATCGAGCCCCTTGTCGTGCGCGCGATACACCAGCCCCATCGCGCCGCGCCCGAGCTCGCGCTGGATCACGTAACGCCCGTCGAAGATCCGCGAGGCCGGCGCGACCGACGACAGAGCCGCTGCGGCGCTCGAGATCGGTCGGGCGCTCGCCGGCACCTCCGCGACGACATCGTCGCTGCTCGAGTCGCGGCGAACGCGAATGCTCTGCATCAAGAATCGTCCGAACGGGGCGCTGGTCATCGATGTCATCACCACGTCCAGACGGCTCTGCGCGGCGAACCTTGAGCGCAAACGATTTTCGATCGCGGCGCCTCAATCTCGGGCGGGCCGTGCCGTACTTCTGCTCATGAGAACCTGTCATGAGTGCGGTGAAGACATGGTCCCGTCGTCGAGATGCATTCGCGTCTTCGGCGCGATGGAAGAGCCGCTGCGCGTCGATGCCAGCGAATGCTCGAAATGTGGGCAGCTGGTGCCTGCCGAGGGAGCCGTCGAGGACGCCCTCCGTTCGTTCGACGCGCCCACACTGGCTCCGGCCGCGTAAGCCAGCCTGCGTCCCTAGCTCGTAGGCTCGCCGAGCTCTCGTCGGAGATCGTCGAGATCGATCGGCTTCGGGAAGACACGCCGAATCAACTTCGTCGCCACCTCCGCGTCGAACTTCTTCGCGTCGAACCCGGACATCAAGTAGCGACGAACGGTCGGGTATGTCGCTTCGACCTCAAGGAGCAGCTCGAGCCCGTCGGTCCCCGGAATTCCGAAGTCGGTGAGAATGGCGTCGAAAGCGCCTTCCCCCAGGATCCGGAGCGCATCGGCCGCCGTCTCCGCCGTGGCGACCTCGAACCCCCGCAGCATCCGGAGCATCGCGCGGCGGAGCGCCGGGTCGTCGTCGACGATGAGAATGCGCGCCGGCATGGCCTTGAAACTACATTCCGGGCACGCGTCGAGTCCAGGCCGGCAACCTGCACGCGCGACGAAACGCGCTACGCTCTCTCGAGTCCGCCGCGTGGCGGGCGATTCGTGGGGGGAGGGGCAAGAGTTCGCATGGCGAAGGGGCATAGCCAACGACCCGTCGAGAAGGCACTCGTTCTCGCCAAGGATCCGTGGCTCCGCCGTGCGCTTCGACGCGCCGTACTCGCCGTCTTCGCCTGCCCGGTGAGCAGCGCGCCGAAGCTCCCTGTCCATCGCCGCGCGTACGATCTCATCGTGCTCGACGTCGATCGGCTCGACTCGGACGCGTTCGAATTCATCGGGCGAGTCATCGCCAAGCGCCCGCGCCCGATCACCATCGTGCTGGCCTCGAACGCTCCCCCTTGCGCGGCGTTCGAGCTTGGCCGCATCGGCGTCGAAGCGTTCTTGCAGAAGCCGTTCGACCTGAGCGAGCTGCGCACCGTGCTCCTCGACGCGACGCGCGCCAAGCCTCCGTCCCTGGAGCAGCTGGGGCGAAGCTGGGTCGGACGGGTCGACATGCGATCGGCAGCGGGTGACTTGAAACGCGGCATGCTCGAGCAAGCGCTCCTGCTCTCGCACGGGAACCTCACGCGCGCGGCCGGGATCCTGCGCGTGTCGCGGCAGTCGTTGCAGCAAGCGGTTCGCGCGACGCGAACGACGGCACGCACGGAGCGAACGTGACCGGAATCACGGTCGACATGAATCGCGTCGACAAGGTGCTCCGGCTGACGTCGCGCCTGGAAGCGATCCCGAGCTCGGCGACCGTCCGCGGCGTCTTCTTCAACCAGCTGCGCGATGCGCTCCGGCGCGAGCTGCCGATCGACGACGTGAGCCTCGAGGCGCTCATCGGCAAACCGAAGAGCAGTCACAAGATGTACTCGGCGCGCGAGCTGGCGAAGGCTTACGCCGTCGCCGGCGCGATCGTCGACTCCGACCCGCTCGAAGGGATGCGCCAATTGAGCCGCGGCATGGCGTCGTTCTTCTCGACGACCTGGTACGGCCGCACGTTTCGCAGCTTCCTCCGCCCCGATCCGTTCGATGCGATCCAGTGGGTCGCCTTCTCGCGCGACTACATCTCGAACTTCGGTCACCTACGCGTGGAGCGACGAGGCCCCTCGCGCGCGCTCATTCACTTCTACGACGAGTACTGCTGGATCGAGGCCTGCCAGCGCGGAGGGTGCGAGGGAATGCTCGTGGCCTGCGGCGTCGAAGGGACCGTGACCGCCGAGCTCGACACGCCGTTTCGTGGGCGGCTCGACGTGGAGTGGTCAGCCGGCTGACGCGCGTCAGTTCGGACGGGAAGCGGCGTCGTCGCGCATCCAGTCTTCGTGCGTCAGCGGCGGCGGGCAATCGGCCAGCGGCAACACGAGGCGCACCGTCGTGCGACCCGACGACGCCGAGAGGAGCACGTCGGCCCCCTCTTCGCGCAGGCGCGTTCGAACTTCGGCGATCGGATCGGTGCGCCACCCCGAGCCGGCGCTCGCCTCGCGCGCGAAGTCTCCGATGTCGTCTTCGATCTCGACGATCGCGGCGTCCTCGGCGACGAACGCGCGCAAGACGATGCGAATGCGCTTCTCTCCCGGACGATGCGCCCGCTCGGCGCGGTCGAAGACGCGGCCCATGAGCAGCACCAGCGCCGAGACGAGCTTGGGAGTCTTGAGGCTCGTCGCGCAGCGCGGGTCGGCGTCGATCGTGATGTTGCCGACGGGCACCGAGCGATTGAGCAGAACGCGCGCGAGCCCCGTGAGGACCGGTCCGATGGCGACGGCCCCCTCGTCGTACCCGCTGAGCGAGCGCACGGCCTGAAGCACCGCCTGCATGCGACGGAACGACTCGCGCACCGTGTCGAGCATCTCCAACGTATCGGATGCCGACGGGATGGCTTCGCTTCGTTCGCCCCTCGCGACGCGCTCGGCGACGAGTCTGCGCACGCTCTCTTCGAGCAGCTCCCCTTCGAGCACGGCGCCGCTCACGCACGCCACCATCTCGATCGCGATCCAATCGAGGATCGACGCCAGCGCGTCCGAGTCGTCTCCCACCGACGGCCGCGTTCGCGCGTGCGCGCGGGCCTGGGCGCGGATCACGGCGCGATCGAGCCCCTCTGCGGTGAGCTCACCCTGGCGGACGACCTCGTCGACACCTGCCCCGAGCGCTTCGGTGGCGGCGCGATCGTCATCCACCACGGCGATCACCGGCGAGGGAGCGCCCGAGGCGAGCGTGTGGATGTGGAGATCGCGCACCGCGCATCGCAAGACGCGTAGATCGCTCGAGGCGGCGCGAGCCTCGACGACGTCGAGGCCCTCTCCGCTCGACGCGATCCACAACAAAACAATCTCGCCCACAGTTGCAGCAGTGTAGCTCGCTCCCATTCGACGCGCCTTGTTTCGTCATGTTTCCAACGGATGGTTTCCGCCGGCGTTCTCAATCGGCGTGGAGTGTCCGCAGTGCCAGCGAAGCAGCGCCGCATAGCGTGTGAGCCCCGCTCCGTGTGCATACAGCACGACGGGCGAGCCGCTTCGCAGGAGCCCGCGTCGCCGGGCCTCCAACAGGTTGGCGACGGGCGCACACCCACCAATGTGTGCAAAGGACGCGTAGGTCGTCGGCACTCGTTCGTGTGAGATTCCAAGCCCTTCGGCGATCGCAGGCGCGTACCAGACCATCGGCTGCATCGTGGCCACCGCGGCGACGGCGTCGATCGGCAGCTCGGCGACGCGACAGAGCTCGCGGATCGTCTCGATCGGATAGTGGAGCGCGTGACGCGCGATCGTGCGCGCGGCCGCGGGGTCGTGCGTGCCGGGGACGATGGCGCCGGCGTCGCCTGCATACCAAGGGGCGTCGTTGCGATCTTTGTGCGTGTAGGTGACGCCGCCGGCGAGCGATCCATCGCCGCCTCGAACGACGTGCGACAGTCCGCGCTCCTCCGGCACCTCGCCCACGAGGAACGCGGTCGACGCGTCGCCGAAGATGGGAGACGTCGCCCCTTCGAGGTCGTTCAGCCTCCCGATGTGATGCGATTGCACGCACGCCACGACGCGCGCGCGCCCCGACTCGACGAGCGCCGCGGCGATCTCCAGCTGCATCGCCGCCGACGAGCAGAACCCTTCGACCCCGATGCCGGGGACATCGCCGCACCCGGCGTGGTGGGCGATCGCCGGTCCGTTGGACGGCGCGAGGCGATCGGGGACGAGCGCCGACGACAGGACGTACGACACCTCGCGCGGCTCGAGACGGGCATCTCGGAGCGCGCGGGTGAGGGCGCGCGCGTCGCATACGGCCGTCGGGATCTCGGGTGACGTGAGGCGGCGAACGGTGGCCCCCTTGAATGGATCGTCGTCATAGGGGAGCGCGTGCTTCACGAAGAGGTCGTCGTACGGACGCCTGTCGTTGGTCGCTTCGATGAAGGTGAAGTCGCGCTCGCGCCGCGCGACCCGCTCTCTCTGAAACGCGCTCACGAACGACGAGGGCCAGGCGTCGTTGGTTCGCACGTCTTCGGAGACCCACATTCCCATGCCGAGAATTCCGGCGCGCTTCGCCCGCTTGCTTGATTGCGTGCTCATTGCGCGCCTCCTCCCGTTCGTAGGTCGCGAAGCGCGGCGCTCCGTGAGCCGACGCTGAGTGCGGCGCTGGGGTCGAACCTCACATCGAGGACGAGCGGCCGACCGCGCACGGCGAGCGCGCGGAGCTTCTCGGGATCGAGGTCGTCGTTCTTCTCGATGCGAAGCGCCGTCGCGCCGAACCCCTCGGCGACGCCGGCGATGTCCGCCACGCGCGAGGGGAGCGAATCGGGCATGCGCCCGAACACCGCCTTGAAGCCGTGGTGCACCATGTTCCATCGGCCGTCGTTGAACACCACGAGGATGACGTCGATCCCGTGCTCGACGCACGTGAGCACCTCACCCGGATGCATGGCGAAGCCTCCGTCGCCGCAGAGCGCGATGACGCGACGGTTCTTCTTGCCGCGAAGCGCGTGCGCCGCGCCGATGCCGATGCCGATGCCGCTCCCCATCGAAGCAAGGCCGACCATCGTGCGAAACCCGTCGGGCTCCTCGATGCGAAGGTGGTGAATGGCGTAGGCGCAGTGCTCGCCCTGGTCGACCGTCCACAGCGCGTCGGGGAACGCCGCTTGAAGACCGTGAAGCACGCGCGCCGGCGGGAGCGCCGCATTGGGACGCACCTTGGGATCGCGCGAGACGCGCATGGCGTACGGCGCGCGCGTCGGAAGACGCACGTCGCTCGGGAGCGCCGCGAGGAGCTCCTCGAGCGCGGCGCGCGCATCGCCGATGATACCGAGCGTGACGGCGTAGTTCCGACCGACGAGGAGCGCCTCCTGATCGATCTGGATCGTCGCCGTGCTCCCGGCGAGCGGCGTGGACCATCCGTTCGTCGCGTAGTCACCGAGGCGCGAGCCAATGATGAGCACGACGTCCGGCTGCGTCTTCAGGTACTCGGTCGCCGCCGAGTCCGCGCCCAGGCCGATGCCTCCCAGCGACAGCGGATGCGAATCGGGAAACACCCCCTTCGCGTGCGGGGTCGTGACCACGGGGATCGCGAGTCGCTCGGCGAGCGCCCGTAGCTCGCGCGCGGCACCACGCGCGCCGTTGCCCACGACGAGCAAAGGTCTCCGCGCGCCCGACAGCGCACGCGCCGCTGTGCGACACGAGTGCGGATCCGCCGGCGGCTCGGGCGGCGGCTCGCTCGGCACGAGGCGCATGGCGTGCGTGAGCGCGCTGCCGACGTCGAGCGGGAGCGAGAGGAACACGGGACCGGGCCGCGGCCCCATGGCGATCTGCATCGCTTGCTCGGCGGCGCCCACCGCGCCGGCGGCGGAGTCGATGCGCGCGCTCCATCGCGTGATCGTGCGGAGCATCGCCACCACGTCGAGCCCGTTGCTCGTCGCGTCCTGAATCGCACCGCGGCTGGCGGCGGTCGCGGGCACCTCGCCCGCGACGACGATCATTGGAATCCCCTCCACGTACGCCGAGGCGATGCCCGTGATCGCGTTCGTGATCCCGGGCCCGCTCGTCGTCATCACGAGCGCCGGCTTCCCGGTGACGAGCGTGTGCCCCATGGCATTGAACGCCGACATCGCTTCGTGGCGCGTATGCACGAGAGAGATCCGCGGCTCGTCGGCCACGGCGTCGTAGATCGAGCTCACCAGCCCGCCCGGCAACCCGAACGCCGCCGTCATCCCGCGCCGCGCGAACGTATCCAACATGAGATTCGCAGCCGTGCACGGGCGCGGAACGAACGTGTACGGGGCACTCCTGGTACCCAATGATTCCCGATTCAAGACGACCTCCATCGCCGCGCGAAGATGGGCCGAGAAATTCCAACCGGTCGGCGCGCGAGCGAGAGCCGCGTACGTAGTCATCGGAAGACGACTGAGCT
Organism: Myxococcales bacterium; assembly: GCA_003151595.1. The sequence goes on from PLXW01000063.1 coordinate 8,261, forward strand.
GCGAGCGAGCCCTCTGAGACGGCCTATGGACGCCGCGTCCAAACTCACACCGCGGCTCGGCATCCCTATTTTTCGCGCATGAACGACGTCTCGTCGGACCGCAGGTGGCGCAACAAACCTTGCACCCCCTGGCGGTCGCGCTCGCAAATATCTGGACTAGGGTCAGCGCGGAAGCGAGTCCTCCCATGAAGAACCCTGTCAGTCAGCTCGTCGCGAAGGTCCGTGTCTCTCTTGGGTTTTGGACCCTCGTGAAGGATCCGGGGCGCCTGCAAGAGATCATCTCGCTCGCCGACGCGATCGAGATGCCCGAGGTGCTGGAGGCGATGGCCGAGTACTTCGCGCGCGATCCGAAGGGGTCGCGTGCCATGGACGAGCGACCGCGCGTCGGGCGCGTCGACCTGGAAGCGTTGCGCCTCCTCCCCGAGGGGACGTTCGGCCGCGCGTTCGCCGACCACGCCATCGCCAACGGAATCGACCCCAACGCGATTCCTGCGCTCAAAGGCGACGACCGCGTCTCGTTCATGCGGGCGCACCTCTTCGAGACGCACGACATCTGGCACACGGTCACGGGCTTTCGTACCGACTTCGCCAGCGAGATTGGCCTTCAGGCGTTCTACTTCGCGCAATTCCCGGCGCAGTTCACCGCCGCCATCATGGCCATCAACTTCCTCAACCTCGCGTTCTACGAGCTCGACGAGCGCGAAGCGCGGATGGACGCGATCGTCCGCGGATGGACGATGGGGAGGCGCGCGCAGAAGCTCTTCGGGGTGACGTGGGCCGACCTGTGGACGACGCCGATCGACGAGGTGCGCAGGAGCCTCGGGGTCGTGATCGACGAGACGCCGCAGAAGCGCGTCACGCGCGGGTCGGCGATCGACGTGAGCGCTTCGCCGAACTGAGACGTGCGCCCGCAGTGGTCAACCGAAGGCGAGCGTCGGCGCGTCGAGCTCGAACACGCGCGCGCGCGCGGGGCGCACCGTGAGGCGCAACGGCGGCGCGGTCTCGCGGATCTGCGGCGGGGGCGTCGAGAGCTTGGCGACGAACGAGCTGAGCGAAGGGGTCATGTCGAGGCTCGCGTCGGCGTAGTCCGCGTGGGCTTCGACCAGCGCGCGCGCCATCTCGCGCGCCGACTGGAAGCGCTTCTCGGGGTCACGGCTGCAGGCGCGCGCGAACCAGGCATCGAACTCGACGGGGACGCTCGGGTTGATCTTCGACGGGACGGGGAGCCCGTCCTTGCACACGCGCTTCACGACATCGCCCAGTGTCGCACCTTCGAAGGGGATGCGCCCGGTGATGGCGGTGAACGCGCAGGCCGCGAGCGCCCACAGGTCCGAGCTGACGCCCGCGTCGGCGAGACCTTGCAGCTGCTCCGGCGGCATGTAGTTCGGCGTGCCGATGACGATGCCGTTCTGCGTGCAAAGCGTGTTCGCGGCGCTCGACTCGTCCTCTTCTCGCCCCGCGGCGACGATCTTGGCGACGCCGAAGTCGATCACCTTGGCGATGTACGGACGCTTGGTGTTCGACGTGTCCGGGTCGGCGACGAGCAAGATGTTGTCGGGCTTCACGTCGCGGTGAATCGTGCCGAACGAGTGGAGCTGCTCCAGCGCATGCGCGGCTTGCGTGATGAGCGCCAGCGTCTCGCCGAACGACAGGGGGCCCTTCTCCTGGATGTGCGCCAGGAGCGACGCGCCTTCGAGGTACTCCATCACGATGTACGGCATTCCCTCCTCGGTGACACCGTAGTCGAAGATCTTCACGGCGTACTTCGTCTGCAGGCGGGCGGCCGAGCGGGCCTCGAGCTCGAAGCGAGCGCGCGCGAGGGTGTGAGCCGCGTACTCGGCCTTGATGAACTTGATGGCGACGGCGATGCCGAGCGTGAGGTGAGTCCCCTTCCACACGGTCCCCATGCCGCCCTTTCCGATGAGCCGTTCGACGCGGTACTTACGTGCGACGATGCGGCCAGCGAGCGAACGATCGGCGGGGTCGCGCGTCGAGAGAGGGGGGGACGAGGGTTGCGGCAGATTGAGCAGCGGAGGATCCGACGCGGCGAGCCGACGGCCGCGCATGCCGGCGGCGAGGCACATGCGAAGCTCGCGCATGTGGATCGGCTTGGCGATGACGCTGTCGGCGCCCGCTTCGAGCGCGTCGAGGTGACTCGACTTGGCTTCGTCGGACGTGAAGACGAGGACGAAGCTGTCGTCGCCGCGCAGGTCGCGGATGCTGCGACACAGCTCGAGGCACGCGACGCCGAGCACGTTGGAGTCGATGAGCGCGATCTTCGGCGCGTCTTTGCGCTGCAGGATGTTCCACGCCTCGGTGCCGCTCGAGGCGACGACGACTTCGTATCCCCAGCACGTGAGGTTGCGCACGAGGGCGTCTCGGTTCTGCAGGTCATGGTCGGCAATGAGAACTCGCTTTTGCATGATGGCCTCGTGATCAAGACGAACGGATCGTCGCGAGCGAGCTTGAAGCGAAAGTCGCATCAGTGCGTGGAGGTCCGATTGACCCTCCGAGGAGCGACGACATCGTGAGCGAGACCGAAGAACGACGATCGAAGCTGACGGAGGAGCCGCGCGGAACGGTTCTCATCGTCGAGGACGAGCCGCTGGTTCGCCGTCTCGTCGATCGTATGCTGACGTCGGCCAAGCTCCGCACACACGTGGCGGCGTCGCTGGCGGAAGGGATCGCTCAGCTCCGCGAGCGCGGCGACGAGATCGATCTCGTCCTCACCGATCTGAACCTGGAAGACGGCACGGGCATGGACGTCCTGGCGGCGACGAAGCTCGAAGCGCCGGAAGCGGTCGTGGTGGTGATGACGGCGATGGGGACGATCTCCAACGCGGTCGGAGCCATGCGCGCCGGGGCCTACGATTTCCTGGTCAAACCGTTCGAGCCGCCGGAGACGCTCATCCGCGTCGTCGACCGCGCGCTGGAGCGCAAACGGCTCGTCGAGCGCAACCGCTACCTCGAGTCGCAGGTCGCCGAGGTCCAAAAGACCCACGGCCTTCTCGGCGAATCGCAGCCGATGCGAAAAATGCTGGCGCTCATCGAGGCCGTCGCGCCCACCGATTCGACTGTGCTCATTCAAGGAGAGAGCGGGAGCGGTAAAGAGCTCGTCGCTCGGGCCGTACATTCACGTAGCTCCCGTGCCGACAAGCTCTTCCTCGCGATCAACTGCGGTGCGCTCGCCGAGTCTGTGCTGGAGAGCGAGCTGTTCGGCCACGCGCGCGGCGCGTTCACGGGCGCGGTCAACGCTCGAAAGGGCCTCTTCGAGGAAGCTTCGGGAGGAACGCTCTTCCTCGACGAAGTCGGAGAGATGCCGCTCTCGCTTCAGGTGCGCCTGCTCCGCGTACTCGAGCAGCGCGAGGTGCGCCCAGTGGGTTCGAACGAGACACGAAAGGTTGACGTTCGTGTGATCGCCGCCACGAATCGGAACCTCGCCGCCGCCACGCAGGCCGGCACGTTCCGCGAAGACCTCTTCTACCGATTGAACGTCGTCTCCATCGACGTCCCTTCGCTGCGCGAGCGCGCGAGCGACATCCCTCTCCTCGTGCACCACTTCATCGACGTGCACGCCAAGCAGCTGAAAAAGACGGTCGATCACATCGATCCGGAGGCGCTCCAGATCCTGTGCGCGCACACCTGGCCGGGAAACATCCGCGAGCTCCAGAACGCGATCGAACGGAGCGTGGTGCTGGCGCGGGCCGAGGGGATCACGATCGACGTGCTCCCTCCGGCGATCACGAGCTCGCCGGCGAGCGATCGCACGATGCGGCGCCCATACTCGCTCAACCTGGCGGACGCGCTCGCCGCGTTCGAGCGGACGTATATCGAACACACGCTGCGCGAAGCGAAGGGGAACATCGCCGAGGCCGCGCGCACGGCGAACGTCGATCGGTCGAACTTCCGCCGGCTCCTGAAGCGCAATTCGATCGAGATCGCGGACTTCGTCGACAAGCCGGCGACGTCCGAAAAACCCTCGTCGAAGGGGTCGCACTGACCTCGTGAGGTCGAACTGACCCTCCCCACGCGAGCCGATGGGGTCGCGTGATTCCCGTGGATTCCGCTGAATTCGCGTCGATCGGGAAGTGGCCCGGCGAGTGCAATCAGCCTCGGCATGAGCAACGCGCACTCTTCGCCTGTCGCCGCCGAGCGACGCCACACCTCGATGCCGCCGCGTTCGGAGAGCGTCGCGCGCTCTTCGTTTCCGGAGCCGATCAGCCAGGTGCGGATCTCGATCGTGCCGCGCGCTCTGGTGAACACGCTGCCGCCGCCCGTTCGCGCGGCGAAGATGTTGAAGACGGTTCGCCAGGTCGCGACGCGGATGGCGCGTCGCCTGCCGCGTCACATCGACGTGGAAGATCTCGTCGGCGCCGGCGCGCTCGGTCTCGCCGATGCGTTCTCGCGTCGCAACGGGATGCCCGGCTCGGAGTTCGAAGCCTTCGCCTCGTACCGCGTTCGCGGCGCGATGCTCGACGAGCTCCGTCGCCTCGACGCGATGCCGCGCCGCACCCGCACCCGCGCCAAGGCGGTCGCCCAGGCGCACCGCGCCGTCGAGCAGCGCAGCGGCACGGCCGCGCAGGACGAGGAAGTCGCGGAGGAGCTCGGGCTCGACATGCCCGCGTACCAGGCGATGCGCGCGAAGCTCGAAGCCAGCCGCGGCCCCATCGCGCTCAGCAGCGCGTCCAACGACGAAGACGAGACGGTCCACGAGATCGCCGACATGAAGGCGGAGATGCCCGACTCGATGGCGTCGCGCGCGCAGATCGGCGAGCTCGTCGTCGAAGGCATCAACACGCTCCCGGAGCGGATGCGCCAGGTGCTGGTCGGTCTCTACGTCGAAGGCGACACGCTGAAGGACATCGGCATCGCGCTCGGCGTCAGCGAGTCGCGCGTGTGTCAGATCCACACCGAGGCGATCGCCATCCTGCGCGCGAAGCTCTCGGACGACGAAGCGCCGCCGGTGTCCGGTGTTCGCGCGCGGAACGTGTTCCCCATCCGCGCTCAAGATCGCGCACCCGTGCGCCGTTTGAAGCGAGCATGAGCACTCAACGTTGGAAGGCGCAGGTTCCGGTCGCGTTCCTCGCGCGCAACCAGAGTGCCGTCCTCCTCACGGAGAGCGTGAGCGCCAGCGGAGTCTTCGTCCGCACGGACGCGCCGCCGGCGCCGATGACGCTCCTCCGCGTTCAGTTCTTGTTGCCCCCCGACAACGCGCGCCTCCTGATCCACGGGATGGTCGCCAACACGGTGCGACCACCGGCGGCGCACGCGGTGGGCGGCGTCGAAGTCGTGTTCTTCGCGAAGAGCGCCGACGGCAACGCGCGCTGGGATCGCTTCATCAGGTTCCTCGAGGAGACGCACCCCGAATCGATCGATCGCCCCGTCATGCTCGCGCGCGACGTCTCCGAGCCGGTCGATCGTTACGCCTTCGTCGACGAGTTCAGCGCGGTCGACGTCCTGCCGGGCGGCATGTTCCTGGCGACGACGCAGCGCTTCGCGGTCGGCTCCGACGTTCGCGTCACGCTGATCGACACGAAGACGACCGAGCTTCGCACCATCGACTGTGTCGTGCGCCGGCGGACCATGGGAACCGATCAAGGCATCGGCCTGGAGTACCGCAACATGACCAGCGACGGGTGGGCCGATCTCGCGACGTTCCTCCGCGGTTCGGAAGGGCCACGCTCTCTCCGCGCGGAGCTCCACGTCGTCCGCGCGCCGTACACACCGATGACGATGCAAACCCTGCCCGGCCCGTGGTCCAACGACGCCGTACCCGCGCCAGGGTCCGTTTCATCCGCGTCGCGCGAGAGCTCGTGGTCACTCCCGCCCGAGAGCGGATGGTCCGACGCGAGCAACACCCACTGAGCCCGTCCCGATAGCGGGATACGGAGGCCGAGGCGGGGCGTGCTGAAGCGAGTCGACGTAAGCTCCGTCCAACGGACATGCGTACTCTCGTCTTTGCCTGGGCACTCCCTCTGCTTCCTCTCTTCGTGAGCTCGGTGGCGCGCGCCGACGACCCCGCGCCGCTGCCTCTCCTCCCATCTTCGGTTGCAGCGCCTGCGCCCGCCGCGCCCGTGCCGCCCGCCTCCGCGCCTGCTGCACCCGTGAAGGTCGCAGCCGAGTCGGACACCGGGTGGGGATTCACGATGTGCAATGGGATCGACACGAAGGCCGTGCGCGTCTCCACGGGGTGCACCGGCGTGCTCGGTCTTCGCGGGAGCGTCTCTCACGTGGACCGTGTCCCGGCGAACGAAGGGGCAGGGCTGATGTTCTCCGCCGAAGGGGAAGAGTATTGGCGACGAGGCATCTTCAACAGCCGAGGTCAGTACCGCGCGGCGCTGGGCGGAGGCGCGGCAGGCCTCGAAGGGGCGCTGCTCGGCGCGTTCGCGTTCGGATTCCGAGCCCCCGTGACCGAGAACCAGGGTCCGGTCGTGCGCGCCGGCGCCTATGGATATCTCCTGGGCAACGACGCCTTCACCTCGTCACTCATCGAGCTTCCGCAGCTCCAGCTGGGTTGGCAGTGGTCGCGCGGGCACGCCGTCTTCGAGATCGCGGGCACCACGGGTGTGGCGCTCACAGGTCGCTTTCGCGCGGGGGAGGCGGCGGCGCGTGACATAGGCCAAGGGTTCTCGTTTGGCGGTCACGCGTCAGTGCAAGCACCGTGGGTACGCGTATCCTTGGAGGCGGAGCGGTTGCCTACCAATGATTCGATCGGTATGCCGGTCGACGTCGTATCGGGAACGCTGTGCGCGGTCGCGTCTCCCGTCGCAATCTGCGCCGACGCGCGCGCGATGCAAGCGCGCGCCTTCGTCGCTGGCGCCGAGCCGATGGCGCGCGTCGCGTATGCGGGATTGACGCTCGGATTCACCGGCGGACACTGACGGCAGGCGACCCAAGACGGGACCCAAAGCGCGCGCGCGGGCGTGTGTATGTCCGCGTCGTCTCGGCGACCCGATCGTGCGGAGATCGCCGACTCATTTTTAAGATTCTGAACAAACCCTCTGGCCATGGCCAATGGGTTGAGTAAGCTTCTGCTCGTCCTCGGATATCGTGGAGTGTCCATCGGATTTCGTGACGGCTCATTGCGTCACGAGCCGGCTCGCCGCGCACAGAATCCGACCTGGTTCGCCACCGTCTCGGGGGACGGCAATGCAACGCCGGGACGGCGGAGATCTGCGTGCTGGGTCCACTTGCGTCTACCGCCTGAGCGGTCGGACAGAAACGGGTCTCCAATGCGGCTGCACACATCATGACGGCACCTGCACGTTCAGATGCGGAGATCCTCCGCGAGCTCGGGAAGTACCACCTCATCGCGCAGCTCGCGCGGGGGGGAATGGGAGATGTGTATCTGGCAGCCGCACAGGGGCCCGGTGGGTTCAATAAATTACTGGCAGTGAAAGAGCTCAAGGCCGACCTCTCGGACGACGAGAATTACGTCGCCATGTTCCTCGAGGAGGCCCGCCTCGCAGCGCGTCTCATACATCCCAACATCGTGCAGACCAACGAGGTCGGCTCGGAGGGGAATCATCACTTCATGGTGATGGAGTATCTGGACGGTCGCTCGCTCCATCGCATCGAAAAGCGCCTCGGCCAGCCAGGTTCGTTCACCGTGGGCGCTCACCTTCGCGTGATCGCCGACGCGCTCCTCGGGCTGCATCACGCGCACGAGCTCCGCGACTTCGACGGCGAGCCGCTGGACATCGTGCACCGCGACGTGAGTCCGCTGAACGTGTTCGTCACCTTCGATGGGCAGGTGAAGGTGCTCGACTTCGGCATCGCCAAGGCGGTTGACTCGTCGCTCAAGACGGAGACCGGCGTGCTCAAAGGGCGCGTGGCCTATATGGCGCCGGAGCATGCCTGGGGCGCGAAGGTCGATCGGCGCGCCGACGTCTACGCCATCGGGGTGATGATCTGGGAGGCGGCCGCGCGGCGGAGGCTCTGGCCGGGGATGCCCGACGTCGAGATCCTCGCGCGCATTTTCCGCGAGGGGCCGCCGTCGCTCCGCGCCGTTCGGCCGGACGTGCCCGAGGAGCTCGACGCGATCTGCGCCCGCGCGATGGCCAAATACGCCATCGATCGTCACCCCACCGCAGCCGACCTGCTCGAGGATCTCGAGTCGCACCTCACGCATCGCAGCGACATGGTGACCACACGCGAGATCGGCACGCTGGCGAGCCATGCGTTCGCCGAAGAGCGGACGAAGATGAACACGGTCATCGAGCGCACGCTCAATCGGCTGCGCGGCGGGCCGCGCTCCGGGGTGATGCCGACGTTCGAAGCGGAGGTGGGCGCGCAGAGCGATCCGCACCTGATGCTCGACGAGTCGAAGAGCTTCTCCGCGCGGCGCGTGCGAACGCCCTCGCGAACCCCCTCGAGCCGCCGCCCGATGCTCCCGCCGAGCGACGGCCCGACGGCGCTCGCCGAGAGCGCGGCCCCCGCGGGCGCGGTCACCGAGTCCCCTCCCCCGAACGCATCGCGACGCTTCGCGATCGCGATCGCAACGGCGGTCGCGCTTCCGATCCTGGGCGCCGCGCTGGCCACGGCCATGCAGCACCGGAGCGCCCCTACCTCGCTCGCAAGCGCGCCGCCTGCCGCGGCCACGATCGCCCTCGCGCCGGCCAGCGACGTGCAGACGATCGATCTCATCATCCACGTCACCCCGTCGGCCGCGCAGATCACCATCGACGGCGCGACGGTCTCCAATCCCTTCCACGCCCGCTACACCAAGGACGAGCGGGCGCACCGCATCACGGCGTCGGCCGATGGATACGAGACGAAGTCGGAGGCGCTGTCGTTCACGAGCGACGTCGCGATCGATCTCGGGCTCGAGCGTCATCCGCCTCCGGCGCCTCACAAGGCTGCGGCCCCGCCACCTCCTCCGCCTCCGCCGCCTCACGCCGCGGCCAAGCGCGGATCGGCCGGCAATCAAGGGGCCGCGCAGGCCCCGGATGCACCGCCGGCGCAGCCGCCCGGATCGGCCGCGCACATCGAAGTGAACCCCGCGGGAGGCCACGCACCACTCCGGCCGATCGCGACCACGAATCCCTATGGAGAGCCTTGAGCCATGCGTAGTCGCCCGTCCACCCGTGTCGTCAGGATCATCATGGCGCTCGCGCTGCCACTCGCGCTGCTCTTCGCACGCGACGCTCGTGCCCAGGAGGGGACGCGCGAGGCCTCGAAACACTTTCAACGCGCCGTCTCCCTCTACAACGAGGCCGACTACCGCGCCGCGCTCGTCGAGTTTCGACGGGCCTATGCCCTGTCTCCCAACGCGGCCGTTCTCTACAACGTCGGAGAGGCCGAGTATCAACTCCAGGACTACGCCGGCGCGCTGGTCACGTTCGAGCGCTACCTCACGGAGTCGAACCCTCTCGAGGTCCACCGCACGGAGGTCGAGAGCAACGTCGAAGTGCTCCGCGCGCGCGTCGGTCACATCACGATCACGACCACCCCTCCCGGCGCCGACGTCACGGTGGACGACCAGGCAATCGGAAAGACCCCGTTCGACAAGGCGGTCCTCGTCAGCATCGGCCACCGCAAGGTGATCTCCTCGATGCCCGGGCGGCTCCCGGTGACTCGCTACGTGGACGTCGCGGCCGACGACAACGTGACGGTCGCCATCCAGCTTCCCCCTCAGTCCGACGGCGCCTCGTCGCCTTCCGCGTCGCAGCCGCTGGTCTCGACGTCCGACGCGAACCGTCCGTCGCGAAACGGCCCGGCCCTTCGCACCGCCGGCTGGATCACGACCGGTGTGCTGGCAGCCAGCGCGGTGTCGTTCGGCCTCCTGGCGCTGAAGGAGGCGGCCGATCTCAGGAGCGCCCGCAACGCGTTCCCCACGTCTAGCGACGCGCTCCAGCACGATGCCGCGCTCACGCGGACGTACTCCATCGTCGCCGACTCGCTGACGGCGGCCACGCTCGTCGTCGGCGGCCTCACCCTCTACTCGACGCTGTCTTCTCCGTCGGCCGGTGGAACCCAACGCGGGAGCACCGGCACGACACGCATCGTGCTCGGCCCCGGGTCGGCACGGCTCGAAGGAACCTTTTGAGGCACACACCCATGAACCTCAATCACACTCAAGCTCGCCATTCTTGGTTTCCTCGGTTTCGCTCGAGCGGACGACGCTGGGTAAGCGGCGGCGCGATGGTCGCGCTCCTCGCCTGCGGCGCGTGCTCGCTCCTCCTCGATCGCACCTCGACCCAGTGCCAGACCGACGGTGACTGCGCTCAATTCGGCGGGCACCCGTACTGTCAGGCGAACGTGTGCGTCGCCTCGGGGCTCGTGCCCGCCGATTGCTTCAGCGGCACGCCGCAACAGCCGAGCGATTTCCTCAACCAGTGCAGCCAGGCGCAGTGCCTGGCGTTCGACGACTGCGCGCGATTGAAGCTCTGCGGCGCTGCGAGCGACGCGGACGGCGGCCTCGTTTCGCCGCCGGACGCGGGCGGGAGCTCGTCTTCGTCGACCGCGAGCGACGGCGGCGGCGCGATGCCGAGCTGCATGGACCCGACGGATGGACGCGCACAGATCGTCGTCATCACGGGCTCCAGCAATTTCCCTCCCACGCTCTCCAAGCTCACGCCGCTGATTCTGGCGACCGGATATACCCCGGTCTATCAGGTCACGAACTCGTGCAACGGCGTGAAGGTCGTCTTCGACTCCAATCCGGCGAATCACGTGATCGTCGATCCCACCCCAAGCCCGAGCGCGAAGTACGCCGCGTATTTCAAGCCGGATGGGAGTTCCGTCCCGTGCCTGCTCGGCGAAGGCGGAGCAACAGTCGACATCGGCGAGTCGGACGTCTTCTCCTCGACCTGCAGCGCGTCGGACGTTCCGGGCGATGCGGTCGGTGAGTACCTCGGCCCCATCCAGGCGATGGCCTTCGTCGTTCCGGGCAAGTCGCAGGAGGTCGCGATCTCGGCGGCCGCGGCGCGCGCCGTCTTCGGAATGGGCGGCAACAACGGCGCGGTCACGCCGTGGACCAATCCGTCGCTCTACTTCGTCCGCAACGCCAACACCGGCACGCAGCAGATGATCGGCCACGCCATCGGAGTCCCGGCCAACACGTTCTGGGGGATCGACCGCGGGACCGCCACGAACGTCGACTCGCTCCTTCGCGTCATCACCGATCCGGTGCTCGCCGAGCAGGCGATCGGGATCATCTCGGTGGACTACTACGATGACGATCGCTCGAACCTGAAGGCGCTCGCCTTCAAGGCCGAAGGGCAAGAGTGCGCCTACCTCCCCGACTCGACGGAGTTCAAGAAGGACAAGCAGAACGTCCGCGACGGTCACTACCCGATCTGGGGTCCGCTCCACTTCTTCGCGAGCGTCTCCAACGGCACGCCCGTCTCGCCCGCCGCGCAAGCGTTCGTCTCCGTCATGTCGGTCCCCAATCTTCCGAAGACGCTCCTCGACGCCTTCATCGGCGCGAGCCTCGTCCCTGCCTGCGCGATGCGCGTGACGCGCGCCGCCGAGCTCGGACCTCTCAGCGCGTACTCAGCGCCGTTCCAGTGCGGTTGCTACTTCGATGCAAGCCCCAACGTGAACGGCTCCGCCCCGCCGGGATGCACCCCGTGTGAGACCGCGAACGACTGCACCAACCCCGCGCGCCCCGCGTGCAACCTCGGTTACTGCGAAATTCAGTGACCTCGTCACCTCGAATCACCCTGGAGGCCCCATGCAATCTCTGAATCTCATGGCCGAACGTCTGCGCGCTCTCCTCGACTCGCCGGACGGCATCGAGCTACCCGGTTGCTACGACGTGCTGAGCGCGATGGTGCTCGAGCGCGCGGGGTTCAAATCGGTCTTCATGAGCGGGTATGGAGTCGCGGCGAGCCTTCTGGGCAATCCGGACATCGGGCTAACGAGTCTCGTGGAGACCGCGCTCATCACGCGCAACGTCTCGCACGCCGTGCACGTGCCGCTCATCGTCGATGCCGACAACGGCTACGGCAACGAGGACAACGTCGTGCGCACGGTGCACGAGCTGGAGCACGCCGGCGCAGCGGGGATGATCTTGGAAGACCAGGTGATGCCGAAGCGCTGTGGACACGCCGCGGGCAAAGCGGTGCTCCCGCTCGATCAGTACATGCGAAAGCTCGAGTGCGCGCTCGCCGCGCGGCAGACGCCGATGGTGATCGTGGCGCGGACGGACGCGCTCACGATGGACGAGGGGATAAGGCGCGCCAAGCAGTTCCACTCGGCGGGCGCGGACGTCGTGCTCATCGACGGCCTCCCGTCGATCGACGCCTTGAAGAGAGTCGGCGACGAAGTGCCCGGTCACAAGGTCATCAACCTGATCTTCGGCGGAAAGACGCCGCTGCTCCCGTCGCAGCAGCTCCACGATCTCGGGTTCAAGATCGTCCTGTATTCGACCCCCGCGCTCTACACGGCGATGAGCACGATGCTCCGCGAGATGACCCTCCTCAATCAGACCAAGGAGCTCTCGTCGATCTCCGACGCGAGCTGCACCTTCCGCGACTTTCAGGGCTTCATCGAAGGGGCGTACTTCCGTCGTCGCGACAGCGGCGGTCTCTCACGCGACGGCGCTAACGAGAACGGCCGGACGGCCGCGTCGGGCGAGCATCGCATCGAGGCCGACGAGGCTTCCCACTCGCGCTTGAGCGCCGCAGCGGCACTCGCCGCGACGCCCATCGCGATCGGCCAGCGCAGGTAGATTCAGGGGCAGTCGGTCTTCATGCAGCCGTAGTCACCGTTCGTGACGTGCGCGACGCACGTACCGTCCCAGGTGAACTGGCAGCAGAAGGAGTCGTTCGCGCAGATGGCGGCGATGCACGCGCCGGCCTGGTTGTCGTTCGTGCAGCTCGGCCCGATGGCGTCGCCCGCGGTGCACACGCTGTGATCGCACGTACCGCCATCGGCCGCCGCGCTGCTCCCGCCGTCCGTGTCTCCCGCATCTGCGCCACCCTCGCCACCGCCGCCGCTGCTCGATCCACCCGAGCTCGATCCACTCGAGCTCGATCCGCTGCCGCTCCCACCCGACGAGCTCCCGCCGCTGCTGCTCCCGCCGCCGAAGCACGACGGAGGGGGCGCAGCTTGAGCCGGAAGCGCAGCGGGCGGGTTCGACGTGCACGTCGTGGAGGAACCGCCCGGAAGCGTGAACGTGCCGCTCGTAGCCGCCGTAGGTGACTCTTCGTCGAAGAGCGTACAGGTCTTGTTCCACTGGAAGAGGCCGAAGATGTCGACGTTCGCCGAGGCCACGGCATCGATGCCCGCCTGCGCGCCCCCACTCACGGTTCCGGTGAGCTTCTGCGCGTCGCACACCGCGGCCGCGTCGAGCGACACGTGCGGCTCCGCGTAGATGGAGCCTGCGGCGAGATCGTAGAATGACAGATCGAACTCCGGCTTCACGTTGCATCGAACGTGAACCGCCGAGTCCATCGTCCACTTCGGGCCGATCATCGTGAACGACTGCGTGTGATCGAAGACCGGGCTGAGCTGCGAGCTCTCGTATTTGAAGCCCGCTGTGACCGAGCCGCTCACCTTGCCGCCGACATCGACGCCGACTCCGCCGCCGTACGACAGCTGGCAGGCCAGCGTCGCCTTGAACTCGGCGTGCACCGGGATGCTGATGATCCCGAGCGAGATCGATCCGAGATCGACCGGATAGTCCGCGAGCGTCGCGCTCGGCGCTTGAAGCACGTTCTCGGCGATGAGGTCGGCGAGGTCGTCGCCCGTCATGTTGCCCGTGACGGCAAAGCCCACGTCGAGCTCCACGTCGGCGTCGAGCTGGCCGGTGGCGATGACGTGGAACTCCTTCACGCTCGAGAGCGGGTCGGACAGGTTCGGCTCGATGTCGGCGCCGACGTCGAACGATGGCGTGAAGTCGAGCGTGCCGGTCGTCACCGTAGCGTGCGCCGTGTAGCCGATCTTGTCGCCGGAGTGCAGCGTCGCGCTGTCACTCACGTCGAGGAGCTTCGTCCCCGAATAATCGAGGAGCTTGATTGGCGTTCCGCCCGACGTGCCCTGCGTGTGAATCGCGTAAGCGTCGGCCGTGACGGGCCCGGTCGTCGTGAGCTTCGGCGCCTGGAGCGTCGTCTTGAAGCTCGCCTGCGAGACCGCGTCGCTCAGCGAGGCCTTGGTCGTGGCCAGCGTGATCGTCTCCCCTGAGAGGACCGGTTTGGCGGTGACCTTGCGGAGAAAGCCCCACGGGTTCTTCGCGCCGCCCTTGTCGCCGACGATGATGTCGCCGACCGCGCGCTCCAGTTGATCGGAGTGCGTCGATGCCGGGAACGAGAGGTGATCGGCTTCGACGTCGACGTCGCTCGCCGATTTCGCATCGAGGTAGGAGGCGTTGGACGCAAGCGTCGCGGAGCCCTGCGTGGTCGCCGTGCTCCCTTGCGTTCCGCTCGACGAGCTGCAGGCCACGACGGTCCCGAGCGCCGCGATCGAGAAGAACTGTCCGTTACGCTTCATCATCGTCTCTCCCTTTAGGTGCAGTGGTGCAAGCACGGCGGGTCAGTCCGCCGCGAACGCTCATTCGTGAAACCGAGCGCGAGTCAGTTGTCGGTGACGGCGCTCACCGTGACCGACTGCTGGTCGATCTTGGCGCGCACCTGGAATCCAAACGTCTTGAAGCCCGCCATCCCGACGATGGCGACCAATCCGACGAGGATTATGTATTCGACGAAGCTCGCTCCACGATCGTCGCGGGCCATCGCGGCGAAGCGGTCGGCTCGGGTCAGGCTGTCATCGAGGGTTCTCGTTTGACGCGGCATGACCGGCTCTCTCAGCAGGAAGTGTGCGCAGATTCGGGAGCCCACTCGATTCGCGTGAAACCGCAATATTTCGCAGGAGGGCTGGGTGGCCGCGGGCTCACCCGGTGGATCGCCGACTAGCCGAAGGTGGATCTTTCGCGCACCGGGGGGCAGGGCAGCGTCACCGAAGAAACGCGGCGATCCCCTCACTCAACGCGGCCTGCTGCGCGCGCACGGCGTCGCTCAAGTTAGGCGGCACGGTGGGCGTTCGGTTCACGTCGAGGAGCACCGGCTGGCCGTCATGGATCACGAAGTCGAACTTCCCGAAGTCGAACCCGAGGCGCGCTCGCCACGCGCGAATCTCGTCGGGCACGTCGCACGGGATGCGCTCGATCGCCTTGTCCCCTTTCACGATCGGGTCGGCTTCGAGGTAGCGACTGCACCGCTCCTTGTCTCCCAGAAAGACCCAATAGCGAACGTAGTATCCGCGCTCGTCCTTCTCCGGGAGGAACTTCTCCACCACCAGATCGGGATCGCGCCACGTCGAGGCAGGCACCTCGCACGCCGATCGGAAGATCGGATAGCGGTCCTTCATGAACCGCACGGGCTCTCCTGGCGGCTCTCCGGCGTCGCGCGCGTTCATGGCGTGCATCGCTTCAGGGAAACCGCCCGAGTTGCGGTTCGTCTTCACGATGACGGGGCCGTCGAAGGCGTCGGCGCGCGAGACGAGATGACGACTGAACGAGCGCTTGCTGATGTCGGCCGTCTTGCCGTTGACGACGATCGGATAGCGCGAGAGCGCGTCGAGGTACGGCGTGGGGATGACCGTGCCGTCGATGTGCACGAACGCGAGGTCGGCGTCGGGGAGACCGCTCGGCCCCTCGTGCACCAGCACGCGATGACCCGCCGCGGTCCAGTGCTCGAAGAGCCCCTTCAGGAGGAAGTGCCGCGCATCGAAGCGATCATGCGCGTGCGCGACGACGAGGATCGTGGCCATACGCGCGTGCGATGGGGACCGAGGACCGGACCGACTCTCAGGTGCCGCAGAAGAAGTCGAGGATCGTGAGCGTCTGCCCCGCGTCGTTCGTGCCGTCGAAGCAGTACATGGCGACGTAGGGGAGGCCGCCGTCTCCCGTTTCGGCCGCGACGCAGGTCTGCGCCGCTTGCGTGTACGTGGAGCACACGCCCGTCGCAGCGAGCTCGGTGCAGGCGACGTACTCCGCGCGCGACGGATCGTCCGACACCGGGCAGCTCGACTTGCACGCGTACTCCGCGCACGCCCACGCCGCTTGCACGGCGACCGCGCACGCATACCCGGCGTCGCTCTGGTCCGCGACCTGGAGGCAACCGGCGACGTTGATCACCGGCACGACGCCTTGCACGACGGCGCCGTAACCCGCGTCGCTGTTCTCGGGAGAGACGAGGCACGCGAGGCAAGCGTTCGTGTTCGCGCCGGCGTCGAGACCGGAGTCGGCGAAACCGGAGCAGCTGGCGTAGGTCGATGCGTCGCTGAAGCAATCCGCGGCGAGCGCCCCTTGGATCGGCGACTGGAAGCAAGAGAGCGAGGTCTGCGCGGCGGGGACGTACGGCGACGGCTGGAAGCCGGATCGTGGTGAGCATCCGGCGTCAACCGGCGCGTCGATGGGAGGCGAGGAGTCGAGGAGCGCCGCGTCGGAGCCGGCGTCGTTGCTCGGCTGGATCACGCCCGTGTCGTCACCCGAAGCGACGTCGTTGAACGAGGCGTCCACGCCCGGGATCTCCGGGTTGTCGTTGGTGGTGCAGCTCGCGGCGGTCGCCATCGCGGCCCCCGCGCAGGTGATCGTGGCGCATGAGATTCCAAATCGCAGTCGCATCGGTCCTCCCGCGTTCGAAGCGGCGACCGTACCACGCGACGCGGCGAATTCAGCCGACGGAGATCTCGGAGAGGTAGCCGGTGTCAGTGAGGGTCGTCATCGTGTTCTCTTGCGCGCGCCAGCCCGCCATCGTGATGTGGAACTTGATCGGGAGCTTCATGCTCGTACACACCGAGCGGAGCGACGCGACCGTGGATCGCGAGGCGCCGATGGCGACGACGTCGGAGATGGCCACGTCCTCGACGAGGACCACCAGGACCCACGCCGAGCCGAGCGGGAGGTGTGCGCTTCGACAATCGAGCACCAGGCGAATGGCGTCGTTCCCTGCGTCGTCGCGCAGCCGCGTGGCGGCGTCGCAAACTTCGTCAGCGGTGACCATGCCGGAGAAAACGAGCGTCGCGACGTCCGAGACACGGTTGTAGGTCCACATGCCTGACAGGAACGGCACGTTGGGGGGCGGACTTTAGCGCGCTACGATCTCTTCCGATGGCCCGTGTCCTCCTCATCGACGACGACCCGGCGCTGCTCGACGTGCTGTCGCTGGCGTTCGAGGAGGCGGGGTACGACGTCGTCACCGCTGTGGACGGGCGCGCGGGGCTGGCCGAGATCGACGCGAGGCGCCCCGACGCGATCGTGAGCGACGTGAACATGCCGGCGATCGACGGCTTCCAGCTCTGTCGCACACTTCGCGCGCGCAACGACCTCGTCCCGCTCGTGCTCCTCACCTCGCGCGACAGCGAGATCGACGAGACGCTGGGCCTCGAGCTCGGCGCCGACGACTACGTGGCCAAGCCGTTTCGCACCCGCTCGCTCCTGGCGCGCGTTGCCGCGCTCTTGCGACGCGAAGCGCTGCGCGGCGGAGGCAACGGCGCTCCGGCGGCGATCGCTCGGGGCGAGCTCACGATCGACGGCGAAAGGCTCGAAGTGCGCTGGCGCGGCGCGCTGCTGACGACGACGCTGACCGAGTTCCGCGTCATCGAGTGCCTCGCGCGTCGACCGGGGATCGTCCTGTCGCGCGAGCAGCTCCTCGATCAGATTCGCGACGACGGCTCGGTTGTGGGCGATCGCATCGTCGACACGTACGTGCGGCGCATTCGCCGGAAGCTCGAGGCCATCGACGCGGCGTTCGATCGCCTGCAGACCGTGGTCGGCGCGGGGTATCGATGGCGCGACGATGAGCGGTGAAGCGCGTGGCCTCGCGCGACTCGGTGTTCGCGTTCCAAGGCTGCGATCGATGCGCCTGCGCGCGATGCTCGTCGTGGTCGCGGTGGTGCTGGCGCCGCTGGGGCTCGTGGCCGTGATGGGCGTGCAGGAGCGATCGGTCGGCGCGCGCATCGCGGAGAACGTGCGCGAAGGGGCCGACGAAGCGGCGCGCGACGACGGCGTGGCGAGCCTCGACGCCATCGCTCGACGGCGCGACCTCCGCATTCGCGTGCTCGATGCGAGCGGCGCGGTCGTGTCCGAGATCGATCACGAAGCGGGGACCAACCCGCTCGCCTCCTTGAGCGCGCTCTTCTTCGGCGACGACGCCGCCCCTTCGCTTCGTGCTTTCGACGCCATGCTCGGCCCGCTCGACGCTCGCCCGGAAGTCCGTCGCGCAACGGCGAGCCATGCCGACGTCGAGTGCCGCACCTCCGACGGGTCGAAGCTCCTCTTGTGCAGCGCCGCGCGACGATCGGCGACGGGGCTCGTCTATGCACAGGAGAGCTCGCGCCGTCCCGTGCGCGCGCTCTACGACATTCGCTACGAGCTCGTGAAGATGGTCTTCATCCTTCTTCCGGTGGGCATCCTGCTCGCGTGGTGGCTCGGGTGGCGAACTGTTCGCCCGATCGAGCAGCTCCGCGCGCAGGTCGCGGCCAGCGGTACCGGGAGTCGATCGGCCCCGTCGATCGACCTCCGGCGCCGTGACGAGATCGGAGACCTCGCCGTCGCCTTCAACGGCCTCCTGCAGACGCTCGACGAACGCCGGCGCGATCACGAAGCGTTGGTGGCCGACCTGGTGCACGAGTTCAAGAACCCGGTCGCCGCGATTCGCGCCTGCGCCGAGCAGCTCGACGAAGCGAAGGCCGACGCGCGCACGCAGCGCATCGCCCGCATCCTCGACGACAGCGGCGCGCGACTCGACGCTCTGGTCACGCAGTTCCTCGAGCTCGCGCGCGCCGAGTCGGGCATGCAGCGCGAGGTGCGGAGCGTGGTCGACGTCGCGGCGCTCGCGCGAGGGATTACCGGGGCGGCGCAGGCCGACATGCGCTGGCCGAGCGTGCGCTTCACCGTCACGGCGCCGGAAGAGGCGCGCGTCCACGGTGTGGCGTCGCGGATCGAGTCGGCGATCCGCAACCTGGTCGAGAACGCGGTGTCGTTCGCCGCGCCGGAGGGCGAGGTCGTGGTCGAGGTGAGCGTTGCAGACGATCGCGTGAGCCTCTCGGTGCGCGACTCCGGTCCCGGGATCGCCGACGCCGATCTCCCGCGCGTCTTCGAGCGCTTCTTCACGACACGCGGTCGCGCACACGGCACTGGCCTGGGGCTCGCGCTCGTGAAAGCGGTCGCCGAAGCGCACGGCGGAGAGGTACGGGCGTCGTCGGCGCCGGGCCTCGGCGCGACCTTTCGGATCGCGCTTCCGCTCGCGCGCTGACCGCCGATTCACACCGCGTTCACACGAAACGCGACGACGTTTCACCTGGCGTCGCGCCCGGCGTCCACATCGGCGCTCCATCCTCCTCGTGTCTTCGAAGGAGGCACTCGATGGGGTTCATCGTCAGAGGGTTCCAGGTCATCGTCCGTTTGCTCAACGTCGCCTGCGGCAATCCGCTCCCGGCGGAGGACGAGGGGCGCGCGCGGCGCCTTCAGCTCGCGATCGCCGCGATGCTCCTCTCACTACTCTTCGCCGTCGTGTGGGGCGTCGCCGTCGGCGTGCGCATCCCGGAGCTCGCGCTGGCGAACGCCTACAAGGTGCCGATCATCATCTTCCTCTCCAGCATGTTCGCGGTCCCGGCCGGGCTGCTCACGTGGAAGCTCTCCGGCGCGCAGTGCAGCGCGACCGATCTGCTCCTCAGCTTCGCGACCGGCGTATTCGCCGGCACGCTGGTGCTCGCCGTGCTCGCGCCGATCGTGGCGCTCTACTACGAGTCGAGCTGGTGGGCCGGGCCGGTGCTCGCGCAGATCGCGATCGGCCTCGCGCTCCTGGTGGGGAGCGCCGTCCTCGCGCGAAGCATCGTGAAGCGCGCGCACGGGCCGAAGCGCACGCTGACTCTATCGATCGTCGTGCTCAAGGTGATCCAGATCGCCGCGCTGCTGCAGCTCATCGCGCTCCTCTCGCCGATCCTCCCCGAGCGCACGCACGCTGATCACGGCATCGACGGCTTCGCGCACCCGATCGAGAGGCAGTGACCATGCGCCTCGCGTTCGCGATCGGCGCGGCGGTTCTCTTCGCGACGCACGCCGCGGAAGCCAGCGACTCGGTCGCCATGACGACGCGCGCCGCGGTCCACGACGCGCGCGTTACACGCGAGGCCGTCACGTGGCGCTCGATCTACATCGACAACGAGGTCGACACGGGCGACCCGGATCATCGCCGCGCGATTCGCCTCGACCTCGCCCGTCCGGTCCATGCGGAGCTCGACGCTCCGGAGTCTCCCGGTGTGGCCGCGATCGTCGAGGACGAATCGATCGTGGGATTCATCCTCGACTCCGACCGCCTTCCTGGCTGGCGCGGAGCGTTCGCCGTCACGCTGCACGCTCCGCGACGGACCGTCGACGCGAGCGGAGATTTCCTCGCGCCGCCGCTGGCCAAGGGCGAGGTGCCTCAGCGCATCGTGGTCACCGGCGACGACGATCTCCGCTTCGAGCCAGGCGACCCCACGCTCGAACGTCACGTCGGTTACTGGGCGAAGGCGAGCTCGCGCGAGTCCGACCGTCGCGCGCTCGACGAACAGATCGGCGCGCGCGCTCGGTTGCCGCTCGACGATCTCCCCATCTACGTCTCGGGCGCCGACGGTGCCGCACTGATCCACGGCCACTTCACGACCGGCCCCGAGCGCGCTCGCCCCGGCGTCATCGCCGCGACGCTCCTCTTCGTCTTCGTCGCCGGGCTCTTGCTCGTCGCGCACAAGCGCCTCACCGGACGCGCGCGCATCGAACAGGCCGAAGCGATCCTCCGCGAGGAGTACGGCGATGCCTGGAAGAGTGACTAGAGCAACCGTCCGTCGAGTGGATCGCGTCGCGCTCTGCGGAAGAGAGAGAGACTCCTCGGCGAGAT
>PLXW01000136.1 GCA_003151595.1 Myxococcales bacterium
TCGGCCTCGGGGAGGTCGAACGGCGCGCGGTTTCCTTCGGCCAGTGCAGTTGTAAAGTACAGGCAAAAGAGGGCGAAGGTGACGGGGTTCTTGAAGAGGAACCACTCCCACGGCCAGCCCCCTTGAGCGTGGATGATCTCCTGGAGGCGCAGGCTGCCGGTCATCATCACGATGCAGGCGACGGCGATCGCGCCCGGCACCTCGTAGCTGACGATCTGCGCGGCCGATCGGATGCCGCCGAGCAGCGAGTACTTGTTGTTCGAGGCCCACCCGCCGGACAGGAGCCCGATGGTGACCAGCGACGTGACGGCGAGGACGTAGAGGATGCCGACGTCGAGATCGGCGGCGATGAGGTACTGGCCGAACGGCATCACCACGAACGTCGCCGAGACGCCGGTGAACACGAGGTACGGCGCGAGTCGGAACAGCTTCGAGTCGCCCGCCTTGGGAATGACGTCTTCCTTCAGGAGCATCTTGATGCCGTCGGCCACCCAGATGAGCATCCCCTGAGGCCCGGCACGGTTCGGGCCGATGCGCGACTGCATGCGCCCCGCGACGCGGCGCTCGACCCACGTGAGGAAGCCCGCCGTGGGAGCCATGAAGAGGAGGAGCACGGCGGCGGCGATGGCGACGAGGATCGCGGCGCCGTAGAGATCCGCGGGGGGCGACGCGCGGTAGCCGTCGATCGGGATCTCGCGCGTCATCTCGGCGGGCGCGGTGCCGCGGCGGAGAGTGAACGTGGCGAGGTGCCTTCCGGCCGGGATCGCGTCGGCCAGCGACGTGAGGCGGAGCTTGTCGAGGCTCGTGAGCAGATCGTTGACCTCGACGCCCGCTTTCTCTGCGCGCGAGCCGGGCGCGATCGCTTCGACGACGATGCCGCCCGACGGAGGCGACGTCTTGCCGGCTTTGATGCCCATGTACGCGAGGGCCCGCTCGCCTTCGATCTTTCGTGCGTCGAGGAGCGCGCGGCGCGGCGTCGGCGGGCGAACGTCGAGCGTCACGGCGTGAAGCGTGGCGTTCACCGCTGGTGCGCCTGCGGTGGCGGCGGCGAACGAGACCTCGACGTCGCCGTCGAACGTGGTGTGCGCCGAGCTCTCGCCGGCGCCGCAGAAAAGTTGCTGGAGGCCTTCGGTGAAGTCGATCGCGATCTGCGTAGAGCTCGTGGCGTCGCCATCGGCGGCGATCTCGGCGGTGTCGGGCTTCTCGCCGGGGCGATGGAGCTGGCCGCGGAAGGTGACCTTGGCGTGCTTTCCCTGGGGAAACGACGCACCGAGGACCTCGACGTGATCGCCGGCTTCGACCTCGTGTGGTGCGAGGTCGACGACCTCGATGAGCTGAGGGCCGACCTCGCGTGTGCACGCCGACGCGAGCACCAGGACGAAGCCGAGGGCGACGAGAGCGAGGAGTCGGACCGCGACGCGCATACCCCTCCGTCTATAGTCCGGACCGCGCGGGATGGGCCAGAATCACGCGGGATCGTGGTCGTGGTCGTGGTCGTGCGCGTGGTGGAGGTCGGGGGCGTGGTCGTGGTCGTGGGTAACGGGGTCGTGGTGGTGCGGGTGGCTGTGCTCGCCGTGGAAGCCAACGGCAACACCGAGAGAAGCGTCGTGGGCGTGATCGTGGTGCGCGTCGTCGTGGCGGTGCGTGTGCTCGTGGAAGGCGGCGGCGTGGGAGTGCCGATGTGTGTGGTGTTCCGTGAGGTGGAGCGCGACGCCGATCGCGCAGAGCACCGCGGCCGAGATCGACGCCAGGAGCGGCGGGCGATCGCCGAGGGCGATGGCGACGAGCGCGCCGACGAACGGAGCGACGGCGAAGACCGACGCCGTGCGCGCGACCCCGAGCGTGCGCTGCGCGGAGAGATAGAGACGAAGGCTCGCGCCGTAGCCGGTCGCTCCGCAGACGAGGAGAGCGATCGACGCGCCCGCCAGCGGTCGCGGCTCGCCGGCGATCACCGAGAGCCCCGTCGCGACGATCGCGCCGAGCGCACCTTTCGCCAGGACCACGCGCGACGGATCGAGCTCGGCCAGCGGTCGCGTGAGCGCGTTGTCGATGGCCCACGCCAACGTCGCCGCCATCACCGCGATCGCTCCCAGCAGCGACGCGCGCGATGCCCCTTCACTCGCACCGCCCGCGTTCGCCGACGCCACCACCAGCACGACCCCGCCGGCGACGATCGCCGCGAGCGCCGCCGCGACGCGCGATCCGATCGGCTCTCGAAACGCGGCTCGTGCGAGGAGCACCGTGAACACCGACTCCATGTTGAGGAGCAGCGACGCCGACACGGCGCTCGTCCGCTGAACGCCCCACGCAAGGCACACCGGCGCAACCACCGCGCCCGCGAGCGCGACGAGCAGGATCCTCGGCGCGTGTCGCACGGCGAGCTTCGCACCCGGCGGACCGCCGAACGGGATCCACGACGCGAGGGCCGCGCCCGCATACAAGAGCGCCGCGGTCGCGAACGGACCGACGTGCGCGCCGTACCGCTGCACCAGCGGCGTCGTGACTCCGAACGCGCACGCGGCGGCGAGCGCCATCGCTCCGCCGCGCGCGAAGGGGCTCATCTGTCGATCTCGGGGGCGACGACGTCGAGCGACGCGATGAGCGCGACGAGATCGGCGATGAACAACCCGGCGCTCTTGGCCTCGATGATCCCCATGGCGTTGAAGCTCCCCGTCCGGAAGCGCGCGCGGTACGGCTCGTCTTTCCCCGCGCCGATCACGTAGCAACCCATGTCGCCGCGCGCGCTCTCCACGCGAGCATACGCCTCGCCGTCGGGGCGCATCTTCTTCGGGAGCGGCCCGAGGAGATCATTCTCCGACCACGCGCCGATCTGCTCGAAGCATTGCCGCAAGATTCGCGCGCTCTGTCGACACTCGTCGACGCGAAGGTTGAATCGGTCCCAGCAGTCGCCGAGCTTCCCCATCTTGCCCGTGCCGATGGGGACGTCGAACGCCAGCTTGCCGTAGACGCCGTAGGCGTCCTCTTTGCGGAGGTCCCACGCCAGCCCCGCGGCGCGCAGGTTCGGTCCGACGAGCCCGTAGGCGATCGCTTCGTCTTTGGTGATGACGCCGACACCGGCGAGCCGCTTCACGAAGATCGTGTTCATCGTGATGAGGCGATCGAACTCGTCCATCGTGGGCTCGAACGTGTCGAGCCAGCGGAGCACCTTGGTGTCCCAACCCTTGGGGAAGTCGAAGGAGACGCCGCCGATGCGGTGATAGTTGTACGTGAGGCGCGCGCCGCAGAGCTCTTCGATGAGGTCGTTGATCGCTTCACGCTCGCGGAGCGCATACGGGAACGGCGTGACCGCGCCGATATCCATGGCCATGGCACCGAGCGCGATCATGTGACTCGCGATGCGATTGAGCTCGCACGAGATCGCGCGGAGGTACTGCGCGCGCGGCGGCACCGGGATCCCCATCAGCTTCTCGCAGGCCATGGCCCACGCTTCGTTGGCGAACATCGCGGCGAGGTAGTCGACGCGATCGGTGTACGGCATGAACCCCTGGTACGTGCACCGTTCACCTATTTTTTCGATGGATCGGTGCAAGTACCCGACGTCGGGCACGGCCTTCCGGAGGATCTCGCCGTCGGTGTGGACGATGAAGCGCAGGACTCCATGCGTCGACGGATGCTGTGGCCCCAGGTTGAGGATCATCTCCGACCCGTTCTCGCGCTCGAGGACGATCTCGCTCACGCCGTCGGCTCTCTCTTGGTCAGGCCGATCTTGAGGAGGTCGAGCGGCGCAGGGCGTGTCGTGGGAATGCCGTGGTAGTGCGCGGCCTCGCGGAAGTCTTTCCGGAGCGGGTGGCCGACCCAATCGTCGGGCAGCAAGATGCGACGCAGGTCGGGGTGCCCTTCGAAACGGACGCCGAGCAGATCGAAGCACTCGCGCTCCTGCCAGTTGGCGCACGGCCAGATCCAAGAGAGCGTCGGCATCACAGGGGCGTCGCGCGGCAAGAGCAGCTTGAAGACGGCGCGATGCCGGCGCGCGTACGACCACAAATGGATCGTCACGGCGATCACGTTCTTGTCCGGATGATCCGTCCCCGTCAGGCACTCGAGCCAATCGAAGGCGAGGATCGATTCGTCACGAAACCACGTGGCGATCGAGACGACCATGTCGGCATCGACCACGAACCACGGGTCCTTGTCCTTCTTCGGATCGGCGTGCAGATCGCGCACGGCCTCGCCGAACTTCGCGCGCGCGAAGTCGTAGATCTCGACCGGCATCATGGCGAAGGGCGCGCGACGCCGTAGCGCCGGAACAGGATCTTCTCGCGCTTGATCTGATCTTGAATCTTGAGGAGCCCCTCGAGCAACGCCTCGGGGCGCGGCGGACAACCAGGGACGTACACGTCGACCGGCACGATCTGATCGACCCCCTTGCACACCGAGTACGCGTAGCTGAAGAGCCCACCACAGTTGGCGCAGCTCCCCATCGAGATCACGTACCGCGGCTCGGCCATCTGTTCGTAGAGGCGACGAACGCGGAGCGCCATCTTGTAGGTCAGCGTGCCGGCGACGATCATCAGATCGCTCTGGCGCGGGCTGGGTCGCGGCGCACTGCCGAAGCGTTCGAGATCGGCGCGCGGGCCGCCCGTCTGCATCAGCTCGATGGCGCAGCAGGCCAGACCGAAGAGCAGATACCAGACGCTGTTCGAGCGGCCCCAGTTGAGGAGCATGTGAATCATGTGATCGACGCGGGTGGTGAGGACGCTGCCGTTGTCGTCGTGGTAGCGGGCGTCGATGGCGTCGGGGCCGAGGGGCGTGATGAGGTTGCTCATCGCTCTTGAGGCTCCTCTTCCATGCCTTGCGTGGTCGATCCGGCGCGTGAACGAACGACCGACAGCGACGCGCCGGCGGGGACGGCGCCGCCCGCCGTGCGGATCCACTCCAGGTCCCCCTTCTTCCAGGCGTATGCCAGCCCGAAGAGGAGCACGGCGATGAACGCGAAGATCTCGACGAGCGCGCGCGCGCCCATGGCGTGACTCTGCGACGTCCAACGCTTGAAGACGGCCGCCACGGGGAGGATGAACGCGATCTCTACGTCGAAGATGAGGAACACCAGTGCCACGAGATAGAAGCGCGGGTTGAAGTTGAACCACGCCGTCCGCACCGCCTCTTCGCCCGACTCGTACGCTTCGAGCTTCGCCCCCTGCGACTCGGCGGGAGGGCGCGGGCGAACGAAGCGCCCCACGAGCAGCGAGCCGAAGACGAACGCCACCGCGACGAGCATGAAGACCAGGACTGTGGCGTACGTCGTGAGCATCGTCGTCGTGGCGCGTTCTACCCCGGAACCGCGCGAAAATCATGGTAAGGCGCGTTCATGTCGATCCCCCTCGGCGAAGCCGCTTCGCTCGGTGTGCTCCATGGCACCACCGACGTGTTGCCGCTCTCGAGCAGCGGGCACGACCTCCTCGCCGAGCTTCTCTTCGGACGAAGCGGCGACGTGACGCTCACGCTCTTGCTCGACCTCGCGGTCTTTGCGGCGACGGTCGTCATGTTTCGCCGACGCGCCTGGACGGCGCTGGAGGAAGGGCTGCGCGGGCTCGGGAGACCGGCGCTGCTTCGCGAGACGCCGGGGGGGCGAGACGCCGTGTTCGTGGGGGTGGCTTCGCTGGTCTCCGTCGTGGCGGGGCTCGCGCTTCGGAAGGGACTCGCCGTCGAAACGGCGACCGCTCCGCTGTACGTGATCGGCGCGTGCCTGCTCGTCTCGGCGATCGCCATCGCGTCGACGAAGCTCGCGCGCGAAGGGGCGACGACGTCACCCGGCTGGGTCGCGGCGATGGTCGTAGGCGTGGCGCAAGGGTGCGCCGTCGTGCCGGGGCTCTCGCGGAGCGGGCTCACGATCGCGTCGCTGCTGTGGATGGGGGTGAGCGCCGAGCGGGCGTTCGAGCTGTCGTTCCTGGTGTCGCTTCCGGCGCTGGCGGGGCTGGCGGCGTTCGAGGCACCGGCGGCGTTCCATACGAGCGAGAGCGTCGTGTCGCTGGCCACCGGCGCACTGCTGGCGTTCGCGCTGGCGCTGGCCTCGCTCGTCGCGCTCCGGCGCGTCGTCGACGGCGGGAAGATTCACTGGTTCGCGATTTATCTGGCGCCGCTGGCGATGGCGACGCTCGCATGGGGATACGCACGACCATGAGGCAAATGCGATGAGCGCGATGAACGACGTGTACGCGGTGATCATGGCGGGTGGAGCGGGGACGCGCTTCTGGCCGGCGTCGCGCGAGCTGCGACCGAAGCAGCTGCTCCCTCTGGGCGGCGATCCGAAGGAGTCGCTCCTGGCGGCCACCGTGCGGCGGATCGCGCCGCTGGTGCCCGCGTCGAACGTGTACATCGCCACGGGCGCGAAGCTCGCCGACGCTACGGCGCGCGAGCTCCCTCAGGTGCCGCGCGCGAACGTGCTGGCCGAGCCGGTGCCGCGCAACACGGCGCCGTGCATCGGATGGGCGACGGCGACGATCGCGCGGGCGAACCCGGACGCGATCGTGATCGTGCTCCCGAGCGATCACTACATCACCGACGAAGAGGGCTTCCGCGCGCTCATCGCGAAGGCGATCGCCGGCGCGCGCGCCGGATACATGGCGACGATCGGCGTCGTCCCCACCCGCCCCGAGATTGGGTACGGGTACATCGAGGTCGGCGCGGAGATCGACGGCGGACTCCGCGAGGTCGCGCGCTTCGTCGAGAAGCCGGACCGCGCGCGGGCCGAGCAGTACGTGGCCGGAGGCAAGCACCTCTGGAACGCAGGGATGTTCTTCTTCCGCGCGCGCACCATGCTGGACGCCATTCGCGGGTGCATGCCCGAGCTCGCCGACGGCCTCGCCCGCATCGACGACGCCGCCGCGCGCGGCGACGAAGAGCGCGAGCTGGCCTCCACGTTCCCCGGGCTACCGTCGATCTCGATCGATCACGGCGTGATGGAGAAGGCGTCGCGCCTCGCGGTCGTCCCCGGCAGCTTTGGCTGGAACGACGTCGGGAGCTGGGAGAGCGCCTGGGAGCTCGCCGCGAAGGACCCCACCGGCAACGCGCTTCCTGCGCGCGCGGTCGCGGTCGATGCGCACGGGAACCTCGTGTGCGATCTCACGAGCGACACCGGCCAGAGCGGGCGCGCGAAGAAGGTGTTCGCGCTCGTGGGCGTGCACGACCTGGTGATCGTGGAGACCGACGACGCCGTGCTCGTCATCCCGCGCGATCGCGCTCAAGACGTGCGCTCCGTGGTCCAAGCGCTGAAGATGCGAGGCGACGGCTCACTCACGTAAGCCGTCGCTACTCAGCCGACGCGAGCAGCTCTCAGGCGAACAGCGCGCCGAGTCGCTCCTTGAGCATCGCGGTGACCTTGCGCTCGACGATGCGCTCGATCTCACCGACGAGCCCGCCGTTGGACGCGCTGGCCGCGCGCGCGACGGGCGCGTGGACGACGACCGAGGCCGACTTCGGGGGACGACCCGGGCCGCGCTTCACGGCGACGATCGCACCACCACCGCCGCCGCTCTTCTTCTTCGCGGAGACCTTCGCGTTGTAGCGAATCGTGTGAACGAACTTCACCGACAGCTTGATCCCCTTCGCCGCGGCGGCCTTCACCACCTCGGGAGCCCCCATGCTGGCAGGGAGGCCACGAACGAACGCACTCTTGTTGATTTTCTTGGACGCCATGCGGCGCACTCTACACAAGAGGCCGCGCGCCGCGACATAGTATTTTCGACGGCCGCGATGGGTAAGGCGGCGAGTGAGTTGGGTACTCAGCCCTTCCACTTCCGTCCGCGCGCCGCGCCGGCTTTCCCGCCCATGGTGGGTGCCTTGGCGGCCCCTTTCTTCCGCTTGGCTGCGTAGGGTTCGAACGCTGCCACCTGCGTGGCGATGGCCTTCTCACCATCCTCGCCGGCCAGCGACTGGAGCTTCTTCAGATCGTCGCGCAGGCGCGCTGCCTTCTCGAACTCCAAGTTCTCCGCCGCGGTGAACATCTCCAGGCGCATGGCCGCGATCTGCTCGCCGAGATCCTCTTCGGTCGCCGCCGGTGCTCCCGACCCGTATTTCTGGGCCTTGGGGACGTTGAAGTAATCCATCGTCCCCGACGCGGGGTTCAGGTTCATCACCGCGCGAACGACCGTCGTGGGAATGATGCCATGCTCGGTGTTGTACTTCTCCTGGAGGATGCGACGTCGCGCGGTCTCTCCCATGGCCTGCGTCATCGCCGCGGTCATGCGATCGGCGTACATGAGGACGCGACCGTTTACGTTGCGCGAGGCGCGGCCGATCGTCTGAATGAGCGAGCGATTGCTGCGGAGAAACCCCTCTTTGTCGGCGTCGAAGATCGCGACCAGTGACACCTCGGGGAGGTCGAGCCCTTCGCGGAGCAGGT
>PLXW01000151.1 GCA_003151595.1 Myxococcales bacterium
TCCCCTCGAGCGCCGCCGCGTTCTTCGCCAGGTCCGCGATCGTCGTCGCCCCCGCCAACGCCTTCACGTTCACCTTCGCGTTCGCGTTCGCGTTCGCGTTCGCGTTCGCGTTCGCGTTCGCGTTCGCGTTCGCGTTCGCGTTCGGGTTCGGGTTCGGGGTCGGGGTCGCGTTCGGGGCCGCGCTCGTCACGGCCGTCGCCTGCGGCGCCATCGCATGCGGCGCCCCGTGATCCCGCGTCATCACCGCCACCACCGCGATCGACGCGACCAGCGCCCCCACGCCGATCACCGGTACCCACGACCCTCCGCGCTTCGGAACGCCGTGCGCGACCGACTGCCCTTCCACGCTCTGCGTCTGCGCCTCGTTCATCGCCGCGCGCGCCGAGTGCGGACCGGTCAGGTTTGCGAGGAAATCGAGCGGCGGCTCCGTGCGAAGCACCGACGCCAGCGAGTCCTCCGTCTCGCCGATCGCGGCCAGCATCGCCGACAGCATCTCCGCGGCCGAGGCGTGTCGCTCCTTCGGGCGCTTCGACAGCGCGCGCGAGAGCTCGAGCCACAAGCGCGGATCGATCCGCGGATCCGGATCCACTGCGTTCTGAAGCACCTGCGCGATCGCGGCCGACGGCGTCGGAGCGGCGAACGGACACGTCGCGGTCAGCATCTCGTAGAGCACCACCGCGGCCGAGAACAGATCGCTCCGCCCGTCGATCTCGGGGTCCGCCTTGATCTGCTCGGGCGACATGTAGCTCGGCGTCCCAAGCACGAGGCCGTCCATCGTCTTCGACGTGTCGTTGCGTGGCATCTTGGCGATGCCGAAGTCGACCAGCTTCGGGATCACGCGCCCGTCGGGCTCGACGTCGAGCAGGATGTTCGACGGCTTCACGTCGCGATGCACGACCCCCTGCTGATGGCCGTGATGCAGCGCCGACAGCACCGACGTCATCACCGCCATCGCCTCGCGCGTCGGGAACGCGCCGCGCCGTTCGATCCAGTGTTCGAGCGTGTCGCCGCGGAGGAGCTCCATGACGAGCACGAGCGCGCCGTCGGGCTCCTCGAGGAAGTCGAAGATCCGGACGATGCTCCGGTGCGCGAGCAGCCCGCCGAGGCGTGCCTCACGGCGGAAGCGATCCTCCGCTTGTGTCCGCTCGTCCGGGTTCGGACGTAGGACCTTGAGCGCGACGTACGCCTCGGTCCCCTCGTTCCGGGCCAGCCAGACGTCGCCCATGCCGCCTGCTGCGAGGCGCCGTACGAGGACGTACTTCGCCCCGATCCGGGTGTTCGGCGCCATCAGGCGCGCCGTGGTCGGTCCAGGCATCGGTTACCGCGAGTATCGCACGCGGGTGTAGGGCGGGCGAGCCGAGCGGCAGCCGAAAGGCTTAGAATTCCGCGGGATCGGTGTAGGTTCCGAGCACCGCGCGGAGCACATCGCAGATCTCCTGCTCGGTGCAGTAGGCCTTCGCCGCCTCGATGATCGGCGGCATCAGGTTGGCTGAGCTCGCTGCCGCGCCACGCACCGCTTCGAGCGCCTTCGCCACGCGCGTCGCATCGCGCTCCGCCTTCACGCGGCGGAGATTGTCCATCTGACGGCGCTGAACCTCTTCGTCGACCTTGAGCAGCGGGATGTTGCTCTGCTGCGTCGTCTCGTACTTGTTCACGCCGACCATGATGCGTTCGTTGGCCTCGAGCTGACGCTGGAAGCGGTACGCGCTCGCCGCGATCTCGCGCTGCGGGTACCCCTTCTCGATCGCCGAGACCATGCCCCCCATCTCGTCGATGCGGGCGATGTACTCGCGCGCTTCCTTCTCCATGCGGTTGGTGAGGTCCTCGATGAACCACGCACCGCCGAGCGGATCGACCACGTTCGCCACGCCGGTCTCCTCGGCGATGATCTGCTGCGTACGGAGCGCGATCATCACCGCGTCCTCGGTCGGGAGTGCGTACGTCTCGTCGAGCGAGTTCGTGTGGAGCGACTGAGTCCCGCCGAGCACCGCGGCCAGCGCTTGAAGCGCGACGCGCACGACGTTGTTGTACGGCTGCTGCGCGGTGAGCGACACGCCGGCGGTCTGCGCGTGCGTGCGCAGCTTCATCGACTCGGCCTTCTTCGCGCCGAAGCGCTCCTTCATCANNTCGCGAATGTGGTAGCCGCTGATCGAGACGGTGTTCCAGCGCGGGACCTCCTTCGAGCAGAACTCGATCATGTCGGTCACGACGCGCATCGCCGGCCGCGGCGGAACGAGCCACGCATGCTGCGCGATGAACTCCTTCAGGCAGTCGTTCTGGACGGTGCCGCCGATCTTCTTCCGATCGATCCCACGGATGTCGGCCAGCGCGATGTAGAAGCAGAGGAGGACGATCGCCGGACCGTTGATGGTCATCGACGTCGTCACCTTGTCGAGCGGGATGCCGTCGAACAGGATCTCCATGTCGCGCAGCGTGTCGACCGCCACGCCGCACATGCCGACCTCACCGAGCGATCGCGGCGAGTCGCTGTCGTAGCCCATGAGCGTCGGGAAATCGAAAGCGGTGGAGAGGCCCGTCTGCCCCTCCTTCAGGAGGTAGTGGAAGCGCGCGTTGGTCTGCTCCGGCGTGCCGAAGCCGGCGAACATGCGCATCGTCCACAGGCGGCTGCGGTACATCGTCGGCTGCACGCCGCGGGTGAACGGGTACTCGCCGGGGAGGCCGAGGTCCTTCGCGGGATCGATGCGGACGTCGGCCGGCGTGTACACGTCGCCGATCTCGATGTCGCTCCAGGTGGAGAAGCGATCCATGCGCGGAGGCATCTTCGCCTCCGAGGTGGCGACGACGTTCTTCTTCCACGCTTCCTTGGCGATCCGGAGCGCCGCGATGTCGGCCGGGGCCTCGCCGCCGCTCGAGAACGTGTCGTCGTCGTGCGTGGTGGAGGGGGGATTCGAGGCCGGGCGAGCGCGCGTGAAAGACACTTCCTGCGACATGATGCGAGGAATCTAGCGCGATCGGGGGCCAGGTACAGGGCCGCGCGATGACGCGCGCGCTTCGGACGGGCGTTGACGCGCGCTTGACGCGAACCGGGCGCTCACGTAGCAGCGTCCCTTCCTCATGCACCAATTGATCATGACGTGGTTCGGGTGGGTCCGAGACTGGCAATACCTCGGCGTCTTCCTGTTGATGGCGATGGAGTCGTCGATCCTCCCCGTGCCGAGCGAGCTCGTCATCCCCCCCGCGGCGTACTGGGCTTCGCAGGGGCAGATGAGCATGGCCGGCGTCGTGATCGCCGGGACCGCCGGCTCGTACTTCGGCGCGATGGTGATGTACGTGGCCTCGCGCGCGCTCGGTCGCCCGCTGGTGCTTCGCTACGGCAAGCTCGTGATGATCTCGCCGGCCAAGCTCGAACAGGCCGAGCGCTTCCTCGCGCGGTACGAGACGGGCGGCGTCTTCTTCGCGCGCCTCTTGCCGGTCATTCGCCACCTCATCGGCATCCCGGCCGGGATCGTGCGGATGAAGCCGGGGCCGTACTCGATCATGACGATCCTCGGCTCGGCCGTGTGGTGCACCGTCCTCGCCGTCTTCGGTCAGCAGGTGCTCGGCGCCGAGCCGCAGCTGATGGACGACCCGGACGCGCTGGTGCGCGCGCTGAAGCACAAGTCGCTCACCGTCGTGGCAGCGGTCCTCGTGCTGACCGTGCTCTACATCGCCGTCGTTCGCATGACCCGCAAGCCCGTCGCGCCGCCGGCTTCCTGAAGGGCTGACGCTCGCGTACAGCGAGCGGGATCGCGTTCTTGTCTGGCCGTCGTGCGAAGCACGATTCGCCGAAGGCGATGCAGGGGAGGGCTCCAAACGAAGTTTGGAGGGGACGCAGTCCCGGAAGCACAGGGTAAATCGCCAGGCGCGCGCTCACTGCGCGAATCGCGGGCGATTTACGGCTTGGAACCCTTGTCAGGCGCCACGCCCGGCATCGTCGGCTCTTCGGCGAAGTTCTCTTCCTCTTCGACCGGCGGCGGGGCGCTCTTCGCCTTCGCGAGGCGCTCTTCCGTGTCGCCGTCGGTCTGCGTCGGCAGCTCCTCGGGGACTTCTTCGATCTTGATGAGCACGGCGGTGATGTTGTCTTCGCCGCCGCTCTCGTTCGCGCGCGCGATGAGCTGCTTGCACGCTTCGCGAATGTCCGGGCTGCCGCCGACGATGTTCTGGATCTCCTCGTCCGGGATCATCCCGGAGAGGCCGTCGGAGCACAGGATGTAGACGTCGTTCGCGATCGGATCGTCGTGCTGCAGATCGACCACGACCTGGTCCTGCATCCCGAGCGCGCGCGTGATGACGTTCTTCGGGAGCTCGCTGCGCTGCTCGTCCGTGAGGTCCGGCATCGCCAAGAGGTAGTCGTTGATGAGCGAGTGGTCGCGCGTGAGCAGCTGAATCTGCCCGTTGCGGACGCGGTAGCAGCGCGAGTCGCCCACGTGGCCGATGAACATGCGGCGCTTGCGCGGGCTGAACATCGCCCCCACCACCGTGGTGCCCATGCCGTGGTACTCGCGCGACCGGGTCGACCGCTCGAAGATCTGCCGGTTCGCGACGCGGATGCCCGTGAGCAGGCGGTTCTCTTCTTCCGACAGGTTCGTGTCGAAGTGGAACGGCCAGGTCACGTCGTCGTTCGCCGTCGACTTGAAGAACTCGCTGATCGTGTCGGTCGCGAGCTTGGAAGCGACATCGCCCGCGCGATGTCCTCCCATTCCGTCGGCGACGACGAACAGGTCGTATTCCTTGAGGACGACGTAGGAGTCCTCATTGTGCTCGCGTTGGAGCCCGACGTCGCTCTGCCCCGCGGCGATGGCGCGCATCAACGGATTCACTCCTGTGGTCCGCAAAGAGGCTTTCATCCGTGGTGAGGGGTGTCAAGGTGTGCGCACGCCAGAAGCGCGCGGGGTCACACCTCGAGGATGTCTTTCTCTTTCGAGGTGACCGAAGAATCGACCTGTTTGCTCGCTTCGGCGATGGTCTCTTCCGTCTTCTTCTTTCCTCGATCGATGAGGTCGGTGGAGAGCTCGCCTTCGAGAGCCTTCAGCATATCGAGCGCTTCGTGACGCGCCTTCCGAATCGTCACTTTGCACTCTTCGCCGTACTTGCGCGCGATCTTCACGAACTCCTTGCGGCGCTCTTCGGTGAGCGGCGGGAGCGGGACGCGGATGATGTCGCCGTCGGGCTGCGGGTTGAGCCCCAGGTCGGCCTCGCGGATGGCCTTCTCCACGGCCTTCATCGACGACTTGTCCCACGGCTTCACCGTGAGCATGCGCGCCTCGGGCACGTGCACGTGCGCCATCTGCGCGAGCGGCGTGATCGTGCCGTAATAATCGACGCGCACCCCTTCGAGCAGGCTGGGATGCGCGCGGCCGGCGCGGAGCTTCGAGAGCTCACGCTTGAGCACGTCGTGCGCCTTCGCGATCGAGGAGAGGAGCTCCTTCTGAACGTCGTCAATCATGACGTCGCGCACCTTAGCCCAGACCGACGGCGATTGTCTCGTGCCTACGTTTTCGAATAAAACGAAGCCCGTCACGTCTCTCCTTCTGTAAGCTGAAGGTAGCTGGTAGGGGGGCTTGGTGCGGGTTTCGAACGTCATGAACCGAGAGAGTCGTCGCTTCGCGCCGGGGATCGCGGCGGTGCTCGCTGCCATCGGAATCGGCGCGGTCGCCATCGCTTCCGCGATCGGCTTCAGCGCGCGCACGGCCGAGGCCCAGCAAGGACACGGGCTCGTCGTGACGGACGCAGGCGTGCCTTCGTACATCGCCGCGGCGAGCCAGGGGCTCGTCACGCCGCCGGACATCGAAGACGTGGAGCACATGTGTGCGCTCCTCACGTCGTGCGACAAGCTCCCGCTCACCGCGACCGGGAACAACGAAGTGTCGTGCGTGCAGTCGATGATGAACGAGCTCGCGTCGGCCGACGCCGTGAAGTTCTCGGTGTCGATCCGCGAGTGCGGGTTGCGCGCGAACTCGTGCAGCGAGCTTCGGCAGTGCCTGCTCCGCGGCGTGAAGGTCGACGCCTGTCGCGGCCGCACCGCCGTCGCCAGCTTCTGCGATCTCGAGGGGCGCGCCATCGACTGCCTCCACGAGCAAGTGGTGAAGGTTCGCGACTGCCCCCGCGGCGGCGAGAACTGCGTCACGCGCGAAGGGGACGCGACCTGCGCCCTCGGCCCGTGCACCAGCGAGAACAAGGAGGGCTCGGCCTCTTGCTCCGCGAGCGGCACGCGCATCCTCCGCTGCGAGCACGGCAAGCTGGTAAGCGTCGATTGCGGCGTCTTCGGTCTGAAGTGCACGACCGAAGGGGGCAAGGTCGGCTGCGCCCCTCCGACGCAGGCCTGCCAGTCGGCGGGGAAGCGCTGCGACGGCAACGTCTCGGTGGGCTGCGTGCAAGGGCACGAGGTGCGGGTCGACTGCGGCTCCGCGGGGCTCATGTGCAATGCGTCGCCCGGGTCGAGCCCCGTGGGCGCGTGCGTCGCGCCTGCGCCTGCTGCCGCCAGCGACAAGTGCGATCCTAAAGACCCGCCGAAGTGCGACGGAGCGACGATCAAGTACTGCTTCGCAGGGCGCAAACGGAGCTACTTCTGCAAGTCGCTCGGCTTCGACAAGTGCACGAAGGACGGATCGACGGTTCGCTGCCAGTGACCGCTCGGGCGCATGCCGTGATCGCGCGGGTCGCGATCACGGCAGCGTCGGTGGTGGTGGCGCTCGCAGGGGCCGGCTGTCGCGACAAGCCGAAAGGCGAGAGCGCGCCCGTCGTCGCCGCGGAGACGACGCCCGTCGCCGCGCCTGAGGGGTTGATCGCCGAAGCGACGATCGCCACGCCCGACGCCACGTGGCAGCGCGTGCAGCGCGGCGTCGGCGGCGCGGCGGGGATCCTCCCGAGCACGCTCGGCGCGATCGTGTGCACGGGGTCGGGGATCGACGCGGGGCTCGGTGAGGAGATCGATGGAGCGGCGGCGGCGTACATCGTCGTCGCCGCAAACGTCGCTGCGAACGGCGGCGCAAACGTCGCCGCAAGCGAGGGCGCGCCGCAAGCGGCGTGGGTGATCGTGATGCGGCTCGTCGATGCGCGTCGCGCGCACGCGTTTCTGGAGAGCGAGACCTCGCGGTTCGACGCGCGCGTCAGCGGCGACTTCGAGGTGATCACGGGGAAGGGGGCGCTCCCGTCGCGCGGGCCGCATGCCGTCGCCGCGATCTCGCGGACGGGCGGCTGGTTCGTCGTCTCGCGCGCCGAAGAGGATCTCGCGCGGCTCGCGCCGTACGCCATACGCACGATGGCCACGCGCCCGCCGCCGCCGACGGCGCGAGAAGCGATCGCGATCGACGTCCCCGGCTCGGCGCTCGCCGGAGCGCTCCGCGGACAGATCGCGCGCCAGTGGGACGAGACCAAGACGCAGATGCTCGCGAGCGATCGCGCTCTGCGCGCGCAGCACGGCGGACGCGCGCCCGACTTCGGAGACCCGGGCGCGATCGTGGCCATGGTCGACGGCTCGATGCAGACGCGACTCGAAGTGCTCGCGGATCTGAAGAGCGCGCACGTGGGGATCGACGCCGGCCAGGATGATCTGCGCGCCGTCTTCACCGCGGTTCCTGCGTCGGCGACGGGGCCTGCGTCGCAAGCCATCGCGGGGATCCATTCGGGCGACGTGGGGCCGCTGCGCGCCGTGACGCGCGACGCGGGGCTGGCGCTGCTCGTGCGCGACGCCGCAGACACGCGCGCCAAGGACTCGGCCGATCTCGCGGCGGCGCTCGACGC
>PLXW01000023.1 GCA_003151595.1 Myxococcales bacterium
CGCGCAGAAGGCGCTCGATCACGGCGACACGGCGCGCGCCATCGATCTCGCGCGCAAGGCCACGTCGGCTGATCCCTCGAACGCTGAAGCTTGGCTCACGTTGGGAGCCGCGTACGAAGCGGCGGGGCGTGCCTCGTACGCGCGTGGTGCCTACCAGAGCTGCGTGCAGCACGGGCGAGGCGAGCGCGTCGAAGAGTGCCGCGCGCTGCTCGCGCAGTGACGATCCGCGCGAGGTGAGCTCACGCGCGAACGCGCGGATCGAGCCAGACGTACGCCAGATCGACGACGAGGTTCGCGGCCACGACGCCGACCGACGTCACGAGCACGGTCCCCATCACCAGCGGCCCGTCGCGATCGAGGAGCGCCGCCACGCTGACCATCCCCAGCCCCGGCCAGCGGAACAGAGTCTCGACCACGATCGCGCCGCCGACGAGCGCGCCGAAATCGATCCCCGCCACGGTCACCACCGGCGCCAGCGCGTTCCGCAACCCATGACGTAGGAGCACTCCCGCGCGCGACGCTCCTTTCGCCCGCGCCGTTCGCGCATGATCGAGCGCGAGCGCCGCCGACACCTCGTCGCGCACGAGGCGCGTGGCGAACGCCGCGCCGAAGAGACCGAGCGTGAGCGCAGGGAGCACGAGCGCGGTCGCTTGATCGAGCGTCGTCTTCCCGTAGCCGTCGAAGGGGAGCCACCGCAGGCGATACGCG
Source organism: Myxococcales bacterium (assembly GCA_003151595.1). Next base: position 709 of record PLXW01000023.1, read on the forward strand.
AGCACGTATTGCAGCAGGAGCCCGGTCAGGAACGTCGGCACGCTGGCGCCGATCAGCGTCGCCGCCATCGCGGCGCCGTCCCATGCCGTTCGTCGTCGCGCCGCCGCGAAGAGGCCGAGGGCGATCCCGAGCGTCATCTGGACGAGCACGGCTGCCGCGGCGAGCGTCGCGCTTCGCGGCAATCGCTCTCCGAGAATCGTGACCACCGGCCGCCGCTGGACATAGCTCCTTCCGAGGTCGACGTGCACGGGGCCGAACGCAGCGCACGTCGCGTGCTTCGGATCCTTCGCGTCCACGACGCTCCCTCCGAAGTGGACGAGGCGCGTGACGAAGATCGCGTAACGCATGGGCACGCCGCGATCGAGCCCGAGCTGCTCGCGAATCCGCGCCACCTCCGCCGGGCGCGCCTGCGGCCCCGCGACCATCCGCGCCGGATCGCTCGGGATCACTTCGTTCACGAAGAACGCGATCGTGACCACGGCCCACACGACTGCGACGGCCCACGCCGTTCTTGCCAGCGCGCGCCGGATCAAAGCGCTCCTCGCAGACTCGCGAAGAGCCTTCGCACGAGCGGCGCTTCGGCGCGCGCGAGCCGATCGCGATCGCGATCGAGCCACACCTCGATCACGTCGGTGGTCCACACCGGATGCACGTGCAGGTTGCGCACGTACGGCTGATGCACCTGGAAGAACCGGTACGCGAACTCGAAGGCCCACGGCGCGTCGTCGCAGATCGTCCGCTCGGCGCTCTCGTAGAGCCGCGCCCGTGTCTTCGGATCGCGCTCGCGTCGGGCGCGCGCGAGGGCGTCGTCGACCGGTGCGCTCCGGTAGAAGGCGTAGTTCGTCGAGTCCTCTTCGTTGATCGCCTTGCTCGAGAAGAGGGGGTCGAGAAAGTCGCTCGGGTCCGGGAAATCCTCCTGCCACCCTTGCGGCGACATCTGCGATTTCCCGCGCCGGTGCGTGATCGAATAGAGCGTCGAAAGGCTCGACATGCGCAGCTCGACGCGGAGCCCGATCTTCGCGAGGTCCTGCTGCATCGACTGCGCGGTAACCTCCTGCATGCTCTGCTTCGCCACGTCGTAGACGATCGGTGCCGGCCATCCGCCGCGACCCGTCGCGGGATCGAAGGCGTAGCCGGCGTTCTTCATGTGCTGGAGCGCGGCCGCATGGTCGTAGCGCTGTCCTTCGAGCTGCGGGTCGTAGCCCGGCAAGTCGGGGGGCACGGGTTTGGTCAGCGCCGTGAGGTTCGACGACTTGAGCATCACGATGTGATCGCGATCGATCGCCGACGCCACCGCGCGGCGCACCTCGACGTTGTCGAACGGAGGGATCTCCGTGTTCATCGACTCGCCCTGCATGCCGTGCATCTTCTCGAGCGCGCCGAACGGCTTCCAGCGCTCGTCGGCTTGGTAGCGGACGGTCTCTGGCTGCGTGAGATCACGCACGACGTCGAGCTCGCCGCGCGCGAACTTGAAGTCTTCGCCATGAACGACGTTGAGCTGCCACGTGACCGCGTCGAGGTACGGCAGCCCCGCGCGGAAGTAACTCTCGTTGCGCACGAGCGTCAGCGTTCGCCCGCGCTCCCATCCGCCGGGCGGCACTCGAAATGGTCCCGCGCCGCACGCCGCCCACGACGGCGAGTACGTGTCGCCGGCGCTCGGGCACGTCACGCGGAGCGCGGCCATCGCCAGCGCCGGAAGAAATGCCGAGTCGCGCTCGTGCAAACGGATCGTCACGAGGTACCGGCCCTCGACCACGACGCCCTCGAGGTGCGGCGCTTCACCCTTCGTGTACGCCTCGAAGCCTTCGATCGATTCGTAGAACCCCGCGGTCGGCGACGGTGTCGTGGGCGCGAGAGCGCGCTCGATCGATCGCTTCACGTCGCCGGCGGTGAGCTCTGCGCCGTCGTGGAAGCGGACCCCTTCGCGCAGCATGAAGCGGTACGCGAGCCCGTCGTCGCTCTCGTCGACGCGCGACGCCAGATCGGGCGCGACGTTGCCGTTCGCGTCGAAGTCGACCAGCCCCGCGTACACCAGACGAAGCACGCTCGACGTGAACATATCGGACGCGATCGGCGGATCGAGCGTGGCGATGTCGGCGAACGACGCGAGGTGGAGCGTTCCTCCGCGGCGAGGCGTATCGTCGTCGGGATGCGCGGCGGCGAACGGAGATTCGAGCGCGCCGTTGCACCCGAAGGCGCCCACGAGCGACACCGCGACGGCCATGAGCGCCCGCTCAATCGCGCGCGTCGAGCGCATTTCTCAGCCCCTCCCCGAGCAAATGAAAGCCCAGGACGGCGATCACGATCGCCGCCGCAGGCGCCGCCACGAGCCACGGACCGGCGAGGTAGTAGTCCTGTCCTTCATACAGCATTCGCCCCCACGTCGGCGCGGGGGGGCCGATGCCGACGCCCAGGTAACCGAGGACGCTCTCCGCCAGGATCATCTGCGCGACCGAGAGCGTGGCCACGATCGCCAGCACGCCGCTCACGTTGGGAAGCACGTGCCGCCACAGGATGCCGGGGGTCGATCGCCCGAGCGCGCGCGCGGCCACGATGAAGTCGAGCGAACGCACTTGCATCGTCTTGGCGCGGACGACGCGCGCCGTGCCGAGCCAACCGGTGGCGCCCAGCACGAGGATCACGGTCGTGGCCGTCGTGCGATCGAGCGCGGCACCGATGGCCATCACGAGGAGCAGGAACGGGAACGCGAGCCCGACGTCGACCGCGCGCATCAAGACCACGTCGACGATCGACCACGACGCGCGCCCGCCGTCTCTGGCCGCGAACCACCCGGCGACGATCCCCACGGCCGCGCCGATCGCCGTCGCGATCGCCGTCGAGAGCACGCCGATCGCCAGCGAGAGTCGCGCCCCGACGGCGAGACGCGCGAACTCGTCGCGGTAGACGCGATCGGCGCCGAACCAGAAATAGCGCGAGGGGCCGATCGGCATCCGCAGAGGCGACGCGCCGCGGACGAAGTCGCTGGTGAAGGCGTCGTGCGGCGCGATGAGCGGGCCCAACGCCGCGAACGCGACGAGCGCGACGACGATCGCCAGGCCCGCCTTCGCCGCGCGCCCACCCCGGAGGCCTCCCCTCACGGAGCCTTCCCCCGCAGGAACGCCTCCGCCACCTCGGCGAACGCGTTCGGCACTTCTTCCGCGGGCGAGTGACCACAGTCGAACACCTCGAAGCGCGCCCGTCGCAGCTCGCGCGCCAGCCTTCGCCCGTGCTCCACCGGCACCGATCGATCGCTCCGCCCCCACGCCACCAGCGTCGGCGCGTTCACGCGCGGCACGCTGGCTACGAGCGGTCGCGTATCGAGCGTCGAGAGCATCGTGGCGTACGCGGCCTCGCGCGCGGCGGGCGCGTTGAACGTCTCGAACATTCGCTCGAGCCGCTGGGCCGGCGCCGCGTCTTCGCGCGCGTACACGTTCTCCCGGAAAAACCGGCGGAACGTCGCGCGTCCATACATCTGCTTGAACAGGATCGGCCCCAGGATCGGGAGCGTCGCGATCGACGCCGCCGCGTTTCGACGTGAGCCGTACACCGTGGGGTCGACCACGATCAGCTTCTCGACCAGGTCGGGATGATTCGCCGCGAGCATCAACGCCACGGCTCCGCCCATCGAGTGCCCGCATACCGAGATGCGCCCCACGCCCAGCGCCGCCACGAGATCGACCAGCGACTCGGCGAACCCCTCGAAGCCGTACGGGTAGCGCGCGGGGGAAGGCTTCTCGCTCTCGCCGAAGCCCGGCAGGTCAGGAACGATCACGCGAAACGTCCGCGCGAGCCGCGGAAAGACGTCGTCCCACACCGCTCCGCTCCACAGGAACCCGTGCACCAGCAAGAGCGGAGGCCCCGACCCGGCTTCATGAAAACGCACGCGCGCGCCCCGCGTGCCGACATCGCGCGTCAGCGACGGCTCACCACGAGGCGGATCGCGGACCGGTTCGGGCATCACGCGCGCCGACGAAGATAGTCCAAAGCGCGGGGAGGGGAGCACGGCTTCGGCGTGCGCGTTGTCGAAAGGACGCAACATTTTCTTCGAACGTGCCGATGGGAAGAGAGAAGGGAAAAAATCATGACCTCGCCCCGCCTCGACTCACGACCCGGTTTCGTCACCAGCTTCGCCGGCGAGCGCTTCGAGCTCCTGGCCTGCATCGGCCGCGGCGCCACCGGCGGCGTTTACCGCGCCCGAAGCTCCGGATCGGCCGCGCGCGACTCGGGATTCGCGCGCGACGTGTGCATCAAGCGGCTCGCAGGCCAGCTATCGGCTGAGGCCGAGCAGGCCATGCGCGAAGAGGCGCGCCTGCTCGCGAGCGTGCGCCACGCCAATGTCGTCTCTCTGTTGGCGATGGGACACGAGCCGAACGGGGCGCCGTTCCTGGTCATCGAGCTGATCGACGGCGCGGACCTCCGGGCGCTCGCGCAAGCCACCGGCCGCGGTCTTCCCGACCGCGTCGCCGTCCACGTCGCCTGCGCGCTCCTGCGCGCGCTGGGGGCCGTTCAGCGCGCGATTCCCGGTCTCGTTCATCGCGACGTGACCCCGCACAACATCCTGATCTCGCGCGAAGGGGAGGTGAAGCTCACCGACTTCGGCATCGCCCTCGCGCTCGACCGCGCACGATGGACCCGCCCCAGCGTCGTCAAAGGGAAGTTCGGGTACATGTCGCCCGAGCAGATCCGCGGCGAAGCGCTCGACGTGCGGAGCGACTTGTTCGCGGTGGGCGTCGTCCTCTTCGAGCTCCTCGCGCGTCGCCGTCCATGGTTCGCCCCGCGCGGCACGATGGACGAGCTCCGCGCCATCGAGCGGGGAGAAATCGGCTCGATCGTCGAGTGCCGCCCACGCCTCGCGCGCGCCCTGGCCGACGCGGTCGATCGCCTCCTGGCCCTCGACAAGCGCGATCGTTTCGCCAGCTGCGACGCGGCCCTTCGCGCGCTCGCGCCGTTCGGAGAAGGCGAGGCAGGGTCCTTGAGGCTCGCGTCGATTTTCGAGTCGGTCCTACCGATGCGTCGTTCCGAAGCCCCCTCTCGAGAAGCCAGCTCTCCAGAGGTCAATCGCGCGGGAGATACCCTCTCCGCACCAAAGGCAGCACCCAGGCCGGATTTGGCTCCGGCGACACGCGAAGGTGATCATGTCGCATATGGACCTGCATCGAATGGAGTCGCGGAACCTCCGGTGATCGAAGGAAGTTTGTGAGGTCGCGCGACGACTCGAATTACCATGTCCATCCAGGACATTGTTTGTCCGTGCACTGATCTAAGCACGCGACCACACGTCCATTATGGAAGAAGGCAAATTTTTCTTTCCGAATGGATTGACCCCTGTCTTTTCCATCACGTAGATTGCAAATTGTCCGATAGATGCCGATGCCGCCTCGATTCGACGCGACCGCAACCTGGCCATCCGTGAAGTACGCGGGAAGTCGGGAGCGAGCGTGTGAGGGCATCAGGCTTCGGGCGCAGTGCGCCGTCGTGTGTGATTTGGATTAATTACTTCGTCGAATACCCCGCGGCCAAACGACCGCGAGAAACGACGGGGTTCACGGGGAAAAGCGAATCGTCGGTCGGTGCGTGAGTCGCGCCGGGTGACGACGACGGGGAGTCTTGCGCGCGCCGCGCGAGGGAGAAGCGCGGCCTGCGTGCGCGTCGAAAGCACCAACCGGGAGGAGCACCAATGGACCCGAAGAGCATTTCGGACGGAGTGGCGGGAATCGAAACGGCGATCGAGATCGAGACCGATCTCGAGAGCACAGGCGACGCGCCGCAAATCGTCGGCGCGCTGGCGCTGAAGACGGCGGATCAAGCCGTCACCCGCGAGCAACGCCGCTCGCGCCGCAAGCGCGAAGTGCGCGCGCGCACGATCAGCGTGAAGCGCATGACGAAGCGCGAGCTCGAGCTCGGGCGTTTGCTCTACCCGGACGTCGAAGACGTCGTGAAGCCGAAGGAGCGCGCGGAATGCGGCAACGGCGAGCGTCCGTGCCCGTTCGTCTCGTGCAAGCACCACCTCTACCTCGACGTGAGCGCCAAGACCGGCGCGATCAAGCTGAACTTCCCCGACCTCGAAGTCTGGGAGATGACCGAGACGTGCGCGCTCGATGTCGCGGATCGCGGCGGGACGACGCTCGAAGAGGTCGGCGCGATCATGAACCTGACGCGCGAGCGGATTCGCCAGGTGGAAGTGAAGGGGCTCGCGAAGCTCCAGGCGCTCCGCGACATGATGGCGCTCCGCGACTACGTCGATGAGGGTCCGGTCGGCAAGCGCCGCCTCCCCGTGCTCAAGGCCGTCGAGGTCGAAGAGGACGAGGACGAAGCCGAGGTGGAAGTCGAGGCCGAGGCCGACGAGGAAGAGAAGGTCGCGGCAGTGGAATTCAACGTCGACGCCTTCGTTTCGACCGACTTCGACGCCGAGTAAGCCCAAGGCGCATTGACCGCGCGTGGCCGGCGGAATAACTCCGCGGCCATGGCGATCCAAACCGCGCTCCTCTCCGTCTCGGACAAGACTGGTCTCTTCGAGTTCGCCAAGGCGCTGCATGCGCGCGGCGTGAAGATTCTCTCCAGCGGTGGGACCGCGAAGGCGCTCGTCGAAGCGGGCGTACCCGTGGAAACCGTGGAGAGCTACACCGGTTCGCCGGAGGTGATGGGCGGGCGCGTGAAGACGTTGCACCCGCGCGTTCACGGCGGGATCCTGGCGCGCGGCGAGGTCGACAAGGGGGACCTGGCGCGGATCGGCGGACGCGAGATCGATCTCGTGTGCGTGAATCTGTATCCGTTCGAGAAGACTGCGGCCGATCCCAAGTCGAGCCACGAGCACATCGTCGAGAACATCGACATCGGCGGACCGTCGATGATCCGATCGGCGGCGAAGAACCACGCGCGCGTCACGGTCGTGTGCGATCCCGCGGACTACGCGCGAGTGGTCGAAGCGATCGGCGATGGGAAGAGCGAGGTGCCTGGTGGCCTTCGCGCGCAGCTCGCGGCCAAGGCGTTCGCGCACACGGCGGCGTACGACGCGGCGATCAGCGGGTACCTGTCGTCTCGCGCGGCCGACGGAGCGCGCACGCAGTTTTCCGAGTACCTCACGCTGCCGTTCGAGCGCGCGTACGGCCTGCGCTACGGCGAGAACCCGCATCAGCAAGGCGCGTTCTACGTCGAGCGCGACGCGGCGCCGGGATCGCTGGCGCGCGCGGAGAGCCTCGGTGCCGGTGGCAAAGAGCTCAGCTTCAACAACCTCGTCGATGTCGATGCGGCGCTCGACGCCGTGCGCGAGTTCGATCGGCCGGCGGCAGTCGTCGTGAAACACACCAATCCTTGCGGCGTAGCGGTCGCCGGAGCGCTCGACGCGGCGTACCGGACTGCGCGCGACGCGGACCCCACGAGCGCGTTTGGGGGCATCGTGGCGTTGAACCGCGAGGTCGACGAGACGACGGCGCGCTTGCTGGCCGAGACGTTCCTCGAGTGCGTCGTGGCGCCGAAGTTCAGCGACGCGGCGATGGAGATCCTGCGCGCGAAGAAGAACCTGCGATTGCTGGCGACGGGGGCATGGCTCAGCGCGGACCACGCCGCACTCCAGTACAAGCGGGTCGGGGACGGGCTCGTCGTACAGACGCGCGACGCGACGGCCGCCGGCGAAGTGACGAACGGAAAAGTGGCCAGCAGGCGCGCACCTACGCCGGAAGAGCTCACGTCGCTCGAGTTCGCATGGCGTGTGTGCAAGCACGTGAAGTCGAACGCGATCGTCCTCGCGCGCGGCGAGCACACGGTGGGCGTCGGCGCGGGCCAAATGTCTCGCGTGGTTTCCGTGCAGATTGCATGTGAGAAAGCGGGTGAGCTTTCGCGAGGCAGCGTGCTCGCGTCGGACGCTTTCTTCCCGTTCCCCGACGGGCTGGAAGCTGCGGCGAAAGCGGGCGTCACGGCGGTCGCTCAGCCGGGGGGGAGCGTGAAGGATCCCGACGTGATCGCGGCGGCCGATGCGCACGGGATCGCGCTCGTCATGACCGGAGTTCGCCACTTCCGACACTGATCGGCGCCGGCGCGCTACGCTTGTCTGTCGCCGGAGAGACGGGAGACGAGCGCGCGAATGTCCGAGGTCGTGAAGGAGTATCCGCCGCCGGGGGAGCGGCTGCGGCCTGCCGAGAACATCCGGAGCACGATCCTCCTCGCGGCCATGACCGCGCTGCGCGAGCGCGGGCGTTTCGAGGCGTGGAGCGCGGCGCTCGATCCGGCGTCGCGCGAGGCGTTGACCACGATCATCGCGGGCACCTGGGTGCCCACCGAGCTGGCGATGGCCCATTACCGCGCGTGTGATTCGCTCGGTCTCGCTCACGACGAGGTCGTCGGGATCGGGCAGAGCGTCGGGACGAGCGCGCACGGGAATCTCTTTCACGTGTTGAAGAAGGTCGTGACCACCATCGGCGCGACACCATGGACGCTTGCCGATCACTACGAGCGTCTGTGGACCCGCGCCTTCGACGGCGGCGGCTTTCGGATCGTGCGCACCGGACCGAAGGACTCGTTCATCGAAGTTCAGCGGATCCCGATGTCGACCTCGTCGTATTTTCGCGCGGCGTTCTGCGGCGTGAATCTCGCGGCGCTGAACCTCGTCTCCGCCAAGTGTTACGTGCGCGTTTCGAGCGTCGCGCGTGCGCGAGATGGGTTCACGATTCGCGTCGCGTGGGTCTGAGAAACGAGTGAAAGGCGTCCGAGAAGCGCCTGATTTCACGCTCGCGTTTGTTGGCCCGATCGCGCGCCGTGTGGCTATTGGACTTGCACGCTTAGCGAAGCAATTCGCGCGGCGGGCGAGCTCACGCGGGAGACTTCCATGGCCGGAATGAACGAGAGCTGCAGCGTTTGTGGCAAAGGGTTCGAGGTCCAATTTCGCTACCAGATGGAGGAGCGAGACGGAGGGTTCGCGTTCTTCTGTTCGACCGAGTGCAACGGCAAGAGCGTGCGCGGCGAGGTCGACGGCGGCGCAACGTGCGACGCATGCAGCAAGCGCTTCGCGGTCGATCTCGTGTCGCAGGTGCTGAAGGTGAACGGCCAGCGGCGCTACGCCTGCAGCGAGCCGTGTCGCGTGCAAGTCCTCGCCGAAGCCGGCGGCGCAAAGCTCGCGTCGTTCATGGGTCCGATCGCGACCCCGATCGCGATCCCGAACGCGGCCCCGACCCCGAACGCGAACGCGACCCCGCACGCGACAGTCTCTGCGACCATCACGCTCCCTCGCGCCCGCCGCGAAATCCAGGGCCCCCGGCGCCTCGCCATCTTCAACCACAAAGGCGGCACCGGAAAGACGACGACCACCGTGAGCATCGCTGCCGGCCTCGCCGAGCGCGGTCTCAAGGTGCTCCTCGTCGACACCGACTCGCAAGGCAACGTTGGCGTCTCGCTCAACGTGAAGACGGAGCGCTCGCTCTACCACGTGCTCGTCATGGGCTTGAAGGCGCAGGATGCCGCCGTTCAGGTCCGCCCGAACCTCGATCTCATCTGCGCGAACGAGACCCTCGCTGCCGCCGAGCTCTATCTCGCCGGGCGCCAGAACCGCGATCGCGTGCTGCGCGATCGGCTCATGGCCGCGAGCGACGCGTACGACGTCGTGCTGGTCGATTGCTCGCCGTCGCTGTCGCTCATGAACCAGAACGCACTCGTCTTCGCCGACGGGATCCTCGTCCCGGTGGCGTGCGACTTCCTCTCGCTCGTCGGCGTGCGGCAGGTGATCAAGACGGTGAAGAACGTGAACGCGCTCTTGCACCACCCCGTTCAAATCTGGGGAGTCTTGCCGACCTTCTACGACGCGCGCGCGCGCATCTGCCGCGACGCCGTCGATACGCTGAAGCAACACTTCGGCGAGCGCTGCCTCGCGCCGATTCGCGCGACGATGAAGATCAAGGAAGCGCCGGCGCAAGGGCGGACGATCTTCGAGTATGCGGCGTCGTCGAACGCGGCGACGGATTACTGGCGCGTGGTCGACGCCATCATCGACGGGCACGACGCGGTGAGCGCCGACAGCCCGGCCTCGGGCGCGAGCGACGACGACCAACAAGATGCACTCACGGCATGAAGCACACGCGACAAGAGAGGCGGAGGATCACATGACGGCGCGGGATGGAGGAGCTGGGATCGGAGCAGCGGCGCGTGTCCTCGACGGGGACGAAGTGCAAGGGGTCCTCTCGGGCTCTTTCTACTCGCCCGCGGAGAGTGGCGCGTACCCCAAGAGCGCAGATCGCGCGGCGGCTGCGAAGCCGACGCACTACAAAGTGATCTGCATCTCGATGTACACCAAAGACCTCGAACGACTCGACTCGCTCGTCGATGAGCTCAAGTCGCGAGGAATGACGAAGGCGAGCCGTAGCGCGTTGATCCGCGCGGCGCTCGATCAGGTCGATCTGGACAAGGTTCCGCGCGGGATGTGATTCGCGCTCGAGCGTCGCGTTAGCTCGATCGCGTTCAGGCGAGGTCGTTCCAGAACGACTCGAGATCCGGCGGCAGCGGCGCTTCGATCGCCAGGTGCTCGTGCGTCGTCGGATGCGGGAGCGACAGGCGCCATGCGTGGAGCGCGTGACGTGAGAGCTCGAGGCGCGCGACGTCGATGTCGGTGAGCTCACCGTCCACGCCTCGCGCGAAGCAGCCGTCGTCGGGGCCGTACAGCTTGTCGCCGACGATGGGCGTGCCGAGCGACGAGAGGTGGATGCGAATCTGGTGCTGGCGTCCGGTCTCGAGACCGCAGCGAACGCGCGCGTAGGTTCGGCCGTCTTTCGTGGTGCGCGTCTCCTCGACGTCGAAGCGCGTCGCGGCGTGCAGGGCGCCTTTGGCGTCGCTGATCCGCATCTTCACTTTCGTGCGATGCGTGGGATCGAGCTCGACGCTCTGCTCGTAGCGCCCTTCGCGCGGCACGCCCCAGGTGATGGCTACGTACGTCTTCTCGATGCCGGCGCGGTCTTCGAAGACCCACTTCAGCTTGCGATCGAACGGCGCGTTCTTGGCGAGCAAGATGACGCCGCTCGTCTCGCGATCGAGGCGGTGTGCGAGCGAAAGCCACTCGCCGGGGCGCGCGCGCTGGAGCACCTTGATGAGCGTGTTCTTGTGGTAGCGCGCGCTCGGATGCACCGGGAGGAGCGCGGGCTTGTCGACGGCGAGGAGGTCGGCGTCTTCGTAGAGGATGGGGACGTCGGTGGGGACCGGGTCTTCGTCCCACGGCGCGCGCCACAAGAGGATCTGCTGGAACGGCTTCACGCGCTCGTTCGGTTGCAAGCGCCGACCGCGATCGTCGTAGGCGCTCGCGCGGATGATGAACTGCGTGCGCGTGCGGCTCGTTCGTTTGAGCTGACCCTGGAGGAAAACGTCCAGCCTCTGCCCGGCCACTTCGGGGGGCACGCGGAAGGCGGACACGACCGACCCTTCGGCGACCCCTTCGGGGCGAAACCAGTCCGTTTCGTCGGCTCTTCGTACGCGCGTCATCGAGAGCGCAGAGCATGAACGCGACCGCGCGCGGGCGCCAGGGATCCGACCGATCGGGAATGCGCCGTGAATGCGCCGTGATTTCGGCTCGATTCGAGTGTAGAAGCGTCCGCGATGGAGATTCTCTTCGTTTCGACCGAGTTGGCGCCGTACGTGAAGGTCGGCGGGCTCGGGGACGTGATGGCCGCGCTTCCGAAGGCGCTCCGCGGACTCGGGCACAAGACGACGATCGTGTTGCCGCGCTTCCCGGCGTTCGAGGCCAGCGGCCTCCTCGCTGCGCGCCGGCTGACGCCGCTGTCGATCGAGCTCGGTGGCAAGACCTGGCAAGTGACCGTCTATGACGCGAAGCTGCCGTCGCAGGTCGAGCTCGTGCTCGTCGATGCGCCGGGGCTCTTCGATCGCGACGGGGTCTACGGCGAAAAGGGCGAGGACTACGCCGACAACGCGACGCGCTTCGCTGTCCTCTCGCGCGCTGCCGTCGAGATCGCCAAGCAGCGGTTCGCCGCGGGGGCGCCGTTCGACATCGTGCACTGCCACGATTGGCCGGCGGCGCTGGTCGCGACGTACCTGCGCGAGCTCCGAAAAGAGATCCCGCAGCTCACGACGAAGACCGTCCTCACGATTCACAACCTGGCGCACCAGGGGACGTTCCCGAAAGAAGTGCTGCCGTCGCTCGGCCTGGGGTGGGATCAGTTCTCGGTCGACGGGATCGAGTTCTACGGCGGCCTGAACGTGCTCAAGCAGGGGATCCTGACGGCCGACGCGGTGACGACCGTGAGCGGCACGTACGCGCGCGAGATCCAGACGCCCGAGCTCGGACACAAGCTCGACGGCGTGCTTCGTGAGCGCGCGCGCGCCGTGATCGGGATCTTGAACGGCGTCGACTACGCCATCTGGAACCCGGCGACCGATTCGGCGCTCGCCGCGCGTTACGACGCGGAAGACCCGGCGAACAAGGTGCGATGCAAGGCGGCGCTCCAGAAGGAGCTCGGGCTGCCGATCGATCAGGGGACGCCGCTCGTCGTGAACGTCGGGCGCATCGTGATGCAGAAGGGGAGCGACGTCGTCGCGGCCGCGATCACGAAGCTGCTCCGCGCGACCGACGCGCAGATCGTCGTCGCCGGAGACGGCGATGGGTCGCTCGTGGCGAAGCTCGAAGACGCGGTCGCCAAGGGACCGGGGCGCGCGGTGTTCATTCGTGCGGCGAGCGAGCAGGTCGTGCACCGCATGTTCGCGGCGGCGGATCTCGCGCTGGTGCCGAGTCGGTTCGAGCCGTGCGGGCTCGTGCAGATGTACGCGCAGCGTTACGGCGCGTTGCCGGTCGCGCGAGCGACGGGCGGGCTCGTCGATACGATCGTCGATTGCGACGCGAAGCTCGAGACAGGGACGGGGTTCCTGTTCGACGACGAGACCGTCGATGCGCTCGTGGGAGCGGTCGAGCGTGGAATCGCGGCGCGCACCTCGCCGCGTTGGCCGGCGCTCGTGCGTCGGGTGATGCGGCTCGATCGCGGCTGGGAGCGCCCGGCGCGTCAGTACGAGCAGGTCTATCGCAACCTGACGCGCTGACGCGCGCGTCGGCGCATCAACGTGCGCGGATGACTCGGTGCGCGTGATCGACGGAACGCAGCGCGCTCGCGAACCACGACGCGCGAAACGCGACGCGTGAGAGCGCGACGAGCTGGTGGACGACGGCGAGCGCGAACAGCGCCAGGCCGCCATGCCCACCGAGCTTGGCCGCGACGAGGCCGCCGATCGCGACCGGTGCCCAGCCGACCGCCGCGCGCCAAGCCCACGACCAAACGACCGACATCGGATTTCGCATGAGCGCGTTCACTGCGCACCGGCACGCGCGAATCGTCCGCACGCGAAAGCGAACCGACGCGGCGCGCGCGAGATCGTGCATCACGCCGACGACGCCGGCGACGCTGAGGATCGCGAGCCCCACCAGCCACCCGAGCTGATCGGCCCTCGCTTCACCGAGCTTGCCCGCAGCGCGATTGGAGACGAGCGCCACCGCCATCAAGGCGAGCCCCACCAGCAACCCCTCCACCAGCGCGGCGACGGCGAACAGCGTGACGAACGTCGGGAACACCGACGCGCCGCGCGCGATGACCGCGCGCATCGACGGTGCCGTTCGATCGCGCGTCACGTACCCCATCGACGCCAGCAGCGCTGCGATCGGGACGAGATCCGCGAAGCCCGCGATCAGGAACACGAGGAGCACCAGCGTCGCCAAGCCGGAGCGCGCCCCTTGCGCGATGAAGAGGAGATCGCCCAACGCGTGCGCGCCCGGCGTCCACAGCGGCTCGTCGCCCGAGGGATGCGCGCCGTACCACCCGGCGACCGCCGACGAGAACGGCCAGGCGATCAGCAGCGCGAACGCCAGCTGCCACGCCCACAGCGCGAGCACCGCGCGCGGGCGTCGTCGCGCGCGCATCGATTCGTTCGACAGCAGCACGAGCTGGTCGTCGCGCGCCGGCGTGGGCATCGCGTCCGGGTCCCACGCGCTCGTGTCGTGCGCTGCGGTCACGGGAGCACCGCCTGGAGTCCGAGCTCGGCCCAGTAAAGGACACGCTCGAACGTTCGCGGCGCGCCGGCGTGCGGCTCGCCGGGGGCGGTCGCGAAGTTGTTCGTCAGCTTTTCGTCGAGCGACACGCGATCTTCGGGATCGACCAGCACGGACCGAAGCGGCACGTCGCCGTGGTACGGGATGCGAATCTCGCGTCCGTCGCCGTCCCAGTGCACGCGCTGCTTGCCGCCGTCTTCGCGGACCAGGTCGATCTCGACGGGGAAGGAGAGCGTTCCGCGCCGCTGCACGAGCGCCCATCCGTCGTAGCCGTTCGTCAGTTTCGGGGGCGCGGTCTCTCGCTTGCCGCCTCGATCGAAGATCCCCGCGGGCTCCTTGGCGCGCGCGCTCGAGATCTCGGCGGCGACGTAATCGACCCACCCCTCCTCGAATAGCGCCGTGCGGAGCGTCTGCGCGACGCGCTCGCCCATCACTTCGTGAAACACCGCGATCAAATCTTCCGGGACCGGATGCCCGAAGCGATATTTTCGCGCGTACCGCCCGAGCGCGCGATCGACGAGCGCCTCGCCGTACGTGCGGCGGATCGTCTCCAGGATCGTCGCCGTTCGCATGTACACGAGCCCGCCGTAGTCGTTCCCCGTCTGGAAGGCATACGAAGGCTGCGCGACCGGCGCGTCGTGCCCCGTCGCGTTCGATGCGATCGATTGAATCGTGTGGTCGCTGAGGCCGAGTCCGAACAGGTCCGCCGCCGACGCGGGCCCCAGCCACGACGTCATTGCCACCGCTTCGGCGTACGAGTTGAGCCCCTCGTCGAGGAACGGCCACTCGACCTCGTTGGTCCCGATGAGGCCATAGAAATACTGATGACCGAACTCGTGCAGCGCCGTGATCTCCACTTCGTAGATCCCCGGCGGCCCGTACCACGGCCCTCCGGTCGTGATCAGCGTCGGATATTCCATCCCGCCCGCTTCCGCTGCGCGCGACGGCGGATGAACGAGCGTGAGCACCTCGTACGGATAGCGTCCGTAGCGCGCTCCGAAGTCGGGGAGCGCGAAGCGCATCGTGCGGAGCTCGCGTTGCGCGTCGGCCTTGAAGCTCGGCGGATAGAGGACGCTGACGCTCACGCCGCCGATGACGTCTTTGTCGATCTGCCACTCGTCCCACGCGGTCCACGCGAAATCGTGGATGTCTCCCTGCACGTGTCGCTCGACCTTGCGCCCCGCCTCGTTGCGCGTGTCGATCGCCGGACCGGTCGCGCCGATGACGTACCCCTGCGGCACGTCGAGCGTCACGTCGTACGTGCCGTAGTCGGCGTAAAACTCGGCGAAGTGATGAAACGGAAAGTGCGCCCACTTTCCGTCGGGTTCGAGCCGCGCGATCTTCGGAAACCACTGCGCGATCATGTGGAACTTGCCGAGGTACCCGGTGCGCTCGATGACCGAGGGCATCTTGTCGTCCCACACCATGTCGATCTGAATCTTCTCGCCGGGCGCGACCTCGCGCGGCAGCGGAACGTGCGCGTCGGTCTCGTCGTCTTCTCCCCAGCCTTGAGGAGAGGGGCGATGCAGCTCGGCGTTGGCCCAGAGGTCGGTCGTGATTCCCCCTTCGTCACGCAGCGCGAACTTGCGGACGTCGATCGTCCCCCAGTCTTCGACCGGCCGCGTTCCGCGGAAGCCGCCGGTCGTCTCGCTCAGCCATACCGAACGCTGGTTCTTGAAGGCGTTCAAGTAGAGGTGCACCCACAGCTCTTTCACCGCCGTGGTCGAGGTGTTGCGCCAGGTGATCGTCCCTTCGCCGTGGACCGTGTGCTTGATCGGATCGAGCGACGCGCGCATCGCGTAGTCGACGACGTCGTCGGCGTGCGCGAGGAGCGACGAGTCGCTGTCGAACCGCGCGTCGTCCAGCGCCGTGGCGGTGGCTTCCGTCGGCGCCGGCGCGGTGGTCGGCGCGCCAAGGCCAAGGTTCGGGGTCGCGTTCGCGTGAGGCGCGGGCGCGCGGGCGATCGTCGGCGGCGCGTCGGCCAGTGCGAATGACGCCAGCGCCGCCAGCGCGATCACGAGGCCGAGGAACGACGCGAGCCGGGCCGAAGGCGCGAACGGACGAAACCTGGCTGCCACGAGTCGCAAGCTATTCAAACTCGGGCCTCCACGCGAGCGCGGTCTTGCTCGAGCGGCGAATCTGATATCTTCGGCGATCGATGAGCACCCTGCAAATGCGCACGATCCTCCTCGCCTCGATGACCTCCCTCGCGCTCGCCTGTGGTGGCGAAACACCTCCGGCGCAGTCGCCCGGCGGCGGCCCGTCCACGACGGTCCCGCCAGCCGAGGCAAAGACCGCCACGCACGCCTGCGCCGAGGCCGACCACGTGCACAAGCACGACTTGAACGCGACCAGCGGGTCCGAGACGCTCGTGCCGTGCGCGAAAGCCGGCGGGCACGACTACTCGGGGATGATTCAGATCGAGACGCTCCCTGAAGGGGTCCACATCACCATCCACGCCACCGACGACGAGGTGAACCTCGGCATGCTCGGCTCCGACGTGAAGATGCGCGACGCGGTGATCGTCTATCCGCGCGGCAAGGGCTCGAAGGCCGTCGAGGTGCCGCTGATGAAATCGGGCGACGGCTACGTCGGCGACAAGATCGTCATGTGGGACGATCTCGACAAGCTGACCGACGAGGGGACCAAGCTCGACATCGCGGTCTTCGATCACGACAAGGGGCAGGCCGCGGCCGAAGAGATGCACGTCTCGGTCGCCGTGAGCACCGGCAAGAGCTGCGAGAGGGCGCAAGACGAGAACCCCCAGACGATCGACATGGGCGCGAAGAACGCGAAGCCCGATCTGAGCAACGATCAGCTCGGCGCCCCGGTGAAGGACAGCGCGTGGTTCTCGAGCTGCGGTCTCGCCGACAGCGCGAACGCGAACATCTGCGTGGCGGTGAAGAACGGCAAGCCGCTCGGCGTCTCGGTCGGCGTGACGCCGGACAACAAGCGGGTGGCCGCGTGCATCGATCGCCAGGCGCGAAAGCTTCACTGGCCCGAGAGCGACAAGCTCGACATCGTGCACCAGAAGTTCTGATCGCGCGCGAGCGGGGGAAGAGAAGGTCGGCGTAGCGAAAGGGGGGGTGGCGGGCTTGGGAATGGATCCGATCGCGCTCGTCGCGGAGGCGGTTCACGGGATGGGGTTGAACCTCGTCGGCTCGTGCAGCGTCGAAGCGTACGATCGACGCGCGCCGCGCGGATTGCGCTCTCCGGATCTGATGACGCGCGCCCGGGGAGTCATCGTCGTGGCCAGCGCGGGGCGCGGCCTGTGGAGCGCGTTTCGCGCGGCGATGGACGCGAACGAAGAAGAGATCGGCGGTTGGCATAAGGAGCACCCGCTCGATTCGTACGTGGCGAGCGCCCTCGATCGCGCCGATCTCGCGCTGGCGCAGGCCGGGGTCGGGACTCGTCGCTTCGAGCCGACGTTGAACGCGCCGCTGCCGATCGACTTTCGCGCGCTCGGCGAGATCGCCGGCATGGGGACGATGGGACCGTTCGGTCTCCTCATTCACGAGACGCACGGTCCGTGGTGGGCGCTTCGCGGCGCGTGGCTGGTCGACGTCGAGGTTCCTGCTGCCGCCACGCCGCGCGCGCAATGCGCCGGTTGCGCCGCGCCGTGCCTCGGGAGCTCACGCCGTCCGGAAGGGATCCTCCTCGCGACGCCGACCGTGCGCGGCCGTTGCCCGGTGGGACAAGAGTCGCGCTACACCGACGAGCAGATCGCCTACCACTACGATCGCGAAGCGACGCTGACGCGTTTGCGAAGCTCGTAGGCGTCCAACGGCGCGTTCAAAACAGACCGAGCTGCGTCTTCTGTTTGCGGGCGATCGGCCGCTCGAACGTCGTCTCGGGCGACTCGTCCCACGCTTCGCGCCCCGTCGGCAGCTCGAGCTTGCGCGTCGTCGCTTCGAAGAGCGCGCCGATGCTCTCCGCGTACGGACCTTCTCCCGATCCGCGCGAGCCGAAGCGCGGGTCGTTCATCTTCCCGCCGCGCGTCTCGCGAATGCGCCGCAGGATCCGATCGGCCCGAAGCGGCAACGACGCGCGGATGCGCTCCTCGAACACGTCCTTCACCGCGCCCGGCAAGCGCACCAGCGTGTAGTTCGCGAACTGCGCCCCCGCGTCCTTCGCGGCGCGGAGCACGTCGCCCATCTCTTCGTCGTTCAGCCCGGGGATGATCGGCGCGACCATCACGCCGACGCGGATGCCGTGCGCGGCCAGCTTGGAGATTGTGTGCATGCGCCGCTGCGGCGTCGCGACGAACGGCTCGACGGCGCGCGCCTTCTCCGGATTCCAGAACGGGATGCTGATGGCGACGCCGACGCGTGTGACCTTCGAGAGCTGCTCGAGCAGGTCGACATCACGCTCGATGAGCGGCGACTTCGTGACGATGCCGCACGAGTTCTTGTACTCGGCACACACCTCGAGGCAGCCGCGCGTCAGGCGGTAGGATGCTTCGAGCGGCTGGTAGCAATCGGTCACGCCGCTGAAGACGACGTGCTCGCCCCGCCACGACGCCTTTTCGAACGCGTCGCGCAGCAGCTGCGGCGCATCGGGCTTCACCACGATCTTTCGATCGAAGTCCGTGCCCGCGCCCATCGAGAGGTACTCGTGCGTCGGGCGCGCGTAGCAGTAGGCGCAGGCGTGGAAGCAGCCGCGGTACGGGTTCACGCTCCACGAGAAGCCGAGGTCGGGGCTGTCGTTCTTCGACAGGATCGACTTCGAGTGATCCTCGTAGACGTGCAGCTCGGCGTGCGGCTGCTCGCCTTCGAGGTACGCGACGTCTGTGGAGGCCCAGGGGTTCGGCGGGTTCGCGACAGGGCGGAAGAGCACTCCGTCACGTTACTGCGCTGATGTTCAGTGCGCAAACAAGGCGCGCGTTTTCTGACCCCGCGATTTCAAATCAGTCGCGCGGGCCGTGGATGGTGAGCACGGGGAGCTTCACGGTGCGGATGACGTTCTCGGCGGTGCTCCCCAGCAGCGCGCGCGCGATGCCGCGGCGGCCGTGCGTGCCGATGACGATGAGGTCGACCTTCGACTCCTCGGCCACCGAGCGAATCTCTTCGGCCGCGTTCCCTTCGCGGAGGACGCTCGTGAGGTTCACGCCGCGCGAGCTGCGCGCGTTGACGGCCGCATCGAGCCCCGTTCGCCCCGCTTCTTGAATGCGCACGGCGATTTCGGCCGTGGCCACCAGCGCGCCGTCGGGGAAGCCGATCACTGGGATCTCGTAGGCGTGCATCACCAGGATCGACGCATCGAACTTCTGCGCGAGCTCGATCGCGAAATCGAGCGCCTTGTCAGACGTCTCGGTGAAGTCGGTCGGGACCAGGATCTTTCGAATGGCGAGCATGCGGAGATCGTTGGGCCTCGCGGTGCCGATCGCTAGGGGTAATCCCGCATCAGCTGGGTTTTTTCCCGGCATCTTTTGCGCGAGCGGTGAAGCGGAAGACGACTGCCTTCGTGTTTGCGTCTCCAGCTTCGACGTCGACCACGACCCGCCCTCCATGCTCGAGCTTTCCGAAGAGGAGCTCTTCGCCGAGCGGGCGCTTCACCTCTTCCTGGATCACGCGCGCGAGCGGGCGCGCGCCGAAGTCGGCGTCGTACCCCTTCACGGCGAGGTACGAGCGCGCGGCCGGCGTGACCTCGAGCTCGACGTGCTTCGCCAGGAGCTGGCCGTCGAGCTCGCGGAGGAACTTGTCGACGATGCTCGACATGATGTCCGGCGAGAGCGCGTTGAACTCGATCCGCGCGTCGAGCCGGTTGCGGAACTCGGGGCTGAACATGCGCTTGTACTCGCGCTCCGCGTCCCCCTCGCTGCGTCCTGCGCCGAACCCCACCGAGCGCCGCGCGAGGTCGCGCGCGCCGACGTTGCTCGTCATCAGGATGATCGCGTGGCGGAAGTCGGTGGCCTTGCCGTTGTTGTCGGTGAGCTTGCCGTGGTCCATCACCTGGAGGAGCACGTTGAAGACGTCGGGGTGCGCCT
>PLXW01000081.1 GCA_003151595.1 Myxococcales bacterium
ACTGCTGCCACCCGTAGGTGTCTGGACCGTGTCTCAGTTCCAGTGTGGCTGGTTGTCCTCTCAGACCAGCTACCCGTCTTAGCCTTGGTAGGCCATTACCCTACCAACTAGCTGATGGGCCGCGGGCCCATCCAGGAGTGCAAGCTTATGTATAGAGGCCTGCTTTTACCTCATCCTCTTTCGAGGACGTGGTCTTATGCGGTATTAGCACTCCTTTCGGAATGTTATCCCCCGCTCCTGGGAAGGTTACCCACGTGTTACTCACCCGTGCGCCACTTTACCGGGGCCGAAGCCCTTTCTCGTGCGACTTGCATGTGTTAAGCGCGCCGCTAACGTTCGTTCTGAGCCAGGATCAAACTCTCCAGTTTATATCTGGCGAGTCTGCCGAGTTGCCCTTGCGAGCAGAGCTCGGTAGCTCTTGATTTGATTTGGAAGGTCGCTTCGACTCGGCCGCTCGATATGAGCGATACGGTCTCGCGCCTTCCGGGAGCCCACTCTTTCGACGTACCCATCCGAAGATGGATGCGTCATCCAAAGCGAGCGTACGATTCAGTTTTCAAGGACCGAGGGAACTAGCGCCGCATTTCTGCGGCGATTCGGTTCCGGTCAACGGGGAGGCGAACCTTAGTTACGCCGCACTCGTTGGTCAACTTTTTTTTGGTGTCGCCTACTCTTTTGTTTCGACCGAAGCCGACAGAAGAGCGCGACCCCCGTTTCAGCCTGAAAGCCCGTGGGCTCGCAGGGGGAGAGCGGCTCGGAAGCCATCTCTCGGGGGGACGGAGAAGCTAGTAGCCGGACCGGATTCGGTCAAGGCAGCTTCTCCGATTTACTTCGAATTTCGCGCCCGCCGGAGCGGGTTGCCAAGAGGAAGCCCCCAGGGGGCCGCGACCCGCAGTGACTCGCGCCATGAGCGCGGATCCATGTGGGAATGAGCGAGCGAGTCGCTCTTCGAAGTAGGAGTTATCCACAAGATGTCCACAGAAGCCCGTGGAATTTCGAGTGGATAGCCGGCAGATGCGGAACACCGCTTCAAGGCCAGGGCGGCGGAACATAGTCGGACCAGCTAGGGAGTCAACGCGGAAAAGGAATGCACATGTCGTTTGTAGTGTGCATGAGTTTTCGACGGGAAATTCCCGCATTTCGGGCCGACTTCACGAACGCGGGCTCGGGCGCGTCGTGGAGGATCGTGGGCGAGGCGGGAAGAGCTTCTCCGGGGGCTCTTCCGCGTACCAATGGTGGCCGGGCTCGCGGATGAGTGTCACTTCCGCGCCGTTTTCGAGGCGAACGCGCCATCCGACGTCGCCTGAAGCGCGCGAGGCGATGCGGCCGAGGACCTCGATTCCCTGGCGTCGTGTGCCGAAGGAGATGCGCGCGGGGCGACCGGCGCGTGTCGATTCGACGTCGAGCCCGAACCACGCTGGGACGCGCGCAGGGAGCCGCCAGCCGGCTTCCGCGACCAGAGCCCGCTCGCATACGGCAAACGCGCGCGTGGCCTGCGTGAAGCCCGCACGGCGGCTTAGAACGAGCACCAGCGTGTAGCCCTCGGGGAGCTCGTGGACGATGAAGCTTCGCTTCTCGCCGCGGACCACGAGACTGCGGGGCGTTCCGCTCGTGTGGGCCGCGGCTTTCGCGCGGAGATCGGTGAGAACGATCTGCCAGTGGGCGGCGGCGAGCTTGAGATCGAAGGCGTCGAGCCTCCCCGCGTAGTCCACCGCTTCGCCCTCGGCATCGACGAGGACGGCGCCGAGCGCCCCGGGAACGCGGGCAATCAGGTCGAGAAGGATGACCGCGAAGGTGCTCGCGTCGGTGTCGCGGACCGCGGCGGGAGTCTTCTTGCGCGGCGTGGGAAGCGGTCGCTTCCTCACGGCGACTCGCGGGGCGAGACCTCGGCCATGCGCGCGTCGGCGTCGGGAAGAACGACCGTTGCGCTCGAGGCGCTCCGCGATGCGAGCACCGCGTCGAGCGCGACGCGACCGCGATGGGTGACGACCTCGTCGGTGAAACGCGCGCGGCGATCCTCCGCGGGGAGGGTCTTTCCCGGGACACGCTCGATCAATCGAATGACGTGCCAGCCGAAGGAAGACTCGACGACGCCGCTCGTTTCACCCGCGCTCTTTAGGGCGAAGGCACCTTTCGCAAACCTGGGATCGATGATCGACGGGCGCGGGTCGGCAAAACGGCCGTCGGCGACGAACGGCGGGAGCTCCTCGATGACGACGTCGAACGCGCCGTGCGGGACGGCCGCAGCCCGCGCTTTGAAATCTTCCTTGTCTTTGGCGCCAGCGACAGCTGCGGCGATCTGGGCGGCGAGCACGCGCGCGGCGGCGAATTGGTCGTGGTCCTTCGGCGTGCGAACCACGGCGTGAATCACGCGCGCTTGCTCGGGGAGATCGACGTCGAGCCAGTGGATCCGGGTGACCTGAGCCAGCTCCTCGTCGGTCGGGGGGCCCGCGGCGAGCGCATCGTGCCCGATACGATCCACCGAGGCGCGCGCCAGGATCGACTCGATCATCCACGCCACGGCTGGCGCGCGATCCGCTCCGGTTGCGCGCGCGCCTTGGGCCGCGAGCGCGTCGTCGATGACGCGATCGAGCGCGGCTCGCGTATCGGTGTGCTGCGCGCCAGCGACCGCACCGACGAGCGACGCTGGGATGGTGACGTCGCCCACGCGCGCCACGACGTCTCCGCCAAGCGACGCGTGGACCGTCTCGATCGACGGACGCCCGCGATCGCACGCAGCAACGAGCAGGACCAGAACGAGCGTTCGCGCGCGCACGGTCACGCCCCGCGAGGACGCGCGATCTGCACCGCGCTTTGAACCGCGACGATCCCGACGATGAGCCAGTACAGCGCCTTCACGTCTTCGGCTCGTGCCAGCGACGTGGCTCCGACGCCGAACGCCAGGCCGGCGGCGACCACCATCGTCAGCGCGATTGCGTCGAAGAGCTGCATCGGGATCGACACGATAGCGCGTGCGCTACTTGCCGGTGAAGACGAGGAACGCCAGGCGCGCCACGACCAGGACGGAGAGAATCGAGAGCCAGGGGATTGCGCGGCGAATACGCTCGCGCCGCGGAGAGGGAACGCGCCGGACGTGACGCGCGAGCGCGACATCGGTGGCCGCGCCCAGGATGGCGAGGCCGCAGGCGAGCGCCACGAGGCGAACCAGGATCGCGCGCTCGGCGGGACCGCTTCGCCAGCCGACGACCTGGAGGACGCACGCGATCGCGGCGCCGAGCGAGATGATGGCCACGTCGCCGCGCGCCAGGCGGGTCCTCGGACGAAGCGGCGGGCCTTCGACGACGCGCGCTTCGTTCGCTTCGTCGCGACGCACGGGTGGTGCCGCGCAGGCGAACGCGAAGAGGCCCCATCCCAGCATCCCGGCGAACCCGCGCGCGGCGTCGATCTTCAAGAGCGACATCGCCGACGGCTCGACGAGCCACGTCATCGCGCTCGACAGCGAGAACCCCCACACGGCGACGGCGCGCGCGCGCGGCGCATCTTCCGGGCGTCGATGCTCGAGGAACAAGGCCGCCGCGAGCGACACCAACCCCGCGCTCGCCGTCACCTTGGCGAAGGCCGACGCTCCATGGGCCCACGCCACCGGGGCGACGGTGACCGCCCATGCATACAGACCCGGGATGCACGCCTGCGCCGCGCCGCCCAGATCGATCAGCCGCCCCAGCGCGCTCGGCGTGCGCACCGTCTCCGCGTCGTCGGCGGGCTGGGGCTTCGCCTCGTTCACGCCACGGGCTCACGTGGCGTGGAGACGCCTTCCGCGCGCGACAAGCGACTCGCGGCGACGATCGACTCGGTCCCTTCGCGCGCCGCTTCGAGGCCCAGGCGCGCCCACAGATCGCGATCGAGCAGGTGACTGGGGCGGACGTTCTGAAGCGCGGCCAGCATGCTGGTCTTCGTGCCCGGCGTCTTCGCCTCGAGGTCGTTGATCATCGCCCCGACGATCTTGCGCTGAAGGTTGTCCTGCGAGCCGCACAAATCGCACGGCAGGATCGGAAAACCGACGGCGGTCGAGTACTCCGCGATGTCTTCCTCGGCGCAATACACGAGCGGACGGATCACGATTTGCCCCTCTTTCGAGACGAGCTTCGGCGGCATCGTCGCCAGCATGCCGGCGAAGAGGAGATTCAAGAGCAGCGTCTGCAGCGCGTCGTCGCGGTGGTGCCCGAGCGCGATCTTCGTGCAGCCGAGCTCCTTCGCGACCCGATAGAGAATGCCGCGACGAAGACGCGAGCACAGCGAGCAGAACGTCTTTCCGGCGGGGATCTTCTCGGTGACGATCGAGTACGTGTCCTCCTGGATCATCGTGAAGTCGTACCCCTCCTGCGCCATGTAATCGCGGAGGCGATCGGCCGGGTAGCCGGGGTGACCTTGGTCGATGTTGACGACCTTGAGACTGAAGTTGACCGGCGCTCGCTTCTGCAGCGACCGCAGCAACTGGAGCATCGTGTAGCTGTCTTTGCCACCGCTCACGGCGACCATGATGCGATCACCCTCGGAGATCATTCCGAAGTCGACGATCGCCTTCCCCATCGCACGGGAGAGCTTTTTTTCCAGCGTTTCAGTCGACGTGGGCTCGGTCATCGCGGGCACACGCCTAGCACGCGGGCCTAGTTCGCGCCCGCGCGCTCGACGAGGGCGACGAACGTGAGCACGCCGTGGCCCGTGGCCCCTTTGCTCCACCAGCTCGACGCGCGGTCGCTCGTGGCGGGGCCGGCGATGTCGGCGTGCACCCAGTTCTTCGTCTCGCCGATGAACTCGCGGAGGAAGAGCGCGGCGCTGATCGAGCCGCCCCAGCGATCGCCGGTGTGCTTCAAGTCGGCGACGTCGCTCTTCAGCTGGTCCTTGAGGTCCTCGAGCAGCGGCATGCGCCACATCGACTCGCCCGACTGCTTCGCCGCGCCCTCGAACTCCTTCGCCGCGACTTCGCTGTTGGCGTACCACCCCGAGCACGTGTTCCCGAGGGCGACGACCATCGCGCCGGTGAGCGTCGCGTTGTCGACGAGCAAGTCGGGCTGGAGCTCCTTCGCGTAGGCCAGCGCGTCGGCGAGGATCAGGCGCCCTTCNNCGGCGTCGGTGTTGATGATCTCGACCGACTTGCCGTCGAGCGAGCCCCACACGTCGCCCGGCCGGTACGCGTTGCCGTCGGGCATGTTCTCGACGGCGGCGAAGATGGCGTGCACTTCGCACTTCGGCTTCAGCGCGGCGAGGCTGACCATCAGGCCGATCATGTTCCCGGCGCCACTCATGTCGTGCTTCATCTCGCCCATCCCCTGCGCGGGCTTGATGGAGATGCCGCCGGAGTCGAACGTCACTCCCTTGCCGACGAACACGAGGCGCTTCTTCGGCTTCTGCTTCGGCACATACGACATATGAACGAAGCGCGGCTCGTTCACGCTCCCCTGGCCGACGGCCTGGATGAGCAGCATGCCGCGCGCCTTGATGTCGTTGAAATCGAGGACGGTGCACTTGAAGCCGTGCATCTTGGCGGCGACCTGCGCGGCGGTGGCCAGCGCGGCGGGCGTGAGCACGTTCGAGGGCTCGTTCGAGAGATCGCGCGACAGGAGCACACCGGCGGCGACCTTCTGGCCGACCTCGAGATCGCGCTTCGCGGTGGCGCCGCCCGACTTGGGGCCGGTGACGATGTGGACCGTCGCCAGCTCGGCTTTCGGTTTGCGATCGCCGGTCAGGTATTTCGTGAAGCGGTAGGCGCCGAGCTCGAGCCCTTCGCCCAGCGCGCGGGCGCGTGACTCGAGCCCTTCGGGAATGGCGAGCGTCAGAGTCTTGGCTTTTTCGCCGTTCGCGGCCCGCGCCGCTTTCGCTGCGAACGAGCGAGCGTCGGTGTCGCCGAACCCGCTTCGCGCTCCGAGCCCGAGGAAGACGACGCGGCCGAAGGGGAGCTTGCCCAACGTCGGAAGCGAGAGCGACTGCTCGCGCTTGCCGGTGAATTCTTCCTTCTCGAAGAGCGCGACGAGTCCCCCACCGAGCGCGGCATCGAGCGCGTCGAGCGCGTCACCGAGCTTCGCGGGCTTCCCCCCCTTGGCCTTGTCGCTCTTTCCGCCGAATGCCCACACACCCAGCACGAGGACGTCGGCTGCGGTCTCGAGAGGCTTGGCGGAGCGGATGGATACGGTGAGGGGCATCGATGAAACCTCGGGTGAAGGGAGCACGCGACAGGGGAAGCGGGGGGCCGAGGTTATGCCAGAGGGAACGTGCGGAGTACAAGGTTCGGCGCGGGCGTCGGCCGGGCGTCTCCGAACCGCGAATCTCGCCGCGGGAGCTCACCCGGCGAAAAAAGTTAGCAACAGATTCGCGCGTTGAGCCGATGGGAACTGTGAAGGCCAGCGATCCGCGTTCCGGCGAAGCCGGAGGGGAGTCGTGCGCCCTTTTCCAGAAAGGACACATCCATGTCTCGTTCCAAATCACGCACATCGACCTCACCCACCGCCTCGAGGCCCGCTCGCAAGGGGCCCACGAAGCCTGCGACGAAAGAAGAGAGGGGCGTCGACTTCGCGCGCAGCATCCTCAGTCGGGCGCGCGCGTGGCTCTCGGCCATTCGCCGCCACCCCACCGGCAAGAAGCAGCTCCCCAAATCGCGGCTAGATGATTTCGGCGACTCGATTCGCGCGGTCACGACTGCGATGACCTCGCATCAACTGCAGAAGGACGGATCGGCCGCGGCGACATCGACCGAAGAGGAATTGCGGACGGCGCTCATCGCGCTGGTACGCGACATTCGTGACTCGGTCGGTGCGCTGGCGAGCGTCGGGAAGGACGCCGCGCACGCCTTCGGTGTCGGCAAGCGGCTCTCGCCGAAGACGAACGCCGACGCGCTTCTTCTCGCCGCGGGCCAACAGCAGGCCTTCGAGAGCGAAGACTTCGCGCCGGCCGCTCATAAGGCAGGGATCACGTCGCAGCAGATCGCGAAGCTCGTCTCCGCGCGTCGGGCGCTGGCGAACGGTGCGACGACGCAATCGACCGCCGTGACCACGCGCGTGGGCCAAGGCATCGACAAGAAGGCTCTCCTCCGAGCGCTCGCCAAGGAGACGACGTCGATTCGACGGATCGCGCGGATCGCCCTTCGAGGGAACGCGGCGGCACTGAAGGCGTTCGCTCCGGCGCCGAGGACACGAACGGCGAAGCGCGCGGCGAAGGCGACGCCTGCGGGGACGACGAGCACAGCGACGACGACGGCGTCGACCGCAGCGGAGCAGGCTTCGACGACGGCGACACCGGCGTCGAACGCGACGGGGCAGACCTCGAGCTGAGCGTTTCTCGCCCGTTCGACGACGAAACCGTCGCGGATCGCGTCGACACTCGACCGAGTCGTACCGAAACTCGGTCGAGTCGCGACCAAACCGCGGCGGATCGCGTCGACACTCGGTCGAGTGCTGTCCACACTCGGTCGAGTGACGTCGACACTCGGTCGAGTGCTGTCGACACCACGACGAATCGCGACCGAACCGTGCCGGGCGACGCCCAAACCCTCTCGAGTCGCGACGAAACCATCCCGCGCGACGCCGAACCTCTGTCGCGTTGCGCCCACACTCTCGCGAGTGGCGAGCCGACCACCTCAGTGCGCGGCGGCGACCGCCTCTTTCTTCCCGGCTTCGCCGCTCTTCACGAGCGCGTTGCGGAAGAGGACGGGGCCAATCATCTCGTTGACCATGACCGCGCCGAAGAGGCACGTGCTCGCCCCTTTGCCCCATCCGGGGAAGTGCTTCTCCACCAGGATGGATAGACCGATCGCGATACCGGACTGCGACAGGAGCCCGTAGGGGATCGTCTTTCGCTGCTCGGGCGGCACGCGCCCCACGGCCATTCCGAACCGCGCGCCAAGGAGCAAGGCGACCGCGCGCACGAGCGAGAGCACGATGGCGATGACGGCCACGCTGCGAAAGACATCCCAATGAAGCCCCGCGCCCGCGACCGCGAAGAAGACCGCGAAGACCGGCATCGAGGCCGCTTCGATGTCGTGAATGAGCTTGCCGCCCTGGATGTCCGTGAGGTTCTCGAGGAAGAGCCCCGCGGCGAGACACATGAGGAGAGGATCCAAGTGAAGGCGGACGCCCGCTTCGGCTGACAAGAAGCAGATGCCGAAGATGAAGAGCGCGATCCGCGCGTTCAGCTTCTTCATGTACAGCGCGATGATGACGCCGAGCACGGCGCCCATCGCCAGCGAGCCGAAGATGTGAACGAGCAGGTCGCGCGCGACGCCGCCGATCGAGACCGCGTCGACCGCGCCGAAGGCGGTGTTCGCGAGGGCGTTGACGGCCGCAAAGGTGAAGATGATCGCGAGATCGGCCAGGACGACGACGCCCAGGATGGTCTCGCTGATGGGCCCCTCGGATCCCGTTTCGTTGATGAGGGCGAGCGTGACCGTCGGCGAGAGCGCAGCGAGGACGGTGCCCATGGTGAGCGAGACGATGGCGCGGTGGTAGGCGTCCATGTCGGCCATGAACGGGAGAAAGTGCGAGAGCGCGAACACGGCGCTGGAGATGACGACGAGCGCGGTCAGGATGCACACGCCGCCGATCGAGAGGATGGCGCGGAGGCGCGGGCGCATGCGCTTGAAATTGAGCTCGCCGCCGGCCGAGAGGGCGATGAGCCCGATGGCGACGTTGTTGACGAGCTTGAGGTCACCCACCATCCGCTCGGTGACGAAATTGAAGACGCTCGGCCCCGCGAGAAAGCCGCACAGGAGATAACCCGTGAGGCGCGGCAGCTTCGCGCTGCTCACGATCGTCCCCGTTTGCAGCGCCGCGAGGAGAACGAACCCGAAGGCGAGCGCCGCGCCCGAGCCGACGAGCGAAGTCTCGTCGGGGAGGAACGATCGCGCCGCGGCGATGAGCATCACGACGATGATGAGGAGGAACGTTGCGCGGATCATGAGTGGTCCGAGGGGAAGCGCGGGAGCGGCGCGCCTGGCGGAAGCGGCGGCGGTTGGGAACCGGCGGCGACGGGTGGAGGGGGCGCGCTGAAGACCATCGACGGTCGGCGCATGTCGCGCTCCAGGCTCAGGCCGCCGCGCGATCGCGCGATGAGCTGGACGACGATCTCCGTGAGCACGGCGCCGCCGATGCACGTGGTCATCAGCCAGGGGAGCGCGGCGTTGGTCCCTTCGGCGGTCTTGTAGATCGTCACGTAGCTCACGATGGTCGCGATCGCGATCGGCGACTGGGCGGAGAGCGCGAGGCCGAGCGTGTCGGGATCGGGGAGGTCCTCGGGGCCAACGCGCTTGGCGACGTGCGCCCCCATCAGCTTGCCGCCGACGCGAGAGAGAACGAAGACCAGCGCCAGCACCCACCCTTGCCACGCGCGCGGATCCCACAGCGCGCCGGCGACGAGCAGGAAGATGAGATAGAGCGGCCGCTCCACCTGCGCGATCGTCTCTTTCAGCGCGCGCATTCCCTTGTGCGGAAGATTCGTGAGGAGCGCGCCGGCGATCGCGCACGTGACGAGCGGCGAGATGGCGAGGTAGCCGCTCATGCCGGCGCTGAGCGCGATCGATCCGAGGAGCAGCGCCATCTCTTCGGGCTGCGTGCGCGCGGCGCGAACCAGGATGTACGTGAGGATGCCGAGCACGCCGCCGAGGCCGAGTGTGACGAAGATCCACGCGATGTGCGGGAGCTTCCACGCGCTGAGCACGTCGGTCGGGCGGAAGTAGGCGCAGATGAGGCCGATGACGACGACGCCGGCGACGTCGTTGAGGAGCGTGACGCGGTTGATGAGCGCGGCGGCGGCGTTGCCCGAGCTTCGCGCGATGGCGACGGCGGCGACCGGGGCGGCGGGCGCGGCGCATGCGCCGAGCGCGAGAGCGTCACGCAACGACGAGCGATGAAGCGAGGCGAAGAGCTGCTCGCGAAACCCGGGACCCCCGGAGCTCCCCCACGACGGATCGAGACCGATGAGGACCAGCGCGCACGCGATCGCCGCCGCGATGAAGGGAATGACGCTCTCGGCGACGACGACATTCCCCGTCTTCGGTGGGAGCGTGTCGAGCTCGCGCACGTCGAAGTGCATGCCCACGACGAAGCCGAGCCAACCCAGTCCGAACTCGAGCGCAGGGCGCAAGTCGGAGACGACGTCGTCGGTGAGCACGCCGACGCTCGGCAAACGGAACACGAAACCCATCGCCAAGAACGGGAGGCCGCTCGAGAGGAGCACGGTGAGACCGAGGCGGCGCTCGACGCGGCGGACCAGCGGGTGCGCAGCGACGATGGCGAGGATGAACGCCGCCGCGAGCCCGAGCACGACGCGGAGAAGCCCGGTCTGCGGCGAAGGCGCGGCGAGAGGCGCAGGTATGGGCGGGATGGCAGGGAGCCCCGGGATCGCCGGGTTCTCGGGATCCATCGCCAGCGCGCGCGAGGCGAACGACAGGATGGCCAGCGCGACGCCGAGGGTCTGCGCTTTCCGCACTGACATCGCTGGGGAGGATACAGGATCCCCGCGACGTTTCGCCGAGCTAGTCGCTGGCGTGCGGTCGCTGGCGCGATCCGAATCGAATCGACGTCGTGGTCCCCGCGCCGACTCCGGCCGCCGACGACACGAAATCGTTCCGCGTCGGGATGCCATCGACGGCGAGCGCCATCGTGCACGGCGAGCCGCGGTACGCCCAGGTCACTTCACACGGCAGCGCGAGCTCGATCCCCGTCACGGCGTCGGCGATGCGCACGATCACGCGCGCGCCGACCGTGAGCGTCGATGACGACGCGACCAGGATCGCCGCGGCGGTCACGCTGCGAATTTCGATCGTGCGAATCTCGCCGTCGCCGATCACCTGCGCCGGGATCGCGCCGTTGTCGCGGGCGACCGGCCCCGCGCTCTGCATACGCGAGCTCGTGACGAGCTGCATGAGCGAGAGGAGCTCGACCTGCTCGCTCGATTCGAGCGGCTCGCCCATGCGTTCGCTTCGAGCGCGCAGCTCCCAGAAGCGAACGAGGAAATCGAGCTTGTCGATCACGCCGACCATTGCCGTCACTTCTGCACCTGCTTCGCCGAGAGAGCTGCAGCGCACGTGCCACGAGACGCTCTCGCTTCGCCTTCTCCTGGATTAGACGCGCGCGACGCCTCGAAAGTTCTCGCCCGGCGCATTTGCACACATGGCGAAGAAGTGCGCGCCACGACATCCGCGTCGCGGGGAGTGAATCGCTGACGCCGCGACGCTCTGCGGCACGCGGGTTTTCAGCGGTCTCGACGCACGTGGGCTACTCTTCCTCCAGCGCATGATCCACGACGACGTGCTCCACACGATTGGGCACACACCGCTCGTACGCCTGCGGAAGGTCGTTCCCGAAGGGTGCGCCGAGATCGTCGTGAAGCTCGAGTTCTTCTCTCCCGGCGGGAGCATCAAGGACCGAGCGGCGCTGGCGATGATCGAAGACGGCGAGAAGCGCGGCTTGCTGAAACCCGGCGCGATCGTCGTCGAAGCGAGCGCAGGGAACACCGGCGTGGGCCTGGCGATGGTGTGCGCCGTGCGCGGGTACCGCTGCATCATCGTGCTTCCCGAGGGGACGTCGCGCGAGAAGCGCGCGGTGCTCGGCGCGTTCGGCGCGGAGATCGTCTGCGCGCGCAGCGACGTCGATGCGTCGGACCCCGAAGGGTACATCGGCAAGGCGGAGCAGCTGGCGAAGGAGCTCGGCGCGTTCAACCCCGACCAGTTCGAGAACCGCGCCAACCCCGGCGCGCACTACGCGACGACGGGGCCCGAGATCGTCGCCGCGTGCGACGGGAAGCTCGATGCGTTCGTGGCCTGCGTGGGATCGGGCGGCACGCTCGGAGGCATCTCGCGCTACTTGAAAGCGCATGTGCCCGGGATCGTCATCTACGGCGCCGCGCCCGACCACGCCGGGTGCGCGGGGCCGTACGGCGGAACGCTGGTCGAAGGGATCGTGGAGGACGTCGCGTCGTGCGCCGGCCAAGGTGCGGCGCCGGACGCGATCGTTCGCGTGCACGACAAGGACGCGGTGGCGATGACGCTCCGCCTCGCGCGCGAGGAGGCGATCCTCGGTGGAGGCTCAGCCGGAGTGGCCGTGTGCGCTGCGATCGAGATCGCGCGGAAGCTCGGGCGTGGGAAGCGCGTGGTCACGATCGTCCCGGACACCGGTCGCAACTATCTGTCGTCGTACTTCGACGACGAGTGGCGCCGCGCGCGCGACCTTTGATCGCGATTCGTTCGCGATCGAAGTAGGCTCGGGCGCGATGCGTCCGCTCGCTCTCGCGCTCACCGCGTCGCTCATCGCGTCGGCGTTCGCGCTCTGCGGATGCGCGGAGGAGCGCGTGTCGCTCGTCGGCGGTCCGCGCGAGTACGTCGCCAGCGACTACTCCGAAGTGTTGAAGCGCTGGACGCGGAGCCAGAGCCTCATCGACGTCACGCAGCTCGACGACATGCTCACGGTCACCGCCACGTTCGAGTCGTGGGACTTCCGCTGGGCGTACGTGATTCGCTACGCGCAGGACTATCGGCTCACGGTCGAGCAGCGGCGCGCGCTCCTGGAGACGACGCTCAAGGAGTCGACGCAGTCGCATCAGTTCTACGTCGCGCTCTACGGCGCGAACTGGCGCTGGGTCGATCTCACGCGGCCGAACAGCGCGTGGATCGTTCGCCTCATCGACGACGCGGGCGACGAGACCGCGCCCACCCAGATCGAGCACATCGCGAAGCCGGGCCCGCTCGAGCGGACGTACTTCCCATACACGACCACCTGGCGGCAGGTCTTCCGCATCCGCTTTCCGCGCGTCGCGCCCGATGGGCGCCCGACGATCGCCTCGAACACGAAGTGGATCGGGCTGCGCTTCGCCGGCGCGCAAGGGAACGAAGAGCTTCGCTGGACGATGGACGCCGAAGAGGCGCGGAAGATGGCGCTCGTCGATGGCGACTCGATCACGGACGGCGAGTCCGCGCTCCGCGCGGATCGGTCTACACCGGACGAGTAACGCTCAGAGCGTCGCCAGCACTTCGAGCAGCGGCGGGAACGTCATCAAGAGATCTTGAGCCGTCGCGCGATCGCCGACGAGCACCACCGCGCCTCCCGGGCCTGCCGTCGCCGTCTCCGGCGCCTTGCCGTGGGCGAGCGTCTGCATGGGGAAGATGAAGTCGCCCGGTCGCGCGGTGCCGGAGCGCTCGCCGCTCTCCTTGGTGATCGTGACTTCACCGATGCCGACGATCAGAATCCCGACCGGCTTCCCCTCGGCGACGAGCACTTCGCCGGGCGCGAGCGTGCGGAGCGTCAGCTTGCTCGTGAGGTGCTCGCGGAGCGACATGTCGAAGCGCTCGCCGAGCGGTCCCATGGTGACGCCGGCTTTCGCTTGAACGCCGTCCGCGACGGCGCGCAGATCCTCTTCGACCCACGGGCAGGTGCGGAAGGCGTCGGCCACCGCGGCGTCGTCCCACGTCGCGATCGTCGCCTTCTGCGAGTTGCACACCAGGCGAAGCGCGACGCCGGGCACCAGAGAGCCGCGGCTTCGAAGAACCGCGTTCTTCGAGAGGCGAAGGGCGGGCGCGTCGACGATCGTCGCCGACACGTCGATGTCTCCTTCGATGACGAGCGCCAACGCGAAGTGGGAGACCTCTTCTTCGATCGTGATGCCGTGAATCGTCGCCGCCTGCCCGAACGCTTCCCGCGCGTCGTCCGGCAAGTCGCCCAGCGCTTCCACCGCTTCGAGATCGAGCAGCGTGGGGCCGAGGCGCGGGCGAGTCGGCAGGCCGGACGGCATGGGCGCCACGGGCATCGAGCTCGGAGGAGGCGCCGTCGGGCGCGCGGACTGCGGAACCTGCGACGCTTTCGGCGGACTCGGCGTGGGCGCGCTGGATGGAAGCGGAACGATCGACGGCGCGCCGGTGGAGACGACCGAATCGACGAGCTCGAGGAGATCGAGCGGAGGGGGCGACGAAGCGTGCGCCGGTGTGGAGTCGACCTTCGGCGGAGGGGGCGGAGGGGGCGCGGGCGCTTTCGA
>PLXW01000044.1 GCA_003151595.1 Myxococcales bacterium
GGCCGCGAGCGCGGCGACCCGAGCGCCCGATGCGCCCGCGTCGGGCGCCGTCGCGACCGATGCGCCGCCGCCCGGCGCGACGCCGTCGTCGACTGCGAGCGACGTTGCCGCCGTTCCGCTGAACAACGCGCCGCCGGCG
The DNA here is from genome assembly GCA_003151595.1 of Myxococcales bacterium. The sequence continues at coordinate 140 of PLXW01000044.1, forward strand.
ATCCTCGTCACGCACGGCGTCGTCATGTCGTGCAAGTCGGCCGAAGGCGAGACGCTGAAGGGGCACGATGCGTGCGGCGCCGTCCCCGCGTTCGATGGTCTGGCGACGCCTCGCCTGAAGAGGCTCGCGCACTGCCCGGGCGCGCAAGGGCTGTCGGGGAAGCTCTCGGCGGTGTTCACGCTCGACTTCACGCGGAACAAGATCGGCTTCAGCTTCGGCAAGACCTCGAGCGTCGGGAACCGCGACACGCTCGACACGTGCCTGCGCATGTCGCTCGAGAACGTGTCGCTCAACGCCGTGCCGCACGACAACCCGAGCTACGCCGTCTTCTACAGCGTGACGTTCACGCCTCGCGACGTCGCCGCCGCGATCACGACCCCGACGACGGCCGCGGCTTCCCCCGAGCCCGAGGCAGCGGCACAGACGGCGCAAGTGGCGTGGGAAGTGGCGATCGTGCGCGACACTCCACGATCGGGGAACGTGGTCGCGCGCCTTCAACGCGGGACGAAGGTGAAGGTCGGTAGCGGGCAAGACGGCTGGTACCGCGTGCAGTACGGCGCCGACTTCGCCAGCGAAGGGTGGGTCTACCGCGGCGCGATCGGCAAGTGATCGTGCGCGCGTCGCGCTGAAGAGGCATCATCGCGCGCATGAACGCGCGCCAGCTTCTGCTGCGGATGGCCGAGAACAACGCCTGGGCGAACGAGACGTTCTTCGCCGCGTGCGAAGGGCTCCCGGAGGAGGAGTACCGCGCCACGCGCGTGAGCTTCTTCCCGTCGATCCGCGCGACGCTCGAGCATAACTACTGGGTCGATACGTACTACCTCGACGCGCTCGTTCGCGGAGGGCGCGGGCGCGCGATGTACGGCGCGCCGGATCCGATCTTCGCGACGCTCGCGGACCTCGCCTCGGCGCAGCGGCGGGTCGACCGCGAGGTCGTCACGTTCGTGGCTTCATTGAAGGACGACGCGGCGCTCGACGAGATCGTCGCCGTCGAGCGGAGAGAGGCGGACAGGCCCGAGCGCATCGGCGACGTGCTGGCGCATCTGTTTCAGCACCAGATCCATCACCGCGGGCAAGCCCACGCGATGCTCGCCGGGACGCGCGTGAAGCCGCCGCAGCTCGACGAGTTCTTCTTGGCGGAGGATACGAAGGCGCGAACGGAGCAGAAGAAGAGCTAGCGCTCAGTCCTCCGTCGTCTCGAACTCCTGCGTGCGCGCGCGCCCTTCGGCGTCGACGCCCAGGAGCTGCTCCACCTTCTTCTGCGCGGCGTCGAGCTTCTCTTGCGAGACGCGCGAGAGCTTCACCCCCTCTTCGAAGAGGCGGAGCGACTCCTCGAGCGGGAGATCGCCGCGCTCGAGCGCTTGAACGATCTCGCCGAGGCGCTTCACGGCGTCTTCGAACGTGGGCGTAGGCGAAGGCGTAGCGTCGCGGGACGTCATGGCGATTTGGCGTACGCCGCGGACGGCATCGGCGCAAGGACGAGGCGCGCGGAGCCCGCGGGGATGCCGGGAACGAGCGCGTCGCCGTCGGCGTCGAAGACGATCGGGACCGCGAGCCCGTCGGCGCGGAGGAGGGCGCCGGTCGCGCCGGCGGCGGGCGCAGCGCCGGTCGCGTCGATCAGATGGAGCCAGGCGACGTCGGTCGTCGTGGTCGCGCTCGCTCCGTCGTCGATGCGCGCGCCGGCGATCACGCGCGAGGCGGTCCAGCGCACGGCGGCGTCGGGATCGAAGCGAGCGGCGATCGCGAGGAGCTCTGCGACCGGCGGCGTTCGCGGACAGCTCGCGAAGCCCGCCACGATCGCGCGACGCACGAGCGGCGTGACCTCATAGGCATAGGCGGCGGCGAGTCGACCGACGCGCGTGGGGTCTTCGCCGAGGGCGAGGCCGCGGGCGGCGTGCGCGCGGACGATCGGATCGCGCGAGGCGAGGAGGAGCTCGAGCTGGGTCTGGTCGGCGCCGTCGGCGCGTCGCGCGAACGCGAGCGTGCAGAGCGGGCCGTCGGCGCCGCCGGCGCGTGCACACGCGAGGAGGGCGTGCGTGGGGTAGAGCGCCGCACCCGTGGGATCAGCGTCGGCGAGCGTCGTGGCCAGCACGGCGCGCGTCGCGGGATCCTCTTCGCGCGCGCGTCGTGACGCGAGCGCGTCGCGCGCTTCCGCCGTCCACGTCGCGTGCGTGGCCGGCGCGGCCATCGCCGTCGCGCGTCGCACCTGGGGGTCGCGATCCTCGATCCACGCCGTGGCGCGATCCTCCCCGAGCGCCACCCGCGCGAACGCGCCCAGCGCACGATCGCGTCCGTCTTGCGATCGCGCGAGATCGATCGTCACGCGCTCCGCGACGTTGCTCTTCTCGCCGCGCGTCAACGCGCGCACGACGTACGCGCGCACCGCCGCGCGTCGCGATGCCGCGTCGCCCGCGAGCTTCTCGATCGCGCGCATCGCGCCCGCGCTCGGCGAACGCGCGATCGCGTCCATCGCATCCGCCCGCACCATCGGATCGCGCGCCATCGCCGCCAGCGCCTCGATCCCTTCGCCGCTCGGATCGCGCCCCAGCGCCGCGATCGCCGCCGCGCGCACCGCGAGATCCGTCGTCACGCTGGCCTGCGCGGCGAGCGCGCGCACGAGCCCCGGACCGTGCGCGTCGCCGGCCAGAGCGATCCCTCGGCCGGCCGTCACGTCCGCCGCGAGGAGTTGCTCTACCGCGCCCGCCGCTTCCGGAGCGCCGAGATCGACGAACGCCGTCGCCGCCGCCATCCGCAGGCGCGCGTCGTCTTCCGGTTTCACGGCGCGCGCCACGTCGAGCACGCGCGCATCGCCGAGCTCAGCGAGCGACTCGATCGCCGCAGCGCGCGACTCGGGGTCTCCGCTCTTCGCCGCGTCGAGCAGCACGCCGGACG
>PLXW01000114.1 GCA_003151595.1 Myxococcales bacterium
AGGCCAAGTGCGAGCTGTCGAGCGTCCGTGAGACCGAGGTGAACCTGCCGTTCATCATCTCCAGCGGACGCAACGAAGCGCTCCACCTTCAGCGCGCGCTCAACCGCGCGACGCTCGAAGAGCTCAGCGAAGATCTCATCGAGCGCACCGTCGACATCTGCCGGCAGACGCTNNGTGCTCGTCGGCGGCATGACCCGCATGCCGAAGATCCAGCAAGTGGTCACCGAGTTCTTCGAACGCGATCCGAGCAAGGGGGTTCACCCTGACGAAGTCGTCGCGCTCGGCGCTGCGATCCAGGGCTCGGCGCTGCTCGACGAGAAGCAGGAGATGATCCTGCTCGACGTGACGCCGCACGCGCTCGGCATCATGACGCACGGCAACTACTTCGAAGAGCTCATCCCACAGAACACGACGGTGCCCACGCACCGTACGAAGATCTTCACCACCAGCCGCGACAATCAGACGGCCGTGAAGATCCTCGTCATGCAGGGCGAGCACGAGAACGCCGAAGAGAACGAGCTCCTCGGCGAGTTCATCCTCACCGGGCTTCGTCGCGCGACGAAGGGCTCGGTCGAGATCGAAGTGACGTTCGAGATCAACGCCGACGGCATCGTCAGCGTGCGCGCGAAGGATCTCGAGACCGGCGTGGAGCAGCAGATTCAGGTGACGGCCACCAGCGGCCTCACGCGCGACGAGATCAAGTCGATGATCGACGGCGCGAAGGACGAGCTCGTCGAGCGTCGTACGAGCGAAGAGTTCGAAGGGGTGAAGCAGGAAGCGGAGAAGCTGATGGGCGAGATCGAGCGCCTGTTTCCGCAAGTCGAGCAGATCGTGGCGTCGAGCGACTTCGGTCGCGACGCGATCGAGAAGGCGCGCGCCATCGTGGGGAAGGCGCGACAGGCGATCCAGAAGCGCGACGTCGCCCTCGTGAAGGAGCAGATCGAAGGCCTCACGCGCACGCACCGGATGTTCAAGGGGGTCGTGGCGAAGACTTGAGAGAGGACCGTGAGGCTCGGCAATCGTGATCGATCGACCGAAAGAGCCGCCGAAGTTCGGCGGCGATGACGACGAGGACGAGTTCGGCGACGCGTTTCCAAACGAGCGTCCGACCTCGCCCGCCGATGCCATGCCCGAAGAGCGCCCAACGGTGTCTCCGCCGTTCGACGTGGAGGAGTACGCGAAGGCCTCCGACTCGAAGGTGCGCGCGGTGCTCAAGACGCCGTCACCCCATCCGCACTCCCCCCAGAAACAGGACGCGTCGACCAAGCCGCCGCCTGCGCTCGACTACGACCCGGCGGACGAGCTCCCGCACGTCGATCGGACGCGAGCGCCGCAGATCACGCTCACCGACGAGCACGAGACCGAGGAGGCGCGCGTTCGCTCGCTCCTCATCCCGAGCGACCCGCCGCCGAGGCGCAGGCCGAGCAGCCAGCCCACGATCGAAGAAGAGGGGCCGGCGACCGTCGCCTACCCCGCGGAGTACGAGAAGGATCCGTTCGCCAGGCTGAACGCGCAAGCGAGCGAGGCTCCTGACACCGGGCGCGCGCTGAAGGACATGCGCGATCGCTTCTCGCTCGGCGACTATACGGGCGCTCTCGAGCTCGCGGAGAACCTGCTGCAGCGCGATCCGGTGAACGATGCGGCGCTCAACTGCGCCGAGGAGTGCCGGAACAAGCTGATTCAGATGTATACCGCACGCATCGGTCCGCTCGATCGGGTGCCGGTGGTGATGGTGGCGACCGAGCAGCTCCGTTGGCTGTCCATCGACCACCGCGCGGGCTTCTTGCTCTCCCACATCGACGGGGTGTCGAACCTGGAGATGATCCTCGACGTGAGCGGGATGCCACTGCTCGACGCGCTGAAGATCCTCTGCGAGCTCGTCCAGCAGCGCGTGATCACGATGCGCTAGAGGCCAAATCCTCGCCCCGGAAGCCGGAAGAGCAGCATATCTCGCTCCGCGCGAATCGTGACTGGAGTTCGAAGTCACGCAAGCGAAATCCGACCGCGACGAGAGACCACGTTGCGCGGTTCGATGCTGCTCGCTACACCGGAAAGGGAGTGGGGACAGACCGCATCGAACCGACGAACCGCCTGCGACGTGATGTCGAGTGGGCGCTGCGACGAGCGCTCGATCCGAGCGACGTGTTGCCGATGCTTCATCGTTTGGCCCGTACGGCCGCGCCAGGGAGCGACGAGCGCGTGTTCGCGCACCGCCAGCTGGCCGAGCTCCTCGCCGAGAAGAACCCGTGGCGGGCGGCGATTTACGCCAAGCGCGTCACCGAAGAGCGGCCTGACGACGACCGGGGGTGGGCGCTGCTCGGTCTCTCGCAGACGCTGCTCGGGCACTACCGGTTCGCGGTGTCGGCGTATGAGAAGGCGCTCGCGTGCGCGCCGAAGAACCCGTGGTACGCGCACAACCTCGGGCACCTCCTGGACGTGGCGCTCGATCGCGCGGGCGACGCGCTGAAGTGGCTGCGCTCGGCCTACGCCGAGGCCTCGGAGCTGGGGAGCGGCGCGAGCGGCGATATCGCGGCGTCGTTCGCGCATGCGCTCGCGCGCGCCGGCAAGGTGCGCGAGGCGAAGAAGGTGCTCGTGCGTGCCATGAAGGCCGGAGGCTCGCGCGAGCACTCCGCGCTGCTGTCGTGGTTGGAGCGAGGAGCGCCCGCGGCGGAAGACGCCGGAGGGCCGATGCACGGAGCGCAGGCCGGGCAGGCGGCGCAGGGCGCGCAAGGCATGCATGGCATCCCGAGCGAGCGTCCGTCGCAGCCGCGTGGCGTATCGACGAAGCGCGTGCGCCCGGGGCCCGAGGCGCCGCCCAGTAAACAGCGCGCTGGGTCGACGCGACGTGCGGTCGATCTGGCGCTGGCCCGCGGGCTCGAACGCCTCCCGCTCGACGACAAGCAACGGGCGCGAGCCAAGGAGCTGGCGCGCGCCACCGGATCGGGCGCCGAGGCCGCGGAGGCCGCGATCGGCGCGCGGAGCGTGGCCGCAGCCATCGCGTACGCCGTGGTCTTCGTCGATCGCGTTCCGCTCAGCACCGCCGAAGTCGCGGCGACGTTCCGCGTGAGCCCCGCGGCCTTGCGCGGCCGATTCGGCGAGCTTCGCGCACGACTCGATCTCACGCCGGGCGACGTGCGGTATGCGACGCGCCCCTGAATCGGGCGTCGAAGCCCAACGCAGCCTCCCCGTGACGCATCAAAGAGCCGACCTCGCGGCATAAAGGTGCGCCCGCGAGCGTCCTCCTCGCGTGAAATGGCGGCCGGCTCGTCCGATTCGCGAAATTTTACCGGTGTCGTCGGCGACACTACCAAGCCGTAGCGACGGCCCCGCCCAGCCACCCAGGCCGCGCGTGTCTTGTTCCCGTAAAGAGGTCCGATGCGTCTCGCTTCGTTTCGTTCGTTCGCCGCGCTGATCGCGCTCGCTCCACTCGCCGCTCCCCTCCCCGCCTTCGCGCAGGGCGAGGCGCAGCAGCTCCCCGGGTCGACCGCGCCCACCCCCGGCGTCGCCACGCCGCAGGTGACGACCCCCGTTGCCTTGCCGGTGCCGAACGTGAGCGACCCGATGCTCACGCCCGTCCCGCGCGCTCCGCAGGAGATCTCCACGTGGCAGGAGGCGCTCGATCTACTCCGCGGACGCTCGACCGATCTGCGAATCGCGTACGACCAGGTGCAGAGCGCCGTCGGCCAGCAACGCGAGGCGCTGGCCGGTGCGCTGCCGCAGATCAACGCGAGCGGATCGGTCACGAAGAACCTGATCTTCAAGACGACCTCCTCCCAGAACCCCAGCGGCTTTCAGTTCACGGACTCGGCGGGCAAGCCGATCGTCCTCGGCGCCAACGGCATCCCGACCGGGACGTACACGCCGGGCGCGCCGGGTATTTCGGTGGTCAACGGTCCTCCCCTCTCCAGCACCGAGCCGCTCGATCACTACTTCGGAGGGAGCATCACCGCCCAGCAGCCGATCCTCGCGCTGCGAACGTGGCACGCGATCGGCACCGCGCGCGAGATCACCGACGCCGCGAAGTTCTCGATGGAAGACTTGAAGCGCACGCTGGCCCTCGGCGTGGCGAACGCGATCGTCGGAGTCGTCACCGCGGAGCGCGTCGCCGAGCTCAATCGCAATGGGCTGCAGCAGTCGCTGGCGCGGCTGGATCTCACCGTGCAGAAGGTGAGGCTCGGCGCTTCGGGGACGACCGGGCTCGACGTGGTGCGCGCGCAGCAAGACGTGGAGTCGGCGCGCACGACGCTCGTGACCGGCGACGAGTCGCTTCGTAAGGCGCGCGAGTCGCTCGGGCTCGCGGTGGGAATTCCCGCCGAGATCGGCGTCATACGCGAGATTCGACTCGACGGCCTGGAGAGCGACGCGATCCATCAGTGCAAGGCGGCGCCCGACGTCGACTCGCGCTCCGACATCGTGGCCGCGCGCGAGAAGGTTCACATCGCCGACCGGAACGTCGACGACGTGTGGCTCCAGTTCGCGCCGACGATCAACGCCTCGTCGAGCGTGACGGACACGACGCAGCCGGTGTTCGTGTCGCCGCCGGTGACGTGGAACATCATGGGCGTCCTCTCGATCCCGATCTGGGACGGCGGCAATCGCTACGGTGAGCTCCGCGACTTCCGCGCGCAGGCCGACGCCGCGCGCCAGAACCTCGAGGCCTCGAAGCGCACGGCGAACATCCAGGTGCAGCAGGCGAAGCGCGCCGTCATCGTCGCGCAAGACGAGCTGAAGGTCGCCGATCGCGCGCGCGCGCTCGCCATCCAGAACGACGAGATGACGCAGACCGCGTACCGCGGCGGCTTGCTCACGAGCCTCGACCTCGTCACCGCGGCCGCCGCGCGGCGCCAGGCCGAGATCAACTATGCGCTCGACGAGTTCAACCTCGTTCAGGCCCGCGTCGGCTCCGTGCTCGCGCTGGCGAACTGCAACTGGTGAGCGAGCGGCGACGCTACGAGCCCGTAGGCGCCGCCGAGTCCCATCCCGAGGCGCGCGCGAGATCGCTCAACGCGACGTTAAGATCCATCAACGCCTGCTCGTGGTTCACGCGCGCGTCGATGTAGTTGCGGAGCGGGAACATCATGTCCTTCTCGCTCTTGGTGCCGAGATCGATCTGGTCTTGCACCGTCACGATCCACTGCTTCGCCTTGTGCTCGGCCGCGTCCCAGCTCCGCTCGCGGTTCTCGGCTTCGACCGCCGTGCCGTAGGCGTTCTCGACCTCGACGCCGATTCCGCCGAGCGCCATCCGCTCGAGCGCGCGCGCCTCTTCGAGCTGCGACTCGGCCTGGCCGATGCGGGCGGCCTTGGGCAGAAAGTCGAGGCTCCATCGCAGGCCCAGGCCCGCGCCGGCGTAGAAGTGGTTGAACGGATCGCTCGCCCAGATGTTCCCGTACTGCGGCACCGCGCTGGGGGCGATCGAGTAGCTGGCGCCGAACCCCGCGCCGATGTCGGGGAACAAGTTGGCGCGCGCGAGATTGAGCTGCGCCTGCCGCGCCGACATTCCCGCGCGCGCCATGTTCACTTCGGGGCGGAAGATGCGCGCCGCGGCGAGGTAGCGAATGAGCGGCGCGAAGTTCACGTCGGGGCGCTTCAGCGGCTCGTCGGGGACGTCGAACGCCGTCTGCACGCCGGTGTAGAAGCGGAGCGCGGCCATCGCGTAGCGCTCGCCCTTGTCCGGATCGCCGGAGCGCGCCTGGATCGTGTCTTTGTAGAACTCGAGGCTGATGCGATCGGTCTCGTCGACGCCGGGCTTTCCGGCGGCGAGCTTGTCCTTCGTGTGGACGATCGCTTCGTCGATCTTATCCATCACGTCGTGAAGGATGTAGCGGGCATCGCGCGCCAGCATCGTCCCGAAGAACGCGCGGCGCACGTCCATGCGCGCTTGCTGGCGCCACTTCTCGAGGTCCCACTCGTTGAGCCGGACGTTCGCTTCGGCCGCCTGGCGCGCGGCGGTAATCTTTCCGAACGTGTAGAGCGGCAGCGTCCCGTTCACGTCGACCGACCACCACGGCTCGAGGCCGTCGCTCAGCGTGAAGTTGCGCGCGGTCTGGCCGGTCGCCGTGTAGATGGGCGTGCCGCCGATGGGGCCGAGGACGGCGAGGTTCGAGCTCGCGCTCCAGTTCCAGAACGGGACCCACTTCGCTTCGTCGAGCTGCGCGTGGGCGTAGGCTAGGCGGGCGCGGGCAGCCCACAAGTTGGGGAAGTTCCGATCGGCGAGCGCGAGGCACTCCGCCAGCGTGTAGGCGTGCGGCCGGATGGTGGCGATGGGGGGCGGCTTGCCCTGAAACGGATCCAGCGCGGCGGCGTCGGCGCCCGCCTTCGGATCAGCCGCGAACGGGTCGTCTCCCGCGAGCGCGCGCTGCGACACCACGCCAAGCGCGGCGATCGAGAGGAAGAAAGCGCAGGCGCGACCACGGCGCATCGGGCGGGACACTAGCAACGGCCCACTTCAAATCAAACGCGCAAATGAGGCAACCCCGAACGATCGGCCGTCAGGCGTCGCGCTTCCGCGAGGCGGTCGACGGCGAGGTCGAGGGAGAGCTCGCCGGCGAGTGCAGAGGGGGCGAATGCGGCGGGTACGGAGAACGCGATCGTTTGACCGGCCCCTTGTCGGGCGCGGCGGTGTTCGGCGTGTAGATGAACCCCTGCTGCTGAAAGACGCAGATGCGGTTCGCCCCTTCGCGCTTGGCGTGGAGAAGCGCGGCGTCGGCGGCCTTCAGGAGCGCGTCCTTGGCGCGAACGTCGCGCGTCGGATAGAGCGCCACGCCCACCGAGACGGTCGCGCGCGCGAGCGACTTCGAGGGGCCGCCCGCTCCGCCGACGACGATGCCGGGCGCCGCCCAGTCGATCGCCGCGACGTCGCGCCAGATGCGCTCGGCCACGCTGAGCGATCCCGCGAAGTGGGTCGCGGGGAGAATGATCAGAAACTCGTCGCCGCCGTAGCGCACGACGACGTCGGCCTCGCGCACGCTCCGCTTGATCACGTCGGCCACGCCGCGCAGCACCGCGTCGCCGAGCGCGCGTCCGCCGGCGTCGTTGTGCGTCTTCAAGCGATCGACGTCGAGCACGCAGCACGCGAGGGGCTCGTGCTGGCGCTCGGCGCGTTTGAACTCTTCGGTGAGCCGGCCTTGGAGGTACCGGTAGTTGTGAAGGCCGGTGAGCTCGTCGTGAACGCTCACCCGCTCGAGCGTCGCCTTCGCGAGTTGCATGTCGTCGTACAGCCGCTTGACGCGGACCATCGCCGCGACGCGCGCCAGGAGCTCGCCTTCTTCGAACGGCTTGCAGACGTAGTCGTCGGCGCCGATCTTCAAGCCGTCGACGCGGCTCGACGGATCGGTCTTCACCGTGGCGATGATGACGGGGAGAAAGCCGTCGGCCGTCATCCCTTTGAGAACGCGACAGGCGTCGAGGCCCGAGAGGCGCGGCATCATGGCGTCGAGGAGGACGAGATCGACGCCCCCCTTCCCTACGCGATCGACCGCTTCTTGCCCGTCGACGCACGTGACGACCTCGTAGCCGTTGGCGCGAAGGATCGTGGCCAGCAGCTCGCGCGTCACAGTGTCGTCGTCGGCGACGACGAGGAGAGGCCGATGCGGTGAGTCGCCGTTGGGCGCGCGCGCGGCCATGACGGGAGTCTATCTCATTGCGCCGAGGCCGGCGCGGAGGAGCTTCTGCGCGAGGGTGCTCACGCCGCGATCGTCGAGGCTTCGTGGGTCGACCAGCGCGAACTGCGTGTATTCGCCCTCCGCGGCGGGAGCGCTCTTCTTCGAAGGCACGCGCACGAGCTCGGTGCGGAGGACCGCTATCTCGAGGCGGCGGTGCGAGAGAATGTGGGTGACGTCGGGCGCGCGTGTCACCTCGCGGATCGTCGCGCTGACCATCGAAGCCAGGCGCGCGGCGGCCTCGGAGTCGCGCTCATCGCCTTCGATCGCGTCGAGCGTGGGCGGCTCCCACAATCCACCGAAGCGGACGTCTGCGCGTCGCTGTCCGAGGAGGACGGCCTCGCCCTTCGTCGCCACGAGCGCCCATCGCTTCTGCACGCGCGGCTTCGCCTTCGCTTTCATGCGCGGAAGGTCACGCTCCTTGCCGAGCGCGCGCGCGCGGCACAGCGTCTGCGCGGGGCAAAGGAGGCAGCGTGGGTCGCGCGGCGCGCACACCGTCGCGCCCAGCTCCATCAACGCTTGATTCCACGCGCCGGGATCTCCTTGGTCCACGAGCTCCTCGGCCAGCGCCCACAGCCGCGCGATCCCCTTCGTGCTCCGAACGTCGTCCTCGATCGCGAACAGGCGCGCGAACACCCGTGCCACGTTCCCGTCGACCAGCGGCGTCGCCTCGCCGTACGCGATGCTCGCCACCGCGCCGGCCGTGTACCGCCCGATCCCTTTCACGCGCGCGAGCCCCTCCGCGTCGCGCGGGAACTCACGCACGTCGGCGATCGATCGCGCCGCCGCGTGAAGCATCCGCGCGCGCCGGTAGTAGCCAAGCCCGCTCCACGCCGCGAGCACGTCGTCGATCGGCGCGTCGGCCAGCGCGCTCACCGTGGGCCAGCGCGCGAGGAACCGCTCGTAGTACGGGATGACGGTATCGACACGCGTCTGCTGGAGCATCACCTCGCTCAGCCAGATCGAATACGGATCGCGCGTCCTCCGCCACGGCAGATCGCGGCGCTCGCGCGCGTACCAAGTCAGCAGCGACTCGTGCAGGCGCCGTATCGTTTCCGTGGCGTTTTCCATGCCAGTGACGGAGGCGCTCGGCGATTGCAAAGCGGCCTCCGCATGCGCATCTTCTTGCTGGGTTTTCCGAGATCGGGATTTGCCGCGAAATTTGGCGGCCTCCTCGTTCGAAGGATCTAGCGAAGTACGGACGGAGGCTTTCGTCATGTCGAAGGAGATGATCGTGAGTGGATCGCAACTGCCGAACCCGGGTACCGCCGCGGTCTTGTCGTTCTTCATCCCCGGCTTGGGGCAGTTCTACAACGGCAAGTTCCTGCGCGGGCTCTTCTGGCTGATCGTGACGCCGGGGCTATGGATCTTCAGCGCCGGATTCTTCGGATGGATCTGCCACATCGTGGCGGCGTACACGGCGTACTCATACGCGAAGAAGATGCGTCGCTGGTGAGCGGGCACCCCCGCCTGATCTCTCCTGGTCTTTACTTCAGGATCTTGTACTCGAGCGTGAACGCCCCCTCGTTCCCCTTGGCGTGACCATCGACGACGACGTAGTACGCGCCGGCGTCGAGGGTCATGTCGAGGCGGGCGTGGTGCGTGTCTTCGTAGTCGTTGTTGCATCGGACCTCGGCCGCTGAGGCGCCGCTCGCACCGCTCGCCGGCGCATCGAGGCAGCTGCGCCGGACGACGAGCACGCCGTCCCACGCCGGCGTCGCGAGATTGAGCTGAACGTGCGCGCGATGCGCGAGGTCGAGGCGGTAGATGCGATCGGGGTTCGATTGGTCCTCTTCGCGTCCGCCGCACGACGTGGTGAACCGATCGCCCGCGCCGGTCGTCGATGCGCTCGTGATCACTCCGGCGCGAAGCGGCGGTGCCGCTTTGCACGCGGCCTCCTGGCCAGCAACGTCGCGCACGCGCGATTCGAACTCGTAGCGACCGAAGTCGCTCGCCGACGCGCCGTCGACCGCGAGCCAGTACGTCCCCGGCGCGACGATCTGATCGATCGCCGTGCCGCACGCCATCTCGGCCGCGCGATCACCGCACGCGCGCGTGAGGACGAAGACGTGGTGCCCTTCCTGACGCGCGATCCGCGCCGTGATCCGCGAGCGACGCGCGATGTCGACGCGGTACACCTCGTCGGGCGCGCCCGCGCCGCTGCACGTGCCGAGGACGTCGTCGCGCGAGGGGAACGTGTCGCCGTCGACGCGCCCCGTCGTCAGCGGAAGCGCGTCGTTGCACGAGTCGCCCGGCGCGCCCGTCCCTTGCGGCGGCGCGGTCTCGGCGAGGAGCGTGAAGCGCCCGTCGGTCTGCTCACGCCCGCTCGAATCGGCGAAGACCGTGTACGAGCCCACGTCGAGCACGCCGGTGTACGCCGCGACGTCGTCGCTCATGCCATCTTCGGAGCACGCGACCTCGGACTGCTCGTCGGTGCACGTCCGGCGAAGGTGAACCACCGGTGAGATCTCGCTCGATTTCTCGGTGACTCGCACGCGCGCGCGGGTCATCAGATCGAAGCGGTACGCGACGTCGTCCCCTTTCGCTTCGTCGCCGCACGAAGACTCCGCGCTGTCGAACGCGCCCGAGGTCGATCCGCTGACCGCGATCCCCGAGGCGATCGTCCGGGCGCCGCGACACACGTCGGCGATCGTCGGCACGTCGTCGAGCGCGACCTTGAGGTGGTACGCGCCGGACTCGTTCGCCAGGCCGTCGACGAAGACGAAGTACGCGCCGGGATCGAGGACCGTATCGATCCGCGAGCGCCGCTCGTGACCGACGTCGTCGTTGCACGCGATCTCCGCTTCCGTGTCGGCGCAGTCGTCCTTGCGCACGTAGAGCACCGAGTCGAAGCGCGGGTCGACGTCGATCGTCGCGCGCTGCCGCGTCGCGAGATCCATGCGATAGACGATCTCGCGGGAGGCCGAGCTGGCGCACGAGCCTTCGTTGTTGCTCTCGCCGTGCGCGGTGCTGCCTTGGATCTGCCCCGCGGTCAGCGGGATCGGCGCTTCGCACGTGCCGGGAGCGGCCGAGGTGTTCGCCGCGACCCCCTCGCCACCGTTCGTCTGTCCGAACGCCGGTGGTTGCGCGCCACCGGACCACGTCGCTTCGAGGAAGTCGCCAGCCCCCTCGGTCATCTTCACGACGAGCGCGTACGTCCCGGCGTGATCGACGCACGCGCGCACCACGGCCTGGGGATCGCGCGTCGTGTCGTGCGCGACGGGTGTTCCGTTCGGATCGATCAGCGAGGCGTCGAGATCGCGCACGCCGTCGCCGCCGAGCGCGACGACGGTGGTGCACCCCGCGGCGAGCTCGATCGGCACGCGCGACTCGCGCCCCTCCCCGAGCGACCCGCGCTGGATGGGGCCGACCTGCGCGAGCCCCATCGCGGCGAAGGCGTTGTGCACGGCGATGAAGCGCGGCTCCATCTCGCCGCCATGCGACGCGGAAGCGCACGCCGCGGCGAGCAGCGCGCACGCGAGCGTCGCGACGCGACGGCGATGGAGACGAAGCATGAGGGGACTCGACGCGGAGGTCAGCGGTACGGGTTGCGCGTGATGTCGTCCGGAACGGCGGACGGCGCGGGTTCCGGGTGTTCTACCTGTTCGACTTGCGGGGGCGAAGGAACTTGGGGGGCGTGGCGGCGGCGCGGGGGTGGAGCAGATGGGGAGGCGGCGTCGTGGCCGGCGTCGGCCGGGGCGGACGCGAGGTCGGGGGCCGCGTTCGCGGTCGGGGTCGCGGTC
>PLXW01000163.1 GCA_003151595.1 Myxococcales bacterium
CATCTCGATGTACCTGCCGATCTTCGCGATGGCCGGTAAAATCAAGGCGGGCTAGTCGCGCATGGAGCTCGGCGCGGCGTCGGTCCGCCCCGAAGCCGGCGGCGATCGCGCGCTCACCGGGAGGCTCGCGGCCGTCACCGGCGCGCGGCTGTTATTTCTCACGCTGCTGCTCGGCGCGACGGCGTTCTTCTACCTGCGCGGCGATCTCGCGATCTATCCGCTGTCGCTTCGCATCACGTTCGCCACGATCGCCGCGGCGTATGCGCTCGGCGCGGCGTACGCCGTGTCGCTGCGCGCGGGGGCGCAGCCGACGTTGCTGGCGTACGCGCAGATCGTCCTCGATCAGGTCACGTGGACCGCGATCGTCTACGTGACCGGCGGCGCCACGAGCGGCGCGACGTCGTTCTATGCGCTCACGTGCCTCCTGGGCGCGATGCTCATCGGCCTTCGCGGCGCGACGCTCGGCGCGCTAAGCGGGATCGCGCTGTACGCGAGCCTGTGCTTCGCGTTCGTCTTCCACTGGATCCGCGCGCCCGGCGATCAGGCCGGGTACGTGCTCACGCTAGGGGAGCTGGTCTACCCGCTCCTCGTGAACACGCTCGGCATCGGCGTCGTCGCGCTGCTCGCCGGGTACCTGGCCGAGCGCCTTCGATTGACGGGCGGCGCCCTCGAGCAGGCGACGCGACGTGCGCTTCAAGCGGAGAGGCTCGCGCTCCTGGGGCGCGTGGCCGCGGGTCTGGCGCACGAGATCCGGAACCCGCTGGGATCGATCTCGGGATCGATCGAGATGCTCCGCGACTCGCCGAACCTCTCGGATGAAGAGAAGCAGTTATGCGAGATCGTCCACCGCGAAGCGGCGCGGTTGAATCACCTCGTGACCGACATGCTCGATCTCTCGAAGCCGAAGCAGCCGCAGATGGCGCGGGTCGACGTGGCGGAGCTGGCGCGTGACGTGGTCGCGCTCGCGGCGCGATCGGAGCGGAGCGGATCGGGCGACGTGAGCGTGGTCTACGACGGGCCCGAAGGGGCGACGTTCGCGCAGTGCGACGCCGAGCAGATGCGCCAGGTGCTGTGGAACCTGGTGCGCAACGCGGTGCAAGCGAGCGGCGCCGGGACGCAGGTGCGCGTCCTGGTGCGCGACGACGGCGACGGGGTCGCGCTCGCCGTGGCCGACACCGGGCCGGGGATCGACGAGTCGGCGCGCGAGAAGCTCTTCGACGTGTTCTTCACGACGCGACCGCACGGCGCGGGGATGGGGCTCGCGGTCGTGAAGCGCATCATCGACGACCACGCGCCGTTCGGAGCGAGCATCGCCGTCGAGAGCTCCGGCAGCGGTGGAGCTACCTTCCGCGTGCATCTGCGCCGGAACTGATTTCCGACGAGCAGGTTTGCGATGAGCCCCGCGCGTGGCATGAAACCTGCCCGAACGCGGTTGCTGGCGAGTGAATGAAGCGCGCCCTGCTGCGTCAAACAGGACGACACGAAAGGACTGAATCGATGATCTCCCGCCGCGTGGCTTCGCTTGCCGTCATTCTGGCCGCTGCGCTCTTCTCGAGCGTCGCGACGAACGCTCGCGCCGCGGATGACGGCGCGCAGTCGTTCGTGGAGCAGGAGCAGCAGAAGCTCACGACCCTGTTGCATCAGCCTGCCTCGGCCGCGCGCGCGACGCAGATCGAGCACGAGCTCGACGCGATGGTCGATTACGACGAGCTCGCGCGCCGCGCCTTCGGCGAGCCGTGCCCGCTGTCGATCCCGAGCTGCACCGACCACTGGAAGAGCGGCGAGCTGAGCGACGCGCAGAAGACCGAGGTGACCGGTCTCCTCAAGAAGCTGGTGGTGAAGAACTACCAAAAGAACCTGGAGAAGACGCTCGACTACGACGTCACCTACCGCGGACAGAAGGACGCGGGGAGCGACACCAAGGTGCGCACCGAGGCGAAGTCGAAGTTGAAGCCGCGCGATCCGGCGGTGCAGGTCGACTACGTCGTTCACAGCGACGCCGGTCACCACAAGGTCGTCGACATCGTGACCGAGGGGTCGAGCCTCACGAAGAACTACTTCGATCAGTTCGACAAGAAGCTGAAGGACCCGGCGCTCGGCTACGCGAACATCGTGGCCAAGCTGCGCGAGAAGATCGCTACGCCGTAGTCGCGCGCTACGGAGTCTGGCAGAGCGCGGCGTGCCGTTCGCCGCCGGCGTCGCTCGTGCTGCCTGCGTGCGCGAGCTCCGAGTCGACGCGCGTGCCGTCGACGACGATGAACGCGCGACCCACGCCGATGCCTCCCGCGGTGGCGGCCGGCTCTCCTTCGCCCCATGGCGGCGGCGTCATTCCACCGGGCGCGTCCCACGCCCACGTTCCGTTCGAGTCCGAGAGTCCGATCCACGCGCTGCTCGCGCCGTGGAAGTACGCGCCGAGCTCGCGCCCGAGCTGCTCGCGCTCTTCGCGCGACTCGAGCACCACGAGCCGCGCGCCGGCCGCGCTGCACGCGAGCACCGCGTCGTTCGCGCCGAGACCGGCGTCCACGGGATCGCCCACGACGACGTAGCGCTTCGCGCTCACGGTCGCGGGCACGCTGAGGCAGACGTTCGCGCCGCACGCGCGCGCGCGCGATCCGAGCGGCTCGCGCTCGCAGATCGTCTGCCGCGCGAAGTCGGCCTTCTTGGGCGCGCTGCACTGGCTGTCGGTCCACGACTGCGTGAGGTCGCTGGCGCCGATGACGCAGCTGCCGTTGGGATCGGTCTCGGCGAGATCGGGAGGGATGGTCCCGCCATCGACCTGCGCGAAGCACCCCGCGCAATCGCCGGCCCATCCCGGCTCGACGGTCGTCTCGGTGGGATGCCAGACCCCGGCGGCGGTGCGATCGATCCCGATCCAGAACGGTGACGTCACGGCGAACCCCGCTACGGTCGCGAGCTCCTTCTCGCTCACCAGCCTCACGATGTGACCGCCATACGCTTCGCACGCGCTCGCGGCCGCGGTCGCCGACGCCGTCTCGCCCGCCTGGAAGTAGCAGTGCTGCGTCGCGGGATCCCCGAACGTGCTGTAGCTGCTGACGACGCAGGTGGCCTTGCAGCTCGCGCAGGCGTTCGATGCGCCGCCGGCGTCGCCGACGTCACCCGGGTCGCAGTCTTCGCCCGCGTCGGGATCGACGAAGCCGTCGCCGCACACCGACGGGGCCTGGCTGATCTCGAGATCGGGGAGACAGGCCCACGCCGCGCACAGGACGATCGCGATCGAGGTTGCCGCGAGGACCGCACGCATGGTCGTTGCCACCTTAGAGGAGCTCCGTCGTAGAGTTAACGACTACCGATGAACGTCAACGAGCAGCGCTCGGCCGGGGTCGGCGATCTCGCCGCGCGGTATCGCTCGCTCTTCGAGATCGGGCGCGGCGGGATGGGGACCATCGAGGTCGCGCTCGAGAAGAACGCGAACGGCTTCGAGCGGATCGTGGCGTTGAAGCGGCTCCACCCGCAGTCGGCGCGCGAGCGTCGCCAGACCGAAGCGTTCGTGCGCGAGGCGCGGCTCGCCGTGTGGCTCGTTCATCCGAGCGTGGTGCACGCCTTCGACTTCGGCGAGATCGACGGCGAGCTGTTTCTGGCGATGGAGTACGTCGAGGGGGAGACGCTCTCGGCGATCGTGCGCGTGGCGCGCGAGCGGACGAACGCGCCGCTCCCGCCCGAGCTGGTGGCGTCGATCCTGGCCGACGCATGCGAGGGGCTGCATGCGGCGCACGAGCTTCGCGATCCGACCACGGGCTCGCCGCTCAACGTGATCCATCGCGACGTGTCGCCGCACAACGTGATGGTCTCGTACGAAGGGCACGTGAAGCTGCTCGACTTCGGCGTGGCGAAGATGGACTCGGTCGATCCGCTCACGCGCACCGGCGAGGTGAAGGGGAAGACCGCGTACATGTCGCCCGAGCAGGCGATGGGCGACCCGCTCGATCGACGGAGCGACCTGTTCAGCGTGGGCGCGGTGCTCTTCGAGTGCGTTTCGGGGCGGCGCCTGTGGGGGAACGGGACGGACCTCGACGTGATGCGGAAGCTGGCGCTCGAGGCTCCGCCGAGCCTCGCCGATGCGGCGCCGCTGGCGCCGAAGGAGCTGGTCGATCTGTGCGCGCGGCTCGTCGCGAAGTCACCGCGCGAGCGCCCCGAGAACGCGCGCGTGGTGGCCGACGAGCTGCGCGCGTTCGCCGCGAAGAGCGATCCGCCGGTCACGACGGCCGCGATCGCGGAGGCCATGCAGGCGCTCTTCGCGAGCGAGGCCTCGCAACGGAAAGAGATGCTCGATCGCGCGCTGGAGAAGGCGGGACCATCGGCGCGGGTCGAAGTGCTGCGACGAAGCCTCGCGGGTCCGACGGCGCTCGCCGCGTTGAAGCCGACGATCCAGGCGTACGCCGCACCGCCGATCGCGCACGAGCCACCACGCGCAGTCCCCGCACCCCTGGCGCCGAACCGAGAGTCGCTGACGCCGCGCGCGACGCGGAGCGGAGTCATCGTGTCGGCGATCGTGGGGTTGATCATCGCGGGCGCCATCGTGGCGGTGACGAGCGCTCGCTCCGCTCACCCAGCGCCCGCCGCAGTCCCGACCCCGACCCCGACCCCGACCGCGACCCCGACCCCGACCCCGACC
>PLXW01000109.1 GCA_003151595.1 Myxococcales bacterium
CGCGCTTTCAGGCGACCGACAACACTGCGACGCCCGCAGGTCGCCACCGCGATACCCTCGCGGCGTCGCTCGCCGCTGTCCAAGTGCGCCGTGACTCTTCATCGATCACCGTAGCCGTGGCGATCTCTCTGCCGGCAGACTGCGGTACCACCCACCTTGGCGGGGACTCTCGAGCGTACGTGTCGGCCGTGTGAACCTCGCTTGACCCGACCTCGGCCAACATTGCGTGAATGTATTTGTCGGCATTCCCGAACTTCGACAGGGGGGCGTGCGGAATAATGAGTATGTCTCGAGCACGGGTCGCTGCTACGTAGACGACTCTCCGGCGCTCCGAGTCTGCTTGCTCTTGTGCTCGGTCGAGCATACCGCTCCCGGCAGGCTCCTCCCACTTGAGCCCCTGAACTCGGAGGGCCCACTCGCGGCGTGAGGGGTCGACGACGAAGATAGGCGCTCGATCGGGCGCCGTCCACGTTCCGCACGCGTCCCAGAGGACGACGACCGGAAACTCGAGGCCCTTTGCCTGATGTACGGACATCACTTGGATGGCATCGCTCCAGAGCGGGCGTGGAGCGTCAAGCTGGACAGGCCAATCGATCCAGGAGCGCGCGATGTCGGTGACCCGGTCGAAGTCGAGAGCTCCTTGCGCGGCACGCTGATCGAGGACCATGCAGAGCTCACGCAGATGGCGAACGCGCTGCTCACCGTTCGGGCTCAGCGCTACGAGCCGTCCGAAGGCGGTCTCGTCGAGCAGGCGTCGCGCCGTGGAACCGGGCGAGCTATTGAAGCGCTCGCGGCGCAGGGATCGCACAAGGTCGCGCGCTGCGCCACCTCGCTCTGCCGCCACCGGATCCGGATCGACGCCGCCTGCGGCGCGCGCCTGAAGTACATCCCAGAGGTCGATCGAGAAGAACGGCGGGCGCAGCAGGGCCGCCTCAGCCACCCCGTCGTCCGCGTCAGCGAGCGCGCGCAGCCCCAAGATGAATTGCCGGTGAATCGGATCACTCAGAAACAGGGTGCCGCCGCCTGCAGTGTAGGGAACGGAGAGTGAGTCGCACGCGGTAAATAGCGGTTGTAATTGCGTCGTGACGACCGCCAGCACGGCGACGTCCCGATAGCGAGGGGAGCGACGCTCTTTCGAGTGCGGGTCAGTGATCTGGAGTTGGCTCTCTTCGACGAGCCAACGCACGTATTGTGCGATGGCTTCCCCCTCGACCGCCCGAAGATCGGGGGCGTTGCCGGTCGTGCCTGTGGGCTGTGCAAAGGGAAGGACGTGAATGGCCTTGCCGTCACCTGCGCTTCGGAAGGGCGTGAGCGGCTTGTAGAAAACTCGGCCAGTCGCTCCGTCGAGAATGCGATCCGGCGAAGTGCCGAGCACACCGCTGAAGCGGTCGTTGTACCAAGTGACTAACCCCGGAACGCTGCGGAAATTGTCCCCCAACGAGATAGAGCGTGATCCGGGAGTCCTTGCAACGTGTTCGTGAATCGCCGCATACATCGCGACGTCGGCACGGCGGAACCGATAGATCGACTGCTTCGGATCTCCGACGAGGGTCAGCCGGCCTTCGCCGATGACGACGTCCTTCCAGACCTTCGCTCTCGCATCGCGTTCCGCGAGAAAGAGAATGATTTCTGCCTGGAGCGGATCCGTGTCTTGAAATTCGTCGACGAAGATGTGATCGAACAGCGCCTGGTAGCTCGCGCGCACGCGAAGGTCACGACGCATCACACTGGCAAGCTTGAGCAGAAGGTCAACGGTGTCCACGCTGCGCCGCCGTCGCTTCGCCGCATCGTAGATCGCCTCTGCGATCGGTCGGAGGCGCACGAGGCGGCAGGCCATCCATCGACGAATCGGACTCGTGAGAGCATCGGCCAGCCCCTCTCGGAAGGAGCCCCAAGCATCGCGACCGGGACCCTTTTCGAAATGAAGTGTGTCCTTAAGCGAGGATTCGCCCTTCACAGCAGCGTCGATCCTCTGTACGAGTTCAAAGAGAGTCTTGGGGTCCCTCGAAGCCTCGACCTCGCGCAGCCGCTCACCGAATCGGTGCATCCAGCGCTCGCCCTTCGTCTCACGTGGAAGGGATCGAATGAGAGCGAGGTACTCAGCCACTGATCGGCGAAAGGCGCCGTCGTCGAAGCGCGGCGATGCCGGCTCGTCCGCAGGACAGTCACGCCGCCGTAGGATCTCACGCGTGAACCAATCGAGTCCGACCTTTACGTAGGCGTCATTCTCCTCGGTCTGCGCGCGAAGTTGCGCCTCGAGTGCCGCCACGATCGTCTCTTCGACCTCGATGGCGCGCTCTGCCAGCGCCGTGCACGCGAACCGCTTTCCTAGCGTGCCGGACTGCGCGGCCTGGAGCATCTCAAGGTACGCCTCTTGAACGACCTCCTCGTCGTTCTCGACAATCTCATAGCCAGGGCTCAGCTCCGCTTCGACGGGACACAGTCGGAGGAGACGGTCGGCGAAGCTATGGATGGTGCCAATGAACGCGGTGTCGAGCGAGGAGAGCGCCGCTAGGAGGCGATCTCGCCGCGTCGCGCTTCGAGAATTCTCACCGAGGCTCGAAAGGAGGCGCTCGCGTATCCGGAGGCGCAACTCGCCAGCCGCCCGTCGCGTGAAAGTGATCGCCGCAATTCTCCCGAGTGGGTACGCACTTCCGTCGTCTTCGGGCGCTACCATCTCGACGAGGCGATCGACGACCAGGCTGGTCTTGCCAGTCCCGGCGCCGGCGTCCACGAGGAGATTCCGCCCGCGCTCGCTGACTGCGAGGCGTCGCTGCGTGTAGTCGCTCGGCATCCTAGCGGCACTCATTGCGCCTTCAACTTCCGGATACTCACGAGGTCCGCCGCCGCGTCCAGCACGGCGGCAGCGCGTTTTTCCGCATTCGGTCCGCATACAGGCGTGAAGGGACAATAGGTGCAGTCGGCAGCGTTGGGCGTGCGTGGAAACCGCCGCGCCACGGCGAGTTCAGTAGTCGTCTGCAGCCAGCCACTAGCGTCCTCCTGCAGCCGATCGTAGTCGGCGCCGCGGAAAGCTCGCTCGGTGTGTCGGACGCCCGACGGGTAGACATACGCCGCGGCCATCCCTCCGGGTAGCGCCCATGCCTTTTTCATCGTTCTCGCGACGAGCGCATAGAGGCCCAACTGGGCGTCGATCGCCGGGTCGATTTCGTCGGCCTTTCTTGGCTTTGCCTTCCCCGTTTTGAGGTCGCGAAGGACCGCGGTGCCCTGCTCGACGTCGATACGATCGATGTATCCGCGGACGTAGACGAGATGATCCCCCACGGCGAGTGACATGGGGACGCTCGTGCCGAACGCGCGCTCGACGGCGACGACGCGTTCGCGTTCGAGATCCCAGTCGATCTCGAGGAGTGCGCGGACGTCGCGCCGAAGGCGCTCGCGCTGCGCCGCGCGGACGGCAACGCCCGCCAGTGCGTACCCTTCGAGGCACTCTGCGAACGCCACGTCGGCGATTGCCTGCGCGTGGGATTCGAAGAAGTCCACATCCCTCGCCCGCTTCAGGAAGGCGTCCCCGTGCGCTGAGTAGAACCGCTCGGCGACCGTGTGAAACAGGCTGCCGTAGGTGAGTGCGTCCAGCGCCCCCGCATCCTGCGCGGCTGGAGGTGCGCCAAGCTTCAGAATGACCTCCAGGAAGAACCGATGTGGACACTCGAGGAATGTCCGCCACCGGGATGCGGACAGCGGGCGCTCTGCGGCGAGCCCGGGAACCAGGGGGAACCACCCTCCGTCCGGGAAGATGCCATCGAGCGGGCCCGGCCCTCGGGTGGGGTCGAGTAGAGAGCGACCACGCGCGAGGTCCAGGTGTGAGCCTGGCGCCCAGCGCGCCGGGACCTCGCGACGGCGTGCGGCCCGGACCTGCCATGTGGCCTCCCGAAGAGGGGACGCGTCCCGCATCTGCTCGAGGGCATCGTGCGCGGGCGCGAACGCCACGCGATGAAGGTGATGGGCGTCCGGCACCGGCACGCCACCACGCCCGAGCGCGACCGCCGCTTCGATGCCGACTGAGGAGAGCTCGCGATACGTACCGTCGAGGTCCCGCTTGGGAGCGGAGAGCACGAAGCGTCCGCTGACGTTGCGTACGACGCGATCGAGCGCATGAAGTTGAGCGAGCATGTGATCGCTCCGAGCGCGCAGGACGCCTGCGCCCAAACAGCGCCGCTGTTCGTCCGGGAGGACCGGGTCCTCCCGCGGCGACGACGGAAGCATGCCTTCGGCGACTCCGAGTATGCGCACCGCCGCGAACGGGATTCCGGCGACGTCCTGAATCGTCGCGACCGTGACCGCGGGATCGCCAAAACGGCCCGATTCCAGACGGAGCCCGAGAAGCGTCTCCTCGAGGAAGTCATGTGCGTCGGTGCCAGCTAGCGAAGCTATCGCCGGCTGTGAGCATGCTGACTGCATTGCTGCCGAGAACAGCTCGACGAGTCGCTTTCCGTCGCCTGTTGCGATCGCGTGCTCACGCAGGAAGCTCTCGAGCGGCGGCCACAGGTCAACGACGGGCGCATTGCGCACGAAGGGCTCCGCGGCGCGCGTCAGGAGCACCATTGGCTCTTCGAGCAATCGCACGATGCCGAGCAAGCGCTCCAGTCTGCGTGCCTCTTCCTCGCGCTCGCCGCCATTCCGTAGTCGAGACAGCGCCGATGCGAGCGTCGCGACGCGATCGCGAATGCGCTCCGGCCACTTGAGCCCGTCTTCGGGCTGGCCCCGAGTTCCCCCGAGGATGCCGAGCGCGCCGAAGGCTTCGATGCACTCGCTTCGACTGAGATGAGCGCGCGGCTCGCGCGCGATGCGAACCGACGGAAAGAGATCGACGAGAGCGTCGCGATGAAGGGACGCGCTCAATGCGCGTAGGAGCGCGAGCAGCCGCGCGCACACAGGAGCGCGGAGGGCCGGCAGCCCGCCGACCACATGGGCCGCCACATTGAGGTCGGCCAGTCTGTCGAAGAGCATTCCACCGACGGGGTCGAGGCGTGGAAGCAGCAGCGCAATCTCTTCGAGCGGCGTTGCGTGTCGAGTGATCTCTAGCTGTACCCAGGTCAGCGCGGCATCGATCTCGGCGTCGATCCCTTCATGCTGCTCGATCTCCACGGTCTCGTCGCGCCCTTGACTCCGGGGTCGCGCAACGTCGCCTGTGATCGACGGGTCTTCGAAGAGATACGTCTTCAAGAGGTCGAGTTCTCGCGTGCTCTCGGGGGGAACGCGACAGACTTCCCAAGCATGTGCGGCGTTGGCGCCGAGGGAAGCGTGGAGCCGTTCAATGTGACTCGGTCGACGAGGCCGAGCGGCCCACGTCGCAAGCGTTGCTCCGGGTATTGCATGCGCCAGATCGAAGTCGACGCGCGGTTCGTGCCCGGTGAATGCGATCAGTGTCGGGCCGTCTTGCGGCAAGATTGATGGATCGCGTGCGAGTGCGCGCGCTGCCTCGCGAACGATGCGAGCGCGCGTCCACGAGGACCCCGCGATCCGGTCGAGCGCCGCCCACACATCCGCAACGTCGCGGGCCCGAGGGTCTTCGGCACACCCCGCGAGCAACTCCGGCGTCAGCGCGCCAGCCTCTAGATCACCGATCGTTCTAGCGAATGCACGGTCCCAGCCCGGCGTGTCGCGAAGCTGATTGGCCGAGAAATAGCGAAGGGGTGGCGGCTCCCGGAAGACCCCACGAAGGCGCGCAGCGCGCATGCCCTCCTCGCCGCACTCGAACGTGACGCCTGCGCCATGCAGGATCTCCCGGGCGAGCTGGGTGATCGACAGGCATCGCGTTCCGGCGAGGAGGGAAGTGCGACCGCTACGCGCGAGCTCGCGCCTCAGCGCATGGGCATGCGCTTCGTTTGGCACGAGGGCCGCTCTCACCGGCAGAGACGCGGACACGGGCAACGAGGTCAGCGCCTCGCAGAAGTCCGATAGGTCGCCGAACGACAGACTGCCGCCCGCGTGCTCCGGCGGGGGACCCGACAGCTGCCGAATCGGCGCCAGGGGAATCGCGCTGCTAGCGGACAGCAACGTCGATGGCCCACCAATGGGAAACGACACGCTGGGCGTTCGTGTCGTCAGCGCGTCTGCCAAGGCGAGGGCGGCCGAGACCGCACCTCGCTCGTCGAGCTCCTCGCGCGCGTACGCGCGACGCCAGACCTCGGGAGCGACGAATGGATCGAACTTCTCTCGGCCAAGCTCACGTCGAAGGAGGACGCGGTCTGCGTGCTCGGCCAGAAGGAGCAGGTCGGGCTTCGAGGCGAATGCCCGCAGGGCGGCCGTCACGCGGGAGACGTCGGCGTCGACGTCGAAGCCCACGTCCTGATCGGCCGTATCGAGACCGGCCCTCGACAGCA
This sequence comes from Myxococcales bacterium, assembly GCA_003151595.1. The sequence continues at coordinate 6,345 of PLXW01000109.1, forward strand.
CGAGGGAGAGCGTCTGCTGGACCCGCGACCCGCCGAAGACAAACAAGCGGACGCCCACGTCGAAGGCCTGTGCCGGCGGCCTGAATCCGTTGTGGCGCGCCGCCTCCACGCGTGCGCTCGCGAGGATCTCGAGCGCGACCGAATCGAGATAGGTGGGCTTGGCCTCCCCGCGAAGCAGGACACTCATCTTCGCGTGGACAGCCGCGTGTACGGCGGCGCGCGATGGGGAGAACGTCGGCGGACGCCTTCCGCGCGCCGGGCTGACGAGGACCTCGCGCCGATCGGCGTCGATCGACTCGACGCGCCAGCGGCGTCCAGCGAGGATCAAGTGTTCGCCAGGTGCTGGTGGCATCGCGATCGCGCCGATCTCCTCGGCGCCATGAACGACGCGAAGCTCCTCGGGTGCGTTGAAGGCAGCGAAGAATGTATAATGCTCAACGATCTTCTGCCCCGCGAGACCGAGGATCAGCGAGCCGTCGCCCATCTGTTCAACGAGATCGACCCGTCCGAGCTCGCGCAACATCGCGGCAAAATCCGCAGGCGCGACCGTGCCGAATGCGCCCGAGCCGACAACGCGTTGGAAGAGCGTGAGCGCGGTTGAGCCGCCCGTTTCCGCGAGGAACGCAAGTGACTGATGGACGAGCGTGGACAGATGCGCTCGGCCTAGGGTCGGCGGCTCGATGAATTTCTCGAGCATCAATTCGACGGTCGCGATTCCTTGCACGAGGTCGAGGTGGAGACGGTCCCAGACGTCACTCTCCTCGTCGGGTGCTTGCTCGACGAAGAACCCTCGAAGTACCCGAGGGGCGCCCTCACGTCGCCCGCTTCGTCCGACCCGCTGCACAAGAGAAGAGACGGACCACGGCGCGGAGACCTGTACGACCTCGTCGATCCCGCCGATATCGATTCCGAGCTCGAGCGTATTCGAGCAGACGGCCGTGCACGCCTGGGCTTCGCGCAAGCGCTCCTCTGCGTGGAGGCGACGCTCCCGCGAAAGAGATCCGTGGTGGACGACGATCTCGTCCGTAAGCTTCGCCTCTGTCACTTCAGTAGTGAGTGCGTCAGCGAGCACCTCGATTCTTGATTTCGCATTCGCAAACACCAAGTTTGTCTTGCCACTGCAAGCGACGAGGATCGCGCGCGCGAGTTCTCGGGACACCGGATCGTCGTCCTCCTCCGCGGCCTTCGTCGTGGCATCGCCGCTCTCCGCATGTCGACGCCGCCACAGCCCCCGGAGTCTGATCTGGATCGACGACCTCGCCGTCGCGTCGTCAATCAGCTTCGCGGGCGGGCCTCCCGGCCGCAGCCATTTTAAGGCGGACTCGGGGTCGCCAAGCGTGGCCGACAGACCAATTCGGATCGGATCGCACCCAGCTCTCGCGTTCAAACGATGGAACTGGCTGATCAGCTGCGCGCCTCGCTCGGTACCCATGAACGCGTGCATCTCGTCGACGACGACGAACGAGAGACGGCCGAAAAGGCGCGGCATTGTCGTCGGTCGTCGAACCAACATCGCTTCGAGAGACTCCGGCGTGATTAGGAGAATTCCGCCGGGAGCTGCGAGCAAGTGGTGCTTGGCTCCGTCACCGACGTCTCCGTGCCACTTGCACACCGGCATCTCGAGTCGCTGGCAGAGATCCTCGACGCGACGGAATTGATCGTTGATGAGCGCCTTCAGTGGCCCGATGTACATCGCGCGTACGCTGCCCATCGGGGAGTCGGCGATGGCAGAGAGCACCGGGAGGAATGCTGCCTCAGTCTTCCCGCTCGCCGTCGGCGACGAGATCACTGCATCGCCTCCGCCGAGTAGTAGATGGCGGATCGCCTGGTCCTGGATCGAGCGAAGCTCCGTCCAGTTCATATCCCAGAGTTTGCGCTGGACGTCGCGGTGAAGTAGGTCGAATGCGGTCGTCATCGACGCTCACAGCTTGAACTGGACTAGCTCGTCACCCTCAGGTACCGGTTGCGGATTCGCCTCCGCAGAGGCGCTAGGCTCGACCGCAACTGAGTCGACCTTACCGAGCGCCGTTCGCCAGTCGAGAGAGCCATCGCTCTCGAGAAGCTGAAGAAATCCCACGAAGCGAGTCACTGTGTCACGAGGCGACGCGAAGAACTCCTCGCCGAGCCGGCGACGTGAATACTCCAAAAATGCCGTCAATCCGTCGTCGGGCAACAGGTACTTCGACGAATCACCTCTCGCGAAAACATCACGAATGCGGATGAGAAGGACGTAGAGGTCTTCGGGGGTCAGAGACTTTAATGTGATAACGGGTCCTCCGAGGTCCGTCCCTTCTTTGTCGAACTCGTTCCGGGAAAGCCGTGTAGCCAACGCCTCGTAACTATGTAGGCCACGGCGCTTGTCCAGAAGACACTCATCTGTGCCACCGAACAAAATCTCGAGGCCTTCGACACTGCCTTGCAGGCAGTCGTTCAGCATCCTCAGAATGGCCTCATAATTCGAGTGTCGCGCCTGTCGGCTCGCGAGTCGATGCGAGAGGACTACCATCTCGTCGATGCAGACGACGAGTCCTTTGTAACCTGCGATGCGGGCGAACGCGGCAAGGAGCTTGAGGTAGTCATAGAAGTCCTTGTCCTCGATGATCGTTCTCACGCCGAGGTCGTTGCGCGCTTCCGTCTTCGTGTCGTACTCGGCTCGGAGCCAACGAATCACGCATTGCTGCGTGGAATCGTCACCCGCCTTGTACGCCTGGCTGTACTTGTTGAGCAGCACGTGCAGTTCGAAGCCGCTCACGAGATCCTGGAGCGGCCGGAGCTTCGAAGAGATGGCGTCCGCGACCACGCCGTCGTCGTCCCCCGCGTCCTGCACGACCTCGGAGATCCACTTGTCCAGGATTGGCCCCAGCGCGCCCCCCTCGGGGCGCGCCTTGGACGCGAGGTTTCGCATGAGCTCCGCGAAGAGGGCGCGCGCCTGCCCACCGGTGCCGTGAAGCCTGCGGTCTGTCGTGATGTCTGCTCGAGCTACCAGGAAGCCTTTCTCGAGCGCGACCGTCGTCGCGAGGTTGAGAAAGAAGCTCTTCCCGGCACCGAAGCGGCCAATGACGAAACGGATTCCGGCGCCCCCCTCTTCGGCGTGTTTCAGGTCTTCGACGATGGCAGCAACCTCTGCTTTCCGCCCCACTTGGATGTGCTGCAGCCCCACGCGCGGAACGACGCCTGCCCTGAGAGCCTTGATGATGGCCTGTCTGTCGCGCTCCTTGATCCGAACCGCCCCCGTTGATTGAAGCGTCATGCGCCTGCCTTTGCGAGCTCGCGGTTGATCTTCCAGTCGCCGACGTCGTCGATGATGAAGTCGCCGAGCGCGTCATCGGACCACGCGTTGATGGTATCGAGGATCGCCGCCGGCATCAGACGATGGTGCTCCGCCATGCTTTTGACCTCGGCGTTGGTCCATGCGTCCTTCATGAGCAAGCTCTCGAGAACGGCGTGGTAGCGAACGTCGAGGCCCTTAGCGAGCCTCGCGGTGGCTTCCGATGCGAGCGGGCGACCTGCGAGTACCGTCGGCGCACCAAGAGTTGCGGACGACTCGGGTGCCACAATCGGCGCGAAGGACTGCTCCTCGGACTCATCCTCGAAGACTTCGGCGAGCATGGCCGCCACTTCCTTCGTGTCAGCTACGATAGCCTCGATCGCAGCGCGATCGAGTTGGAAAGACGGCGGTGGCTGGCCGGGTGGTGGCGGGATGGCGACGCCACCCGCACCGCGACCGGCATGCTGGGCCTCCACGGTAGCGTCGCGCTCGAGACGTGCCCCGGTTCGCACGATGGTGGCTTCAAGGTCGCCCGGAGGGAGCCCAAGGTTCCGGTAGATAGCCCGGAGCGCACTCTCCTCGGATTGGGCGATCGTGCCGTCTGCAGCAGCGATCGCAACGAGAACAGCCGCGATCTTCGCAAGCTCGCTCGGACTTCGAGTCGCCCGGAGGGACTTCGCAACAGTCCCGAGGCGCGCGGGATCGCGCGCCATGAGCTGTTTCATGGCTTCCACTCGCACGCGCATCCCATCGTCGAGCGTAAAAAGTTCCGCGAGAAACGAATTCACCACATCCTGCTCCTCTCGGGTGAAAACTCCGTCGGCCATCGCGACCGCCATCGCGAGTGAGAGCACCGTGACGATGGCGCCGTAGGTCCTAGGATCGGGAGCCGCAGCACCGGGGGCCCGCCAAATAAGGACCTCCGTGTCCCAGTCTGCGGCCTTCGAGCGAAGCCGGGGATCGGGTTCGATGGAGTAGCCGACGTCCTCAGCGCGAGCGGCGACCTTTCTCATTTGCGCTGGCGTCAATTTTTCGCCGCGCGGCGCGCCCACGAGCGCCCCGAGTGGGCCCGCCTGTGTGAGGCGAAAACGGTCGAGTACCGGCAACGCTGTGAACATCGCGTCCCATCTGTCCTGATCGGGATGATCGTACTCGGCGCGAAGCTCGACCGGAAGCGCCGACCATGCCGCAGCATCGAGAGTCGTCGCCCCGCGCTTCTTCGCGCTCGCTTTGCGCAGATCGTCGATGCAATCGTTCCAGACAGAAACAAGCCTGCGGAACTGGCCCGTGCGGCCGAGGACATCGGGCAGTGCGGCCGAGAGCGACCTCCCAAGCCCAAGGAGGGTGGCGCTCGCGGGGTGGTACTCGACCTTCAGCGGCCGCTTCGCGGCCTCGAGGACGAGCCCGTCGCCGAAGCTTTCTCGATAGCGAATCGAAAATAGATCGGACAGCTCTACCGCAGACCGTGTGACCACGGTGCCTCTCTTGGAGTTCTCCATGCCGCGCGCGACGAACGCAGCGTACTCCGCCGGGAGTGGACGCGCGTGCGCTTGATACCAACCCACAATTGCAGGGAGGCTGAATGTGCTGTCCGAGAGGAGGGGGCGGAAGCTCTCGGCAATGCCGGCTTCGGGCATTTGGAGAAGCTGTTCCTGCCGGCGAAGTGCGGTGAACGCAAGAAAGTCGGAGGCGTAGTGCCGAAAGGAACGACTCTCGCCGTGAATACCGAGGAGCCGGATGACTTCGGCGCGAGCCAGGTCATGATCTGCGTCGTCGAGAAGCGCGCGCCGCTCGAGCCCATAGAAAAAGATGAAAGCGTATCCGACGGGAAGGCTCGGATCGGTGCGGCCCGCGGCCATCCAGTCGAGGTATCGGGCGCGTTGATCGGGATCGGCCTCCGAGTAGCGCGGCCAATAGTGGAGCGGCAGAGCCCTCGATCCATCACCGACACGCAAGCTCGTCACGATTGTGCTTGCGTCTGTGCCGTTCGACGCACTCGTAGCGACATATGTGAGCGGCATCCTTATCGTTCGCTCCGCGACGGCGAGCGTCTCGGCCGGGCCGAAAAAGCGCGCTGCAGAGGAGGCTGCGCTGACTGCCGCGCGCGGCGGCGCGCGCAAGAACGGCACCGGCGGAGGGAGAGGCGGCGGGACGGACGAAATTGGTCTCGGTCGCGCGGCAGCGAACGGATTCGCGTACGTGGGTGGGATATGTGCCTGGTCCGGCGCGGCGGCGGGCAGCCGTGGGGGCGCGGCGCCTTGGGCTGGAGAGAGCTGGCGATCTGGACCGCCGAGCTCCGCATCCACTGGAGCGCGCGGCCCCACGGCCACGGCCTGCGGTGCGCGAGGCCCGTCTGCCCACCAGGCTGGCTCCGGCGGAGCCCGGGAGACCGGAGGATCAATCGGTCCACGCGGTCCGAGGTCGAGGTCCGGCTGCGCGCGCGGGCCCCCCGTCCACCAGGGCGGGGGCGAGGGCGGCGGCGCGGGATCGCGGGCGATTCGCGCGAGCTCCTGCAACGCCGTCGCCGCGCTCTGGGTCGCAATGGGATTGCTAGATTGGACGACGATCTGCAGACCCGTACTCGACCGCAAGGTGAGCTCGCCGTACGCCACAACCGGGAGACGAGGGTTGTTGTTGAACCGGAGATCTGGTCCACCAGACTTGTTCACAAAGCGCCATGTTGTGTCGATGACCTGCGTGTCGGTCGGGACACGTCCGTCCTCGATGAATCTTGTTGTCTCGTGAACAGCTATCAGGGAATCATATTGGATCGACGCGTAGCGCTTCTGCTCGCGCACGAGCAGTCGGTCCGGAAGGAAGAGCATCTGTTGGGGGCCGACCGAGATTGACCAGCAATCGAGATTGACCGCGACACCATCGAGCGAGCCAAGCGCGCATCTCGTTGGTGTGCGGCGGATGAGGGAGCCGGCGCCCGCGTGGTACTTGCGGTCTATGGTCGCGTTGGATGCGAACACGTGCCAGAGACTGGCCGTGCGGGCGAGGGCTTCTCCCGCGACGTTGCAGAGTGCCAGTCTGCCTACGATCTCGTCGTTGTCGACGTCATAGAAGATGCGGGCGGTGCGCCGCTCTCGGTCCCAACGCTGGACGAAGAAGCCGGCCGTCACGGCCAGCGCTAGGAGGGAGACGAAGGCAAGCGGCGAGCCGATCGCGAGAAGGAGGGTTATCCCAATCACCCAGAGAAAGACCTTGAACAGGTTCATGCGGCCGGCGCGCGCCTCGATGTCATGCGTCACGGAGTCCGGGGCCGCGCGCGCAAGCATGTCGATCGGTGCCGTCGCAATGAGCCCCTCCGGGCCCGGACCGGGATGCGCAGTCCAGGGAGCCCCCGGTGGGTGCCGTGACGGCGGCGTGCGCGGAGCGGCGGATCCATTCGCTTCGTCAAGTTTGGCTCTATAGTAGAATCCGCCCGCGCCGAAGCTCACGTACGTGCCGCGCGGGCCGACGGAGACGCGCGCGCCGCGAACTCCGGCCGAGAGCGCGATCCCGCTTCGCGAGAAATTGAGTCGCAGCGGGCCGAAGGCGAGGGATCTACGGAACGACAAAGGCATGCGTCCTCTAGAAAGGACTCGGGAACTGTCGATGGCGGAGGTGCATCGTCTGCACCTGGCCCGACCGCGTGAGGACTATGCCCTGGGTGTGCGCCGTGACGCTGCTTCGAGGACTGCTCGCGCCGGCGGGTTGGTCATGACCTTGGAGCTGTCGCACGGGAGCCCCCCTGGGCCACTCTGACACCGTCAAGAGCGAAGCGATCGGGGATCATATCGGAAGGCCGTCCCTCGCAGCGGGCGATCCACAGCGAGCGCCTCTTGGCCGCCGACCGTCGGAGATGCCGTCGCTTGGGAGATGCCGTCGCGTGCGGTCAATGTCGCATTCTCACCCACATCCAACAGCCCGATCAGTCCTCTATCAAACGCCGTCGGTAGCATCCGTGCCGCACCCTCACCCTGGGCGATCCTGGACAGATCAAGACGGCGGCGTTTCGGGGGCCATCTCGCCCCGAACGAGCACCGCGCGCGGCCCCGACGCGGCCCCCTCCACGGAGACTGAACCGGCGCCTATTGGACGTGGTATCCATGCGTTCGCAAGCGCTAGCGCGATCGCCGTTCACGGGCACCTCGAGGCGAGAGGCCGATGATACGATCATCGATCGCACGTTCGAGTCGAGGGCCGAGCTCACCTATGCGCGGGAACGGATCGAGAGGCTATCGCTTGGGTCACCAGATGAATCATGGGGAGAGCATGCAATGGCATATGTAGCGGAGATCAGTCGGACGAATCCTACGTGCCTGCTGTTCCTGATCGATCAGTCTGGATCGATGGCCGACCCGTTCGGCGGGGGGGATTCCCAGAAGAAGAAGGCGGAGGGAGTTGCGGACGCGACGAATCGCCTACTCCAGAGCCTCGTGCTGAAGTGTGCGAAGGAGGAGGGCATCCGGGACTACTTCCACGTCGGCGTCCTCGGGTACGGCGCGCACGTCACGTCGGCCTTTACCGGAGCCCTCGCAGGCAAGGAGCTCGTGCCGATCAGCGAGGTCGGGAACTCGCCCGCTCGCCTTGAGGAGCGTACACGCGAGCGGGAGGACGGCGCGGGCGGGATTGTGAAGGAAAAGACGCGCTTTCCGATCTGGTTTGAACCTTTGGCGAACGGTGGCACTCCAATGTCGCAAGCGCTCCATCGCGCGAGAGATATCGTAGAAGGTTGGCTGCGCCAGCATCCAGACTGCTTCCCCCCAATCGTCGTGAACATCACCGATGGTGAATCTACGGATGGCGATCCGAGCGGCTCGGCGAGCGCGCTGCGCCAACTACGAAGCAGCGATGGCGACGTGCTCCTTCTCAACGCCCATCTCTCCTCGAGCCGCGCCGCCGCGATCGCTTTCCCTGATACCGAAGCAGCGCTACCGGATCAATTCGCAAGGCTACTCTTCGGAATGTCTAGTGTTCTCACTCCCGCGATGCGGGCCGCGGCTCAGCAGGAGGGTAACAGCATCTCCGACGCGACTCGCGGATTTGTCTTCAACGCTGACCTCGTCTCGGTCATCAAATTCTTGGACATCGGAACGCGACCGAGCAACCTCAGGTAGGCTCGAGCGCCGTGGACACCAATGCCGAAGCCTTCTGGATCCAGAAGGCAGGAAGCAGCGCTGATGAGTACGAAGACGCGTTCTTCCCCGACGTACTCGCAACCACGCCGCAGCCGTGTTCCCGTGTCGCGGTCGCTGACGGCGCAACGGAAAGTTCGTTTTCGGGGATATGGGCTCGGCTGCTCGTCAAGGGCTTTGTCGACCACGGTTCGGGCGACGACGACATTGATGCCCTCCTCGCAGAGGTTCAGCCGCAGTGGGCCGAGCGGGTCGGCCATCGCGAACTTCCCTGGTATGCCGAGGAGAAGGCTCAAGCGGGCGCGTTCTCATCGTTGCTCGGGCTCACGCTTCGCGGGGGATTCGGGACAGAGGAACCACTCCGCTGGCGGGCTGCCGCGGTCGGCGACTCCTGCCTCATCCAAGTCCGTGGCGAGAGCGTTATTACCAGATTTCCGCTCGAGCATTCTTCTCAATTCGATTCCGCGCCCTTGCTACTGCCTAGTCGTCCCATCCACAATGCGAGTGTTCGGGAGCGTGTTCTCACCGCGCATGGGCACGCTCAGTGCGACGACAGCTTCTATCTCATGACCGATGCGCTCGCGCGCTGGTTCATGAGCGAGGACGAGAGTGCCAAACGACCATGGCAAGTTCTGCGTGATCTAAATACGCAAGATCAACGCGAGTCATTCGTCGAGATGATCGAGCGCTTGCGCGCTGTACATGAGATCAAGAACGACGACTGCACGCTGGTACGATTGGACATTTTTTAGACGACGCCACAATGTCGTTACCGACAGATCTCGACTACCAGGAGGCGATTCAAAATCCGAGGTCGGTATTTGCCGACCAAGAACTGCAGGACGGACAGCCCGAGCTCATAAGTCCCGCCCTTCCGCTACCGAAACCGAGGACCGGGAATTTCGCCGTCGCATTTCGAATGAACTGCGGCCAAAAGTCCTGGGCGGTGAAGTGCTTTACGCGAGCACTCCATCCCGATCTGCAATCTCGATACATGGAGATTAGCAAACACCTAGATTCGACCGGCTCGCCGTACGCTGTCGGGTTCACTTTCTTGCCGCATGGGATCAGGGTTCATTCGCACTGGTATCCTATCTTGAAGATGGCGTGGCTCGATGGTGAGCTGCTCTCGAAATACATCGAACGGAATATTACCAATCATGCCGCGCTCGTCAGCCTCGCGACAAAATGGATCGAGATGCTTCGGGCGTTGCAGGGGGCCGGTATTGCCCACGGGGATCTGCAGCACGGCAATGTGGTCGTGGTTGGTGGATGTCTCCGGCTCATCGACTACGACGGAATGTTCGTGCCGGGCCTCACCGGAAGACCGAGTCACGAGAAAGGGCATCAGAACTATCAACATCCACAGCGCGGTGCCGAATTCGGTCCTGGGTTGGATAATTTTTCGGCGTGGGTAATATTTGTCTCAATTCTGGCCGTGGCCTACGAGCCGAAGCTGTGGGCCCGGTTCAACGGCGGAGACGAGTGTCTTTTATTCCGGAAGTCCGACTTCACAGATCCGGACAAGTCGAAGGTGATCCAGTCCTTGCTAGGCTCCAAGGAGCAGCGACTGCAGGCACTCGGATCGTTATTTCGTAACATCACCTACATGGCGCCGGAGCAAGTGCCTTCTCTCGATGGGCAGTTCGTGGCGTCCGTGCCGCTCGAGGCCGCGCCGCGGGCGATTCCCGATTGGATTGGTGACCATCTCGGCAACGTGGCAAGCCAGTCGCGAGCGTCGGCGACGCAGGTGCCTGCCGCCCGGTCCGATGGCATTGAGTTAGACATGTCGGCGTGGATGCTCGAGTTTATTGAGTCGTCGCCATCCGAGCGGGCAATATTCTCGTCACCGCCCGATAGAGAACGTGTGGCTGCCGCTCTCTCGATGATGGTCGTTGGACTTATTGGGTTCGGAGTGGCGAACGGGAACGCCCCAACGCTACTCTTGGCGTGTTTCCCAGGCATCCTGCTGGCGAACGTTGTCTTCTGGCTGATTCGGTATCGTCAGGACGAGGCGGTGCAGCAACGCGGCGAGCGCCTGCGCAGACTTGCGGAAGTCGAGAACGAGATCGCTCAGTCTGACGCCCGAATCAGAAATCTCGATAGTGAGCGACGTCGCTTCGAGGCTGCCTCGCTCGAGGAGGTGGAGACGTTCCGCAAGAAGTACGAGGCGGTCGCCAAGAGGCAGGCGGTGGAGATAGAGAGCCCGCGTCGAGACTATCGAGTAGAAAGTGACCGCCTGAAGACTGAGCGCGCGGCTACCGATCAGCGCGAAACATCGAGGCTTCGACAAGTTCAGAACGACTCAGGCGCCAAGCTCGCGGCCCTCAATCAGCAGATCGCGACCTCGATTCAAGCAGAGTCGGCGGAGCTCGCGAAGGCTCTCATCGTGCTTCAGCAGGAGTTCGTCGACGCCGCGCTGCGTACGGCGACGATCGACCGTGCGGACATCCCTGGAGTGAAGGATGCACTTAAGGCAAACTTGCGCGCGAACGGGATTTATTCGGCGGCCGATGCTCAGCGGATTAACTATGTGAAGGTTACGGGGATAGGGGACAAGAAGCGCTTCGGGATTCTCGCCTGGCGACATTCAGTGGAAACGCAAGCGCGCACGAGAATGCCGACGACTTTGCCTTGGGGGGTAGCGTCTGCGATTCAGTCCGCGCATCAGGGGCATCGCAGGGTCCTCGAGAGTGACCGCGACCGCACGCAGCAGAGGAATTCGGATGACAGAAGGGCAGCGCAAGCCCAGGCAACCGTCGAGAGAGAGGCGCTCCTAACGCAGGAGGGGATTGCGAAGAACCAGTTGGATCGCGCGGAGGCGGCGATAGTCGCGCGGTACGCTCACGAGTTTACGAGAGCCACCGAGGAGGCGGCGGCAGCGACTGCTGTTGCAAAGGTTCGCAGCGATGACTTCGAGCGCCGCGTTCAGGAGATGCGGAAGGCGACCTTCGGTATCAAGTGGAGGCGCGAGCGGGTGCGACGTGAGGCCGCCGCCTTCGAAAGGGTGCGTTTCCGCAGGTATCTCCGGCGTATCGTTCCCGGAATGGGCGAATGACCTTGGAGCGGGGTCATTCCGGGCGAGGCGTCGGTCCTGGGCCACCGGCCTTCCGCAACGTCCCGGTGCGCGCGACGGGGCCCTGTTCTCCGGAGGCACGATCCGGGTGGGGCAGTACTTCCGGTTTTCGTGCGCGTGGTCCCGTTGGCCCGCCGCGAGCGGGTGCCCAGCCCGCTCCATCCGGGGACTTTCTCGAGCAGTCCGGGGTCGCCCCGGCCGTTGGCCGCGGTTGGCCGTGGCCCCGGAGGGGGGGGCCGCAGCGGCCCGAGGGTCCTCTCCTCTACACGTGGTCCCGAGGTGCGGGCCCGCGACCCCGGGTCGGACCGACGGGTACCGTGCTCGCGCCGCCGCTCGGGCGCCGACGGTACACTGTCGAGGTGGACTTCGCCCCGATCGATCCCCTTGCTTCCCTCGATGAGGACTACGGCAGCGCCGTCCTCCACCTCACATGGGCCATCGACCGGAAGACAAGAACTCGCATGCTCCTCGCTGCCGCCGTCGAGCTTCTGCCGACCGAAGTCCCGCCGCCCGAGGTGGGAGGCGAACGGTGCGAGGTCCTCAGCCGTGGGTACTTTCTCTATGCCCAAGATCTCGTCGTCTCGCCGCGGCGGGCCCTCGCGTGGTTCGAGGACACGGAGCGCGGCAACAGCGTTCGTCCGAAGGATGACGGCACGCTGCCTGACGCGAGCGACCCGAACGCGGAGCGCTTCGTAGTGTCGTCCTTCTCCGCGGAACCTCCCGCGCCCGCGTTGGTCGTGCCGAAGGCCCCGATGCCCTTCTGCGCCGACTGGCACGTGACGCCTCGGGTGCGTCATCTGATCGCGGACACGGACCCCTCCTCTGTCTTCACCGCCGAGGAGCGGAAGAAGGCCGCGAGCTGGCTCGCGGGGGAGGTGCACCTCGACCTCACCGAGTTCCCAGAATTTTGGGGCGCTGTGCATCTCCTTGCCCCCAACCCCGTCTTCCGCTCCCTACGCGTCCGTCCGGACGGGGAACCGCACAATCGGTCCGGGATCGTCGTCACCTTCATCCCCCGCACGGGGCGCTCGGTCGTCGGGCTCGAGCTCCTCCTCGAAGAGGAGCGGGCCACGGGGCTGGGGATACTTGCGAGCGTCACAGTGGAGGGTCCCATCGCCCGGATCGGCGTGCCCACGAACCCCGGGAGCATCCGAGAACGGGTGACCGATCCGCGACGCGGCGTTCTGCACGACGGCCCCTTCGGCGTCTTCGATGTCGGCTTCAGTCTCACGACGCGGCTCTCCTCCAGCAAGAGGAAGGTCGCACCGACGCGCGCCGGCGAGGCGGGCTACGAGGTGCCGCTCTTCTCGTCCGAGCAGGTAGGGGCCCGCGTAGGACCAGCGGCGCCCGACGGAGCCGGCCGCGCGCTCCGCGCCGCCGCCCTCGATCGGACCCGTCGCGCAAATGGCGTCCAGAACCAGCGCTGGTTCCGTGATCAAGCAGCCGACGCGGCTCAAGCGCTTCGAGACCTTATCGGCCCCGCTACGGCCGCCCTGCTCTGCGATCCGTACTTTGGGGGGGATGACTTGCAGCGGGTGGGGCTCGCCATCACCGACCCGAAGGTCCGCGTCCGGATTCTGACGAGCGAAAGGTTCCTTCTCTTTCGGCATCCCACGGCAACGACAGAGGGGGCGCACCTCGCGAACCGGCTTGCCGAGGCTCGGGCTACAACGCCCATCAATCCGATCGAGGTGCACGTCATGCCCGGCGATCACCCCGCGATTCACGATCGCTTCCTCCACGTAGGCGAGCGCCTCTGGATGCTGGGCTCGTCGATCAACCACTTCGGGGGTCGCGGAACGCTGATGGTGGCCGTCCCCGATCCCGACCCGGTCCTCGAGGATCTCGAGCGCGTATGGGGCGAGTCGCCGGAGCTTTCCGCGTGGGCTGCGCGCCGCGCGCACGGGGGAGCCCCGTGAAGGACGCTCGGTTCTCGGATGCCGCGCGCTGGCGGGAGCAGCACGCCGAGCTCCGGCGCCGCGGCGCGGCGCTGTTCGCGGAGTTTGGCGACCCCATCCCGCTGCTTTCGGGCGTCGCCAAAGTCCTTCGCGGCGAAAGGGACACCGCTGCCGAGCTGCCCGCGGAGCTTGCCTCGGAGGTGGAGGGTTTCGCAGGGGAGCGCGAGGTGCGCGCCCTGGGGGCGTTGTTCGCGATCGCGCGCTGCCTCGCCGCCGAAGCTCTGTCCGGCGAGCCGTCTGCCGAGCGACTGCAAGTCCAAGCCGAGCGTCTTCACCGCTCGCCGGCTTGGGTCCTCGAAGCGTTCGAAGTGGAGGTCCTCGCTCTTCTCGAGCGATGCGAGTCCGCTGTGCGGGAGGGCTGGCTTACGGCGTTCGAGGCCGCTCCACCGCTGCCGACACGTGCGGCGGGCCCGGCCGCCGCCGTCCAGGTCTTTCGGCCGCAGGGTCGCTGGAAGATCGAAGACCCCTTCGAACTTTGGAACGACCGAGATGCCAATGCCGCCCTCATTCTCGTCAGCGCTTATGCTCCCGGGGGCCTTCTTCGGGAGGCCGATCCGGACCGCTGGTTTCGCGCCGTCGACCGCTGGGACGACGGGCGCTTGGTCGAGGGCGCCCTGTTTGGGTCGCACGTCGCGCACGATGCCGACGCGCTGATGCACTGGCTGGCCGTCGCCTCGCCTGTGTTCGATGCGGCCGGCGCGTGGACCGGCCGGACCGCGGCATCCATCCTCACTCTCCGCGTCCTTGACCACGCCAAGGAGCTCGTTACCGCCACCCTTCCCGCGCCAGGCGCGGCCGAGGAGCCCGGAGCCATCGCCGAGCTTCGCGACCGGGAGCTTCCCGCGCTGTTCGACAAAGCCTGGAGAGTGCTCCTCGCACGCCCCGACGGACTCGTTCTCGCAACCGCTCTTCACACCCGCCTCTCGGCGCCCGACAACTGGCCGCGCGGCTGGCGCGTCGACTATCCAGCGATCGCCAGAAGGTGCCTCGAGCAGGTGCTTGCCTCGGCACGTCCCCCAGCACGGGTACTCCGCTCGTTACACGCGAGGCGGCAGTACTCAGGTGGGCAGCCTGCCCGCGGTCCCCACGCATCGGCGCTGACTGCCCTGCGCGCCGCCGTAGCCATCGCCCCAGACGAGCCGGCGAACGATGTGGAACTCGTCGAGTGGTTCGTCGAATTGCTCTCGAGCGACTCTGCGGATTGGCAGGCGTTCGCGCACATGGGCGCGCTTGACGGTCTGCTGTCGACCTTGGCGAATCGATTCGCACGAATTCCAGGCGTGCTGGAGCGGTGTGACGTTGCGTACCGAGCGCTCGAGCCAGGCAGGCGTCGGGGCGAGTTCGCACGCGGGCACGGACAGAACGACGCCGAGCGCGCCAGCATCCTGCTCCTGGCGGTGGTCCTCGGCATCCTCCAGCACCGCGGGAACGAAGAACTTGCGGGCGAGATGGGGGACGCGCTCGCCCGAACCTTCCAGCGATCCTTGCGGCTCGCGCTCGTCAAGCCGCAGCACCACGTCGCAACGGTGAGCGCGCGATCTCTGCTGGCGTGCGCCATCGCCGTCCGCGCCAAGGCCGACCCCGGATCGCTCAAGACTTGCCTCGCGCCGGTCCTCAGCGATCCGGGTCACGCAGCGGAGTGCGTCAAAACCCTTCTCGGCGTCGTCCCGGCGGACGTGATCGCGCAGGCTCTCGACGTCGGCACGCAGGGGCTTCGCGGATTCGTCGCGCATGTCGAGGCTTGGGCCGCCGCGACCGGCCACCCGGACGACCGAGCCGCCGCAGAGGGACTCGCGAGCGCGCTCAGGGCGAAGGGGGGCGTCACCCCGGAGCGGCTAGATCGCCCGGGTCGCGGAGACGATGGCGTGGACGGCTGACACGGGGGCCCTGTAGTGGCTACCTCCGGACGCGCTCGAGCAACACGCCACTCCTTGGCGGGATCTCCGCAGGCCGGCCCTCCGCTACGGGATGAAGACGAGCCGCGCTCGCCGCAGGGGCAGCCCGGCCTCCACGGTCTGCTCAAGCCTGTCGTGAAGGCAGAACCAGTTGTCGACGACGAGCGCAGCCCCGGTCACCGCGGGGATCGTCGTCCCCACTTCGTCAGCAGCATCCTCCATGGACCTAATCGCCGCATCGAGCTCGGAGGGCACCGTCCCCCATGCGACCATGGCACCAATGCGCATGGTCCGAGCGTAGAAGCGAACCCCCAGCTGCGACGGCGACTTGCCGCGCCGGACCACGACCTTGAAGAAGCGAGCCTGATCGTCGGCCGCCATGGCGAATGGAAGGAGTGTAGATCGAAAGAATCGCATCGCCGCACGGCCCGTCGCAGTCGCGTCAAGCTTCGCGAGCACCGCGTTCGTGGGCGCGACGCGCCAGGCACCAAGAAGCGGCCCCCTAGGATCGGCGCGCTCGATGTAGGAGATCGTGAAGCGCGGGCGCGCGCGATACGTCGAGAAATCGCTATGCCACCCGATCCGTTCTGGGCGGTTAAACGGCTCTAGAAAAGGTGCGTTCGCAGAGGGCGCCGTGGACACCGTGCGAGCAGACGTGGGCGCAAGCGGGCGCCAGGGATCGCTCAGGAGCCATCCGTGTGACCGGAGCGCGTCAACGCGCCAACCTCCAAACGGCCGTTCCATTGTGCCTCACGCAAACGTAGCATCGAGCGTATGCCGAGAGCCCGAGAGCTTCACCTGGTTTCGGGCGCTCGCCCGATCAAGAACCCTTCCGTCCATGAGCGGGACCAGCTGCAACGTGCTCGGAGACTCATCGAGGAGATGCGGCACGACGCCGCCAGGGTCCCCCCGAGCTCCCGGACGTCGGAGATCGACGACCACCGTACGGGGCGTATTCTGTTTGTTGATGGTGAGCGCGGTACAGGAAAGACGTCCTTCATGCTCACCATGCTCGATCTCTGGGCGCGGGTCCCGAGTCGGGAGGACCCGAGTCGGGAGGAAGTAGAGGAATGGGAGAAGGCTATCCCTGGCGTGAAGCACTTGGGACCCATTCTGGACTTCGACCCATTGCCTCAGGCGCTTCCACTCCACGCTTGGCTATTGGAGCCGTGGAAGCGCTGGGCCAAGTACCTGGACGAGAAAGCATGCAAGGGCGACGAGTCTCTGGTTGAAAAGCACAGAGAGCTCAGCGAGGGCGCTATTCAGGGATGGAGTAAGGACCCTCGCGACCCGAGTGCGATCGCGCGGACGCTCGCTGTCGAAGAGCAACTGATGAGTTTCGTCGACTTGCGCAAGACGTGGGGAAGATTCGTCGATGATGTGATCTGCACGGACCGAGGCCATCAGAAGCCCACCGCCGCGGATGAGCGCGCCAAGTGTACACAGAAGCATGATCTCCTCTATGTCATCGCGATTGACGATGTCGACCTGGAGGTAGAAAGGCAGGCCCAACTCCTGCACGCCCTTCGCCTCCTGCACCATCCGAACGTGCTCTACCTTCTCACGGGAAACTACGCACATACTCATTTCGTCACTCTGCTCGACTTCGAAGCAAACCACATGCGCTTGATGCCATATGCGCTAAATGGTCGCGCGGTTGATTTGAAGGCTCGGTCGAATATTCGCCAACATTCACGCCGGTTGCGGGATTCTCTACTGGAGAAGGTGTTGGCTGCTCACGCGCGGATAGACCTCCGCGAACTCACGTGTGGAGAGGCGCTTTCCTTCAAGAATGACCAATGGGCGGGGTACGACGTGCGACGGGCGTTGGGCCCGCTTGCAGCCTTCCTCGACGACGCAAAGGACCTGTCGCTCGCGACGGCCAGGAAGATTCAATACGCCTGCGACGCGGTCGGACCCTCACCTGCCGAGGGCGACCACAAGGCGCAGAGAGCGCTCTTCGCCGCGCTATGCGGCGCTCCCGACGTCGAGGAGCCTGAGCGGCCGGAGCCTCCCCGCGCGAGAGTGACCTTGAGGGGCGTCGTCAGTACACGCCTTGGGTCAGAGCGACGGCGATGGAGTGGCGCAACAATTACGACCGTGCTCGCCGAGCGGCCCGCGCTGACCTTCGACCGTTTCCAGCGGGGCGCTAGAGACCCGCATCCGAGTCCTACAGGAGCGTTCCTTCTCTGGCGGGCTGCGGAAGGTAATCCAACCGAGATTGAAGCTCCCGGCCTGGAATGGCGCCCGAATGCTGGAGTGCTCGCGACCGAGGTGACATGGAAGGGGGGCGGCAAAGCCACCTTCCATTGGCCTTGGCTGTTACGCCCTAGTACGACCGCGTTCTTGAAATTTCATGCCCTAGTAAAGATGTTGGACGAAGCCACAAGAGACTCGGTGTCGTTGTATGAGCTTGAGTCGAAGCTGATTGTTCCTTGGATTGACTGGAACCTACAGCAGTGGCGCGAGCAGAGGGTCAAGGGCGCGCCAGTGCTGTCTCGACCATCAGAGAACGTTGCAGAAGCACTGCGCAACGTGAACGACCTCTTGAATTCGGAAGCCGTAAAGGCAAATGTGCATGACCGGCGCGAAGTCGTCAGGTTTCAGATGGAGTTGTTCCTTATGGCGGCTCACTACATTGGATTGCAACCAGAGATCGCAGGAGAATTTCACGCAGAACTGCACAAGAGCGCGACTGAAGGAAGCGGTTCCAGTCGCGGAAAAATAGAGGTGGAGGAGCGCCTTGCCATCAAGAACGCAATTCGCGACGCGCGCCCAAAGCTGACGGTTGATCAAGTGGAGAAGGCGGTCGGCGAGTTCTATGTCAGTGCTAGGGATCTTGCGTATGCCGAGCAGTGGTGGGCCTGGTCCAAGGGTTCGCTTGAGCCGACCATCAAGCCCAGTCGATGAGCGCGATTCATGATCGATCCGAGCTACTCGAGCCCCTCTTACTGGCAGAGCCACTCCGGGGTAGAGCGGCGTTTGAGGATTCTGCAACGGAACGGTGCCGTGCGGATATTGTGAGGCGGCTACGGCTCGAGCACGTGTTGACGGAGGCCGCGGTCGCCGCGGGGCTGGAGTCCACCAACGTGGACGGAGATGATCTCAGCGAGCGCGAACCCCTTTGGCGTGCCATTCGGGATGACGCTGACCGATGGCTCACGCCGAACGGCGACCATTGGAGCCTGACGGTCGACTCGCGCAAACCCGGCCGCGAGATCGTCCGTTGGCGCGCAACAACCATGCTTCTACCTCCTAGCATCGTTGTTGCGGGCGCTTTGGTGAAGCACGGCCTCGTGCGGCCGCTCCGGGTGCAGGCCCTGCCGGATTGCGTCGCTCCGCAGCACGAGGTGGGGCATCTCCACGTGCATCTCGGCCCGATGCTTCCGTTCGAGGCGATCTGGTCGGAGCTGTGGGCCGCCTTCGTAGTTAATAGCTCGCTTGATCCGTCATCGGACACGGCCGAGAAGTCGATAGCGCTCATCGATGGCTGTGCGTTGCCCGAGATCGCTTCGCGGAGTCCCTGGAAGCGCGCTCCCGGCCGACAATGGCAGTGGCTCCTCGAACTTGCGATGCTCGCTCGAGCGTGGATGGTAGGGGCTCTAGACGATCAGGCGGAGGGAACAACGCTCGCACCCGAGCCGTGGCGAGGAGGGGGGGGGTCGCCGTCTCTGTGCGCGCTTCGGGCGCTTGCACGCGGCACTACGGACATCAACGTCCGCCGCGGCGCTCTCGCCGAGGCCCGAGCTACGCCCGCTGTCCGGCGGTTCGCCCGCCTCGAGCTACGCGCGCGGCAAGTGCAGAACCGGGAGGAATTGCGCCGCAGTCGCCGCCGATGCGTAGCGTGTTGCCTTCCGGGCCGCTGCGGGTGCCCGGGGGCTGCCGTTCACGTGACTCGACCGGATCCCGAGGCCTGCGTCGACCTCGAACTCGAATTCTTGGTGCGTGCGCTCGGGCGCTGCCGGGCCGAGGCCGAATGGAAGGCGGCTTTCTTCACGAAGCTCTTCTATCAATACCTTCGTATCAAAGTGGCCCTGTACAGGGTGCTCGTCGTCGACCCGTGGGCGACGGGGCTCCGGCACTTCCTGGATGTCGTTGTGCGCGACGCGCCGTACACAGAGGTGGCCGCGAGCGAGCCTCGGCTCCGCGACAGGCGGCTCACTGCTGCGCGACACGAGCCGCCGCTCCGAGTCAGCCGGGTTGAGATCCACACGGCGCTGAAGTCCTGGCTCAAGGAGGACCCGCGGCGAGAGGTCGACCATGCATGGATCGTGGCATTTCCCCGTTCGCGGAAGCAAAGCGAGAACAGTGAGGGGGAGAAGGGGGCTCTCAAGTGGCGCAGCACCGAGCGTGAGCAGGACGGATACGCGCGCGCGGTCGCGCGCAGGCTCGAGGCTCGACCGAGGCTGCTTCGGCAGGTACGGGGGGTGACGTTGATGGACTGGGAGCGCAATGGACCTCTCTGGCTCTTCGAGAAGTCGCTTCGCCATCTACTGGGCGCCTCTCAAGAGGTCGCGGCGAGGAACCCAGCGCTCGATCTTCAACCGCTTCGAACGGCGATCCACCTTGGTGAGGACTTCGACCATCTCCTGTCCGGGCTGCGGCAGATCTACGAGCCCTTCGCTTGGGAAGTCATTTCGCGCGGAGATCGCATCGGCCACGCATTAGCGCTGGGCCTCGACGTTGACGAGTGGGAAAGACGGAACGAGAGCGTACGCGTCCGGCCGTGGGATCGGCTCCTGGACATCGGCTTCGTGGCCTGGGCCATCGCCAACCGCGGCCTCTCCGTAGACGGCGAGAGCGTCAATCGGCTCCGCGCGAGCGCGCTCGAGGCGACTACGACGATGTTTGGAGACTGCCGATGGGATCCGCTCGAGGCGGCGCGCCACGTCTGGCTCGCGCTTCCGGTCTCACGGCCGCCGAGCGCGTCGCCTACTGCGGACACCATCATGTCTTGGGCGCGTGACCGTATCAATGAGATCCTCGACGACCGGGTGATAAGTCCCCGCGCGTTGTCCAGAACGATGGTCGTCGAACCCAAACGCGAAGTGTCCGTGCTGCGCACCGTGCACAAGTTCGTGCACGACCGGGTCGCGGCGATGCAGGTTGGCATCGAGGTGAACCCGAGTTCGAACTTGCTCGTCGGTGGCTTCCGGGCTATTTTCGAGCAGCCGGTCTTCCACTTTGAGAACCTGCCGTTGCTCCTCAGCGCCGACGACCCTCTCACGTTCGCGACGACTCTGGCCGACGACTATGCGTACGCGTGGGCAGGCATGATCCTGCCGGGAAAGGTCACGCCGGCGGAGGCGACCAACCGGCTCGTCGAAGCCGCGCGGAACTCGGTGCGCTATGCATTCGCAGGGCCGACGCTTCGCGGAGGCTAGTGCTGCGGTGCCGCGGCGACGCCCATCTTGTTTCCGACACGACGCAAGACAGCGCCCCGACCCTTGAGGAGAGGCGTGCGCGCTGTCCCCGACACGAGCCCATAGTGGCGACGGCCGAGTAAGAATCGATCGATACCACGCACGAGCTCTGATCCCGCCGTGCACGCGGGGCTCTCGACGTCCTCGAGCACCAGGATCCCGTCCTCAGCCGCAGTCGCTTCCCACCTTTCGAGCAACGCCAACTTCCCCCCTGGCGTCGGATCCGCATCGATCACCACGAGCCCGAAGCCCTCGGGCCGTAGCCTCCGTACCCTCTCAAGCGTGCTCTGCTCGTGCGCGTCGCCGCGCTCGGTCGAAACGACGATCCCCGGTAGGCGCTCAAGATCCGGGAGGCGCTCTGCCCCATCGCGATCGACGCCGACGACGTGTCCGCCGCCCAGGAGCGAGAGGACCGTCGCGAAGAACCAAAGTCCGCCTCCGTCGCCGTGCCCAATCTCCAGCACGCTACGCAAGCCGTGGGTCACGATCAGCTCTTGGTAGAAGAACAGGTCGCTCGGCATTTTGAGCACGGTCCGCCCGAGCCACCGGTAGTCCCGCTCCGACTCGACCTCGCGTTCCCAGTACCACGCTTGGTAGTCGTGTCCAAGCTTCGCCTCTGTGCCGTGCCGAAGGCCTCCGTGGTACTCGGGCTCATCCCGGAAGGGGGGCACCAGCACGCCGGCGTCTATCCACGCGGCGTGTCGCTCGGCAGGCTCCGCGAAGCCTTGGAAGCAGAGAAGATCTTCGTACGTTGCGCGATCCACGCGCATCCGGGTTCCGCGCACGGTGTGCTGGATCTCGACGTTGGGTCCGTAGTCGACGAAGAGCACGTAGGTGCTCAGCCGCACCAGGCGATCCTCGGCGCTCAAGACCCGCGAGTCTCCTTCACACCGTAGACGAACGGGCTCGCAGATCGCGAGAACGCATCCCGACGCCAAGAGTCGAAAAGCTCGACGTCTCGCAGCCCGGTCTTGCGCATGCATTCAGCCACAAGGCGAGCATCCGTGACCTGGAGCACGTGCACTTCATGCAGCCGCTCACCGAGCGATTTGCACGCGTATGAGTACTCGGCGCGCATCTTCAGGCCTTCGGGGCCAAGTCGCTCGAACCTGTAGCCGAAGACGACGTCTCCCGGGACTCCCGAGGGTCCAGATTCGAGATCCTCCAGCGGCTCCCCGTCGACATTCATGGCGTGAGCGACCTGGAGCAGCATGCGTCCGCCCGGCCGGAGCGCGCGTCGAAGCCGCCGGAGCACGTCGCGCAACTCTTCCACGTTCGCGCAGTAGTTGATCGTCCAGGACAGGGCGACAATGAGGTCATACGCAGCCTCCTCGTCGATCTCTTGCATCCGGCGCAACGTGACATTGCTCCTGCCGGCGCGGAACCGCGCCACTTCGACCATGCCGGGCGACGCGTCGATCCCCTTGGCGACGAAGCCTGCTTGGTGCGCCTTCTCTAGGAGAACGCCCGTCCCGCACCCGACGTCCAGCATATGACACCCGGAGCCGCTCTTCCCAGCGACGCCGAGTACGAACGCGTGATCGTGCCGGTAGTGATCGGGCGGCGTGTGCAAGTCATACCGCTCAGCGAACCGATCGAACAGGGCGTACACGCCCCGACTCTGCCACAAATGACATCGCCGCGAACCAATCGGATGCGCGCCGGAGCACGTCTTCCACCCCAGGACCCGCCGCGGCCTGGCCCAGCGCCGCCTTCAAGGGTCGGAGCGGTGCGATGCAGTGCGCTACCCTCTTTCTCTCCAGCACGGCCCTTGGAGGCAATCGGAGCGCTTCCAGCGAGTCCATGAACTCGTCAACGCGCCCCCCCCGCATCCACGCATCGAGCGTCTTTCCGCCAAGCTCCAGCAGTGCCGCGTTCGGCCCCACGCCTGCCCCGCGACACATCGGGCACTGTACCTCTCGCCGTGAGGCATTCACCGCGTCGCGCCATCGGGAATCCTTGCTCCTCGCGAGTTGGCCGTCGATCGCGCTCACCAGACCGTCCCACCGGAGCCAGTGGCCCACCTCACTCCCATCGTTCTTTGGTCCGGCCTTGAGAAAGGTCCCATGGCCCGGCCGGATCCAGAACCCGTGCATGACGGTCGCTTCGGCAGCTGCGGCCAGCGCGCTCCAGCGCGCATCGACGTCCCACAGCCCCTCGTCCGTCAGCTGACGGAAGAACGGCGTCACCTCCGAGCGCCAGACGCCCTTGAGAATCGCCGACGCTCGCGCGTCTAGGGAGTTCTCATCAACCACTCGCTCAGTTGGCTTGGCGACCAGCAGATCCCGGTCCAGGCGCGGAACGACAGTCCTCCCGTTGCACATCGGGCACGCGCCCCCCCGATCGAGCCGTCGGAAATGGGCGGGTATGGGGTGGCGCGGCCCGACGAGGCCCGCATTCAGGTCCATGAGGCGCTCGCTCACCCGCTTGTGGACCTTCCCTCGGGAATCGACGATCTCCAGGTACCCGCCGCCGACGGCGAGGGCGTCCCGGAGGGCCCGGTGTTTCCCTTCCAGCGAGGTTGTCTCTGGGGCGAACCGGGCCCCGGTGGCTCGCACCTTCGCGGGATCACCGTCGCTCTCGTCCGCCCACGAGAGTCCCATCGCGACCCGATGCGCGCGTACCTCCTTGATGACTCCGCGAGGGATCCGTCGACCCCACGTCGCCATGGCATCGAGAAGGGGATGGATGACCAGACGTAGGGTGGCCAGGTCCCAAGCTCTTGCCGCCTCCTCGATCTGCGCTTCGACGTCGGGGCGAACAGCATCGAGTAGAACGGAGAGCACGGCACTGTCCAGGTCAGCGATCTCCAGGGGCCACCGTTCCATGGCGGAGGTGCCGAAGATCGCGCTCGGGACGGCGACCTCGTCATCGTCCTCGGGCACCTGAACATCCTCGCCAAGGATCTGTCTGATCTCCGCGCGAGCCCGCAAGGCCGTGCTGAGTTTCGCGGGTCCGCGACTCACCTTGGCGGATCTGGATGGCCGGTGCTTGTGCAGACGCGGTAGCCCCCTCAGCGCCAACCCCGTAGGCGTCTCGTGGCTGCGGATTTCGTTGGGGGTGCCCTCGGCGATGACCCGGCCTCCCTCGAGACCGCTGCCAGGGCCGAACTCCACAATGTGATCGCACGCCGCGAGCAGATGTGGATCGTGCTCGACGAGGATGACGGTGTTGCCTGCGTCAACGATGTGGCGCAGCGCGGAGTCCAGGCGCCTAACGTCCGCTGGGTGGAGGCCTCCCGCGGGCTCGTCGAGAACGAAGAGGGCCTTGCGCACCTTGTGCCTCGCAAGAGCCCGGGCGATGCGCATCCGCTGCACTTCACCGCCACTGAGCGTGTCGAGCGATCGGCCGAGGGCGAGGTGGCCGACGCCAAGCTCCGCCATGGATCGCAAGATTTCAGGTTCGAGCTCCGCGGGTAGCTTCTGCTTACGGAGCTCGTCGATGGGCGTCGCGAGAAGGTCCCCGTAGCTCACTCCGCCGAGCCGGACCGCGAGAGCGTCGATGCCGAAACGAAGGCCACCGCAGGCGGGACACCCTTCGCCATCGTCGAGCGCGCCGAGACCGAGGCATTTCGGGCAGCGACCCTGCCCGCCGTTGGTGCTGAAATCGCTGGCCGAGAGCCCGAGACCCTTCGCCTCGCGTTGCGAGGCATAGGCGCGGCGGACCTGTTCAGCGATACCGACGAACGTCATGACGAGGCTGCGCTTCTGGGCGGCGGCGGGAGCCTGATCGAGCGCGTAGAGCGCCTCAATCTGGTCGGCGCCTTGGATGGAGGTCCACGTGCCACGGCGCGTACGGAAGTCCTCCGCATCCACTTGAGCCTTCGGGAGGACCTCCACCATTGCGGGCACCAGGGCACCTCGCACGAAGCTCGACTTGCCCGATCCGGATACACCGGCGATGCAGGTGATCGCGCCAAGCGGAATGCGCACGGTAGCGCCCTGGACATTGTGGATATGGACTCCGTCCATTCGAAGCCACTTGCCGGAGCCCTTTGCCGGCCTTGGTGCCGGTGCGACGCGGTCGACCTGCGCCCAATCGGTTCCGTCCACCGGGCCGTCCCACGTCACCTTGCCACCAGCTGGTCCCGCTCCGGGCCCGAGCTCCACCACGTGATCCGCGCGCGCAATGATCCGTTGTCGGTGTTCGCTGATGATCACCGTGTGAAGCTCGGTCGCATCGACGAGGGCGTCCCCGAGACTGACGAGATCTTGCTCGTGGAGTCCCCGCGCCGGTTCGTCGAGGACGAGGAGCAGCCCGGCGAGGCGACTGGTAAGCACGCTTGCTAGGCGCGTGCGACGAGACTCCCCGTCGCTCACGTCGAGCATTCCGCGGCCCCCCGACAAGTGGCCCAGGCCAACCGACACCATCGAGGCGGCCGTCCGTCCGACGTTGGCCACGAGGGAGCGGGCCTCGGCGGGGGATTTTTTGCTCAGGGACCCGCTGCCGGCTTCACCTTCGAGAGAGGTCAAGGGCAACGCGAGCAGGTGATCAATGGACCAACCGGCAACGCGAAGGGCGCGCGCCTGGACCGACCAGCGCGTTCCGTTGCACGCCGGGCACGCACCCTCGCCGACGAAGGACTTCAGCTCCTTTGTTGCGGACGTGTTCTTTGCAACCCGTTCGACGATGGCTCGGCGAAACCCGACGAATTCCATCGGCGCACCGGTCTTCTTTTTCGTCCTCGGATCGACTCCCTGCACGCGGTCCGGAGTGCCCTCCAGTACGACCTTGCGAGCCGCCTCCGACAGCTTCCGCCATGGGCGGTCGGGATCGAAGCCATCGCGACCGCGCAGCCCTTCGATCGTGACGTGCTGAATGTTGACGTAGCGGTAGTTCTTCTCCGTCCAGAGCGCGAAGGCGCCCTCGTGCATCGACCGCTCCGGGTGAGTGACCAGCGCCGTCTCGTCGAGCCCCGTCGCGACTCCCAGACCGCCGCAGAGCGGGCAGGCGCCGCTGTCGAGCTGCTTGGGTGCGTTGAAGGAAAGAAGATGCGCATCGGGCTTCGCATAGACGATCGGCGACCTGGGGTGCACCCGGTGAACGCGCGCGTCGAGGCCGAAGGCGTATGCTCTTCGCAGATCAGGTCGCTCGTCTTTGGGCAGCTCCACGAACACGGCACCGTGCGCTGCCGTCCACGCCTTCGTGAGGATCTGTTGGAGAGCGACGTGGGACGTTCTTGCGAGGTCGACGTCGGCGATGCGCGCCTCGATCGAGTGAAGGATGTCGTCGCGGAGCGGTTTGAACTTCGCAATCGCGATTCTGTTGCCTTGCTCGCTCTTTGGACCGCGATCCGTCTCGCTGCGAACGACGATCTCGCTGACACCTGCTTTGCGCAGCCTCTCCACGGCGGCGACGCCGTCGGTCCGCTGGTTCACTACCGGGGATGCCCATACGATGGCAGGCCCGGATGCGTACCGATGGAGCCACTCGCTGAACGTCTCCGGCGAGGGGTCGGGGACGGGTTCCTCTACATCATCGGCGAAGGGCTGGGCGAAGCGCACGAAGAGCCTACGGAGCAACCTCAGTAGCCCCGTCGATGTCCCCAGCGTCGTTCGCACGGATGCGCGGAACGCATGTTGAGCCGCGAAGAGCATCGGGGGGAGGGCGCCCACGAAAGCATCGACGTGTGCCCCGCGAAGTGCCGGCTGATCGATGTCGAGGAAACGATGCATCCGCTCCGCAGCCACGGCGGCGATCGTGTCCTCCACCAGGGAGCTCTTTCCGGAGCCCGAGACGCCCACGATCGCCGTCAGCGCGTTCCGCGGAATCGTGACGCTCACCCCCTTCAGGTTGTTCGCGTCTGCGCCGACGATTTCGATGCTCTCTTTCATCCCAGGTCGTCCATCGCGTGCATCACGGCCACCGATCGCGACTCGAAGTCCCGCGGAAAGGAACGGAACCGAACGGTGCAGGCGCCGCGCTGATGGAGAGCCCGCCGATTGGAGACGCAGAGGATGTCGCCGGGGCCGAGATCGATCGGGCATGAGACGAACAGGGCCGCGTCGTGGATGACCCGCAGCGTTTCATCGAGGTCGGTGGGATTGCTGCCGAGCCTCCGCTGGCCCGCTCGAAGCGTCTCAGGATGGAACCGAACGGTGTCCCCGTCGGAGACGCGCCCGGACCAGTGGACCGGAGAGGCATCGTTCACCATCGCGACGTCGTCCTCGGTCAGGAGGCGTACCGCGCCGCCGTGATTCGAAGCTCGCAGCACGTCGAGCAGGTCGCTGAAACGCGCCACGCGAAGCTGCCCATGCCTCGGAGCGTCGGGGTCTGGATGCACGCACTGCATGAGGGTCGCCGCTGGGGGCCGTTCCGCGGTGTTGAGGTCAGTGTGGAAGCTTCCCTCCGCGAGCGTGTGGGAGAGCGCCGTCGTCCACGGTGTCATGAGAAATGTCTTCACGATGCGGCCGGCGCGATACGGTCGGAGTCGGTGGAAGAGCAACGCCGCAAGCAACAGGCCCGTGGAGCCGTCCTCGGCTGCGGGGACGCCGCGAAGAACAAAGTGATCGTGGGTGCCCCAAAGGGAAAGCGCCTCCCTGCGGAACGCTTCTAGGGCGGGCCCGAGTGTCGCTCGCACCGTTTGAGCGCCCAGGACGTCCGCCTCGATCCGCTCCAGACCGTCCATGTCCGCTCGGAGCGCGGCGACGGCGTCCGCGTGCGCGGCCGACAGCTCCAAGTCGGGCGTCGTCTTCATGGCCGCACCAGCCTGAAGAGAAGCTTGTGCTTGAACTGATGGTCCAGCAGGGCCTGGACGGTGGGGAACACGAAATCGCCCACGGGATCGTGCGTCGCCCATCCTCCTTCGCGGAGCGGTCGGACGCTCGGGATCAGCCCCGATCGGCCAGCGTTTGCCATGACCTCCATGGGAGAATGGGTGAAGGTGCGGTGCCCCATCGTTTCGAGCCGCTCTCGCCATGCCGGCCACACGGGGTTCTCCGCATGGCACCCCGCGGCGATGTAAGCGCGGCCCTGCGGAGCAAGGACGCGTGCGATGTGCGCTATGAGTTCCGCGACGTCGGGGACGAGAAAGAGGACCTCGTGGCTGACCACCAAATCGATGGACCCGTCCGCGACCCGCCGCCACTCGTCCACACTCAGCAGGGAGACCTTCGGTGCCGCGGTCTGGAGGCGCAGTCGGGCACGTGTCCGTGCGGACTCGATGGGCTCTACCCCCACGAGCTCGTCAGGCTTCCAGTGCTCCGCGATCCGCGCGAGCAGGCCCCCCCGGTGGCAGCCGACGTCGAGCACGTGCTGCGGCGGACGCGCGAAGCCGTCGCTCCGGATCCGGTCGATCAGTGCACCCCAGAAGACCTCGTTACGCGGCTCGAGCCCGTCGTCTTCCGTCGGATCTTGGAAGAAACTCGATCTCATCTGCGGCACGCCGCTGACGTCTACGGACAGTTCTGCGGGCGGCAGCTGCGCGCCTGCGTGTCTCCGGCGGTCGGATCGATCCCGAAATGGCGGATGAACAGGTCGACGCTGTCGGCGAACGTCCGTTCGAGGTCGGCACGATCCTCAGCCCCGCGGAGGCCAAAGTACGGGAAGTGGTGCAGGAAGCGCCCGAAGAGGGATTTGCAGTCGCGCTCGTAGGCCTCCGTGTCGAGGATGTGCGCGTGCCAGAAGAGATCGATCGGGCCCGTGGGACAGATCTTCCGGTCGGGGTACCGAAGGTTCAGGGCCAGAAAGCGCCGGTACAGGGACTCCGCCTCGTCGCACAGCTCAGGGGTCACGCCTTGCTCCTCGACGAGCTTGTGCTTCAGGAGGGTGAAGTCGAGGGCGTCCACCTTGCGTAGAGCTTCGTCGAGCGCTTCGTCGACCCGGACGAGGGCTTGGGCCTCTTCGAGGGTGAGGGCGGTGGCGGCTTCTGTGGGCATTGGCGCGGCAAGAATAGGAGGGGGAGGCCAGGTTTGTCGATGGTTCCGTGGGCGCGGTCGCCGTGCTCTCAGGGATCGGTGTCGCGCGTCCTCCCTTCCGATGCGGAAGCTGGCTGCCTGGTTCTGCGGCCCGTTCGTCGTCGTCTCCGCCTCGCGGCGCGCCTGTTGACCGATGCCCCGTAGAGCCAGACCATGGCACGTCGACCTTTCGACCTCTCCGGGAGCGCATCGAGCATGAACGACGCGACAGCGCAGCACCCTCTTCGCCCCGACGTGGAGGCTCGCATCCGGAGCAAAGTGGAGAACTGGATCCCGGATGAGGCTGCACGACGCGAGGTCCTCGGTCTTCTGGCCTACGCGATCGAGATGGCTGACGACGAGCGACGCGACGCCTGGTACTTGCGAGAGCTGTCGAACGCCCTGGCCCTCGTCCCGGGCCGGCTCATCGCGATCCGGCTCGCTCGCGGGAAGCTCTACGTCAGCGTCATCGGCCCCCTCTCTGACGACGTGCTGACGACCTTGCGGGCGACGGTCGACGGCGGGGACACCTTCAAGTCCATCCCGGGAGGGCTGGTCGTCGAGATCCCCATCCAGAGTATTCCGCAGGGCTTGGATCAGCTGAGGGAGCCCCTGAGCCGTTTCATCGACGAGGCGATGGTGCACGTTCGAAGGGCCGTTAGTCTGGAGCCTCATTCGCCGGAGGCCGTCGCGTACGTTGCCGGAGTCGTCGGACGCGAGCTTCCCCAACCCGAGCCTCGGAAAGTCGAACCCGATGACGACGGGGACGACGACGAAGAGGCGGTGGCCGCGTCGCGCGAGCCCGTGGCACGCGGTCGGGCGCCCATCTTCGAGAACGGGCAGCGCGCCGTCGCGACTCTCGTCGAGGAGATCGACCGAGAGGTCGTCGCCCTTCCGGACATGCAGCGGCCGTTCGTCTGGGAGGACACGAAGGTCCGTGACCTGCTGGATTCCTTGTTCCTCGGCTTCCCCGTCGGGACCCTGGTCCTCTGGCATACCTCCGACGAGCGAGAGGCGCGCGGGGTGGGCACAGAGAACCGCGCGCTGCGTGCGACGACGCTCGTCATCGACGGACAACAACGGCTGACGTCTCTCTTCGCCGTGATGCGGGGCAGGGACATCACGGACAAGGACGGCACCAGGCGTCGCATCACGATCGGATTTCGACCGCGGGACGGTCGCTTCGAGGTCGCCGATGCCGCCATCCGCCAAGACCCCGAGTTCCTGCCCAACGTGACCGAGCTGTGGACGAACACGCGTACGAACGCCGAGCTCCGGCGAGAGATCATCAAGGCGCTGAAGGCGAAGGGCAGGGAGGTCGACGACGCCTACGCCGATGCGGTCGATCAGAACCTCGAACGAGCCAAGGCGATCAGCGACTACCGGTTCCCGACGGTGGAGATCCGGAAGACGGCGCTGGCGAAGGAGGTGACGGACGAAGACGTTGCCGACATTTTCGTGCGCATCAACAACCAGGGCACGCGCCTGCAGCAAGCAGACTTCGTGCTCACGCTCCTGTCGGTCTTCCATGGCGACCTTCGTGACCGCATCGAGAGCCGGGCTCGGGAGATGTCCGAGGGAGCCGTGGTTCCCGTCGACGCGCAACAGGTCCTCCGCGTCGCGTGCGCGGTGGCCTTCTCGCGCGCGCGGATGTCCGCCATCTACAAATTTCTTCGCGGCATCGATCCGACGACCAGCGATCCGAGCCCGCAGGCCCGTAAGAAGCGCCTGGACACTCTTGATCAGGCCGCGAACCAGTGCCTGGAGCCGACCCCGTGGCGCGACTACATGCTGCGGGTGAAGCACGCCGGCTTCGTTTCCCAGGGCCTGGTCGCCTCCTCCTCGGCTATTATCAACGCATACGCTTTCTACGTCCTCGGTCAGCGCCTTGCCGTCCCCAAGCACCAGTTAGACGAAGCGATCTCGCGCTGGCTGTTTGGGACGCTTCTCACGCGCCGGTATTCGAGCTCGTCGGAGACCGCCTTCGAGGAGGACCTCGGGCGCATGCGCGGCGTTCAGGAAGGAGATGGCGACGCCTTCGTGAAGGTGCTCGACGACGCACTGTCAGAGAAAATCACGGGCGACTACTGGACTTACACGCTGGTTGCGGCTCTCGAAACGCAGCGCGGGCGCGCGCCAGCGGCTCTGGCATTCCGTGCAGCGCAGGTGGTGCTCGGCGCGCGCGCCTTGTTCTCGGACCAGTTGCTACAGAACTTGCTCGATCCGCCCGGCAAGGGAGGCCGTTCAGCGAGCGAGATGCATCACCTCTTCCCGAAGGCCTGGTTACAAGAGCACGGCGTTCGGGATCGCCGCCGCATTAACCAGGTCGCCAACATGGCCGACGTGGGCTGGTACGAGAACAGCATCATCGCTGCCCACAGCCCCGCCAAGTACGTTCCACGTCTGCGAGAGCGGCTCAACATGACCGACGACCGCTGGGGCAACGCCTGCGCCGAGCATGCCTTGCCCACGGGCTGGGAGACGATGGACTACGATACGTTCCTGCGGCAGCGGCAGCCTCGAATGGCGGACGTCATCCGCGTTGCGTACCGCAAGCTCGGTGGCGAGCCCGCGGCTCTGCCGCTCACTCCGCCCTGGTTCGTACCCGGAGCGGAGATCGTCTGGCAGCGCATCGTCGACACCGAGCGCGCGCTGCGCGCGGTTGTCCGCGATGTCTACGCGGCGCAGTACCGTGATGCCGCCGCGCAGCGCATCGAGGAGGCGGTCCCCGAGCGTGAGCGCGAGACGCTGTCGCGAGCGTTGCGTGCGCGGCCCGCGGGTGCGGACGCGCTGAGCATCGTGGACTACCTCTACATCGGGCAGCTGCCGCAGCTGCTGTTCGCTGGCAACGTCTGGCAGGAGGCGCGCCACCGGTTCGGTGACGCGAACGACACCAAGGCGAAGTTGCAGGCGGCCGTGAGTCAGATCATCCCCGTGCGCAACGAGATCGCCCACGTGAGGGAAGTGCCGCAGGATCGGCTGCAGCGGGCCAATCTCGCGTGCGGCGACGTGCTGGGGATGTTGAAGTCGCGAACGTAGGGGGCCGCAGGGTCGCAACGGTCGCCCCTGGCGCGAAGCCCAGCGCCACGCACGAAACTAAAGCCATGCTGTAGGTTCGTGCATCTCCGCGGTTGCACAAAACTAAAGCATAGCTTACGTTTTGTGCGTGTCCCCGCGACCCGCGAAGCATCCCGACCGCGACCGCCTCTACGAGATCGCGGCTACGCAGGAGGGCCTCTTCACGACGCAGCAAGCTGCCGAGGCCGGCTACTCGCCCCAACTTCTCATCCACCACCTGTCGAGCGGAACGGCGGTACGCCTCCGCCGCGGGATCTACCGCCTCGTGCACTTTCCGGCCGGCGAGCACGAGGAGCTCGTGAGTGCGTGGCTCTGGTCCGAGCGTTCCGGCGTGTTCTCGCATCAGACGGCGCTCGCTCTGCACCGGCTTTCGGACGCGCTGCCGGCCCGTCTCCATCTGACCCTCCCCGCTGCGTGGCAGCGACGGCGCTTCCGCGTCCCGGAGGGGCTCGTCCTTCATCACGCCGACATTCCGACCCAGGAACGAACGTGGTTCGGCCCCGTCCCGATCACCACCGTCAAGCGAACCCTTAACGATTGCGCCCGCGACGGTCTCTCGCCGGAGCTTCTACGTCAGGCCGCGAAGGAGGCGATCCATCGCGGCCTCGCCGTGCGCGCCGATCTCCCTGACGTACGCGCGTCGCTGAAGGACTACGGAGGACTGCCCTCGTGACGGCCCGAACGTACGCGTCGCCCCTTGCCTTCAAGCAAGCGCTCGAACAGCGCCTCCGGGCGACGTGGAAGACCGGCGCAGAGTTCGCACGTCGTCGTCAGCTCCTCGTGTTCGATCGGTTCCTGGCGCGCGTCGCCGTCGTGCTCGGCGACGCAGTGACGCTCAAAGGGGGCCTCGTCCTCGAGCTACGCCTCGAACGCGCACGAACGACCAGGGACGTCGACCTCAGGTTTACGGGATCGGCTGACAAAGTCCTCGCCAAGCTCCAGGAGGCGGCACGCCTTGAACTCGACGATTTTCTCTCCTTCGAGATCACGCCTGACGCCCGACGCCCGGAGATCGAAAACGATGGCATGCCGTACGGCGGCAAACGCTTCCGCGCCGAATGCCGGCTTGCTGGGAAGCCGTTCGCTGACCCGTTCGGTGTAGACGTCGCGATCGGCGGCCCGATCCTCGGCATCCCCGAGATCGTCGTCGCCGACGACGTCCTCGGTTTCGCGGGCATTCCGCCGCCCACATTGCGTCTCTACCCAGTCGAGACCCACATCGCAGAGAAGCTCCACGCGTACACGCTCCCTCGCGCGCAGCCGAATTCGCGAGTGAAAGACCTGCCGGACATCGCGCTCCTCGCCACCACGAAGGCGCTCGACGCCGGCCGGCTCAGCGCGGCTTTCGAACAGACCTTCACGTTCCGCAACACGCACGCACTCCCGCCGACGCTACCCGACCCGATCGATGCATGGCGGGTCCCTTACGAAGCCATCGCACGCGAAGATCGCCTGCCTTGGCCGACCTTGGTGGAGCTTGCATCCACGGCGAAGGCGTTTCTCGACCCCGTTCTCGGGGGGGGGCTCACCGGAACCTGGGATCGGGGCTCCTGGCGTTGGCTCGCGGGTTGAGGTCCACCGTGGACTGCGACTCCGCGAGCCTGGGAGAGGAGTGCGAGCAGGGCCCGCGCTGAACGCTCCGAGGCGGTGATGGATCCCGATCTTGCCGCGGGGTCGCAGAGGCGACGCGTGCCAGGAAGCGGCCTCGGAAGCTCGCTCGACGCTCTCGGTCGCGCGCGCCAACCGAGCCCAGCGAGGGTTGACAGGACGCTGCCGGCTGCTCAGGATTGGCACTGGCGATGACCCATCGCCTTCCTCGCGCTAGGCCTCCCCCTACGGGGCCGTTTGCGGGGTAGAGGGGGCGCAGACCTCGGGTTCTGGTTCTGGCGAATCACTTTCGGTCGCGGCGCGCTCGGGTGGGGGACGGGCGCGTGGCGACAATCGAGGGTGTCTCCATGACCAAGAACAAAGGTTTCAAGGCGCGCGTCCGCGCGCGCATGCAGCTCACGGGTGAGGACTACACGAACGCGTGCCGCGCGCTGGAGGACGAGCGTGCCGCTGCATCGGCATCGTCCGAGCCGGAGTGGGTGGGGCCGCTCGTGATCGGCCTCTTGTCCTACGCCCTTCTCCCCGATGACTCTGAGAGGGAGGTGATCCGTTCGACCCTCGACGAGTACGAGCGAGCGGTGCATGCCGCAGCCGAATCCCTCGGGTGGTCGCCGAACGCGGCGGTCGCGATCGGCGCGCTCGGAGTGCCGCGCGCGTTTCTCGAAGCCGTGAGGCGCTCGGCGCACGCGAACTGCGGCGACAACCTGATGTTGAGGGGCGTCGGGATCGCGAGCCCCGAGGCGCCGGATGTGCTCCTTAGAGCCGCGGCAGGGCTCTACTGCGTCAAGGACTTGAGGCGCCTGGAGCGCCAGTCCGGTCTTGCCTCGAAGACGGCGTTCGTTGTGCCAGCGGAGTTCAAGGCTCGCGGTGCGAACGACGCAAGACGTCTTGCGTGCAAACGAAGTGCTCTTCTTCCCCGACCACCGGCTCGCGGACCTCCCAGGCCATCGCGGTGCTCGCGCGTTCGCTGAAGCCGTCCGTCGCGCGGTAGGCGCCGAGCTACCAGGGGCCCTCGAAGAGCCGCTGCTCTGACGCACCTCCCCAGCTTAGGGCCGGCCTCGTCCTTGCGACCGCCCCTGATCGCGATCGAGATCCGTCGCGATCGCGGGCTGCGGGTCTGACGCTGAGCACCGCCTCACGGGCCGACCAGGCCTGGTTCCCGAACGCTCCGGGGCGTAGTCGGGGGGCGAATCTGTCCACGACTCGGCACGACGCAACCGAAAGGTGGGGAAGAGAGCTGCCCCGGACGCGCTCGCCAGCTCACGCGGCCACCCACCGCTGTTCTGGATCATCGTCGCATTCGGCGTCGCCGTCGTAGTCCTGGGAGTCATCTCGACGGGAACTCCCGCGCGGGCGAGCGCGGAGCGCGTCGCCCTCCTCCTTGTCGCCACCGGTGCCGCAGCGGTGCGAAAAGAAATCTGGCGGTGCGCAGTAGCGGTGCGTCGAAGCGTAGCGAAGTAGCGTCGCGCGGAATGGAGCCAAAGCCGCGAGTTCATTGGTCCGGATGCGTGGCGCGGTAGCGTAGCGGCGCAGCGTAGCGAAGTAGCGCCGCGCCGCGGCCGAGCCGCGAGACTCAGGTGGTTGACCGTTCGTTAGATCGTTCGCACCAGGTGGCGCGGAAGGAGCACGAACACGCATGACGGCAGCGACCACGACGGTTCCATTTCCCGCGCTTGGCCTCTCCGCGTCCGACGCCCTCGGGAGAGCGTCGGACCTCGTCGATGAGCTCACGAAGAGGCACGAGGTTCTTCACGGGGCGAAGGATCTGTTCGTGGCCGGGGTGCGGAGACACGGGAACACGTTCGTCCAGAGCTCGTGCACCGCGACGACCGCGGCGACGCTCGGGGCCGTGAACGGCCGCTTCGGCGGCGACGAGGGCGTCCTCAAGAAGTGGGGCATCTCGCTCGATGCCGCGGTCGCCTTGGTCGGCCATGCGGGCGGCTTCGCCCTCTCTCTTGCGGACAACAGCGCCGATCCAAACCTCGACGTTCTCGCCGGGGTCCTTCACACGGTCGGAGACACCGGGCTCGCGTCCGGCGTCTACCGGTTCTTCCACGAGCGCGGTTCTGCGGCCCGGCGCGCGGCAGCGGGAGAGCACCGAGGTGGCTTGTGACCGCTGAACCCTCCACGCGCGACGGCTTCCTCCTCGGAAGGAAGTCGAAGCTTGGCGACGGTGGTGATGCCGCGCTTCGGCCTTGGATGCGGATCGACGCCGCCGCCCAGTTCCTCGGTATGGAGATCGTAACGCTCCGGCGGGCCATCGAGCGACACGCTCGACGCGACCCTCTCGGTCGCGTGCATTCCGACTTCGACGGGCTCCGAGCGCGCAAGGTGGGTCGCCACTGGCGCGTCCAGCTCGACGCTTGCTGGTGCGACCGCGCTTCGACGTGAACCCGTCGGGTGCTAGGTTACGACGCGCAGAAGCGCACGTCCCTGGCCCAAAGGAAAAGCCATGGCTGTGCGAATCGTCATCCGCCGCGATGAGCGGCGCCTGCTCGTTGACATCCGCTACCGCAATCCCGATGGAACCCGCGCCCGGTATCGTCACGATGCCGAGGTGCAGACCCTTCAAGCGGCGCGCGCCGAAGATCGGCGCCGTCTCGCGCTGCTCGCGACCATAGGTTCTCCGCACGGCGTTCTCGCGCCGAGCGGTGCGCCGATCATCGAGCCGCCCGAGTCGGAGCCAGAGGCCGACGCTGGACCGCTCTTTCGCGACGTCGCGAAGGAGTACATGGCGGCGTACGCGACGAGCCATCTCAAACCCTCGACGCGCTTCGCCTACGACAAGAGGCTGCAAGGCTTCTTCCTGAACGCGATCGGCGACCTTCCGATCACCCAAATCACGCCCTCCAAGGTGCGCGAGCTCGACGCCGAGCTCGTCGAGACGGGCGTGAAGCCGTCGACGCGCGCTGCCTACCAGATCGTGCTCCGCTCGATCCTGGGAAGGTTCGCTGTCGAGCGCGGCTACCTCTCCGAGCGACCCGCATTTCCGAAGCTGCCCCGTCCCGGCAGAACGATCCACACCGCGCTCACGCAAGAGGAGCTCGAGCGCCTCTTCGAGTCGACGCCGTCCGCGTCGCACCGTCGAGCGTTCCTCCTCGCGTCGTACGCGGGGCTCCGCGCTGGCGAGATCCGCGCCCTTCGCTGGAAGGACGTCGACCTCCGAGCGCGAACACTGACCGTCCGCCTCAGTCGCTGCAACGGCGC
Organism: Myxococcales bacterium; assembly: GCA_003151595.1. The sequence goes on from PLXW01000109.1 coordinate 42,876, forward strand.
CGTCTCGACGCCGAAGTCAGGCCACGAGCGACTGATCCCCCTCGCGGAAGTTCTTCACCGCGAGCTCTCGACGACCAAGAAGCGCGTCTCCGACGCGCTCGTCTCGCTCACCGCCGAAGGTGAGCCGTGGGGCCAGTGGGGGCTTCGTCAGACCTTCAAGCGCGCGTGCAAACGCGCCCGGCTCGAAGGGTGGCGCTTCCACGACCTTCGGCACTTCTTCGTGACGAGCCTCTTCCGCACTGGTGCTCCGGCGCCCGCGGTCCAGATGCTCGCTGGCCACGCTGACCTCTCGACCACGCAACGCTACGCGCACACCTCGCGCGCCGAGCTGACCGCCGCTGTGGCTCGACTTGGGGCCACAGTGGGGCCACAGACCTGAAGGCAACGGCACTCCGTGAGGCCCTCGGCTCACGATCACCCGGAAAAACAAGGGCGCCCCCGACACGATTCGAACGTGTGACCTTCGCTTTAGGAAAGCGTAAGCGCGGTACGCCGCTCGACGCACGATCTATCGGAAATAAGAAGGCGTGGGAGCGACGGGCGGCCGCGAGGGCGGCGGGGATTGTGCCGATTTTGTACGCGCATGTCTGTGCGAATTCCCCGAGCCTTTCCCCGGGGGCCGCCACGGCGGTCGCGGAGTACCTTGCGTCGGAGTGGGGGTGACGTTCCGCTCGTTGCGCTGGGAGCCGCACCGGGGACGTGCGCGCGCCGGCCCCAGGCCGCGTCTCCTTGCGGGCTACAGTAGCGGTCGCAGCGGATGTCCCGAAGCTGCGTAGGTGGCGATCGACGGCCGAGAGAAGCCGACGCCACCGCCGCGGAAGTGGCTTGCGAGGCCCCCTCCGTCGCTACGAGCCCGCGCCCGCAGTGCGTGTACCTCGACACGGCGCCGCCGCCAGTGCATGCGCGAGCGCGTTGCGCGGCGACCGCGGCCTCACGTCGTGGCTCATCCGCGCGCGTTGCGGTGCTTCTACCCTCGCGATGGAGCCGAAGGTGGCATGACCTGATGGTGGCGGTTCGCACCTGATCAGCGGGGCCGTCTGGTTGGGCGTCCCTTCGCCACCATCTTCCGCCTGCGGGGCGAGGCTGTCATCTGCGGCGGTGTCTTCCCATCGCGCGCCATGTACGCGAACAACGCAGCGACAGCGGCCCCGACGAGAGCGCCGGTCGCGAACGTAGCTACACCGTTTCCATTCACCGCAACCGTCTGCTGGGCGTAGCCGCAGGCATGGCACTTGATGTGCTGGACGCCGATCGTGACGTGCTCGACTTCGCCTTGGCAAGAGGGGCACGTGGGCGGGTCGAGCAACTCCGGGGGGATAGCCGCGAGGCCGCGCTGCTGCAGATCGGCACGCGCGCGCTGGACTCCGTCGTAGGTCGATTCAGGAAGCGAGAGGTTCTTGAAGTGATTGGGCGGCATTTGCTTTTCCTCTGTCCAGGAGGCTACTGGAGCGTCGTGGAAACGCAACCGGAAAGGCGAGCCCGTTGCGCGGGAGAGGTGTTCGCGCCCGGGTGACCCGAGGTGGCCCAGTGCGTGCTCCCCTCATGGGGTGCCTGTGCTGTACGCCGCGAGCATCGCTCTGGTGAGCGCGATGTACTTCGCGCATACCTCCGTCGCGCGCTCCTCCTTTCCTTCGATGTCGACATAGTAGAAGTCTGGTTTGGCGATGGCTCCGGGAACAGGGGCCGGGAGGGGAACGAAGCCCGCCACCTCCCCGTTTTCCATGTGGACGGCCATGGGGGAGTGTTTCTCGGCGCGGCTCGATCCACTCGCGTGGACCTCTAGCGCCCGGTCGTCGTCGACGAACTTCACGAGCTGCCGGTCACCAGGGTCGATCCTGTCGTCCCACGCCTTCCGCCATGCTTTGTAGTGTTCGCCCTGCTCATGTCGCAGTCGGTAGTCGACGGCGCGCGCCGCGCTGAGGAAGGCGCTCAGAAGGAAGTCCAGCTCCTCGGCGTTTCCTAGCGGGTAGGTTTCGCGCTGCTGCAAATGGAAAAGAAAGAACTCCGCCTCTCGAAGCTTCTTCTCTACGCGTCGCAGATCCATGGCTTCCGAAGTATACGACGGGTCAGCCTTGCTGGGCGCGCGGCGGCGCCGCACTTCGTACGGCGGAAGCCGTCCCTCTGGAGGATTCGCCACCGCAAGCGGGGCGTCAGAAGAAGGCGCTCGCGATATGCGGCCTCGCGGGAGACCTTGCCCGTCGCGCGTGGCGACGGACGGTCGACGCCTCGTCGTCATGGCGCGAGCCCTTCGCCAGGCGACTCGAGCTCGATCTCGTACACGCATCTGCTCTCTTCCCGCGCTGCCTCGGAGACGGGGAACCAGTCGGCCTCAAGGCGCCAACGACGGTGGTCGAGATCCCACGCGAGCAGGGCGCCCTCGTAGCCGACGCTCCGAAGAGTCAACGCGGCGAGCAGGGCACGAATCATGCGGATACGGCGCACGTCGCGCTCGACGTCGTACCCGGTGCCGCCCGTCATCGAACCCGTGTGCGCGACGATGTTGCGCCCCTCGATCTCCTTCACCGCTTCCGTCGGAGGTGAGAGCGCGAAGCGCTTCAGTGCCTTCTCGACGAGGCGCGATGTCGTTGGGTGATAGGCCCCGCGCAGCTTGCCAAGGAGAACCTTCAGGGCCATCGGGTCAACCGCGTGCGTTTCGCACTCCGCGCTCAGCGAATCGATCCACGCCTTCCACGCTTTGACATCGTTCACGAGTGGCGGCTCGTTCGGGCAGAGCTGGTTGCTCAGAGCCTCGAGAGCAACCTGCACAAACAGGTACTGGCCGTCGATGTGGCCGATCGTCGAATCCACGTAGTTGCACGCGGCGGCGCCGACCGACGAGGTCCCGTCGGTGCCGAGCGCGTGCACGATGCGGGGGAAGGCGACGGCCATCCAAGCGTGATCTCGATCATCCGGGAGGGGCTCCTCATGTGAGGCTCCGGGGCGGAACCGGTAACCGCAGTTCGCGCCGAGCGCTGCGACAGGTTCGTTCGCCTCGTTGACGCCGATGAGTAGATCGAGTCGCAGCGGTGTTCCGAAGAGGAACTCGAGCGCCGCGAAATCGGGCCACAGCCGCTTGCGCGCACTCGGAAGATCGCCAGCGACGATGACGACGCACGTTCGTTCCCCCGCGACTCCTTTCCGAACGAGGTGCCAGGCAAAGTGGCCCTGCAGTCGAAGGCTTTGCGCGCTCATGGCGCCATGACTTTGGACGAGGAGGTTGTAGGCCTTGAAATCGGCGCCTCGGAGAATGCCTACCCAAGCCACCGGCTCTCGACCCGTCCGCCACTCCCAGTCGTCTAGGAGGATGTCGGTGGAGAAACCTGCAGGCCCGCCAACGGCGATGGCCCCCCCTTGGCGCGTGACGAAGGGCGATGGCGTCGTGACTTGCGAGCTGTCCGAGAGCTCGAGGATCGCAGCGTCATGGTCCGCAACGCTCGCATGTCCCGCGATCGACAAGAGCATCTCGCCGGAGTCGCTCAGAGAGAGCGATCCCTCGATGCCCCGCAGATCGCGCTTTCCCCACGTCCCGCCGGATAGGCGTCCGAGGCTCAGAGTCGGAACTCGCGCGTCGGCGTGCACGTACGCCGCGATCAGCTTCGCGAGGGCGATCGGGGTGATGGGGACGGTCGGACGCGATGTGAAGCTCATGGGTCCACCATGCTACCGCCCGCGGCTCTTCGCGTTCGCAGGGAAGGGGAGCAGTTTGGCCGACGAGCGGGCGGCGCCCCGGGCTTAGAGCTCCGCGCGAGAAGGTTCGCGACGGTGCTCCGTGGGGTACGCTTGCGCAAGGTTGGACGCGCTGGTTCTCGCCGAGCTCAAAGCGTCGCTGCGACTGGTCCTCGACGCTGCGTCGCAGACGCTCGCCACACATGCGACTCTACCCGACCTTCTCGGGCGGCTCGGAATGCGCGAGGGCGCCGTAGAGCACGGCGCTTCGAAGAGAGACCGCGTACGGGCCGCGTTCGCGAACGTCTCAGACGAGGAGCTTCCGACTCTCGCCGAGCGGTACATCGCCGCGTGCAGCCCTCGGCCGACAGTGCGCAACGAGCTGCAGGAGTTCATCTGGACGGGAGCACCGGGACCCAGGGTCCCGGAACGCTATCGGCGAGAGCTGGCGCGGGCGCTTTCGACGGAGGATCTCCGCGCGCCGGGCCTCATGGACCTGCTCGAACGCCTCTGGGTCCTCGACGAGGTCGACTTCCTCGCGACCGAGCCTTCCCTCGGCGACCGGATCCGGCGTCACGTCCTGAAGGACCCCGACTACGAGCCCGAGCAGGTGTTCGAGGAAGTCGGTGCGTACGGCTGCTCGGACAGGAGGTTCGTCCTGTTTCTTGAAGGCCTCTGCTCCCACCGGTTCCGCCCTGACGCGGCCGAGCAGGGGCGAATCGCCGAGCGCATGAACGACGCGCTGCGAGACTGCGGCGTCGAGCTCGTGTCCGATGGGGTCGACGGCGGCTACCCCGTCTTCCGGCTCATCTCCACGGCCTCGGCGGGCGCCGGCCCCGCGAAACAGGTCATCTTTGCGCCGCTCGAGAAACCCGACCTCCGATTCGCCGACGCCGTGAACAACGACGTCGAGCTCGTCTCGAGCCCTGACAAGACGCTCGTGTACGACCGGCCGATCTCGATCGGCGGGTTGTCGTGGCGTGAACTCCAGACCTGGTGGGCCGAGCGCAGCGGCCGACCGGACGATCGGGAAGCTGCGGTTGCGCTCTACCAGCGGCTGCTCAACAGCCTTCCTCCGAAGGAGATATCTCCGCCCCAGCGTCTGCTGTTCTCGACGTTCTATACGGCGTTCAAGTCGGACGTGCCGCGTCTGCCGGCGCTACTGCCTGAGGTCTATGTCCACTACGACCCGAAGACCGTGGCAGCAAGAGGGCGTGCGGCTGCACTCGTGCGCCAGCGCTTGGACTTCCTGATGTTCCTCCCGAACCACGTCCGAGTCGTTATCGAGGTCGACGGAGACCACCACTACGCCGACAACGGGCGAGCCGACCCACATCGCTACGCGCAGATGGTTTCCGAGGACCGAAAGCTCCGGCTCCGGGGCTACGAGGTCTTCCGCTTCGGCGCCGTCGAGCTCAAAGGGGACCGGGGCAAGGTCTTGGTTGCTGAGTTTTTCCGAAGGCTCTTCGCTCTGCACGACATCGCCGTCGGGACGTGACCGGCGCTCGTGCACCGAGTAGTAGTTCGAGGATCCCGGCCAGAATCCACGTCGGGCCTCGTTGAAGGGCCGCCGGCCGAACCTCTCGGTGTGAACCGCTCAGCACGTCTACGCCGCCGAGGTCTCGATCTCCTCAAACGAGTCGGTAGCCGAGCGCCGTCGCCGCCGCGTTGAGTCGCGGCACGAGAGCGGGATCGGAGAGGGCGCGATGAAACACCGGGGCTGCCGGCAGAGCCGCGTGCGCGCGCTCGTAGAGAGCAAGCGCGAGACGGTTTGCATGCATGGACGACGCGTAGAGGAGACCTTCGACGTTCGCGTACGCCTCGTAGATCGCGCGCGACCAACGGCGTGCGCGCGGTCGTGGGCCGGACCCGATCGCCATCGACGCTCCTGCGCGCGTCGGCCATGGGCCGGTCAAGTCGAGTAGGGGTACATCGCGTGCGAGATCGAAGGCCACGAGCCAGGGCGAACCGGACCCGCGATCGATAACGCGTGTGGCTTGAAAGACCTCCGCGAGGCAGGTGACCGGGCTCGCAGCCGCGTAGAGGATGCCTCGGGCTTGTGCGCTCGGCGGCGGATCATGGTGATCAAACCGCGCAAGCGTTGGACCAAAGAAACGGAAGTCCCGCCAGGTCGCAGGGTGCCGACCTCCCGCGAAGTAGATCCTCCAGCATCGTGCGCCGCGCTTGCGGATCGCGATCTCGGGGTCGAGTTCGAGCGGGCTCGGCGGCTCGGGCAGCTTGGCCATCCGGCTAGATTTCCGCGGCCAGCCTGGCGACTTCCTCCGGCGAATTGCCCGCGGCGAGCCACGCGAGCGGCGTCACCCGTTGGTCGTCCTTCCCGACGACGAGATCTTGGTGGGGCGTCGAGAACCAGCTCCTCACGGCCAGAGGATGCGCGTCGCGCCGGATGTGAGGGAGCACCTGGTCGATGCCTCGAACGAGCTTCCCCCGGACGAACTGAAACTTCGGGACGCGCCAGCTCTTCCCATCCTTGATGCCGTAGAGCGTTCGGTCCGAAAGACGCTGCCGAAGACGGCTGGTCGTCTTCACGTGCAGCAGTTTCGCTGCCTGCTCGAGGGAAAGGCTGTCGGTGAGGAGAAGATCGTAGTCGATGCCGGACAGAGCCAGGGCGCCGGGCAGTCCCTTCTCCTCCTCGACAAGCCCCGCTTCGTCGAGCAACGCAGCCTCACCCGCCGTGAGTTGAGGCGCTCCCGGTGACGGCTCTGCCGCGCACCGTTCGACCGCGGCCTCCGTCCCGGCGAGCCACAAGAGGAGCTCCCTGAAATTCGGGTCCCGGCCGACCTTCGCGCGACGCACAACCCCGCCCTCGGAGCTGAACACGGCCACGAGCACTTCGCCGACCTTCACCGGTCGCTTGCCCTTGGCAAATTGCACCCGAGCAGGTTCGGCGCTGGTCGCCCGGTTCAACTGGGCCATGGTGGCTTCATCGAAACGTACGGTCTGATTTGCCATCGGAAGGGATTCCGCTAACGGAGAAAGGCATTCGTTAGCTACCGTTAGTTATACGGCGTGGAGCTCGGCGCGGCAAGTGCCTCGCGCTCGCCTAGATGACCTGCCACCCGCCCCTTCCGGAGCCGCTGCGCGGGGTACACTGTCGCGCGAGCGCGACCTGGGGCCGGAAGGGAAGCAGAAGGTGCGGAAGCTGTCGGCCGCCGACCCGAGCGTCGAGCTCGGGGACCTCGTCGCGGTCGTCTATCGAAAGGGGCAGGACAAGGTGCTCACCGACTACGAGCACGAGTTCGAGCACCCTCGGCCGCGCCTCGCCTACAACGAGCGCGGCCTCGTCATCGCGGGCGGGGGATACCGCGTCGAAGAGCGCGGGACCGTCGACCAGCGCTCGGCTCGGCAATCCGCTTGCCCTGCTTCTACGAAATGGGAGACGCTCGCTTCCTGCCGGGGTCGCCACGAAAGCGTCCGGTAGACGCCGGCCATGACGAAGCCTCACTCGCCGACCTCGGGACCTCTTGCAAGTGGTTCCGTCGTCGTGCTTCTCAGTGGCGGACTGGATTCCGCGGCGTGCGCGAGCTTCTATCACTCGCGACGCTACGAAGCGACGGCGCTTTTCGTCGAGTACGGGCAGGGGGCGCTTGAACAGGAACGTCGCGCGGCGCGCCGCATCGCCGACCACTACGGGATCCGACTGTCGGTCGTGCAGATCTCGGGCCTGGGGCCCTTCAGCGACGGCTTCATCCCGGGCCGGAACGCCCTCCTTGCAACGGCAGCCCTCTCCCATGTGCATGCCCGCTCAACCCTCGTCGCCCTGGGTATCCACGCCGGCACGTCCTACGCGGACTGCTCCCAGGCGTTCGTGGACGCCATGCAGCGCCTCTTCGACATCTACACCGGTGGGCGCGTACGCATGGCATGTCCGTTCCTGGAGTGGACCAAGGCGCAGCTAGGCGTGTTCTGCCGCGAGGCCGAGGTCCCCGTGGGAATGACCTACAGTTGTGAGGCCGGCGGAGATCCGCCGTGCGGCGTCTGCTTGAGCTGCAAGGATCGCGAGGCGCTACGTGAGCTCCGTTAGCCAGCGTCGCTCCCTAGCGCGATGCAGCCACGTGCGCGTCCCCGGCGGGGCGGTCATGGAGACGCCCATCTTGGTCCCTTCCTTCTCAAGCAAGGGCTTTCGCGTCGACAAGGATGGCAGTTCCGAAGTGCGTGCAGTTCTGGAGTTCGCGTCGGAGTGGCTGACGGACTCGATGCTCATCAGCGCCTACGACATGCACTACGGCCACATCCCGAAGCCAGAGGAACTCGCCACGGCGCCGGAGTTGACCGTCGTCGACAGCGGCGGCTACGAGGCCCGCATCGAGCATGACCTATCGACCTCGGTGCACTCGCCACACGCTCCGCATGATTGGAGCGAGGCCCTTCTCGACGGCGTCCTGCGTTCTTGGCCGAAGCGCTTCGCCGCCACCTTTGTGACCTACGACCATCCCTCTCAGCGGCAGAGTTTCGCGGAGCAACTGGAAGCCGCGAAGGCGTTCGTCGCGAGGTATCCCGGCCAGCTGCACACGATTCTCCTGAAGCCAGAGACCGACACGCAGAGGTATCTGAAGGCGACTCTCCAGCAAGCCTGCGCATCAGCGGAAGAATTGTCCCTCTTCGACTTCATCGGCGTGACCGAGAAGGAGCTCGGCGCGTCGATGCTCGACCGGATGTTTGAACTCGCCAAGTTGCGACTCGCGCTGGATGACGCGGACGTCAAGAGGCCGATCCATGTCTTCGGTGCACTCGATCCTCTCACCAGTTCCCTCTACTTCCTCGCCGGCGCAGAGGTCTTCGATGGCTTGACCTGGCTCCGATATGCGTACCGCGATGGCCTCTGCGTCTACCAGGCGAACCACGGTGTGCTCGCCATCGGGTGCGATTCGCGCGACACCCTCGTGCGCGCGCAGACGCTCACCTCGAACGTTCACTATCTGCGCACGCTTCGAGCCGAGATGCGGAAGTTCACGCTCGATCAGGACTTCGCGCACTTCAAGTACAACGCTGGTCCTTTGCAGAGCGAGTTCGATTCGCTTCGCACGAAGCTGAAAGAGAGGATCTGATGGGAGGAGGAGGAGGCTCGAGCTTTCTAGGCAATGGGCCGCCGGAGTCGGTCGCCCAATCGATCCGTGCGATCGAGACGAAGTCCAAGGGCGAGCAGTTCGAGTCGTCCGTCGCCGGGTTCCTCGGTGAGGTGCTCGCAGGGGCCAACGATCGAAACACCGACGCTGTAGCGACCCACCTCGAAGAGATTCGCCGTGCACTCGGCAAGGATATCGACGGGTCGGTGGACCTTCTCTTCGGAGGCTCCGTCTCGAAGAAAACCTACGTGGACGGAGTGAGCGACGTCGACGCTCTGGTGGTCCTGAACGACACCGAGCTCGCCGCTAAGTCTCCGGCCGAGGTCTGCGCGCACTTTCTGGCCAGGCTCAGCGAGCGCTTTCCGCTGACGGAGGTCGCGCCCGACGGATTCGCCATCGATGTTCGGTTCAACGACGTGACTGTCCAGGTCGTCCCAGTGATCCGACAAGGAGAGGACTTCCTTCTCCCCAACGCGCAGTGCACGGACTGGTCGTACGTCCGTCCAAAGGCGTTCACAGACGCGCTGACGGCAGTGAACAAGGCGTGCGCAAACAAGGTCGTGCCCACGATCAAGTTGGCGAAGGTCCTGATGGCGTCGCTACCGGAGGCGAGGCGGATTTCGGGCTATCACACGGAGCTGCTCGCCGAGCAGATCTTTGCCCAGTACACCGGGCCGCTCACGCCGAAAGCCATGACGCAGCACTTCTTCGCAACCGCCCCGCGGCTGGTCCGCGAGCCATTGCCAGATCCCACAGGACAGACACCCTTTGTCGATGACCACCTCGGTCCCGCAAAGAGCGTTGAACGGCTGATGATCGCGGACAGTCTCGACCGCATCGGCCGACGGCTGCGAAATGCAGACGGCGCACAGTCCGTTGACCAGTGGCGCGAACTCTTCGAGGCAGGCGGATGAGCGTGAACGGCCGCCGGCCCAGCGACCAGGACCTGCTCGCGTCGTACCTCTTGGCGAAGGTGGCCATCGTCGACGCAGGCTTCGAGAACGAGATCACGTGGCAGGAAACGCGATGCATCGACGCCATCGACGATCGTCTGTTTCTGCGGGAGGCTGCATGGGTCGTGCTCTCGAGCGGGATGCGGGAGTCCGTGGTTCGGAAGATCTACCCTGCGGTGGAGGCGGCTTTCGGCGGTTGGGGTAGCGCTGCCTGGGTCGTGGAGCACTCCGCGGAGTGCAAGCTTCAGGCGGCCCGAGCATTTCGGCACGAACGCAAGCTCGAGGCGTTGGTGGAAATCTCACGAGCCGTAGCACGCGATGGTCTGGAACCGATCCTCGCAGGCCTGCGGGAGACCGGGCCCGACTCGCTGATGACCCTCCCGTACATGGGTCCGGCGACGTCGAAGCACCTCGCGAAAAATCTTGGCCTCGACGTGGCGAAGCCCGACCGGCATCTCGTTCGAGTTGCCCTGGCGGTGGGCTACGAGTCACCCGCGTCGCTCTGTGAGTACCTCGCGAGCGCGGTTGGCGACACCGTCGCGGTCGTTGATCTCGTCGTCTGGAGGTTCGCGACGATCTCGAGCGACTACGTGGATTTCTTCCAGCGCAGCCGGTCCTCTCGCCTGCCGGCGGCCGCCGATCGTCGTGCTACGTCGGCGCCGTCGGCGGAGATGTGGTTGGATGCGGGAGAGGCACGATGCGGTGCATCGTGAAGAGGGATGGCGTCGAAAAGCGAGGAGCTGGCGAAGGAGTGCAAGCGGCAATTCGATAATTGCCTCTACACGGCGGCGAGTCTCTGGATCTGGCTGAGGTGGCTGCGCGGCCTGAAGGTGTTCTTCACGATCGCTCCGATCATCTTTGGCTCGCTCGGCAGCTGGAAGATCCTCTCGGCCTCGTCCGACCAGACGACGAAGACGATCGGTGCTGTGGCGTCGTTTCTCGGCGGCCTCCTGTCGACCATCTACTCGGCGCTGAAGCTCGATACGCACATCGCCGAGGTGAAGGCCGCGGCCGGCGAGCTGACCAACCTGCGGGACAGCTTTCGTCAGGCCGCGCTCGTCTCGTCAAAGAAGCCGTTCGAAGAATTCGAAGCAGAGGTGGGGAGGCTCCGGACGCGTCTCGACAAGGTCCGGTCCACGGGCCTAACGGCCCCAGACTTGTTCTTCTGGCTCGCGCAGCGGAAGATCGCCGGCGGCGACTACTCGTTCGACCTTGACCTTGCTGAGGGCGAACGACCGGCGATCACGGGTGGAGGCTCCGATGCCGCGACGCCGAAGAATCTCCTGAAGGGCGACTAGGGATGTGGGCACTCCGGCGCTCAGTCCTGTAGTCACCACGTCGGTGGCTTGCTGAACGTCCCCGTCGCATCGGTGAGGTGGTTCAAGAACTGCGACGCCTTGATGGCGCCCTCATGCACGTTGCGCGTGAAGGTCGCCACCTTCCGAAGGCTGGCCACCGGCGATCGCCCGGGGTTGGTGCAGGGAAAGACGACGCCGACCGGGAGCCCGAGTTCGGTGCGCACCATGCCGACGGGGGTGACGAGGTCTGCGTCGTTCGAGAGGACGATCGCCTGCTCATAGCGCCGCTGGAAGCCGTCGAGGAGCAAGTACGACGCGAGGTTGACGTCGGAGCCCTTCTCGGTCGACTTCAGGACGGTCGCCATGGGATTGCCGTGCGCGGGCGGCGGATGGATCGGCAGCCGCGCAGGCCCGGCGCGGTACTCACCGAGGTGGATGGACACCTTGGGGCACGTCCGCAGCGCGCGGAGGTAGACGTCCTGGCGCTGCCCGGACGTAGGATCGAAGCCGGGAAGGGGCGTCACGCGCGCCGTGAAGTACCGGATCATGGCGACGTCGTGCTTCGGCAGGAGCCGGCCGCAGAACGCCTCGAGGTCGAGCCACCTGTACGGCGTCTTCTTCAAGCAACCGAAGTAGAGGTTGAAGCCGTCGATGTAGACGTACGAGCGCAAGATCCCCGTCACGAAGAGGGCGCTCGTGAGGCGCACAAAAAACAGAAGCCGCGCCCCTTTCGGAGAGCGGCCTCGGCCCTGACACCGAAGTAATCAGGGGTGGTTGAGAGGAGTGTACGTACAGATCGCGGCTTCAGCAAGGGGAGTGGACCTAGGTCTGTGGGTCGGGGCCGGACGCCCGCACCGGCGAGTGGCGCGGGGAGGCCGCCCCGCCCGGGGTTCCTGTATGCCTCCGCCCGCCGAGGTGCTCATGGGGAGGAGGTGCTCGAGGCCACCAGCTTCGGGCCCGGTTCGCAGGCGTAGGTCAGCGAGGTCGTCACGCTCGCCGCGATGCCGAGATTGTCGAGGTCGATCGCTCGCTTCGCAGCGTCCTCGTCCTCGGAGAGGATGCGGGAGCCGTTCGGACAGACCTTCGCGAGGTAGTCGTGCGCTGCGAGATTCGGCTCGGGCCCGCGAAGGAGGATCGACCCTCCCTCTCGGCTCGCGTCGACCACCGTGACGTGAGTGCTCGCGCAGCCGCCGACGAGCAGGAGCGACGTGATCGCGACCGTGAACGTGCGCATGTAGCCTCCTCCTAGGAACCTACCCCGAACGCACGGCCCCGTTGCCGCATTCCGCTCCTCGGAGGAGATCGACGCCGAAAGCGTGGCCTGAACCGTGCCGTCGGCGCCGGGCGGCTGGCGTCAGGGGATGATGCAGTTCGTTTCGCAGCTCCTCACGCAGCACTGCTGACCGGTCCCGCAGCACGCGCCGTTGCAGCACGCACCGGACGCGCAGCACAGCACGTCGCCGGTGACCGGGTCCTTGCAGCCTTCTTGCCCCGCGGGGCAGGTCGAGCATGTTGAGGTGCTCGGGTCCTTGCACGCCGAGCCAGGGGCGCAGCAGACGTTGCCGCACGCCACCTGCGTGTCCGGGCAGCACGCGCCGTTGACGCACGTGCCGCTGCAACACGACCCCCCGCACGCCTGCTCAGCGATGCCGCAGCAGACGCCGTTCGCAACGGCGCCGTAGCAGCACTGGCCGTTGAGACAGGTCCCCTCGTCGCAGCAGAAGCCCCCGCAGAGTGCCCCGGCGCAGCATTGGTTTCCGGGTTGCTTGCACATCTGTCCCGTCCCGCAGCATTGATCTCCGCATGCGACATCGCCGGGCACGCAGCAGACAAGGGGATGCGCCGAGGCGCAGACCTCGTCCGTGTTGTCGCAGCAGCCTCCCCCGCAGGTCGCGACGCCGGCCGGGCAACACACCCCGTGCGCCGAGTCCGCGCACTGCTCCCCGGCGCCGCAGCAGGTCGGCCCGCACGGCACCGTGTTCTGCGGACAGCACGAGCTACCGTTGCAGGCCGAGACGGTACGATCGCAGCAGATCCCGCCGCAAATGAGCTCGTAGTTCGGGCAGCAACCGCCCCCGCCCGGCGTGCACTGGTCGGTCACGCCGCAGCAGACCCCGGTCCCGCTGCACTGGGTCGGGCAACACGCGGCACCCCCGTTGTAGCAAGTGGCCCAACAGATCGCGGCCGCCGCAGAGCAACCGATGAACCCGACGAACGCGCACGCGCCGTACCCCCACAGGGTCGCGATGCAGCCGATGGCGATCGTGCCGTCGCACACGGCGAGCGCGGCGTCGCAGTTGTTTGTGCAGTTGCTGCACCCCTGACTGAAGTCGGTCGACCCTCCGGTACCTACCGGATCGGGNNATCCCTGTCTCCGCCTGCTGAAGGAGACGCTCCATTCCGAGCTGGATCTCGGGCGTCACGGTCACCTTGACCGGGGCTGTATGGTCTCGGAACGTCACGTCGAGCGCGGCGTGGTTCTTCTTGAGGAGCGAGATCGGCGCGACGTCATGCCCGTCGACCGTGCCGACGAGTTTCGTGCCGTCACCTCGAAATTCCGCATGCTGGACGCCCTGGAACGCCGGTCCGTAGTCGGCCGTCATCCGCGTCTGCCCGTGCGCGGTGCGCGAGGAAATCGTGATCACCATCTGGGAGCCTTGCGCGAACACCATCGAGGTTGAGTCGATGCGCGCCTTCGGCTCCGCATCCTCGGTCTCCCGCAGCGTCAGGCCTCCCGACGCGAGCGCGGTCTGAAAGTCGAACGAGAGATGGGTCGCGTCTCCCTGGACAATGCACGACGAGAGCTGAGGGGAGGAGGCGGCGCCGCCGTCCCGCACACCGACGCCAACCGCTGCATCCGAGGCCGACGCGGCAGTGGGCGCGCTATTCTTGCAGGAACCCGTGAGCGCCAGCACCACTCCGATCGAGGCGAGCGAGTGGGCCCTCATAGTGCTCCTCCCACCGACGCGGTCGGCGACGGTGATCGATCGGCGGGGCGCCTTCGGTCTCGGAGCCACGCCCGCGCGACCTCCTGTCCCCTTGCGACGTACTCCTCGCGCAGCCGTCGCGAGAGGAAGCCGTCGAAGGGGCCACCCTCGAGCGGGACCGACGGACGAATTTCGACGATCTGAAGCCTCCGTCGCTCGCTCCACCCCAGCGTCCGAAGGACCGCCGCGCGGACGCTACGGTCGGGGACCTCGACTTCGAGCCGAGCGAGCGTCGCGTTGACGGCGTAGGCCTCGCGCAGGTCGCGGTAGAGACGTTCCTGCACGAGTACCTCCACGAGATGCTCGACGAGAGCGAAGCCGCGCAGCTCGGGCGCGCTGTCCAGCAGCGCCGGGTAGGGGACGATGACGAAGACCCGATCGATGTCGGGGGTGTTCTCGATCGCGTACTTGATGGGGGTGTTGTTGGTGAGGCCGCCGTCGAGGCACGGCACCGACCGACCGCCGACGTGAAGAGGGAACGGGAGGAACGCGAGCGGGAACGCTGCCGAGGCTGCGACCCCCTCGAAGAGCGCTTCGAGCCCCTCCTTGTCGTCGAGCGCGGAGCCGCCGTAGCGCAGCACGTGCTCGAACGTCGTTCCCCGACGGCCTGGCTCGAGCGGACCCGACTCTCCGGCGCTATTGGTCGTAACGAGGCGCACGTCGACGGGCTCGCGGCCGGTGCTCGGTCGGACGTGCCGCCGCAGGAGGGCGAGTATCTTGTCGCTCGTTGAGATCCCCTCGAGATCGAGGAGTCCCTTGGCGCTCACGTTGAAGCCCTTGGCGAGCGTCGCCTCCTCGAGCCAGATGCGCGCGAGCTCCTCGCCGGCGGCGTCCTCGGTGCCCGAGCGGATCGCTCGCGCGTAGAAGGCGGCGTTGAGCGCCCCGGAGCTCGTGCCGACGACCCGCCGCACGCGCAGGCCCGCGCTCGCGAGCACGGAGATGGCTCCCGCAGAGAACGCCCCCTTGGCAACTCCGCCTCCAAAAATAATTGCGTCCATGTCTGTGCTCTCTTTCGTCGGTCTAAGGTGTGAGGGGTTCGAGGCGGCCGATGACGATCGGCAAGGCGTGAAAACGATCGGACGGGGCGAACTGCACGGCAGTCGGCGCTCCGGAGCGGCCGACGTGAAAGAGGAGGGTCCCCATGCCGACCCCGCTCTCGAACGTGCCGCCCCGATCCCGCGAATCGTCGAGATGCGGTACGCGGCTGGAGTCGTAGACGCGCACCGCGGTGAGGCCGTACCCAGCGGGCTCCGGTCGGTCGGCGACGAGGAGCACGTGCCCCGTGTCGCCCTCGGCACTCCACCGCGCGAATCTCCAGGCGATCACGTCCCCGCGACGCACCTCGGAGAGCCGGGCGATGCGTCGCCAGCCCTGCGCGGCCTCGTACACGAGCGCATCGTCAATCTCGTAGCTGCGTCGCCAGCCGAACGTGTCGTCATGGATGAGCGACGCGATGTAGTCGCAGTATTCGAAGGCCCGCGGACACGGTTGCGTGGGCTCTCGTGGGATCCGCGCGTAGTGCGCGGGCGTGACGCCGCGGAGCACGTAGCTGACGAACTCCGAGCAATCTAGATCGTACGTTCCTGTCGCCGGATCGATGACGATCGGCTCATGTTGGTAGTGGGTGTGACGGGCGTTGCTCACGACGAGCGCCGCCGCCGCGGCGACTTGGCGCCGCCGAGTGGACTCTTGCTGATTCATCGAAACTCCGGGGGGTGAGGTGTCAGAACGGCACGGCGGCGAGCTCCTCAGGCGTGGAGCGGCGGCGCTTCGAAGAGGGCGGAGGGCGAAGAGCGCGCTCGGCCTTGGCGCGCTGCTCCTCGAGCTCGCGAATGAGGCGGTCGCTCCCATCGTCGAGCGCGGCGAGGATCTCGTCCGGGTGCTGCTCGGCGTAGCGCAGGAAGACTTCCGTCCGCGATTCGCGCGAGGTGCCCTTCATGTCGCGCTTCACGCGATCGAAGAGAGCCTGGTAGTCGGGGGGGATGTTCCCGCGAACCTCGTCGTCGGACTCGCTCCGGCGCTCGTCGGCGTGCGCGCGGTGGACGGCGCGGTGTCGATCGCGGTTTCCTTGCTCGATGCGACGGAGGTCGGCCTGGTACTTCCGCTCGGCGTCCCAGTTTCCCTTCGCGCGTTCGATCGGATCGCGCGCCTCGCTATGCACGCCGGCCTTCCGGACAACGCACACCTCGCGCGCTTCGGCGCGCTCCTTTGCGTAGGTGTCCTTCAGCTCGGCGAGCGCGCTCTGACGACGCGCGTGGGCTTTCTCGCGGAGGGTCAGCCGCTCGGCGCGGCAATGCCCCCGCGCCTTCGCGAGCGCTTCGTTCCGCTGCGTCCGCGCCGCGTGGAGCTGCTCCCGCAAGCTCCGGAGACTCGCCGCCGCCTTCTCGCGATGGCTCTGGGCGATGTCGCGATTGAGCGCCTGCCGCTGTTTCGCAGCTTCCTTCCGGGTCAGCATGGGCGTCGGATCTCTCTCGGGTCGCGGTCGCCCTGCGCGGGATCGCGTACGCCCGCCGTCCGGGGCGCTGGGCAGACGGAGGCTCGGAGACGGGGGTTGCGGAGGGAGTGCATGGCGTTCAGCCCTCCGAGGGCGGCGGTGCCGCGGCGAGCGTTTGCGGGGAGCCCGTCGGCGGCGATCCGCCGTGCTTCGTGAGGATGCGTCGCGCGTCATCCCACGCGCCGCCGCTCGCGAAGCGCTGCCAGGCGCCCGCTGTGGGCGACCACTTGAAGCCCGCTCCCTTCAGGGCGCGTCGCATGTCCTCGGGCGGCTTCGCCGGGAACGTGATGCGGACGCGGTTCTCCGCCTCTGCGATCGTGCAATGACCGATGCTCTCGGGGGCGCGGACGGGGGAGCTCGCGCGAGCTTCGAGCTGGCGGATCCTCTCCTTGACGCGCCTCTCCTCGGAGGACGTGTTCTGAAGTGCGTAGGCGGGAAAGCCGATGCGACCTATCGGGTCCTTCTCGAGGAGCGACTGGGCGCGCGCCTCGTTGAACCCGAGCGCGCCGAGGCGAGCGACGACGTCGCCCCCCTTCCGGATCGCCGCGTTGGCCGCGCGCATCTGCTCGCGCCCTTTCTCGAGGGAGGCGAGCTTGGCGCGGAGCTTCGCGACGGCCTCGGGGTCGTCGCTCGAGACGGCCGTGTTCTTCTCCGCGAACGCGGCGCGGCGCGCGAGCTGGTCGGCTTCCCTGGAGAGGAACACGCCCTTCGTCGCGAGCGATTGCATCTTCCCGAGGTCGCGCCGATGCCTTTTCTCGGAGTGGTGTCCGACGAGGATGGGCTGGCCCATCGGGATCATGTTCCCGATCGCGCGCTCCCTCGTGAACGCCCCCTCGGCTTCGGCGCGGAGCTTCTCCGACCGCACGCGCAGCCGCTCAATGCGCGCTGCGCGCTTCAACTCGAACGCGTTCGGCGCACGCGCGGATTTCTCGACCTCGGCGATCTCTGCCTTCGTCTTGGCGATCGCCTTCTCCGCTTTGGGCTCGAGGATGGCGTGCATCTCCTCGGGGTGAGCCTTGGCGTAGCTCCAGAGCGCTTCGACCTTGGACTCCCCCGGAGCGGGGGTGATGGTCCGCGCCTTCTCGAGTAGGGGCCGGAGCTTCTCCAGCTTGGGCCCGTGCAGGGCTCCGCCCGCAAGCGTCTGCGCGTGCAGCTTGTCGATGTCGTCCTTACGCCGCCGCTCGTGAGTCGTGATGCGACTCTGCTCGGTGTGATGCTGGCGTTGGACCGCGAGCGCCGCGCGCACGGCCGAAATTGTCGTCGCCGACGTGCTGCGGACCTCGACGAGACGCGCGGCTTGCTGATCCCGGGCAGTCTTCCGCGCCGTCTTCACCTCGTCACGGAGCCCCGCGAGTGCGCTCTGGCGCATCGCGAAGATCGCCCCGCGCACTGCGAGTCGCTCGCGCTTGCACTCCTCGACGAGCTCGCGCATCCGGTCCTTCTTTGCGGCGAGCGCTGCTCGCAGAGTGGCGCGCAGGCCGACGAGTTGCTCGCGCGCGGCCTCCTTGTGGCTGCGAGCGGCGGCGCGGATCTCCCCGGCGCTGAGCGGCGCCTGATCGTGGGAAGTCATGGCCGCGCTCCCCCGGGCGTCGCGGCTGCGCGCGCAGCGGCGACCTTCTCTGCGTTGATGCGCTTCCACTCGCCCTCGTCGTCGAGCTTCACGTCGCGCCCGAATCGCTCGTGGTGGTAGTCCGTCATCGGGTCGGAGTTGTCCCAGTGGTAGGCGTCGACGATCGCGTTCAGCTTCGCGACGACGCTGTCAGCCTCCGCGGTGTGCCGGCTCCGAAACCGGTCCCGATCGAACGAGACATGACTCGAGCCCTTCTCGAGGTGGAACGCTTCCGGATTGAGGAGAGCGAAGGGAAGTGCGGATGCGACGACGTTGATGGACGAACCCATCGAATACTTGTCGGTCTGGACCGAGTATTTCCCCTTGGGGAGGGCCTTCGTTCGTACGGCTTCGCCGATGTCCGCCCGGATCCGCTTCGCGATCTCGGCCGTGTCCCTCAGCTCCGGCGCTTTGACGTCCTTCTTCGCCGCCGGCTTCGGGGCGTGCGCGCCGAAGTCCTGCTTGGCCTTGGCCTCGCAGGCATCGCACGCGCGACCGTTCGGCGCGTTGAGGACGACGTCCTCCGAGTAGGGGACACCCGCCGTGGCCGCGCGCATCTTCCGCACCACGATGTGCCCGCAGCTCGCGCGCACCTTGAACGGCTGGACCGTGTCGGCGATCGTGGAGGCGACGACGACGGGCGGCTTCGCCATGACCCCGGGCGCCGCGGGTGGCGCGTTCGTGTTCGCGGCGGGCGCGTGCAGATCGAGGGCGACGGCTCCGCGAGCGTCTCGAACGATCATCGCGGGGTTCAGGCGAGTCTCGGGCTGCGTGAGGACGAGCGCTTCTGCGTCCTGCCCGCTACTCCACGCGTCGTGCGTCTCCGACCCAAACGCGACGCGCCGCCCGTGCTTCCCGGCAGCGCGCGACAGCAGCTCGCACCACGCGGCATAGCTCTGTGTGGGGCCGCTCGCCGAGGGCGCGGGCGGGACGGACGGCGCGGTCGCCGGCTCGCTGGACGCCGCTTTCTTCGGTATGGCGCGCTTCCCGCGGGCACCTCCCTTCGGCTCCTTCTGCGGGGGGCCGAGTCGCAGCGCAGCATCGAGACTGCCCCGCACAGCGACATCGAGGCGATCGTGGATCGCTGCCGCCGCGCGCTCGGCGGAATGGCCGTGCTTCGCTAGCTCGGCTTCGATCGTCGCGTCGCTGACCTGCGCATGCGCACCCACCTGCCATCCGCGGCCGGCGAGGATCTTCGTGACGTCGACGACGCCCGCAGGCACCGCACGTGCCCCCTCCGTCGTTGGCGCGGTTGTCTCGGGCACCGAGGGTGCTGGCGGGACGTGCGCGGTGGCGGACGGCTTCGTCGAGCCCCCTTTCCCGGGTGCTAACCGCTTCCCCCGAGTGGCCTTCGCCGCGGCGAGCTCGGCCCGCTCGCGCATGAAGTCGGCGAGCGGCATGCCTCCTCCGTCTCGTGGAAGCTCGCCCTTGCGCCTCTCCGTCGCTCCCTTCGGCTTGGGCGCTTTTGTCGCATCCCTTGTCTTCGGTCCCGGTGATGCGTTCGGCACCGTGGGCACGGCGGCCTTCTTCGCGGGCTTCGTCTTCGGAGCCTTCGGTTTGGCAGGCTTGCGAGTGGCTTTGGTTCGCTTCGGCGTCGCCGGGCCTGGCGACTGGGGCGCCGCCGCATCTGCCGCGGGTAGAGGTGCTGCGGGCGGCAACGCCTCGGCCGTGGGTGGAGAGGCGATGGGCGCCACGTGAACCGGTCCAATGCGCTGCTCTCCCGGTGCGGGCCACGCGCCCTGCTCCGCGGCGCGACCCTGGCGCGAGCGCCGGTCCCGCTGACTCTGAGTCGGAGGGCGCGCTCCCACACGGACGTCGCCGCCGGAGGCGCGCACGGAGCGCTCTGCGTCGACAACGGCGCGCTTCGTCTCCTCGACCTTCCGGTGCGCGGTCGGCTCGAGCACGGCGTGAGCCTTCTCCGGATTGCGCTCGGCGAACCGTAGGAGCGCCTCCGCGCGCGACTCACCCGACGCCCGTGCGACCGCGCGTCCTTCCCGCTCAAAGAGGGGTGCCAACTTTCCGAAGAGCGACGACCGGAGCGCGCCCGCAGCGAGCGACCGTTCGTGTGCGAGACGGATCTCGATCCGGCGTGAGCGCTCCTCTCGTTCCAGCCGCGCGAGCTCCGCTTGGTGCTGCCTCTCGACGGCCGACGCGGCGCGCGCCCGATCTACAGGAGCCCCCGCGACCTGGCGGATCTCGGCGAGGCGCGTGAGCCGAGTCAACTTCGCGGCACCGCGTGCAGCCTGGATCTGGTCCCGGAGATCGCGCAACGAGCGCGCGCGCATCTCCTGGACCTGTTCGCGAATCGCACGTCGGTCTGCCTTGCAGGCCTCGACAAACTCCGCGATGCGGGTCTTCTTCTGCGCGAGCGCCTCGCGGAGCTTCTGACGAAGATCGGCGAGTCGCGACTCGGCGGCGACGCGAAGGCCGACGTTGCCGCCCCCTCGCGTCCGCATGCGGAATGTGTTTGTCGAGGCCATGGCGTTCTTCTCCGATCAGCCGGCGGTGGAGCGACGGCGCTGCTGTTGCCGGTTGCGCGGCGGGGGCGGCGGCGGGCGAAACTCCTCCTCGTCGTCGAGTTCCTCTTCGCGCTCCTCGAAGATGACTGCTTCGCCATCCTCACCGACGAGGACGACGGTCTCGGTCTCACAGCCGAAGAACCGGTCGATGGTGCTGCGCAGCGCGATCCACTGCGAGCGTGTGACCTGGACGAAGTCGGTCCCCAGTGCGAGCTGGACGTAGTGCGGGTCAGTGGCCGACACGTCGAGCGTGCCGAACTGGCCTCCTTGGAGCTTGCGGAACGAAATGAGAGGTTTCGGGAAATGCTTCATGTGCGTGGGCCTCAGGTGGTGGAGGAAGAGACAGAGTGATGTCGGGACGGCGCCGTCACGGAGCGCCGCGCGTACGCTTGCAGGAGGTCGAAGAGCTCCGTGACGAGCGCGAACTGCTCGCGCGTGAGGACGTCGCGAAGAGCGCCGAGCTGCTCGCGCGTGCTCATCGACGCGATCCGCTCGACGATCTCGTCGCCGACGGTGACGGCGACGCGCGAGACGAAGCGCGCGACAAGGCCGTGCGCGACCTCCCGGGTGGCCCCGTTCGCCGCCTCCCGGAGGCGAGCGAGGATCGAGGCTGCATGGAAGCTCTTCATGACGTGGTGTCCTTGGGTGAGGGTTGGGGATCGGAGTCGTTCGCAGGCGTGGACGTGTCCGTGGGTGAGGGACGAGGAGGCGCCGCCGCGGCGACGCCGTTCTCGTTCGAGGCGGTGCGCTCCGTCCGCTGGAGGCGCGCTTCGGCGATCTGGTAGAGCTGACTGAAAATCGCGAGTTGCTCCTCCGTAAGAAGGCGCGCGACTCCTCCGAGCTGATCAGGCGTGAGCGATTGGACGAAGCGGTCGACGAGCTCGTCGCCGACCCTCCCCCCCGCGGCCGTCGCCGCGGCAGTGACGACACCCGCCGCCCACGTACCCGAGGGGTTGTCGCTCGCAGAGCCTCCGCCGAGAAGCTTCGCCATCAGGATCGGAATGACGGGACCGAGCTTCTCGAGTGCAAACTTCCGCATCTCGTCCTTGCGCCTGAGCGCATCGATGTGAGCGTCGCGCTCGAAGGAGTGGGACTGAAGCTTTTCGCGGAGCTCGAGGGCCTCCGCTTCACGCCCCTCGAGCACACGGATGCGCGCGTACGCTTGCTCGAGCAGGCGGGTATGGTGGGTGTGCTCGGTGCCGAGGAGAGTCTGGTACTGGTCGACGATCTCGCGCGAGTGACCGAGCGACAGACGAGCCGATGACTCGGTGTGGCGCATCAGCATCGCCGTGATCCCGCGCTCGTCCGGGGTGTCGGTGGACCCGAGCCACCCCCCCGTCCCCGAATCGACGCGGAAGACGATCCGACCGACGGGTGCAGGCGAGTCGGCTCGGAACGCAAAGACGCCGTAGGTGATCGACTCGCGGAGTGTCTGCGCTTCACGCATGCCCGTCGCGTGCAGCGCGTGCGCGAGGGATCTCGCGTCGAGCATCTCCGCGACGTACCACTCGTTGACCGTTTGGTGGGTCTCGCCCACCCTCTGGGCGAGCACGATGCGCGTGCATCCGCGACGTGCCTGATCGTCGATGAAGCGAGCGAGGTCGGAGACGACGTCGCTGTCGACGTGACTCGTTACTGGGATCGGAGCAATCGAGGCCGTCATCATCGGAGTACCGATTTGGTGGCGAGCAGGACTCCCAGGACGAGCCCGAGGCCTACGACGACGAGCGTTCCGGTCCCCTTCGACGGCGTGATCTGGCGCGCGACGGCTTCACCGGCGCGGATGACCGTGTCCGCCGCCTTGTAGGCAGTGAGATCCGCATCCGCCGCCGTGGGCTGCGGCAGCTTCGACATGTCGACCGGCCTGCCCTGGGCGGCTGTGAGCCGGTTGTAGAGATCCTGGAAGTCGCCCGTTCCGGTCGCCCCCGGGGTCTTCGAGAGGGCGTGGAGGACGCCCTGCCACTCGTCCTCGACGGGGATCATGCTGTCGGGGACACCGACCTCCCATCGAGCATGACCGATGGCGCTCTGCGCTTTCGCACGCGCGACGCCGTACCGCGATTGGAGCGACTGCCAGTCGCCAAGCCACGCGCGGTGCGCGACGGGATCCTGCGCCTGCCAGGTCGGAGCGAAGGCTGCGTAGGCGGAGCCGATCTGCCCGGCCTCGTAGTCGATGGCCGCGAGCCAATCCCTGAGCTCGCCGACAGCGTGATGCCCGAGGACGGTCATCTAGGCGGCCTCGGTGGACGGCGCGCTCGGGCTCCTGCGCGCGAGCTGCATGAGGCCGAAGCCCACGCCGCCGAGAAGGAGCCCGAAGAGGATCACGGGAACGGCCCCGTGCGCGGCGTGAGACGCGTCGGCCGCCCGCTGCTCGGCGATGTTCGCGAGGACGCTCACCGTCGAGGGATCGTCGAGTGGCTCACCTGCGCGCGCCGGATCCCAGCCCGCCTCGGAGAGAGCCGACTCGATCGCGAGCGCCTTCGTCGCGACGTTCTTCGCGTAGTCGCCGATGTTCGCTTCGTCGTCCCCCTTGTGAACGCCGCTGAAATACTTGCTCTGGTACATCGCCCGCGCGACGTCGCCCGCGGTGCCGCCGTCGATGACGCTGCGTACGCCGGGCCGGTTGGCGATAAGCGTCGTCAGGTACTTCTTCGCTGCCTCGACATGGTTCGGGAAAGCCCAGAACCAGACGAAGTATTTCCCGTTGGGCGAGTCGTCGATGTGGAGCGCTTCGTCGGTCGATGTGGGAGTCACCACGGCGCGCGCGCTCGCGACGGCTGCGTCGCCGCCTGTCGGCGCGATGCTGTGCGAGGAGAGTGTCCCCGCCTCGGCCTGCGTGAGCGACCGCTTGTGGACGGCGCCCCAATTGTGCTCGCCCTTCCAGCTCCCGCCGGCGTCGCCGAGGTGCGTCTCGAACTCGGCGACCGCCATCGCGAGGATGACGGAGTGCTTGGTAGGCACAGCGCCGAAGAGGGCGCGCCACGCCGCGGTGACGATGTTCGCCTTGTTCACGTAGCGAGCAATTTTCGTCGGATCGAGGATCACGTGAGCACCTCGACGTCGACGCGGAGGTCGGCCGTGGGATCGAACGTGAAGGTGATCGGCGTGGAGCTCGCGGCCCAATAGACGCCGTAGCGGAAGCCGCGCGTATCGAAGCGATCGAGGCGGTAGGCACGTCGCGCCGGAGCCGCCATCGCCGGAAAGGCGCCGACGGGTGGAAGCGCGACGCCGTCGAACAGCATGAGCCACCGTGCCGCCGCCGCGGCGGGGTAGCCCTGGACGGTGACGAGCTGCTCGGGGCCGCTCGACACGAGGCCCTGTGCGCCGTGCTGCGACGTCCACTGGGTATTCCGCAGCGTCTCGCCGTCGACGCCTGCGGCGACGAATGCGACGAAGTTGCACGTCACCTTGGAGGAAGGCGAGAGGGACGCGCCGGTCTCGCTCACGAGCCGCCCCGTCATTCGGACCGTGCTACCGACGACCGGAACGCGGAGGCGGCGGTAGACCCGGAACTCGCGCGCGGCGATCGACGCGCCACCGTTGCCCCATTCGAGCAGAACGACCGGAAAGGCATTCGACCCAACGGGCTCGACGCGCGCTGTGACGTAGCAGGTGAAGGCCTGCGCCTCGACGACGCTGATCTCGGCGAGAGGCTGCCTCTTGTCGCCGCGCACGAGCGTCTTGTCCCCGAAGTTGACGTCGTAGGCGCGCGCTGTGGCGTAGGGCTGCTTCACACTCGCGGGCCTCATGACGGCTTCACCACGGCCGCGAGAGCTGCGGCCGGAACCTGGAGATCGGGGGCCAAGAGATCGAGCGCGGGCGCGAGCGCGCCACTGACTCCGGCGACGCCCCCGCCCGTATCGCCGATGGCGTCGACAGGACTTCCTCCGGGGGCAGCGCCCGCAACGCCGCTCGCGACTGAGGCGGCACCGCTGGGCGCCGCAGGGAGCAAAGGCATGCCCCCAGCTCCGCCGGCACCCAGACGTAGAGGAGCGGCTGCCATGGCGCCGAAGAGGGGAACCGCCAGCGGCCGAGGCCTGGGTTGCGCCGGGGTTGCCGCGAAGGGCGCCCCTTGGCTCACGCCCGGCAGATACTTCGCGACCGCGTCACCCGCCGCGCCGGGGATTCGCCTCACGACCACGTCGCTCACGGCGCGCAGAGCGTTCTTGCCGGAGCTCGCCGCGCTCGCGACGTCCGCCGCGGCGCCGAGCCCCTGACCGACGACTCCCGGGGCGACCGTCCTGGCGACATCGCCTGCCGCCGCAAGCGCGCTCTTCCCAGCACGCGCTGCGCCCGCGATGTGTGCCCCCGCCGCGAGCACCTCGCCCGCGGCACCGGGCGCGACCCTCCGAGCCAAGCTCCCCGCCGCGTCTCCCACGGCCATTGCGACGTTCTTCTTCTGGGCAACGGCGCCCGCGATGCTCGCCGCCGTCGCAAGGCCCTCGCCCAGCGCACCGGGCGCTACCTTCCGAGCGGCGTCGCCCACCGCGGCGGTAACCGCCGACGCGACATTCTTCTTCTGCGCGACGGCGCCCACGATCCCTGCCGCACCGGCGATCCCTTCGCCGAGCGCGCCCGGAGCCGACTTCTTCGCCACGTCCCCCACCGCGCCGCTGAGCACAGCGGCGATGTTCTTATGGTGCGCGGCGGCATCGGCCGCGTTCCCCAACGCTTCGCCCACGCCCTGCAACGGGATCCCCGGCGCGTAGCGTTGCACATAAGAGTCGACCAGCTCGCCCCCAGCCTTTGCGATGGGCATGTGCTTGACGATCAGGTTGGCGAGCGTGTCGAACACGTCGCGTGCCATCCCCGCGGGGACCGCGTTCCGCATCCCCGCGAGAAGTGCGTCCGTGAGGTTGTGTGGGTTGTGAATGAGGTGGAGAACGGCCCCGAGGACGGCGTCCGTGATCTCCCGGATGCCCGGCGGGATGGGGATCGCGCCGTAGGCGGTCTCGATCGCGATATCGAGGGCCCCGCCGCCGTCGAGAATTCCGATGCCCGCGCTGATCGCCGCGCTGATGCCTGTGCCAATGCCCGGGATGAGCGAGATGACCCCTTGGGCCATCTTGGCGTCGTTCTCGATCATGTTCTTCAGGCCCTCGAAGTCGCCCTTCTTGAGCTTGTCGGCCATGTGATCGAGCTTCACGAGCGGGTCGAGCTCGTGCAGGAAGCCGCCCACTTTGGGGATCTTCGAGACGAGGCTCAGCGGCGTGTCGAGCACGCGCGCGACGATCATGGTGCCGTCGAGGAGCGCGTCGCCCGCTCGTTGCGCTACCTTCACGCCGGCCTGCGCTGCCTGGCCAACGGCGCGGATGAACTGCTGCGCGTTCACGTCGCCGAGTCGCGCGCGCATGATGGTTCGCGACGCGGCCTCGATCTTCTTCCTCTCTGACGCCGGCACGAACGGTACGTGCGCGATGAGGGTCGCCCCAGCCGCCGCCGCGTCACGGGTGATGTCGAAAGCGGGCCGCGCGAGCGTCGTCGCGACCAAGGACGCCGCGTTGAACGTTCCCTCCGCGGCCTTCCCAAGGCCATGTCCGACGTCGTGGACGACATGATCGAACCCGTGTCCGATGTCGCTGAAGAGGGAGCCCGTCGCGAACGTCGACGCCATCATCGACTCGCGAGAGACCGCGAAGACGAGATGAAGGGGACCGAGGGCCGAGTCAGGAGTGTCGATCGCGATGATCACTCGACGGCCTCTCGTCAGAACGACGCGAAACGTTCCCTCGGCGAGGACGCCGCTGTCCTCGCCAAGGACCTGAACCTCGTGCATTCGGATCACGGGTGGACGTCCTTCGGCAGCGCGGTCGCGTGCGCTTGCGGCGTCGGGGGTGCCCCCCAGGAAGCGGGGAGGCTCAGCGACTCGCCCGGGCGCAGCGCGGCGAAGCTCCCGTCGGACGCGGTGGGCTTGCTCGGATTCGCCGCGACGAGCTCGGGCCAGCGTTTCCCGTCGTGCGCCAGCCGCTCCGCGATCACCGTCGGGGTGTCGCCTGCTTGGACCACGTAGGTCGGCGGCTTCGCGGGCGGCAGCGCGGCGAGGGTCGAAGATGCGCCGACCGCGCCTGGCTCGGGGGGCGCCACCGTCGCGTTCGGGGCGGTCTGCGCAGCCCTGATCTCCCGCGCCCGCCCCAAGAGGAGAACCGTGGCGGTCGGGTACTTCGCGCGGATCGACTCGGCGAAGCCTTCCAGGGAGACGGGGTCGGTTTCCTGGGCGTAGGCCCTCATGGCGGCCTGAAGGATCAGCGCGGCGTCGCCCGTATCCGGCGTCGCCGCGGTCGCCGCGGAGGAGGTGCTCGTGCGCGGCGCCGCGGCGGCCACGGGGGGAGGGGAGACCTCGGTCGCGGCGACGCGCAGCGCGGTCGCCTTCGCATGAAGCTCGCTGGCGGCGATCGGGTACTTCGCCGCGAGCTCACCCGCGAGCGCGTCAAGTTGCGTGGCCTCCTCCTCGTGCACCAGGGCCGTGAGCACCCGGTGCACGAGATCGCCGGGCATCCCTTGGTCGAGCTCGAAATGCTGCCCGTCCGGGGGCGAAGTGGTCTGAGCGTGAGGTTTGGGAGAGCCCTTGTGAGCATGCGCGACGATGATCGCGAGTGCCGCGATACCGAAGATGGGACCGAGGATGAAAAGTACCGGCATGACGCCAACGTTCCTTCTTTGCGCGCGCTCAAGCGCGAGTCAGTGCTCAGGGCATCCCCAGCTCGCGCGAGGGACATTCGATGCGGCCGTCCGCGCGGCGGACCACCACGTGAAACTTCACGCGATGGCCCAGTCTCGCGAAGCTCACGAGAGGGAGCGCCGCCTCCCTCTCGCGAACACGAAGCTCTGCGAGACGCCACGCGACCAGGTCCTTGCAGTCGCCCACCCCTCGCGCGAGTGTCTCGGAGAGGTCGGTCCACCCCTCTCGCTCCTCGTCGTCTTCTGCGTAGGAAACGCCGCTCGCGTAGAGCCACGGCGCTTCGGGGTGCAGGCGCAGATATCCCGTGTTCGCCGCGGCGAGCGCCTCGACTAAGAGACGAAGGACGACCTCGCGCGAAGCGAGGTCAAGCAAGTCGAACCGGAGTCGAAAACCGAGCGCGTAGGCGCTCAGCCGTCTCCTCCCTCTTCCACCTCGCCGTAGAGGACGGCCCCGAAGTCCTGCGCCGCCGTGTCGGTATTGTGCACGATGAGCGTGATCACGATGCCAGGCGGCGCGCAGTCGAGCTCCATCTGCGTCCCCACCGCGAGGGACGAGAACGCTTCGGCGGGCATCTCTCCCGTCGCCGCGAGCTGGCTGTCCTTCCCGACCTTGATGTCGACAATGTTGAAGTAGCGCGCCTGGCTTGCGGCCACGGCGAGCCGATGCCCTTGGAACCTCACCTGAGGTTTCACCTCGATCTCGGCGATTCCCCCCGCGGGAACCGCCGCCTGAACGAAACCGACGGGAAATTCGCGAATCTTGAGCGGCCCGACCGGCGGTCGGTGCCGAGGACGTCTCCCGCCACCGTAGTCCGGCTCGTCGTGATGCTGCCGGTGTTCACGGCGCTCGGTCCGGTCACGACGCTCGCGCTCGTCGTGCTCGGCGTACCGGCTCTCGTGATGGGAGGGGGCATGCGCTGGCGGCGGGGCATGCGGCTGCGGACGCTGCTGATGCTCTCGGATCTGGGCGAGCTCGCCCCGAAGGCCGTGGAGCATCGAATGCACCTCGTGCGCCGGAACCATCGCGTGCGAAGGTGGCGCGTGAGGGCCGGCCTGTGGATGGGCATGGGGATGCGGCGCGTGCGCGAGCGACGTCGCGTGCTGCGGGTGAAGGAGTGCGTCGTAATCCGGGTGATGACCTTGGGTCATGGGACCGTCCATTCTTGATTGTGAGAAAGTAGAGATGACCTACGCGGCGAGCGACGCGGAGGCGACTATGGGTTTCGAGAGGAACCCGGACCTTTCATCATTTCGGATGCGCGACCGTGTAGACGGTGCCTCCTTTCGCCCCGTTCGCGGGAGCCACAGCCCCGGCCCCTGATGCCGCGGCGGCCCGCGCCGCGGATTCGAGGCCGCGCTTGTGAAAGAACCGATAGACGCCGGACGCGAGTCCAGTGTCACCGACGGTGTGGAAGACTTCGGCGAGCACGTCGAACCTCGGACTCGCGTCGTTGTCCGCGAACGAGAACGCGAAGCCGCCCACGTGGCCGACGAAGGCAACCGCCGCGTCGAGAGACACTCCCCACCTCTGGATGAGGCCCTCCTCCCCGCCGAAGCGGCCGTTCACGGCGCCGAGCGCCGCTGCGGTCGTGGCGGTGCAGGAGCTCTGGATGAACGTGTTGCCGTGTTGCCTTGCGCCCGTCACGAAGGCTTCCTTCGCCTTGTGGAGGGCCTCGTGTTTCCTAGTGAGCTTGTCGATGTAATCGTGCGCCCTCGCGAGTGCATCGCGCGCGGGCAGACCCTGCGCGGGCTGAAACGGGACGATCGCGGTAGCTGTTGTCATGCGGGTTCTCGCTCCTCTCGAGCCACCCTTTGACGATGATCTCGCGAGCGGTCAACCGCCTGATTTGACTGGTCTTGTCGGGCGCGACGCCACTCGGCGACGCTACTGCGCGACGCATTCGCGCCAGTGATCTCCTCACGTTAGGTGCGCCTCACGCGACGCCACTGCGCGACGCGTGTTCGCGACGCGAGATTTGTTCTCGCGAGCTCAAGGGAGTGACCGCGACGCCCGAAGCGCCGGTGCTCCGCGCCCGCGCCCCGGAGCGACGTTGCGAGCGCGCCCGAATACACAGAAGGCCTGAGACATTCGGTGCGAGCGCATCGATCTTTCCGTCGACGTTTCCTTCGCCACGCGCCCACGCGATCGAGGGCATCCAACGTGCCGGAGTTTTCGGCGAACAGGAGGATCCATGGATCGCATTTGCTTCTGGCGAAACTAATGACTTTAGATGACATGTACGAACGGTAGCGCTAGACGCATTCGGGCGTTGGAGTCGCCGCTGGAGCGAACCAAAGCTCGGGCCTCCTCGTGGATCGCGCTGTCACCGGCGATCCGCGGCGCCCGATCCTTGAAACTTCTAACTCTGTGGGAGGAAAAATATTGAACCGGAAACCAAAACAAGGAGGCGGACGCCGCCGCCCCCCGAACGACGCTCTCATCGGGCGCACCGAGGTGGCGCGCCTTCTTCAGTGCAACCGAAGCACGGTGTGCGGCTATGAGAAAAAAGGGCTCCTCAAACCCGCGATCATCGAACCCGACGACGTTAGATGGTTCGAGCGGGAGGCCGTGAAGGTTCTTGCCGCCCACTTCGCGCTAAAGAGGCGTGGAAGCAGTGCTGGTCGAGGACGACGGGGCAATGCTCCTCCGACGTCTGCGCCCCAGACGGAAGGCGACTACTATCCCGAGCTTCGGACACGACGCCTCATTGAGATACCAAAGCCATCGGTCAAAGTGACTAGTATCACTCCAAAACGTCAGACGGCGCGCGAGCCCGTGACCCTCCCGCGAGGCATCGGTCCACGAACGGAGATTCTCGACGAGTGGTGGAGCGACGACTTGACGTCGCCAGCCGGTGATACCCCAGCGCGAGAGGTCGACGTCATCGGGCCGACGAAGACGGACGCGGCGAGCCCGGACGATGACTCGAAAGCGTCGAAAAAGTAGGCGGGGCAAAGTTGCCATGTATTGCACGCGCGCCAGCCGCCATGAAGGCGGGGAAGCCGAGACTAGGCAGCCGGGGCTGGGGAGGGGCGCCGCTGCCGCCGGAGGACGAGGCCCCCTGCCGTGGTGCGAAGAACGTCCTCGCCCGCACGCGGGGCGGGGCTCGCGTGTTCTTTGGATGGGGAAGGGGGAACGACTGCCGCAGGTGTCTCTTCCTGGGTGAGTGGCCATGCATCCCGCGGCATCCTCTCCGCCGCGCGCTCAAGCACCGCAAGCACGGAGGCCGGATCGATGATCGTGGCTGGGTCGATCGGTTCCGCGGTCGCGTCGCCCGAGGGCTCGGGCTGCGCAGGAGTTGTTCGGCGTCGAGGAACTGGCCGGGCGCGCGCCGGTCGCTGTCGCACCGCGGGTGACTGATGCGTCTCCTGGTCGAAGAGGGCGACGATGTCGATGAACGACGCGGTTCGCACGGCATCGAGCACGCCCTCCGCGAAATCACGCGTCAGCTGACGGAGAGCCTCTCGGAGGGAAGGGCGTCGTTGATTCACGGAGAAACCACCTGGCATTGGCGATGCCTCATCGACGCTTGCGGCTGAAATGGGAGCGCGAGAGTTCGTGCCCAGTTGTCACGAGGTCCGTGAACGCAGCCGGCGTGAATAACGATCCGCGCTCCTTTTGGATACGCGGGGCGACATCGCGGAGCGCCTTCCAGAGCGTGACAAGGTCGCCGTGCTTCACCCGCTGCTTCCTCGCGCCGAACGCGTTCGTCACGGCTCGGAGGATGCCTTCCGGCGTACCGCCGTGGATCGCGGCGTCGTAGCCGCCGAGATCGGTAAGCGAGCGACTCACGCGGTACGGGACGCTCTCGAAGATGAACCAAGCATGGTCGCGCTTGTGGATGCCGAGCGAGAGGCCGAGCTCGAACGGCATGTTGAAACGAGGGAGCGGCGGCTTGCCGGACGGCTCGATCCGAGAGAGGTCGTGGACGGAGGCACCGCATTCACCGATCAGGGCGCGCAGCCGTTCGAGCCGCGCCTTCTGCGTGGGGATCTCGAGAACGGTGCGCGGCATGCTCCCGAACGCCGTGAGGGAGGCGATCAGAGCAACGTAGAGAGGCTCGTATGCCTCGTCGAACGGTACGTTGAGAAAGACGTGTGTCGCGTGCTTCGCTGCCAAGGTGGAGCGTAGACTACGACGAGTGTCATCCCTTCGCGGAAGGCTTCCTCTTCTTCGCGGTGCGTTTCGAGGCGGCGCGCTTCGAGCCGCGCTTGGCTGCCTTGGCGGGGGGCTTGCGCGGCGAGGACTCGACCGCGCGCAGCGCCTCGTCCGCCCACTTGGCGAGCGTCGCCACCCGCTTGTCGCTGATGCCGAAGAGCCGCTGCGCCTCCTCGGGCGTGGCCGGGTCCTCGATGATGTACCGCTCGGCTGAGGATGTCTTCGGGGCCATCGCGCTGACTTTACCATAGCCACTGGTGAGGGCCGTGACCAGTCGCAGGTCATCTCGAACAGGGCAGGATCGCGGTCCAGAGTTCGCTCCGGGCGCTGCCGCGTATCCGCTGGTTCCATCCATTAAAGCGGACACTTATGAGAACTCGGCCGCGCACCGGAATCATCGACCAGTAACTCGCCCGGCGCGCGTCATCGCGAGCGTCCGTCCTCCCGTACGCTCACGGCGGCGGCAGCGGCCGTGCTCCTCGCCGAGCGCCTCCGCGTTCCCACGGAGCTGTACGTCTCGACGGGCGCCGAAGAGGAGGGGACGAACCGAGCGCTGACGGAGCTGACGGACAACGTCCCGAACCTGAAGCTCGTCCGTACCGGTTGGCTCCCGTGGACGAAGTTCCGGTCGCTCGTCTGCTCGTCTCGAACATGCACGTGCTCCTGCAGCCGTCGTTCACCGAGAGCTTCAACGTCGTCACCGCCGATGGGATCGCCGAGGGCGTCCCGACCGTCACGTCGGAGGCGATCGATTGGGTGCCGAGCACCTGGCAGGCCGACCCCGACGATGCGGGGGACGTCGCGTGCGTCGCCGAGTATCTGCTCAAGAGCCCCAAGGCGTCGATGACGGCCGCGCCGCACTCGCCGGGTACGTCGTCGCAGCGCTCGGAGCGTGGAGCACATTTCTCGCGCCGAGCAACTGAAGGGTGCATCACGCATGCCGCAGGCTGAGGTGCGTTGAGCATGACCACGAAAATTGAGGGGGACGCGATCAAGAAAATTGAGGGCGAGCCTCGCGGCGGTGCCGCGCCGATGGCTGCACCATTCCTCCGCATCGGCGCGGACTTCGGCGCGGGGCTCTATCGCGAGGTGAGGACGCCCCTCCGCGATGCCGACGCTGACGCGTCCAGGACACCCGCTTTGTCAAATGGGCCTCCTCACCTCGCGATAGAGCTCAGGAAAGCGGAATGTTCACGATATTTGAGGGGCATTTTCGACCTTCCCCTCACGAAGGGTGATCAGACCGCACGAAAGTCCCCTCATTCCTCGTGACCCTGCTCAGCGTCACGATGGCATGCTCCGGTGCGGGCCACGGCGAACGCAGGGCACGTTGTCGCGCGGCCCCCAATCTCGCGCACCGTTCCGCCCATGGTGCACTACTTTGCAGATTCTTCGCGCGCCGCGGCGGTTCGGCTGCCCATTGCAGTCGCAGCGGTGACGACTGCATCGAGCGTCGGGTAGTCCACTTTCCTGTCTACCAGGTTGAACTTCATGTCCCCGGCAGTGAGTCGGGCCGTCCAATACGCTCCGTTTATCTCCGTGGGGAGGCGTCCCACAATGCGCAACCGGGAGGCGCCCAAGTGCGGCGGGCTCCTATCCTGATGCTTCAACTCCGGCTCGTTCGCGTATGTGTAAGCGAGGACGCGACGGCCAGCGCTCTCCATGTCGGGGCGCAAGGAAGCCGACGTAGACTGCGACGCGCTCTCCGCGGTCATGAGCGTAACCGAGAGAGCCCAGTACGTTTGTTCGATCACCAGGGCGGCCTTGATCGGGCCGCGATTCCCACCCTCCGGGATTCGCGATTCGGGACTCGGCTGCACTGTACCAAGCCACGTGCCGCCGACCCACGGTCGCCCGACGAACGGATGAACGAGGCAAAACCTCCAGATCCACAGGTCGAACAGTATGAGCCCGAAGCCCACGACGGTCGGTACGTACGAGAGCAGACGGCCGGCATCGGCCTTGACCGAGTCATGTGAAAGATACAGGACGATCGTGTAGAGGCTCGTCACCGCGAACGTCACACCGCGCGCTAGCTTGCCAGGGTTCATCATTGCCCGTACTCAAAGAGAGCCCAGGTCCCGGTCACGACGGCTTTCGCATCTTCGATCGTCCACTTTTGCTCCTGCCCAAACACGTACTTGTGCTTGTTCGGCTCCAGCCATTCCTCTCGGACGTACTGAGTGGTCAGGTGCTGCCAAGCCCAGAGGAGGGTCGCCCGAAAACCCTCGTCTAGGTCTCCGGAGCTGAGGGTTGCGTCGGGGACGTTCCAGATGATGCACTCCATCAGGTACGACGGTTTCTCGCTGAACGATCCCTTCCCCACGAGATGATTCTCTGCGTTCTTTAGGGCGCGAACGTAGTTCTTGTACCGCCTGCCCGTCGCATCATTCTTTGTGCGCCCGTTGTCCAACTGCTGCCGTGGCCAGTTGACGATACGCGTCCCTTGTCGAGGATAAACGGCGGTTCCATCGGTGAAGCTCGTTCGGTCCGTAGCCCAGTACCTGCGAAATTGGTAGCTGGGCACCACGTCGATGCTCGGCCGGCTTCCAGGTTGCTCCGAGATAAGAATGGCGACGTTGCCCGTAGCATCGACTGCGGGTTCTCCAAAGTGAGCGACGAGTGACGCAGCAACCGTCTGGCGCCAAAGGTCGGGCGTCCACGACCCCTCGTATCGCGGGAGTGCTTGCGACGGAGGGGCTACGTTCGTGCCGTAGTCGTAGTACATGCAATCGCGGCACTCAACGACGATGTCCACGTCGCTATCGAGGCGAACATTGGTGTTGTTGGCATAGGACCCCTTGGCGTAGGTCTCTATGGTCGTCTTTGCGAATGGCGAGTGGCCGGTTATGGCTTCTCGAACCATACGCTCGGCTCTCTCTTGTCGAGCCTGCTCGCTGTCGCTCGAGGGCTTTATCCACTCGGAGAGTAGGGCAGCACGTTCTGTCTTTGTCATGACGCTCGTGAGTGATGGTCAGGTCGACCTTTGCGACGGAGCCTCACTCTTCCTCGAAATCCGCCGTCCTGAACTTCAACGTCGCCGAGTTCTCCTTCACGATCCTCACGGTCTTCGTGTCGAAGCCATCCCCCCGGCGGGCTTCGATGTCGACGGTGACGCTCACCTCGGTGCCGTACTGAGCGCTGAAGTGCTCGATGACGCTCTGCACGACCTCGGTGAAGCTCCCGATCGGATCGGGGACGTCGATGCTCACCGTGCCGTGGAAGCGGCGGAGGGTGGCCGCCACCGGGGGGCTCGACCCCTTGCCACCTCTCGTCGAGGGGACCGGGGGCTGCGGGCGTTCGCTGCCCGTCGTTGATGTCGGACGCACCGGGATCGGGGTCCCCGGCTTGTGTTGAACCGCCGCCGCCGCATCAGGCCGGACGAGAACTGCGGCGTCGTCCAGGTAAGCGGTGCCGGCGTGTCCGAAGAGCAGCCCCTCGAGGATCCCGTCCTTCTCACGGGCGGCGTAGCCGAACCATTCCGTGTGGCCCAAGCCGTTCTGTACGGTCTGGAGAAACACCGCGCTGTCCTGGAGGCGCGGCATGTAGAGGTACCGGCAGGTGTCGGGCCAGACCTTGTTGATCGAGACCGTCGGCTTGTCGTCTTTCCAGAACCACTTGGTCAGCAGCGCGGCCAGATGGGGCGGGGCCCACGTCCTGATGATCCACTCCCGCTCCCGTGCCGCGATCTCGATGGCCTTCTCGTAGGACGAACCGGAGAGGGCCAGCGTCTCGTCCTCCCAGTGGACCGTCGAGAGCCCCCCCTCGGCCTCGGGATCCTGCATCGGGACGAGCAGCAGCCGGTAGGTCTCCTTGATGCTGCCGTCGACCCGAGCGCTCGCGTCGTCCCGGTTCTTCTTCGCCTCGTCCTCGAGGTGCCTATTGAGTGCGAGCTGGCCGGCGTCCTTCACGACCGACTCCCACGCCAGGTAGCGCTTCACCTGGTCGCGGAGGGTCTGGGCCGCCAGGCCGTCGGGGACCAAGAAGAGGATGCGGTTCTGGAACTCGCGGGGCTTGTCGCCGTGCTTCGAGAGGATTTCCGCCGCCGCCCGTACGGCCAGGCTATCCCCGTCCTTACGCTTGTGAGCGTGATCGGGATCGAGAACAACAAGCCGCAGGTCCACCTTGTCGGGGATGTCCTTCCCCTCGCGGAACACGTGGACCGCCGAGCAAAGGCTGCTCTTCACGAGCTTCTGCAGCCGCCCCTCCACCTCCGGGTAGACGTCGAGCTTGTTGTCGAACCGCAGCATCCGGTCCTCCATCTCGCGACGGAGGTTCGGGCGCAGGTCGAACCAGAAGCGATCGTGCCCCGAGTAGAGGTAGTGGAGCTGGTCGGAGAGGCGGCGAATGGCGTCGTCGTACTTGGAGACGGACTGACCCGGCTGGGCGCACCCCAGGCGGACACGCTCGATCCCGATCCCCCGCACCTTCTGCTCCGCCACCGACGGAGCGCTGCCGAGGAAGATGGTCCTCGCCACACGTCGGCAGGCTTGCAAGGCGCCGAGCGCCGGGGTGGTGTCGTCAATGCGGCGTGGGTTGGCATTGGTGCCGTCGACGTCCTTGTCGAGGATCGGGTCCCACCCCGCCGGCAGGTACTTCACCAGCTCGTTGCGGACGGTCAGGTCGTCGAGCGGGATGGAGCCCGGGAGGATCAGGAAGTCCCGGTTGTCCCCCCGCCAGAGTGAGTGGACGAGCCGGGCCATCAGGCGGAGCACGCCGCGGGTCCGCTGGAACTTCGGCAGGGTCGACCAGTCCTCGTAGAACCGCTCGAAGACCTCGGGGTGGATCGGGTAACTCGCCTTCAAACGACGGAGGTAGGCGGCATCGCGAACCTCGGCAGGGAACTTCTCGGCCTCCTGCGTGTAGAGATCCGCGAAGGCCCGACACACCTCGTCCCTGGCGCCGTCGTTCTGTACGGGTCCGAAGAGCCGGCGACGCACGATCTCGAACGCCTCGTCGGTTCCGACCGGCTTCCACACGGCCTCGATGCGGCCGAAGATCTTCTGCACAGCGTCCAGGGCCTGCATACCGAGCTGGTCGCCGACCTCCATCATGCTCTCGGGCAACGACGCGAGCACCATCGCGTTCGGCACCCTCGACGCCGTCTCGGTAAGCGCCTGCAGGAACGAGAGGTTCGAGTTGAACGTGCCCCCCTTGTAGCTCTTCCCCGGCTCGAGCTGCCGCAGGTAGGCCACGGTCTCGTCCATCAGAACCACCGCCGGCCCGTGCTTCTCGAACAGCCTGCCGAGGACGTCCTTCCCCGGAGACGTGCCGTCCTTGTCAGATGCGGCGACGAGCTCGTAGCCATCCTCACCGCCGAGCTGCCAGGCGAGCTCCCCCCATAGAGTGTTCGCCTTGACCTTCCCGTGCTCGCGGGGATGAGACGGGGCCAGCGCGTTGCCGTCGAGGACGGCGACACGGGCCTTCACGAGCTCCTTCACCTTGGCCTTGTCGAGGAGCTCCGGGATGCCGAGCATCTTCTTTG
Organism: Myxococcales bacterium; assembly: GCA_003151595.1. The sequence continues at coordinate 79,811 of PLXW01000109.1, forward strand.
CCGGGACCTTGCCAGAGGCCACGTGCAAGACGGCCATCATCGTGTGCGTCTTGCCGCCGCCGAACGCGGTCTGGAGCTGCACGACCGGATCGCCGCCCTTGCCTGCGAGCCGCTTCACCACCGACTGAAGGAGGAGACTCATCCCCTCCGTGATCACCGTGCGCTCGAAGAACTTCTCCGGGTCCTGGTATTCCGGTGGCGCCAGGCCCAGGACGACCTTCGTGAGGTCGGCGGCGAAGGACGCGTCTTGGAAGGTGCCCTCCAGGACGTCCTCGTGCGGGGTGATGACATCGCGCCAGGATTTGAGGGTCATGTTCTTTTAGTCCGATTGTGGCTAGACGAGTTCGAGCTGCGTTCCGGTGTGTCCCACCTTGTTGCTCTCCCCGACGATTGCCGGCCATGACTTCACAAGCTCGTTGTAAGGCCCAGCGTCCTCGGCCCATTTTTGGCGTTCGCAAATGGTATAGAGACGGTAGGCGAGCTGCCGAATCGCATCCTGCTTGTCGGGCATCCGAGCCAGGAGCACTCCTGCCTCATGCTCGCTCTCGCCGAGGGCACGGCACATGTGGTGGCACGCTTCCCATATTGAGAGCCGAATATCCTTCGCCGGGTCCCAGACCTTCGGATAATCTTTGATTCGGAACAGGCGGACTTTACCCTTGCTGGCCGACACAACACCCGATTCTTCTACCCTGTCGACCGCAGTACCCTTCGCACGAGCTAGGACGTCCGCTTCTCCGAAAGGCCCCGACTCGAAGCCTCGTTGCTGAAACCAGCCGATGCAAAAGCGGGTATCCGCATCTAGGTCGCCTTCCGCGTGAGCAAAATAGTCGTCCACCGCCTTGTTGATGTAGACAAGCGCACTGTGCACGCTCATCGGCGCACCGTCCGCCTCCAGTACGGCCTCGTACATGGAATACACGGCCATTCCTGGTCCGATTGCCGCCTGCGCTAGATCGACAGGGGCGATTGACGCCTCCGGGTCCGCCGTCATCACGCGAAGTGCATCCGGAAGTACACGCTCAAGTCGCCGGAGGAAGTCCTTGCGCGTCACCGTGACTGCATCTTTGGCCCGCGGCCGGCAAACGAGCACAATACTCGAGGCCAGCGCGTTGGACCCGGCACCTCTTAGGCGTCCCGACCCTTCGGTTCGCACCGGCCACGTGCCGACAATCGCGAATCCGGCAGCCATAACGGCTCGAAGGAACGTCTCCCACCCGCTCGAACTGGTGCCGTCGAGGTCTGTGTCAGACTGCTTGAAGGCGTAGTAGATCGTGACCGGCGCCCATAGATGTGCCTCCCCGCGAAGACGTTCCAGTGCACGAGTCATACCTTCCAGGAAGAATGCCTCGGCCTTTTCTTTGCCACCATGACGATATGAAGTTGCGACAAGCTCTTCGCTCTTCGGTACTTCAATCGTGCCGAAAAGTTGGGGCAGGACGGGCCTAAGGGCTCGCCGTAACCATACGTAGAAGAAGTCTGACAAGTCAGCGTACGGGATATTGTCGTAGTACGGAGGATCGGTGGATATCACCTTGCCAAGGCTAATCGATTGGGTCTGGGCGTCCTGCTGCGTGGCGTAGCCTCGCCCGACGGCGGGACACGCAACAATCGCCATCGCCCCCTTTTCCAGAGCTGTCCCCAGACTGCCCCCGGCGTCAGCGAACGGATTCGCCTCCGCGAAGTCCCAAACCATCGCGAGAGCCTGCCGAGCGAACGTCTCTCGGAAGGCCCCCCGATCACTCATCCAGCTAGCGAGTGTGGACCCAATGTTCGCCACCTTAGAAATCGCGAACGAGAGATAAATCGCGATTGCATCTGCATATGCTGCTGCCCCGCTGCCGCCCTCGTCGAACCGAGTTGCGTCTCCGCCGTGAGAACGTTGTCCTTCCTTCTCGACCTTGGTGCGGACTTCGGACACTAGTTGTGAGATCGTGTCCATGAACACCAACTGACGATCAGTAAACAGGTCCGACCAACTCGTGAGCCCGTATAGATATGGGGTAAATGCGCGAGCGTCTTCGACAAGTTTCCCAGACGGCTTCCAGGTCGGCTTCGCGTTCCGCGCAGCAGCCTCCATCTCCGGTGTCGGGGAAACGTAGACTCGGCCACTTTCGGCGCCAACAACCATCGCTAGCATCCGAGTCCCTAGTCGCCCGGCACGCGCCTCGCTCTTCACATAGTCGGGCGCAATTGCCGCTCCCGACATCAGGCACCGGAAATTGGCTCCACGGGCGAGCTTTGTCCCGTTTTCTGCCGCTACCGGAGGCGTGCCGCAGCGAATTGTGAAGTCGTAACAGCTCTTGGTTACGTGGGGATCGAGCCATACCTCATGCCCCGCCTTCGTATAGAGCAAGAACGTCGAGGCGAGTGGTACGTCGATACTTGCGAATGCCGGATTTGGGCTCTTCACAGTCCTGGCCCATAACCATGCAATCACTGGCAATGTTTCGCCCACGAGAGCCTTCAGGTCCGGCCTTCCCCTCGCAATTTCTCCCGTAATCTTGATTTTTGGGTAGAGGTGACCGACACGCTTCTCCGCCTCGTCGCGCATCCACGTGCCGTACCGACGCACATCCTCCGCGAGCCCTCTTGCTCCCGACCAATCCTCCGCCGCCTGGGCGCTCGTCTGGCTCTCCTCCTTGGGCACCGGCCCAATCGGCGGCCTCCCGGCAAATCTTGGCGGAATCTCGATCAGCGCTTTGTTGATCAAGACTGCGACAGGATTGAGGTCGCTCGCGTACGACTCGAGCCCGAGTCGCTGCGCTTCAAGCGGGATCGCCCCACCTCCCGCGAACGGGTCGTGGAACGCCGGGAGTCTGTTCGGATCGAACAATGTCTTCGCATCCGGGTGGTTCTTGTTCGCCTCGCAGGTCTCCTTCCACGAGGCACGGATCTCCTTCCGTGCACGTTCCAAAATCTCTTCGTTCGTCGTGTTCTCCCATTGCACGAGTTGGGAGAGCAGCTTGAAGAGCTCGTTGCGCTTCTTCGTGATTGCGCCTTTGATCTGGTTCTTCGCTAGCTCTTCCTCGGTGTACTTCCACGAGGGGTCGTTCACGAGCTGAGCAAAGAGAACGGCTCTTGCTGCCGCGAGCGGGCGGCGAGCCCACCAAAGGTGGAGCGTCGAAGGATGTCCGTGGCGGATCGATTTCTCGCGGGCAGCCGCCCTGTTGATGTCGTCGAGCGGAAGCGCGACCTCGATGAGTTTCTTGGGTGCGACAATGGGCGGTATGGACATTGGGTGGGTTACGCTAGGTGGGCAGGTTTGGCCCGCTTCATCAGGTCCTTGATCGAATGGTTCACGCTGACCACGCTCCCCTCGAGCTCCTTGTTGAACGGCTCTCGGATGTAATGCGGACCGTCGACCTTCTCACCGTCGACGAGAACGATGGCGAGGAAGAACTTCTTCTCCTGATTGAGCGCCTCTAGGACCTCGTTCGCCGTAACCACGAGGGTCTCGGCCTCGAAGTACCGACCCTTCACCTCGATGTGCCGGCTCGCCCCCTTCGGGGTGATGGCCGTGATGTCCCAGCCGCACTTCTCGGCGCTCACGTCCTTGACGGCGTTGCCGAGCTTGCGCTCCGCGGCCATCACGGCGTTCATGGCGATGAGCTCTACCCTCCGCCGGGCCTCGGCGTCGGCCTCGAAGGCGGGAGCCTTGCCCTGGGCCTCGTCGAACATCCCCTGAGGGATGATGAGGGCGCAGCCGGCGATCGTGGGCGGGTTGCTGGAGAGCTGGAGCTGCCCCTCGAGCTCGCGGGTTCGTGAATCGAGCCGGGCCTTCAGGTCCTCGACGCGCTTCCTCGCGTTGTCCGGCTGCAGCTTGGGCTGCTTGCCGGCCTTCACCTCGGCGGCGAGCTCGTTGGCTCGCTTCGACCAGTGGTTGATCTCCCGCGTCAGGCGCTCGTGGACGGCCTCCAGGGTCTTCTTCACCATGGCCGTCCTGCGGACGGTGACCTCGTCGTAGTGCTCCTTTACCAGGTGGCCGCTGGCCCACGTGAGAGCGAGCGTGGACAGATCCTGCTTGAGCCAGGGCTGGGCGAGGACCTTCTCAGCGACCGAGCGGTACTCGGGCCAGAGGGCGTCGTAGCTCAGGTAGGGGGCGGAGCCCGCATGCCGTGCACGCCCCTCGGCGTCGATCTCGACGAATTGCATCTTGCGAGACACGAGCCGGGTCATGGCCGTCCCCTCCCGGATGCCGTGGTCGAGCATGAACATCAACCTCGGCGTCGTGCTCGGGTCCGTCGGGTCCACGAGTACCGTACCGGCGTGAAGAGACGTCTGTTCGGTCTCCAGAACCATGTCGATCAGCGCCGACATGAGGGGGTGAGCCGGATGCACGAGATCCGCGGCTGGCTTGTTGAGGATACGGATCGACCCTCGGTCGAACGTCACCCGCTCGTAGCGCTCCAGCACCGGCCGCCGGCCCCCCTCGACGGAGTGCTTCTTCCGCACGACGGCGGGCACGTGCTTGATCTCATAGCGCCCCGCCTCCCGCTCCTTGAGCTCCCCGCCGAACTTGGTGAGCGAGTCCATGACGAAGCGGCGCAGGTAGAACGGCTGGAGCTTCTTCGCCTCGGCCTTCTCCATCGCCTCCTTCACGGCGTAGAGGCGGGACTGGTCGAACACGTCGGCGGTGAGCGCGTTGCGGTCGATGATGCCCTGCAGGTGCTTGCGGTCGAGCGCCCCCTCGATCTTCTCGAAGAGCTTTGCCCGGACCTCCTCCCGGTCCCCGTAGCGGATCGCCCGGATGAGCAGGTCCTTGAGCGGCTCGTCGAAGAAGGACTCCCCGAGGATGTCGAAGACCTTCCCTCCGAGCGCCTTCCGTTCCTCTTCCAGCTTGAGGAACAGCCGCTGGAAGACCTCGCCCTCGCGGGTCTCGACAGCCACCATGTTCCAGAGGTGGCAGACCTCGGTCTGGCCGATGCGGTGGATCCGACCGAAGCGCTGCTCGATGCGGTTCGGGTTCCACGGCAGGTCGTAGTTCACCATCAGGTTCGCGACCTGAAGGTTCACGCCCTCTCCCGCCGCATCGGTGGCCACGAGGATGATGACGTCGGGGTTCTGCCGGAACTCCTCCTGGGCACGGAGCCGGTCCTCGCGCCGGGTCCCGCCGTGCATCTCGATCACGTTGATGGGGTTGCCGAGCACCCCCGTGATCTTCTTCGTCAAGTAATTGAGCGTGTCCTTGTGCTCGGTGAAGATGATCATCTTCCGCCGCCGCCCGCCGGGCAGGAACATCTCGGGGGCGTCCGACTGGAGGATCTTGGAGAGCTCGTCCCACTTCCTGTCGACGCCACTCTTCAAGACGTCCTGAGCGTCGCGCTCGAGCCCTTTCAGGAGCTCGATCTCGCCCTGGAGCTCGGGGATGGTCCTGGCGGCGGTGGCCTCGTCGACGAGCTCGTTCTCGATCTCCTCGAGCTCCTCCGCGGTCATCTCGTCGTCGACGTCGGGGCTGAGGTTGTACTCCTCCCAGTCCGACGCCTTCTTGGTGGCCGCCGGGTTCTTCAACTTCTCAAGTCGGTCTTCGAGCTTCTCCCGGCGCCGTCGAAGGGACTGGGCGATGGCGAAGGGCGAGGACGCCAAACGTCGCTGAAGGATCGTGAGGGCGAAGCCCACCATCCCCTTCTTCTTCCCCTCGAGGGCATCGGCCCGCCCCATCTCGTTGCGGACGTAGTCGGTGACCTTCTCGTACAGGTCCTTCTCGGCCGGCGAGAGCTTGTACATGATCGTCTCGGCCCGCCGCTCCGGGAAGAGCCGAGCGCCCTCGAACGTGATCAGGTCCTCCTTCACCATGCGGCGCATGATGTCGCTCACGTCCTTGGGCTCCGCCTTCTTGCGCGCCTTGCCATAGAAGCGGTCGGGGTCGACCAGCGCCAGCCACGCCTGGAAGTCCTCCTCCTTCCCGTTGTGCGGCGTCGCCGTCATCATCAGGAAGTTGCGGGTCCGCTCCGGGGAGCCGATGAGCTGACCGAGCCGGTACCGCTTCGTGAACTCCTGGTCGTTCCCGAGCTTGTAGTGGGCCGACATCTTGTGGGCCTCGTCGACGATGACGAGATCCCACCGGGCCGACTCGGCCTTGAGCTTCTCGTGCCACTCCTCCTTGCGGGAGAGCTGGTCGAGCTTGGCGATGAGCCGGGGGTGCTCCACGAACGCGTTCCCCGTGGCCGTCGACTCGACGAGGGCGTTCGTCAGGATGTCGAACCTCAACCCGAACTTCTCCGAGAGCTCCGTCTGCCACTGCTCGACGAGGCTCCCCGGGGAGATGATGAGGCACCGCTCGACATCCCCCCGGAGCACGAGCTCCCGAATGAGGAGCCCGGCCATGATCGTCTTGCCGGCGCCGGGGTCGTCGGCCAGGACGAACCGCAGCGGTTGCCGCGGAAGCATCGCCTCGTACACCGCCGAGATCTGGTGCGGCAGCGGCATCACGTCCGACGTGTGCACCGCCATCATCGGGTCGAACAGGTAGGCGAGCTTGATCCGCGTCGCCTCAGCCGCCAGCTTGAAGGACTCGGGCTTGGCGTCGAAGGCCCACGTGCGGGTCTCGCTGGCCAACGAGAGCTTCGACTCGTCCGCACGAAACAGCGTCTTCTTCAGGATCTGGCCGTTGAGGAGCTCGTAGGTGACGTCGGCGGCGTCGTCGCCGGCCTTCTTCACGTGGAGCACCTTCACCGGCCCGACGGGCTCGATACCGTTGACGTGCGTGTCGACCTGGAGCGCTTCGAGCGTCAGCATTCGGCGAGGCTCCCGCCCGTCACGTTGCGGGTGACACGAGGTGAAGGATCGTTTCGACGGGATTGCGGGGCAAAAGGCACAGCGCGCGATGGTAACTCCATCCGGTAGGATCACTGGCGCGCATCAGACGCGTCGCTTCGGCACAGCACCGCCGCGAGATGAGCGCGACGCCTGGGCGCGCGAACGGGAAGTGAGGAGCGCCGCGTTCTTCCAACGGGGCGGGGGCCCGGCCTGCTCCGCGTAGATCCCGCGAATTCTGTAGGCTCGCGGACCCCCACGGCCGCGTTGGTCGTCGCGCGCAAGCATTGTGCCTGCGGCGCGGGCGGTCGCTGGCCTACACAGAGGTCCCGATGCCGGAGTTTCTTGCCCGAGGCCCTGTGGCGCCCCATCAGCAGCGTTCCTCGGCATGGGATGCTCTTCCGTTCGCCCGCAACACGATCGCCGCGCACGCCGCCGCATCCGACGCGGCGTCGTGATGCTCGAGCGTCAGCCCCAGCCGCTTCGCCACCACCGCGAGCCCCGTCGGGTAGATCCCGAGCGCTCGCCGCGCCATCTGCACGGTGCACTCGAACCGCAACCCGACCGGCGTGATCCCCGACCGCGCGCAGCATGCGCGCAACACGCCCTCGTCGAAGGGCGCGTTGTGCGCTGCCACGAAGTCAACGCCGCGGCACATCCCCGCGATCACGGGCCACACGTCCGCGAACTTCCGTGCCGTCGCCACGTGCCTCCACGCGATGCCGTGGAGGTAGGTGAACTCGAACCGTCGCGTCCACGGTCGAATGAGCCGGT